>NZ_LT593974.1:1381480-2072221 GCF_900086985.1 Halomonas sp. HL-93
GTTAGGGCGACCGAGCGCGAAAGCGTTGCAAACAAGCTCATCAGTCAAGCTCTCCCGGATTTGTGTACACTCATGCTTTCCTAGACCCGCATCTGACCTATGAGTTGCGAAGGCCGAAGGAGCATTGTAGCAGGTCGTCTGCTTCGCTGAGACTCAATCATGTCGCTAATGGGGATTTCTATGTCCGAAACATTCAACGCTGATCGCGTCGCGCGGTTATGCGAGTTTTTACGCCAGTCACCTACGCCTTGGCATGCCACGGGTGCGATGGCTGAGCGTTTAGAGCACGCTGGTTTTCAGCGACTGGAAGAGACGGCCAATTGGCAGTTGATGCCCGGTCAGCGCTACTACGTGACGCGCAACGATTCATCGCTGATTGCCTTTCAACTTCCCTCGGGAGCGCTACGGGATTTGCGCATGATAGGAGCGCATACGGATAGCCCCGGCCTACATTTAAAGCCTAATGCCACCCAGTATGCCGCCGGTTGGTTGCAGTTGGGGGTGCAGGTGTATGGCGGCGCGTTGCTTGCCCCGTGGTTTGACCGCGACTTAGGCATAGCTGGGCGGGTGCATATCCGCCATGCTGATGGACAGCTTGAGAGTATGCTCCTTAACGTTGATCACCCGGTAGCGATCATTCCGAGCCTTGCGATTCACCTTGACCGCGATGTGAATGCAGGGCGTAGCATCAACCCCCAAACCCAAATGGCGCCGGTGCTGCTGCAGAGCGATACAGACAAGCTCCAGGACCTGTTGGCACGATGGCTGGAAGCCGAGCATGGCTTACGCGCCGTGGATATCGTCGATTTTGAGCTGGGCTTTTACGATGTGCAGCCACCTTCCCTGGTGGGCGTCAACCAGGAGCTGATTGCCAGCGCGCGGCTGGACAATTTGCTGTCATGTTTTGTGGGCCTGGAAGCGTTGCTTGACTGCGATGGGCAGCAAGGCGCGCTGCTGGTCGCCAATGATCATGAAGAAGTGGGCAGTGCGACTGCCTGCGGTGCACAAGGTCCCTTCTTGGGCGATGTGCTGAAGCGCCTCAATGCGCAGGTGGGAGGGGCGACTGAGGAATCGCTGGTGCAGCTGACTCAGTCGTCGCTGATGATCTCCTGTGATAACGCCCACGGGCTGCATCCCAACTTCCGTGATAAGCACGACGAGTTGCATGGGCCGTCGCTTAACGGCGGGCCGGTGATCAAGGTCAATGCCAGCCAGCGCTATGCGACCAATAGCGTGACGGGCGCACTGTTCCGCGATGTTTGTCGCGATGCCGACGTGCCGGTACAGTCGTTTGTGACGCGATCAGACATGGGCTGCGGTACCACCATCGGGCCGGTTACCGCCACCGAGGTCGGCGTGCCCACTATGGATGTGGGTCTGTCTCAGTGGGCGATGCACTCGATTCGGGAAACCGCAGGGACTCAAGACGTTGAGTATCTAACCCGTGCGCTGGTGGGGTTTTTAAACCGCTCGACGTTAAGCTAGAACCTTTAGCTACCGGCAAACAAAAAAGCCCGCCGACAGTGTCAGCGGGCTTTTAATGTTCGCTTGGTGGCTACGCCCTGATTTGAACAGGGGACCCCATCATTATGAGTGATGTGCTCTAACCAGCTGAGCTACGTAGCCATTCAACGGGGGCGAATATTACTCAGCGCTGCCGAGTCCGTCAAGCATTAGTTGGCGAGAGCCGCTACACATTGAAACGAAAATGCACGACGTCACCGTCCTTGACGATATACTCCTTACCTTCAAGGCGCCATTTGCCTGCATCTTTGGCGCCTTGCTCGCCGCCCAGGGAAACAAAATCATCAAAGGCGACGACCTCCGCGCGAATAAAGCCTTTCTGGAAGTCGGTATGGATAGCACCGGCGGCTTCAGGCGCGGTGGCTCCTTGCTTAACAGTCCAGGCGCGCACTTCCTTAACGCCCGCCGTGAAATAGGTCTGCAGGCCGAGCAGCGCATAGCCGGCGCGAATCACACGGTCCAAACCGGGTTCGTCCATCCCCATCTCACTTAAAAACATCTCGCGTTCTTCGTCATCCAGTTCGGCGATTTCGGCTTCGATCTGGTTGCATACCGGCACCACCACAGCGCCTTCCTCGGCAGCGATTTCGTGAACGACATCCAGATAAGGATTGTTCTCGAAACCGTCTTCATTGACGTTGGCGATGTACATGGTGGGCTTCAAGGTCAAAAAACCGAAGCTTTTTACCTGACGTTGCTCGTCTTCGCATAAGCCAAAGCTACGTAGCGGTAAGCCTTCAGCCACGTGCGGCTGGATACGGTCAAGAATCTCCTTGGTGGCAATCGCCTCTTTATCGCCGCCCTTCACCGAGCGGACAAGGCGCTGGCTGGCCTTTTCGACGGTGTCTAAATCGGCGAGTGCAAGCTCAAGATTAATCGTCTCAATATCGGCGCGTGGATCAACCTGGTTGGCCACGTGGATCACATTGTCATTGTCGAAACAGCGCACCACATGAGCGATGGCTTGGGTTTCGCGGATATTGGCTAGAAACTTGTTGCCCAACCCTTCGCCTTTTGAGGCGCCTGCCACCAGGCCTGCGATATCGACAAACTCCATCGTTGTCGGCAGGACTTTCTGCGGTTTGACGATCTCGGCAAGGGCATTAAGCCGCGGGTCGGGCATAGGCACGATCCCTACGTTGGGTTCGATGGTGCAGAAGGGAAAGTTTTCTGCGTCGATGCCTGATTTGGTAAGCGCATTGAACAGTGTGGACTTGCCGACGTTGGGCAGCCCGACGATGCCGCAGTTAAAACCCATAAAATGTTCCTGAAAAGAGATGGTAGGGCGTAAAATTAATCGCCATTCTACGAGATCAGCCCGCTGCCAACCACTGGTGAAATGTTATGGCTTTAGGCTGTGTAGTTGGTTCATGGCTTTGGCCCAGTCGCCAGCCAGGACCGAGGGCAAGGTTGCTAGGCACTCGTCGATGGCGCGCTCAATAGCCGTTTGCTCAGCCTTTCCAGCGCGACCTAGTACATAATTGGTGACCTGGCTTGCATCCCCCGGGTGGCCAATGCCGATACGTACTCGGTGAAACTGTTTTTGGTTGCCCAGTGCGCTGATGATATCGCGCAGTCCATTGTGGCCGCCATGGCCGCCACCGGTTTTATAACGTGCCTGGCCTGGCGGCAGGTCGAGTTCGTCGTGGGCCACCAATAAATTGTCAGGGGTAAGTTTGAAAAACTGGCACAGAGCAGCGACGGCTGCACCGCTGCGGTTCATAAAGGTGGTGGGGTTGAGTAAGTGCAGCTCATGGTCACCGACGCGCACCTTGGCATAATGGCCGAGGAACTTCTTTTCCGGGCGTAGTTCACCATGGGTGCTGCGGGCAATCGCATCGACGAGCCAAAAGCCGGCGTTGTGGCGCGTTGCCTCATAGTTAGCTCCGGGGTTGCCGAGTCCAATGATGGCCGTTACCTGGCTCATTTCCCACCTCCAACAAAAATTCTGGGAGAACGTTTTTGATGACGCCTTGTGGCGGCCACAAAAAAAATCAAGCGCCGAAGCGCTTGATCGTAACATCACGAGGGCCGTGCGGGGACGGCCCACGCAGACAGCTTACTCGGCGCTGTTGTCTTCTTCGCCTTCACTGTCGCTTGCGCTTTCACCGTCTTCGTCTTCGTCGGTAGTACGAACTTTCATCTTGGTGATGCTGAGTACCGCGTTGTCATGCTCTTCGCCATGAGACAGATCCACCGAGGTGACGCCTGCCGGCAGAGTCAGGTCAGACAGGTGCAGCGTCGTGCCGATCTCAGCTTTGCTGATGTCAACTTCCAGGTAGTCAGGAAGGTCTTTCGGCAAGCAGCTAATCGCCACTTCGTTAGCAAGAACGTGCAGTTCGCCGTCCTGATCCTTGATGCCGACACACACGTCTTCACCGATGACGTGCAGCGGCACATTCATGGTGATTTCGTGGGTGGCATCAACACGCAGGAAGTCGGCGTGGGTCAGCAGCGGCTTGTACGGGTGACGCTGAAGGTCACGTACCACTACCTGCTCTTCCTTGCCTTCAATCACGAGCGTGATGACCGAGGAGAAGAATGACTCGTCTTCAATCGCTTTGTAGAAAGCGGTTTTTTCGACGGCAATTGACTGCGCGTCTTTTTCACCGCCGTAAACAACGGCCGGTACCTGTTGGTTCGCACGACGCAGGCGGCGGCTCGCACCTTTCCCCAGGTCATTACGAACGCTGGCTATCAAACTAAAATCAGACATGAAATGTGCCTCTTGGTTTAAGTAAGGAAACGCCGCCGCCCGCGACCAGACGACGACGCTTCCAGGGGCCCGTTGCCGGGCTATGGTGTCAGCCGATTAGTGGAACATCGCGCTGACAGATTCTTCATTGCTGACCCGGCGGATAGCTTCCGCGATCAAGCCAGCAACACTCAATTGACGAATTTTGCCGCTGCGCCGCGCTGTGTCGGAGAGCGGGATGGTGTCGGTCACCACCACTTCATCAAGTACCGAGTTGGTAATATTATCGACGGCAGGGCCGGATAATATCGGGTGCGTGGCGTAAGCAACAACGCGCTTGGCACCGTGATCTTTTAGCGCTTCTCCGGCTTTGCAAAGCGTGCCGGCGGTGTCGATCATATCGTCGACGACCACACAGGTGCGGCCTTCGATTTCACCGATGATGTGCATCACCTGGGCTTGGTTAGCCTGGGGGCGACGCTTATCGATAATGGCCAAATCGGCGTTAAGCTGTTTGGCGATGGCGCGAGCGCGAACTACGCCGCCAACGTCGGGGGATACCACTACCAGGTCGCTGTAGTTCTGACGTTCAATGTCGTCGAGCAAAATAGGCGACCCGTAAACGTTATCAACCGGCACGTCGAAAAAGCCTTGAATCTGATCGGCGTGCAGGTCCATGGTCATGACGCGGTCTACGCCAGCCTTAACCATCATATCGGCCACTACCTTGGCGGAAATGGGTACCCGCGCCGAACGCACGCGTCGGTCCTGGCGTGCATAGCCAAAGTAGGGCAGCACGGCCGTGATGCGAGTGGCTGAGGCGCGCCGCAGGGCGTCGACCATCAGGATCAGTTCCATCAAGTTATCGTTGGTCGGCGCACAGGTGGATTGCAGGATGAAGACATCCTTACCGCGCACGTTCTCATTGATCTCGACCGCGATTTCACCGTCGCTGAATTGACCCACCGTGGCATTACCCATTCGGCTGTCTAAGCTCTCGGCAATTTTTTGAGCGAGTTCGGGATTAGCGTTCCCGGCGAAAACCATCAATTTTGACACGCGCAGCCACCTTTGCAGTGTTGGGGATCAGGGAGGAAAACGCAGGTCAACGTTAGGTTGGCTGGGGTACCAGGATTCGAACCTGGGAATGCCGATACCAAAAACCGGTGCCTTACCACTTGGCGATACCCCAGTAATAACCTAATGCGATGACCGGGCGAATCAGCAGCCCAAAGCATCATGTAGAGGAGAGGTGTTGAGTCCGCGTGCTACCCAGGCTGGTCCGTGATGGCCCGCCGCCTCGGCAACTGCGTATGCCGTCTGCGCATTCTCAAATGCAGCAAACACGCAGGCCCCTGTGCCGGTTAACCGGCTCGGTGCATGCTGTGATAGCCAGTCTAGCGTTTCCGCAATGGCTGGATAGCGCTGTTTGACCACGGCTTCACAGTCGTTGCGCCACTCCGACGCTCCCCCCTGCAGTGCGCGCGCCATAGTAATGGGGCGGCTGTCGCGTGTCAATTGCGGGTCCTTGAATACAGCAGGCGTTGAAACGCTAACGCCGGGGTGAATAATCACAAACCAGGGGGTGTCGAGCATGACCGGCGTAAGCTGCTCTCCAACGCCTTCCGCCCAGGCACTACGGCCATACACAAATACGGGGACATCAGCGCCTAGCTGTAGCCCCAGTTGGGCCAGCTCATCAAGCGAAAAACCCAGCTGCCAGAGCACATTGAGGCCCAGTAGCGTTGTGGCCGCATCGGAGCTGCCGCCGCCAAGCCCGCCACCCATGGGTAGCTTTTTGTCCAATGCCAGCGTCGCGCCCTGTCGGGTGCCGCTGGCCTGCTGGAGCAGCCGTGCGGCACGTACGATCAGATTGTCGCTATCGGCGACGCCAGGCACACGGCTAATTAGTTGGATGATGCCGTCATCGCGCGCGCTAAGTGTCAACTGGTCGCACAAGTTAACGATCTGAAACAGCGTTTGCAGCCGATGGTAGCCGTCTTCACGACGGCCGGTAATGTGTAACAGCCGATTCAGCTTGGCGGGCGCGGGCAGCGTTAAGGTCGTCATAATGGCTTGGCTTATTCGTCCTCGTCATCCGTGGGACGCCACTCATTGACGATTAGGGTGATGCGAATATCGTCATAGTTCATGACCAGGCGGCGCGGTAGCCAAAGCCCGTTGTATTGCTCCCATTCGCGATAGTCAATTTCCCAACCATCCTGTTCCAGGTGGCTTGGGAAGCCAAACTCATCGGTTTCCAACTGGTAGTTGTCGTCATCCCCGGGCAGGCCGCGCGTCCAGTCGGGCATGGCGCGGACCGGCAGTGACCAGCCGAGTTGTTCTTCCATCAGTGCTTCTGGGGTTTCTGCTTCAAACTGGCCGTCGCCGTTAGACAGCGAGAAGCGCCCCTCGCTGCCTTCCAACACGGTACGGCCACCGCCAAAGGGACCGCTAATCAGCATGCGAAAGTAATGCGGATGCTGATTCCAGTCGAGGTTGGCACTGGTGTTTTCGTCAGGAGTGCGTAGCCCGGCCTTACCTACCAGGGTCCAGGTGTCGAGTGCTTCAACCTCGGCCTCTTGGGCCTCCCAGTCACCGGCTTGTCGACCGCTTTCATCTTGCGGTGCCTGGGTGGCACACCCGGCGAGTAATACCGCCACCGCACAGGCCATCAGCCTTGAGGCGCGGCGTAAAGGATGGCTCGGAATAAAAATTGAAGAGGTGTGCATGTCGGACTCCTTGTCAGTTAATTGGTCAACGGCGATCGCATTAAAGAATGGCATTCGGCTCGCGTTAGAGGGAATCTGCCGGGTCGAGTTCGGGATAGCGCTGTATTAATGCATCAATGGTTGGGTGGTTTGCGGTGCGCTGCTGTACGTCATTGATAATCTGGCGCGCTTCGTCACTTCGTCCAAGGGCATGCAGTACTTCAGCCAGGTGAGCGGCAATTTCCTGATCGGGCATGCGTGAATAAGCTCGTTCCAGCCAAGTGAGCGCTTCCTGAGGGTCGCCGAGGCGGTAGTGCACCCAGCCGAGGCTATCGAGAACGGCTGGATTATCAGCATCTAGCTTGTAGGCGCGCTCAATCAATTCGCGAGCTTCCTCCAGGCGGTCAGGAAGATCCAGATCCGCTAGGGTATAACCTAGCGCATTGAGTGCCACGGCGTTGTCGGGTTCGATGCTGATTACGTGGCGCAGATCCTGTTCCATTTGCTCAACGTCACCCATCTCCCAGGCACGCATTGCTCGATGGTAAAGCAGCTCAGTGTCATCGGGCGTGCGCGTTAGTTCGCGGGCGAGCAGAGCTTCTGCGTCAGCGGTGCGGCCGAGTTCGTCGAGCAACTGTACTTCCAGTTTAACTAAGTCGCTAAAGTAATCTTCATGACGCATGCGCTCGACGCGCAAGAAGGCGCGCGCGTCGATTAGCCGGTCGTCATCGATGAGCATTTGCGCCGCTGTAGCGCGTGCCGGTAAAAACTCCTCGCCACCATCTACCTGACGATAGTAGAGCAGCGCGTTCTCGGTGTCGTCTTCGGACTGGGCGATTAACCCAAGTAAATAATAGGCCAGGTTAGGCGTATTATCTTGACCCACCAGTGGCTTGAGTAGGCGCTGCGCGGGGGCGGCATAACCCTCATCTAAGTAAAGCTGCGCCAGGGCGACCCGCAATGCATCGCTGCCTGAATGACGGTCGAGCAGCGCATCGGTTTGCTGTTGGGCGGCGTCCAGATTATCAAGGCGGATCTCGGCTTGAGCCAGCAGCAGTAAAAAGCGCACATCGTCTGGGTTGTCCTGCAGGCCTTGCTGGGCCGCCTGACGCGCCCTGGCGGGATTGTCGGTTTCAAATGCCAGCTGACCTTCTACCAGTAGCAGCGTGGGCCGCTCAGTCAAACCAGAGGCTTGATCAAGGTAGCCACGGGCTTGCTCGGTACGCCCCAATGCCGCTTCCCAAAGTGCAGCCGCCAGCAGTGCATCGGCTTGCTGCACTGGGTCGCTGGGCGGCGTTTGATTTAAGTGCTCGACGAGGCGGTTCAGCAAGCTGTCAAGCGGGCCCTGTTCAGCAATCGCCGTTTCAGCAAAGCCGGTTAGCTCGCCATCCTGGTTGGCCGCTGTCAAGGCGAGACGGCGCTCCAGGCTTTCTAGCCAATTGCCCTGTTGCAGCGATAGAGCAGCCAACAGCCGGTTCGGGGTTTCGGCCTGAGGGTTGAGCGCTTTCCAGCCCTGTGCTGCCTCCTCAATCAGGCTGTCGTCATCGCTAAAGCGAGCGGCAAAGGTCGCTCGCTCAGCCAGTTCCTCCGCGCCGAAGCGTTCTGCAGCTTCAAGGTAGCCTTGGCTTGCGCGCTTGAAGTCGCCGCGCTGCCCAGCAAACTCTGCCTGCAGCAGCGTGCTTAAGCCGGCAGCGTCCAGCCCCTGCGAAATGGGCGGGGCGTTACGCATGGGGTCATCGGTAAACGGCAGCCGCTCATCGTGGGCATTGGGCGACAACTGACAGCCGCTCACGAATAGCGTGATGGCGGCCAGGGGGAATAGCAGCAAACGTGGTGGCATGCGGGTCTCAATCAGGTGGCCGAGTGCTCAGCATAGCGGCTTGCCCGCCTGCGGCAAAGTGGTGTGCGCCAGATCATTGTGTGCTGTGGTAAGATAACCCACTTTATCGAGCGGCATTTAGCCCTCACCATCGCTGCTTAGACTTGCCCGAGCAAGCCCAAACTGACGTGAAGACCGACATACTAGCGAAGACGCATACCCCATGACGCTCCTTGCCCTGGGAATTAATCATCGCACCGCCAGCGTAGCCGTGCGGGAACAAGTTGCTTTCACACCGGCGCAGCTCGACCACGCGCTGGCGGAATTGCGTGCGCTGCCGCAAATCAGCGAGGCGGCGGTGCTATCGACCTGTAACCGCACAGAGCTTTATTGCGTCACTAACGCGGCGGGTGAGCAAATCGTACTTGACTGGCTGGGCCGCTTTCATCAATTAAAAGTGGATGAGTTGACCCGCTGCGCCTACCACTACCTGGACAACGAAGCGGTACGCCACCTGATGCGCGTGGCCGTGGGACTGGATTCCATGGTGCTGGGTGAGCCGCAAATTCTTGGTCAGTTGAAAGACGCCTATCAGCAGGCCCGTGAAGCTCAGGGGCTGGGTAGTGAGCTTGAGCGGTTATTCCAGCATACCTTTGCGGTTGCCAAACAGGTGCGTACGGAAACCGGTATCGGTAAAAACCCGGTGTCGGTGGCTTATGCGGCGGTCAGTATGGCAAGCCGGATTTTCGACGACTTTGGTCGCTCGCGGGCGCTGCTGATCGGGGCAGGAGAAACCATCGAGTTAGTCGCCCGGCATCTCCATGAGGCGGGAGTTCGCAAACTGACGGTTGCTAACCGTACCCGCGAGCGAGCCGAGAAAATTTCGGGGCCGTTAGGCGGCACCGCGATTACTCTGCCGGAGATTCCGGCCGCGTTGGAAGAGGCCGATATCGTCATTTCCTCGACGGCGGCACCACTGCCAATTTTGGGCAAGGGAATGGTTGAGCGTGCCCTGAAAAAACGCCGTCATCGCCCGGTGTTCATGGTTGATATTGCCGTGCCGCGCGATATCGAGCCTGAGGTGGGTGAGCTTGCCGATGTTTTCCTCTACACAGTTGATGACCTTGAAGAAGTCATTCAGGAAAACCGCCGCCATCGCCAAGTGGCAGCCGACCAAGCTGAGTCTCTGATTGAGCATGGTGTTAGCGGCTGGCAGCATGAGCGGCGCATTCGTCATGGCGGCGAGCTTATTCGCGGCTACCGCCGTCACGGGGAGTCGCTGCGTGATACAGCACGAGATCAGGCCTTGGAGCGATTGGCGCGCGGCGAAGACCCGGCCAAGGTCGTCGAGCGCCTGGCCCACCAGCTGGCCAATCGGCTGATGCATCAACCGACACAAACGCTGCGCGATGCCGCATCTCAAGAGGATCACGTGTTATTGGAGGCGGCGCCGCGCCTCTTGATGCCGCCTAAGCCCGCCTTTGAGAAACCATCGACATCGACGGCCAATCGCCAGAAGGATGACACGCCCGCATGAAAGAAACTCTGCGCCAACGTTTAGATAGTTTTGCCGACCGGTTTGAAGAGCTGTCAATGCTGCTGTCTGACCCTGAGGTGATTCACGATCAGCAACGTTTTCGTGACTACTCCCGTGAATATTCAGAGCTTGATGAGTTGGTAGGTGCCTGGCAGCGCTATCGTCGCATTGAAAGCGATATCGAGGCAGCGCAGCAGCTCAGCCAGGACAGCGACCCGGAGATACGTGAGCTCGCTGAGATGGAGATTGACGACGGTCGCGAGCAGTTGGACACGCTGGATACAGAGCTTAAACGGCTGCTAGTGCCCAAAGACCCGGATGATGGTCGCGGGGTTTACTTGGAAGTCCGCGCGGGTACCGGCGGCGATGAAGCCTCGTTGTTTGCCGGTGATCTTTTCCGCATGTATTCCCGCTATGCCGAAAAGCGTGGCTGGCGTGTGGAAGTCGTCAGTGCCAGTCACGGCGAGCAGGGTGGATATAAAGAAGTTATTTCGCGGGTCAAAGGCGACGGTGTGTATGCCCGCTTGAAGTTCGAGTCGGGCGCCCACCGCGTGCAACGCGTCCCCGCGACCGAATCCCAGGGGCGTATTCACACCTCGGCGTGTACCGTGGCTGTGATGCCAGAAGTTGACGATGTTGGCGATGTGGATATCAACTCTGCAGATTTGCGAGTCGATACCTTCCGCTCCAGCGGCGCGGGCGGTCAGCACGTCAATACCACCGACTCGGCAATTCGCATTACCCACTTGCCGTCGGGCGTAGTCGTCGAATGTCAGGAAGAGCGCAGCCAGCACAAGAACCGCGCCAAGGCGATGTCGTTGCTGGCGGCGAAATTGAAACAAAGCGCACAAGATGCCCAGCGCCAGAGCCAGGCCGATGCTCGCCGTTCGTTGGTGGGTTCGGGTGATCGCAGTGAGCGTATTCGCACGTATAATTTTCCTCAAGGGCGAATTACCGATCACCGCATCAACCTCACGTTGTATAAGTTAACCGAAGTGGTCAGCGGTGAGCAGCTCGATGACGTCATTGACCCGCTGGTGCATGAGTATCAGGCGGAACAATTATCCGCCCTGCAGAATGCCTGATGACACTGGATGCCTTGCTAAGAAAAGCCGCTGAACGGCTAGCTAATGCAGGCTCGACCAGCGCGCGGCTGGATGCCGAGGTACTGTTGGGCCATGTCGTGAAGCGCGATCGCACCTGGCTGTATACCTGGGGAGACAAAAGCTGCTCAACCTGGCAGCACGCGCGGTTTGATGCCCTCGTTGCAGCCCGAGCCCAGGGGGTGCCCGTCGCTTATTTGACCGGGCAGCGCGAATTTTGGGGCCTAAACCTCGCTACGTCGCGGGATACGCTGATTCCCAGACCCGATACCGAAACACTGGTTGAATTGGCGTTAAGCCGAGCAGACTCATCCAGCGGTCGTTTGCTGGATATCGGCACCGGAACAGGGGCAATTGCCCTGGCGTTTGCCAGCGAACGGCCCGGTTGGCAGATTATGGGCGTGGACCTGCTCCCCGCCGCGGTGGCGTTAGCACAAACGAATGCCGAACAGCTGGGGCTTGGCAATGCCAGCTTTCAGCAAAGCAATTGGTTTAGTGCCTTTGCTTCGCCCCATAAAGCCGCCACCTTCGATATTATTGTCGGCAACCCGCCCTATATCGCGGCTGACGATCCTCATTTGAAGCAGGGTGACGTGCGTTTTGAGCCGGCATCTGCTCTCGTCGCCAAGGCCGACGGCATGGCCGATTTGCTACACCTTATCGTAACGGCGAAGGCTTACTTATCCGCTTCGGGTTGGTTAATGCTTGAGCACGGTTATGACCAGGCCGCCGCACTACGCGAGGCGATGCATGCGGCGGGCTACCACAACGTTGAAAGTGTTTGTGACCTGGGAGGCAACGAACGCGTTACGCTAGGCGTCTTTCAGATTTAACTTTGATTTACTGCGAGTTTCTCGTAACGACCGGCCAAACCCGACAGACACCTTGGCTGTTTATCTTCAACCGCCTGATTCATCAGCAATGGATCCTGCCATGAAAGCAAAAAATAAAACGCTGGACCGTATCGATTTAAAAATTCTGCGCTGCCTGCAGGAAAACGCGCGAATTTCATACGTGGATTTAGCCACCGAGGTGGGCCTTTCCACTACGCCTTGCCTAGAGCGGGTTAAACGCTTGGAAAAAGCAGGGATTATTCGCGGCTATCAGGCGATACTCGACCCTCAGGCGCTCAAAGCCAACTTACTGGTGTTTGTCGAGATTAGCCTGGAAACCCAGTCGCCTGCCGTTTTCGATGAATTCAGGCGCGCGGTGGAAAAGCTGCCGCAAATTCAGGAATGTCACTTGGTGTCGGGGCAGTTTGATTACATTCTAAAGTGTCGTATCCCGGAAATGTCGGCGTATCGTCAGCTGCTCGGCGATGTCGTCTTGACCTTGCCCGGTGTCAAAGAGTCGAAAAGCTACGTGGTCATGGAGGAGGTTAAAGAGAGCTTTAGCCTGCATGTGCCCAAGTTTGAGGAATTCGAGGAAAAGTAGCCCATGATGGACGACCCCACGCTGCTTCGTTACAGCCGTCAAATTATGTTACCGGAAGTAGATATCGGCGGTCAGCAGCGGCTGATCGATAGCCATGCGCTGATTATCGGGGCCGGTGGCTTGGGGTCACCTGCGGCACTGTATTTAGCGGCGGCGGGGGTTGGGCATATTACGCTGGTAGATGCAGACAGTGTTGAGCTGTCCAACTTGCAGCGTCAAATTGCCCACCAACAGACGAGCCTAGGTCAAAACAAAGCCGCTTCGGCGAAGGCCAGCATGCAGGCGCTCAATCCCCAGTGCCGTGTGAGTGTTGTGGCTGACCACGCTGACGGGAAGCAACTTGAGCGTTTGGCGGCCACCGCCGATGTGGTGCTCGACTGTACAGACCGTTTCTCTAGCCGCTACGCGATTAATGTCGCCACGCAAAAAGCCAAGGTGCCGTTGGTATCCGGTGCAGCCATCCGTTTTTCTGGTCAGTTGGCGGTGTTTGATCCTCGCGTGCCCGATGCGCCCTGTTACGCCTGTTTGTATCCCCCTGATGGACAAGGTGATGAGGCGCTAAGCTGCGCGGAAAGTGGCGTCATGGCACCGTTGGTCGGCATTATCGGCTGTTTTCAAGCGGTGGAGGCGTTCAAGCTGCTGAGCGGGGCAGGCAAGGCGCATCAGGGGCTATCACACTTCGACGCGCTAAGCGGACACTGGCGGCATTTTAATCTGCCGAGAGACCCTGCTTGCCCTGTGTGCGCGCCCTAAAGTGAGTCGGTTTTTTCGCTTCCATAGCCGTCGTTAACCGGGAGACTGGTACTTTGCGTATCAGCGCGGTTGTGGTCGCTTTTAGCCTTCCCGCTCCCGCCCTTTAGCTGCTGCGATGTAAAAACGCTGGCGAAAACGTCGTTATCGGGGTTCATATCAATGCTGCCATGGAAAACGCTGCCGTCTTCCAGAACGAGACATGGTGTCGTAATGGTGCCCGTCACATTCGCCCCGTCATGAACCGTTACTTTATGCAGGGCAACCAAGTTGCCTTCTACGCTACCCGAAATGCGCAGGGTATGCGCATAGGCATCGCCATTTAGGCTGCCGTTGCTGCCAAGTGTCACGGTGTGTTGTTTGCAGGTCACGACGCCGGTGATCTGCCCTTCGATGGTAATGTCTTCGTCGCTATTAATGTCACCATGGACCTGGGTATTGCTACCAATCACCGACGTGCTTTGCCGTGACGCTGTGGGCAGGCTTTTTTGCTCGGGATACGGTATTTTTTCTTCAGTGGCGGTCGCGCTTTGATGCGCGGCAGTGGATTTAGCTTTACTGAACATGCGATGTTCCTGTCGGGTGGGGCCGTGTGCCAACGCGTAAATGCCAAAATGATGGCAGCCATATAGGTGAGTTTTTTAATCTACGCTGCTCATCTGCAAATCGAAGCGTAAAGATACCGCGCAACTCGCCTTGTATTCTCGCCGTTAACCTATCAGCTTCGGGTCTATAACCTTTATGCTTAATTAAAGGCGGGGGCGTCGCATCTCATGGGTATTGAAACATGGCTGATTTTGCT
Source organism: Halomonas sp. HL-93 (assembly GCF_900086985.1). Taxonomy (NCBI): domain Bacteria; kingdom Pseudomonadati; phylum Pseudomonadota; class Gammaproteobacteria; order Oceanospirillales; family Halomonadaceae; genus Halomonas; species Halomonas sp. HL-93. Next base: position 1,395,856 of record NZ_LT593974.1, read on the forward strand.
GGGTGTTGCAGTAATGACGATGATCATTCTGGATGGTAAGCGTAAAAAGTTAAAAAAACGGACAGGGACCCGCCATAACACCTCAGGCCTGAACACCTTGACCGATGCCGTTGCGTTGTCTGGGGCTGGCGATATATTGCCGCTGGCCGAATCGCTCAATGTATCCGAGTCGCGTGGCGAGCCTTCGCAATATGACGGCGCTAAGTCGTTTGAAGATCGCAGAGAAGGAAGTCACCTGGGCGTCGCAACGCAAATAGCCGGAAAAGTCATTGCCCATGAGAGCGTGTCGATCAAGGGGCGCGTTGTGGGCGCCGTTATTGCTAAAAATCAACTGATTCAACTGAGCCCCAGCAGCATTGTTTGTGCTGATCTGGAGGGCGGGCATATCTGTATAGGTGGCCACCTAGACGGTGATATCCATGCAAGTGATAGATTGACATTGATGCCCAGTGCTACCGTTCGGGGGACGATGTCAACTAATCGCTTTGAGTGTCATTCAGGTGCAAGCGTTAATGGCACCGTGGCACGACAACGAATGGATGATTCCACACAAAAAAACGCCCGCTAGGTAGCGGGCGCGACGTAGTTAATGACGTCAAAGGAACCTATCCATTAGCGTGCTCAAAAAACCATGGAGTTAGTGGCGTATAAGGTAATCAAAGGCGCCCAGTGAGGCTTTGGCACCTTCGCCCATGGCAATCACAATCTGCTTGTAAGGCACAGTGGTGACATCGCCAGCAGCGAAAATACCCGGCACCGACGTCATGCCGTGGGCATCAACGATGATTTCGCCGCGTGGGCTCATCTCAATGGGCGAGCCTTTAAGCCATTCGGTGTTGGGCACCAGGCCGATTTGCACAAAGATGCCTTCCAGCACGACGTGTTTAATCTCATCGTTGGTACGGTCTTTATAGGTCAAACCATTCACGCGGCTACCGTCGCCGGTGACTTCTGTGGTCTCGGCGTTGAGGATGATATCCACGTTGGATAGGCTTTTGAGTTTTTTCTGCAGCACGGCGTCGGCGCGCATCTCCCCCATAAACTCGATCAGCGTGACGTGGCCGACAATGCCGGCAAGGTCAATCGCGGCCTCAACCCCTGAGTTACCACCGCCAATCACCGCAACATGCTTGCCCTTGAACAGCGGCCCGTCGCAGTGCGGGCAGTAGGCGACCCCTTTATTGCGGTACGTTTGCTCGCCGGGCACGTTCATTTCCCGCCAGCGTGCGCCAGTGGCTAATACCAAGGTTTTGCTTTTAAGCGTGGCGCCAGATTCCAGCGTGACTTCGTGTAAGCCACCTTCGCTTTCGGCGGCTTTTAGCGAGCTGGCGCGTTGCAGGTTCATCACGTCGACTTCGTAATCTTTCACGTGCTCTTCAAGCGCGCTTACTAGCTTGGGTCCTTCGGTATGAGATACGGAAATGAAGTTTTCAATGCCCATGGTATCGGCTACCTGGCCACCGAAGCGCTCTGCCGCAACGCCAGTGTTAATGCCCTTGCGCGCGGAATAAATAGCGGCTGCTGCCCCCGCTGGACCTCCACCAATCACTAGGGTGTCAAAGGCGGCTTTTGCGTTAAGCTTTTTGGCTTCGCGCTCAGCGGCACCGGTATCCACCTTGGCGATGATTTGCTCAAGGGTCATGCGGCCTTGATCAAACGGTTTGCCGTTGAGGTAAATGCTCGGCACCGACATTATTTCGCGGGCTTCGACCTCGTCCTGGAACAGCGCGCCATCAATGGCAATGTGGCGAATATGGGGATTGACAACCGCCATCAGATTGAGCGACTGGACGACATCGGGGCAGTTCTGGCAAGACAGTGAGTAGTAGGTCTCAAAGACCAGCTCGCGATCGAGCGCGCGGATCTGGTCGAGTACCTCGTCACTGGTTTTGGGCGGGTGTCCGCCTACCTGAAGCAAGGCCAGCACCAGCGAGGTAAACTCGTGGCCCATGGGGATGCCCGCAAACACGACGCCGGTGTCTTCGCCAGACCGGTTAATGGCGAAGGAAGGCGTGCGAGAGTCTTGGCCTTCTGTCGACAGGCTAAGCTTATCGCTCAAGCCGCTAATGTCTTGCAACAGACTGAGCAACTCCTGCGATTTGTCACCGTCATCCAGCGAGGCGACGATCTCTAATGGCTGCGTGACTTTTTCCAAATACGCTTTTAACTGATCTTTTAGATTGGCGTCGAGCATGATCGAGACGACCTCGTAGCTAGCAAAGGTGAGTAACGGCAACTGGGTGGGCCAGCCGATTCCTGGGCTTAAATGTTTTAAGGCGGCTCAGCGCACTCTGGGTATAGCGTGCTGAGGCACAGGAAAAACAGTGCATAGAAAGCAACACCCGGGCGATACCCGGGTGCCTGGCGAAACGTCAACGAGCGCATTGCGGCGCCATGAAGCGTTTAGATTTTGCCGACCAGATCCAGCGACGGTGCTAGGGTTTCTTCGCCTTCTTTCCACTTGGCAGGGCAGACTTCGTTGGGGTTAGCACGCACGTATTGGGCGGCTTTTACCTTGCGCAGCAACTCTTCAGCATTGCGTCCGATGTTGCCTGCATTGATTTCAACAATTTGGATCTTGCCATCAGGATCGATAACGAAGGTGCCGCGCTCGGCCAGGCCTGCGTCTTCGATGAGTACTTCAAAGTTGCGAGAAATCCGCAGCGTGGGATCGGCAATCATGGGAAACTGCAGCTTGCCGATTGTTTCGGAGCTGTCGTGCCATGCCTTGTGGGTAAAGTGCGTGTCGGTGGAAACGCTGTAGATTTCGACGCCAAGCTTTTTAAATTCTTCGTAGTTGTCTGCCAAATCGCCAAGCTCTGTAGGGCAAACGAACGTGAAATCGGCTGGGTAGAAGAAGAAGATGCTCCACTTGCCTTGCAAATCGGCATCGGAAACGTCAACAAATTCGCCGTTCAGGTAAGCGGTTGCATTGAACGGTTGGACTGCTGTGTTGATTAAAGACATTCAGATCATCTCCATTGCTGACTAATAACAGTGAAATAATTTGCTGATTAGACTAAGGGCTAACGCCTGATGGTTAAAATTGTAAAAAACCATCGCAGCGATAGCGGCGACCTATCATAACACCCGTTATTAGCCAATGTGAGCGCTTGCGCTACGCTTCAGGTTGAGGTGGCTGGGCACAAGCGCAATAATTTTTGCGCATTGGCTTGCGATAGCGGGGCCCGCGCCGCAAAATCCGCACGGTCAGCCGCGGGATGGCGAGTGGACAAGCATATCGGCTGACTTGTCTGTGGTTATCGTTAGTCTCACTAAGGAGTAGGTAAATGGGGAACATTCACAAACTTTCCGGGGCCGTTGCGGCCATTTCACTTGTCGCAGCGGCAACCACGGTTCATGCCGATGATGAAGTGCGCGTGTATAACTGGTCTGACTATATTGCGCCCGATACATTGGAAAAATTCACGGAACGCACCGGCATAGACGTCACTTACGACGTGTTTGATAGCAACGAAGTGCTCGATGCAGCGTTGCTTTCAGGCCGATCTGGATATGATGTGGTTGTGCCGTCCACCTACTACCTGACGCGGCAAATGAAAGCCGAGGTGTATCAGCCGCTGGACCACGATAAAATTCCCAATTTAAAGCACTTGAATCCCACGCTGATGGAGAATCTGGAACAGGTTGATCCAGGCAGTGAGTACTCGGTGCCTTATATGTGGGGAACCAACGGCATTGGCTACAACGTCGATCGCGTCGAAGAGATTCTAGGTGAAGACGCGCCCGTCGACAGTTGGGCATTGTTATTTGACCCGGAAATTACCAGTCAGCTCAGCGAAGCCGGATGTGGCTTGTCGATGCTGGATTCCGGCGATGAAATGCTATCGCCCGCAATGGTGTATCTGGGACTGGACCCGACCAATGAAAGCATCGAGGACCTTGAAGCGGCAGGCGAGTTGCTCGGCGAGGTTCGCGATGACATGACCTATTTCCATTCGTCTCGCTATGTGTCGGACCTGGCCAACGGCGACATCTGCGTCGCAGCCGGTTACTCTGGGGATATTTTCCAGGCGGCTGACCGGGCTGAAGAAGCCGGGCGTGACTTTGAGGTTGCTTATAGTATCCCTAAAGAAGGCGCTGCACTGTGGTTTGACATGATGGCGATTCCCGCTGATGCACCCAATCCCGATAGCGCCCATGCCTTTATCAACTTTATACTTGACCCGCAAATCGCCGCTGAAATAACCGAGTACGTGCGGTATGCCAACCCTAACGCCGCCGCGGATGAGTATCTGTCTGACGAGATTCTCAACGATTCCGCCATCTACCCCGATACTGACGTGATGGATAACCTCTACGTTCAGGTTGAAAAGCCCCAGGACATCCAGCGCGCTCGCACTCGTATCTGGAACCGCGTAAAATCCGGCCGTTAAGATACGTTCATCCGACGGCGAGCCCAGGCAGCTTCATATGATTGGCCTGGGCTCGCTGTTCGTTTTTTGATTGCCCGTTTTCTGCGGGCCTTTTGATGGGAGTGGCGAATGGTGACTACGCCCCTATCGAACGACGCGTCATCCACGTCTCCTACCAATGCCGCTACGCTGCGTGCCATGGGCAAAGCGCCTCGGTTCGCGGATGATATCGTGTTGGAGGTAAAGCGGTTAAGTAAACGCTTTGATGATGCCTTGGCGGTAGATGATGTCAGTCTGCAGGTAAAACGCGGTGAGATCTTTGCCCTGCTGGGTGGTTCAGGTTCCGGCAAGTCGACGCTGTTGCGTATGCTGGCGGGTTTTGAAACGCCAACCGAGGGGCGTATTTTGCTGGGCGGTGACGATATCACCGCCATGCCGCCGCATAAGCGACCCATCAATATGATGTTTCAGTCTTATGCGCTGTTCCCGCATTTGAGCGTGGCTCAGAACATTGCGTTTGGTCTCAAACAAGACAAGTTACCTAAAGCCGATATTGAAGCGCGGGTCGCGCACATGCTTAAGCTGGTACACATGGAGCGCTTTGCCAAGCGTAAGCCTCACCAACTTTCCGGCGGTCAGCGCCAGCGTGTCGCACTGGCCCGTTCGTTGGCCAAACGGCCCAAGCTACTGCTGCTTGACGAACCGATGGGGGCGCTAGACAAAAAGCTGCGCACCGAGATGCAACTGGAAGTCGTTGAGATTATCGAGCAGGTCGGGGTGACGTGCATCATGGTCACCCACGATCAGGAAGAGGCCATGACCATGGCCGACCGCGTGGCGATAATGGCCGACGGCTGGATCGAGCAGGTGGGCTCGCCTATTGATATCTACGAAAGCCCGGTCAGCCGTATGGTGGCCGAGTTTGTAGGCACAGTGAACCTCTTTGAGGGCGAGATTGTTGAGGATGCGGCCGACCATTGCAAGATTGTTTCACCGGCGCTTGAACGGCCGATTTATATCGATCATGGGATTACCACCCAGGCCATGGACCGCCGAGTGTGGGCGGCGCTGCGCCCCGAGAAAATCTGGCTGACCCGCGAGAAGCCCGACGCGGCGCATAACTGGAGCGAGGGTAGGGTGGAAGATATTGCCTACCTGGGAGGGTTTTCGCTTTATTACGTGCGCACCCCCAGTGGCCAGCTCATCAAGGTCAGCATGGCCAATACCGAGCGGCGCGGCGATCGACCGACCTGGGAAGACCGTGTGTATGTACATTGGGAAGATCATAGCGCTATTGTGCTGAATCGCTAACCGTGGGCTCCTTTGGATGCTGTGGAAACGCCCGCTGCGGCGGGCCATCAGGAGATCGCCTTAAATGATGCCTGCTCGCTTTTCCGCCATGCTAAAACGCTGGCAGCTAGGGCGGCGCGCTGTCATCGCGCTGCCCTTGGCATGGCTGACGTTATTCTTCTTGCTGCCCTTTGCATTGGTACTAAAAATCAGCCTCTCGGAGGCGACCGTTGCGGTGCCGCCTTATGGGGCGCTGGTTGAGTACGTTGATCAAACGCTGCATATTGCCCTCAACCTGGGCAATTACCTGTTCTTGGCCTCGGACTCGCTGTATGTGGCGGCGTACTGGGGGTCGTTGAAAACTGCCTTCATCGCAACGCTGGTGTGTCTGTTGATTGGCTACCCAATGGCGTATGCAATGGCGCGTACCAGCGCGCGCTGGCAGATGATTTTATTGCTGTTGGTGATGTTACCGTCCTGGACGTCGTTTTTGATCCGTATCTATGCCTGGATGGGGATTCTCGGCAACAGCGGCTTGCTGAACAACCTGCTGATGGGCGTGGGTCTGATTGATTCCCCCTTGCGTATGATGAATACCCAGTTTGCGGTGATTATCGGGATTGTCTATGCCTACCTGCCGTTTATGGTACTGCCTCTCTACGCCCATCTGACCCGGCTGGACAGCGCGCTGCTTGAAGCGGCGTCGGATCTGGGATCTCGTAAGCTGAATACCTTCATCAAGGTGACGTTACCGCTGTCGATGGGCGGCATTATTGCAGGCTCGATGCTGGTTTTCATTCCTGCCGTTGGCGAATTCGTGATCCCCGAGCTGCTGGGTGGGCCGGATACCTTGATGATTGGCAAGGTGCTGTGGGAAGAGTTCTTCAATAATCGAGATTGGCCTGTGGCTTCGGCACTGGCCATGGTCATGTTGCTTTTGCTGTTGATTCCCATCGTATGGTTTCACCGTTATCAGTCCCGGGAGTTGGAAAAATGAGCATAGCCAAGCCACGACTGCGCTTTACCAGCGTTATGCTGGTGGTCGGATTGCTGTTTTTGTACCTGCCGATGCTGGTGTTGGTGGTTTACTCGTTCAATGCCTCGAAGCTGGTGACGGTTTGGTCAGGGTTTTCAACCCAGTGGTACGGCGAGTTGTTTCGCGATGAACAAATCCTTTCGGCGATATGGATGAGCCTGCGCATTGCGTTTTTCTCCGCCAGCATGGCGGTATGCCTGGGCACCATCGCCGCGTTTGTGATGACCCGCTACGGTCGATTTCGCGGCAAAACGGCGCTTTCCAGCATGGTGACGGCGCCCTTGGTGATGCCCGAAGTCATTACCGGCCTATCGCTTCTACTGCTGTTTGTGCAAATGGCCCAAATCACTGGGTGGCCCGCAGATCGGGGAATGGCGACGATTTGGATCGCGCATACCACGTTTTGTAGTGCTTACGTGGCTGTGGTGGTGGCGGCCCGTCTGCGTGAGATTGACCTGTCTATCGAGGAAGCCGCCATGGACCTCGGCTCGCCGCCGATGAGAACGTTTTTCTGCGTGACGCTGCCGATTATTTCCCCGGCCCTTGTGGCGGGCTGGCTACTGGCGTTTACGCTCTCATTGGATGACTTGGTGATTGCCAGTTTTGTGTCTGGACCAGGCGCCAATACGCTGCCGATGGTGGTGTTTTCGTCGGTACGTATGGGCGTCTCACCCAAGATTAATGCGCTGGCGACGCTGATTATTTTAGCGGTATCGCTGGCAACGCTTTTGGCGTGGTACCTGATGCGGCGAAATGAAGCCAAGCGTCAGCTTGCGCTGAAAGCGTCCGCCCATTAAAGGATATCGTCGTCGCTGCCCACGCGAACACTTTCCAACTCGCCGGTAATCAGCGATACCTCGATGGCCAGTTGGATGGGCGCACAGCATTGGTGGCAATCCTCCCAGGTAACATGACTGCCCTGGGAAGCATCAATCAATAGTGTTAATAAGGTATCGCAGTAGGGGCAGTAAGCGTCATACTCTACTAAGGTATCTTCTTGCATGGTGCGATCCTTCTGGCAGTGGCACTTTAGTGTAGCAGCCGTATTATCGAGAGGCATTGCCATGTGGAATCAGGTAGGCTAAACGCCGTTTATAACGCAATGGAGAGCAGCGATGATGTTACGACAGGTGGCCGTAGCGGCCTTATTGGCCTTGCCGGTAGCCGCGTGGGCGGAAACACCCAACATAGCGCCAGGCGAATGGGAATTCGTCAGCACCACGACGGTTAGCGGCGACATGCCGATTCCGGATCAAACTGAAACCGAGCAACAGTGCATTACCCAAGACGACCTGGAAGATGCGGATCTTGGCTTTATTGAAGAAGAAGAAGGTTGTGAACTGCTGGATCAAGACACCAGTGAGGATGGCATTTCCTATAGTATGGTGTGTCGGGCCGATGGCGGCGAAGCCAACATCGACGGCGATATGCAGTTTATGGGTGAGCGCATTGAAGGCACCGTCGATATCCAAACGCAATCGCCAATGGGCGAGCTTAATATGCAAACCGCGATTGACGGCGAGCGGTTGGGCGACTGTTAATCGTTTATTAAATGCTGCTTAAATGTCAGTTAAGCATCATCTAGAAGGGCGCGCCTAACCGGTGCGCCCTTTTGTTGGTCAAGCATATAGGTCCGTAATGGGATGGTGGGCTTCCCGCTAACGTTGCGGCGGGGCATTAGCCATTTCGTTTTCTAGCCGGCGCTTAACGGCGCCTGGTGAACCGCTTTGTTGTGCTAGCAAATCGTAGGCGACGGGGACGACAAATAGCGTAAACAACGTGGCAGCACCTACCCCGGCCATGATGACAATACCAATCACATAGCGAGACTCGGCACCCGGGCCGCCCGATACAATCAACGGGATGGCCCCCGCCATGGTGGTAATTGCCGTCATTAAAATAGGCCGCAGGCGAGTAACCGAGGCCTCGATGAGAGCGTCACGAAATGCCTTGCCTTCATCGCGGAGTTGGTTGGCGAATTCGACAATCAAAATACCGTTCTTCGCCGCAAGACCAATTAACAACACCAATCCCACTTGGCTATAAATATTCAGCGACTGGCCGGTTAACCATAGCGCCAGTAATGCGCCGCTCATGGCAAGCGGCACGGTGAGCATGATGACGAAGGGATGGATGAAACTTTCAAACTGCGCCGCCAGCACCAGAAAGACCACCAGCGCACCAAGGACCAGCAGGAACGTGGTGGCACCGCTGGCATTCTGGAAGTCTCGAGATGCCCCGGCGACATTGGTTTGCGCTTCTTCTGGCAAGATTGTATCCGCACTTTGCTCAAGATAGGTGAGTGCTTCACCTAGTGGGTAACCATCTGCTAAGTTGGCCTCGATGGTGATTGAGCGCACGCGGTCAAAGCGGTTAAGCGTACTGGCACCAGCGGCGTCGCTTAACGTTACCAGGCTTGCCAGGGGGATGAGTTCATTGCTGCGCAACGAGCGCACTTGAATATTATCCAGGGAGCGCGGACTGTTTTGGCTGGCGCGGTCGCCTTCGACGATAACATCGTACTCTTCGCCATTATCCACATAGCGGGTCACGTTGCGGCCACCGAGTAACACTTCCAGCGTGCGGCCAATCTCGCTCACTGTGACCCCCAAAGCAGCGGCGCGCTGTTCGTCGATCTCCACGTTGAGCTGGGGCTGCGTCTCGTTGTAGTTGCTTTCGATGGCGCGAATGCGTGGATTGTCATCGCGTATATAGTCAATTAGCTGATCGCGCCACTCGGCCAGTTCTTCGTAGGTGCCCCCGCCGAGTACAAACTGCACGGGCTTTTCCGTGCGTTGGCCAAAACCTTGGCGCATGACGGGAAATGCCTGAACGCCGGGCAGGGTGTCAAGGGCATTGCGAACGTCATCCATGATCGCCCAAGCGCTACGCCGACTGCCCCATTCGGCCATGTTGACGATGATGAAACCGCTGTTGAAGTTTTCAATATTGCCGTAGCCACGCGGTGCGCGCACCACCACCCGCTCCAGTTCGCCGCTTTCGACCATCGGCGTCAAACGGGCTTCCACCTCATCCATATAATCCATCATGTAGTCGAAGGTGGCCCCTTCGGGCCCGTTGACCAGTACGATGAAGTTGCCGCGGTCTTCTTGAGGGGTGTATTCGTTAGGGAGTAGTTGGCTTAACCAGGCAGTCATCGCAATCAGCAATACGAAGACAGCAGCCACCCAGATTCGCCGCGCCAGCAGTACTTCGAGCAGCGAGCGGTAACGGCACTGTGCGCTGCGCGTGATGCTCTGTACCGCTTTGGAAAGGCGACTGTCGTGCATACGCGGCGAGAGGATTTTAGACGCCATCATCGGTGTCAGCGTGAGCGCTAACAGGGTAGAGATCGCGACCGCGGCAGCCATGGTCAGCGCAAACTCGGAAAACAAGCGTCCAATATCACCTTGCAGCATGCTGAGCGGCACAAACACGGCGATCAATACCAGTGTGGTGGCAATGACCGCAAAAGCAATCTGGCGGGTGCCACGAAACGCCGCTACCAAAGGTGTTTCGCCCTCGTCGTGCATGCGGCGGTTGATGTTTTCCAGCACCACGATGGCGTCGTCGACGATCAGTCCAATAGCGAGTACCAGCGCCAGCAGGGTAAGCAGATTGATCGAGAAATTCATGACCGCCAGCGCGGTAAAGGCACCAATGATAGCAATGGGCACCGTGACAGCGGGGATCAGTGTAGTGCGCAAGTTACCCAGAAACAGGAACATCACCACGATGACTAACACCATCGCCACCGCCAGCGTAAAGACGACTTCCTTGATCGCCCCGGACACAAACACCGATGCGTCATAGTTCAAACTGAGGGACATGCCCTCAGGGAGAGTCGTTTGCAGCCGCACAAGCTCCTGTTGCACCGCGTCTGACAGTTCGACGACGTTCGCGGTCGACTGCATAATCATGCCCAGCCCGACCATGGGAACGCCATTTGCGCGAAATACGCTCCGGTCCTCAACAGAGCCAATCTCAACGCGGGCTACGTCACCTAAACGCACTAAATAGCCATCGTCGCCCTCTTCAAGGGGGAGGGCCTGGAAGTCATCGGCGGTTTCAAACGTGCGTGGCAGCCGAACAATAAACTGGCGGTCCTCAGACTCGATGGCACCGGCCGGTAACTCGACGTTCTCGGCCCGCAGCGCATCTTCAATATCGCCTACGGTCAGGTCCCGTGCTGCCATGGCATTGCGGTCAATCCATACGCGCATGGCATAGTCGCGTCCACCGCCGACGCGAACCCTGGCCACCCCGGGCTGCACCGAGAGGCTATCGACTAAAAAGCGGTTGGCATAATCGGTTAGCTCGGTCATTGAGTAGTCTGCCCCTGAGAGGCTCAACCAGACGACGATTTCCTCGCTGCTGTCGGCTTTACTCACCTCAGGGTTTTCGGCATCGTCGGGCAGGTTGCGCAGGGCGCCGCCGATGCGGTCACGCACATCGTTTGCCGCCGCGTCGATGTCCATGGTCAAGGCAAATTCGATATCGATGCGTGAGCGACCGTCCTCACTTTCGGAAGTGATTAACTCGATACCTTCCACCCCGGCGATGCGGTCTTCGAGGACTTGGGTAATCCGAGTTTCAACCACGCTGGCCGATGCGCCGGGGTAGCGCGTGTCGATGCTCACAACCGGCGGGTCGACGGTGGGGTACTCCTGTAGCGGTAAACGGTCAAGCGCCAGTAAACCAAAGGCAATAATTAATGCCGCCATGACCACCGCAAGAACGGGGCGCTGAACCGAGATATCCGATAAGCGCATTAGCGGTCTGCCTCAAGTAAGTCGCGAACATCGGTCTCATCGTCAATCAGGCCAACCAGTCTTACGGCTTGGCCATCCCGGGCGCGCTGCAAACCATGCACAGCGACGACGTCGTTGGCCGAAACGCCAGCGTTAATTTCCACTTCGCCGGCCCGGCGCTCGCCTATTTCCACGCTTTGTTGGCGCAGACGGGGAGAGGCGTCGGGGTTGTCGATTAGCATGACATAGTGACGATTGCCATTAGGCTGAATGGCAGCCTCTGGCAGAACGACACTCTCGCGGGGCTCCTGGCGCACCACGACCTCCATGAGCATGCCGGGGCGTAGACGTTCATCGGGGTTGTCGATATCAGCGCGGACGCTAATGCTGCGCGTCACCGGATCGACCCGCGTGCCAAGGCTGGCTATTTCGCCGTGGAATACATCGTCAGGGAAAGCCGCGGTGGTGGCGCTAAGCGATAGACCTGGTGCCAATCGGCTCAGGTAGGTTTCAGGTACGCTGAAGTCGAGCTTCATGACGTCCAGTTTGTCCAGCGTGATCAATTCCATTCCTGGGGTTACCAGTGCTCCGGCGCTTACATTGCGCGTGCCGACTCGGCCACTGAATGGAGCCTTAAGCCGGTAATCCTCCAGGCGTGCGCGTAACGCAGCGATCTCTGCTTCGGCCTGGTCGACACCCGACTGGTTGTCTTCTACGTCGGCGCGGGCTGCCAGATTGCGGTTTTGTAGCTCTAAAGAGCGCCCCAGTGCGTTGCGTCGTTCGTCACGCAGGGCGAGTGCGGCTCTTAAGCGTGCCTGCTCTTCGGCGTCTTGTAGGCGAATAAGTATATCGCCCTGGTTCACACGCTGGCCGTCTTCGAAGCTAATCTCGGCGATAGTATCGGTGACGGTGGCCGACAGCGTCATGCTTTCGTCGGCGCGCAAGGTACCCAATGCCTCAAGGGGGTCTGACCAAGGGGCCAAGGCAGCGCGTACGCCAATTACGCTGGGCTCGGATTGAGCATGAGTTAACATGGGAGCGGTAAATAGGAGCAGCGTGAGCATCAAGCGGCGACAAAATAAAGGCATAAGTCTCTCTGCAATATGTTGTACCGCCTGAGCTAGATCGTGATGCCAAGCAGCGTTTTTTTATCGATGGTGTTGATAGTAGGCTTAAATTGTACAAAAGCTGTATTTATTATTTATATGATACAACAAAAAAGCCTCTATAGGCTGTTAAAATGCCGCCTTTTGCAAAGCTGGGAGCGGTGACGAATGACCTACGATGTCGTGATCATTGGGGCTGGCGCGGCAGGCCTGATGTGCGCCGCTCAGGCGGGCTATGCCGGTAAGCGCGTGTTGGTCATTGATCATGCTAATAAAGCCGGCAAAAAAATCCTGATGTCGGGCGGCGGCCGCTGCAACTTTACCAATCTCGCTACTACACCACAGCATTTTTATTCAACGAATCCGGCTTTTTGCATTTCAGCGCTAAAACGCTATCGCCCCGAGCACTTTGTCGAGTTGGTAGAGCGTCATGACGTTGACTACGTTGAAAAAACGCCGGGCCAGCTATTCTGTTCAACTTCGGCTAAAGAGATTGTCCGCATGCTGCTCACGGAGTGCGAGTGGGCGGGAGCTGAAGTAGCACTCAGTGCACAGATTACCGGCGTTGAGGAACAGGGCAGCGCCATGCGGCTATCGACCTCGATAGGAAAAATAGATGCCGGTGTGGTGGTGGTCGCAAGCGGCGGCCTGTCGATTCCTACTATGGGGGCTAGTGGCTTCGGCTATGACCTTGCCCGCCAATTTGGCCTTGAGGTGCTACCCACCACGCCCGGTCTTGTACCGTTTACGCTGAGTGATCAATGGAAAGCCAGGGCCAGCGAGTTGTCTGGCGTCAGCTTGCCGGTGACGGTAAATACTCGCCTGAAGGCGTTTAATGAGCCGATGCTGTTTACTCATCGTGGGCTATCCGGCCCGGGCATGTTGCAAGCGTCTAGCGTTTGGTCCCCCGGTGAGGCGATTGAAATCGATTTATTACCGCAGCATGACGCCCAGGCGCTATTGCACCATGCCCGTGAGCATACGCCGAAACGTCAGTTGGTCACCTGGCTGATGGATCACTTTCCCAAGCGAGTGGCGCAATCGTTAATGGACTGGTATCCCGATGGCAATGATACGCAACCGCTGGCGCAGTACAGTAATTCGCAGCTTCAGCTATGGGCGGAGCGACTAAATCGTTGGCAGCTAAAGCCTGCCGGTACTGAAGGGTGGCGAACGGCCGAGGTAACGATGGGGGGTGTCGATACTCAGTCGATTTCATCCAAAACGTTTGAGGTTAAAGGGCTTCCTCAACTGCGCTTTATTGGCGAAGTGCTGGATGTGACCGGAGAGCTGGGGGGCTATAACTTTCAATGGGCATGGGCCAGCGGGGTGGCCTGTGGCCAGGCCTGTTGACCCAGGCAATGCACAAACGCATCAGCAGTTTCTTAAGTGGCGACTTTGGCAAGCAGCTTAAGCTTGCGATAAAGCATGTAGCCAGCCAGCACCTTGCGGCCCCCTGCAAGTGCCCCCCGCGGGTGGCGAACCAAACGCAATGCGGCAAGCCCGCCAATCACGTAGGCGGGTATTTTAAACCGCTGCCAATTGGAATCGAGGGGAGACGCCGCGCGCAGCAGCTGATCGCTGTCGACCAGAATATTCACGCGCTGCTGCTCAAGTTCAGCTAGTAGGCGTGCCTTGCGCTCAGCTCTTGTAGGGGGCTTGATGTCAGCCCCTGGTGGCTTAGCGGGCGCGTTGTTCAGGCTCATTTTTTGCCTCCAGCAAGGCGCGGTCGGCGGCTAATTGACGTAGCGTTTCTTTCAGTAAGGTGTGTTGTTTCGCTTGGCGAAGCGCAATAACCGCCAACGTGAAGCTGGCGGCAATCAATACCAAGGCACTAACTGCAATAGCGGTGAGCCGGTAAGTGTCCCAGAAAAGCACCACCACTAGCGCGACCAAGGTGGCGACACCTAGCAGCAACAAAAGTAGGCTGGCGCCAGCAATGAGCATTAGCACCATAAGCCTGGAGCGTTCTTCTTCAAGCTCCACCACCGCTAAACGTAGTCGCGTCTCACCATTGGCAATCAGCGAGTTAAGCAAACGTTTAGCGGCTGAAAAAACGCGTTGGGTGGGCCCCAAAGCCATTAGCGACGACCGAGTAGCATACCGATGATGACACCTGTTGCGGCACCGATGCCGATGCTGGTCCAGGGATTTTCATGAACATACCTGTCGCAAGCGTCGGCTTGGTGTGTCAAGGAGTCGCGGGTGTCTTCATAAATACGCTCGCCACGAGCTTCCAAGCGATGGCGGGTATCCTTGAGGCGTTGCTCGGCACGGGTGCGGAGGTCGCGCATCTCACCACTGGCATCTTTTGAGGTAGCGTTTACCAATTCTTCAACGGTATCGCTTAGGTGGCGCAGATCTTCTTTCAGTTGATCGGCCTGTGCGGTGCTTTCGTTTTGACGTTTAGCCATGATGTCATCCTTTGACGGTAAGTGAACAACTACCAGCATAGCAGTCGCATAACCACTGACAAGTGAATTGCTTATCGGTTCAGGCCGCTGGCGCTGAATAACGGATTTAAACTAAACCCAATGCTCAGGCGATGTACGCGGTGATCGTAATCGATCAGGCTCTCGCCGTAACCGTAGTAGTATTGGACATGGGCACGCAGAGAATTGAAGGCAGGCCAGCTGTAGTCAATTTGTGTGCCCATGTTGCCGGCGCTTGGATTGCCACGCAGTTGTCCGCTGACTTCATGGTTATCATCGAGCCGCTTTGCCACACGAATATCGCCATAGCCCATGTAGCGTTCAATGTCTGGGTTATCATCATCTTCTTCGGATTCGGGAACCCGCCAGTGGGGCGCAAAGGTAACGGCCCAGTCGCCACGTTGAAAAATACTCTCGAGATAGACGCGGTTCCAACTGCGCGATAATGGGTCCGAACGGCCGTTAGACTGGTGGTTAATCGCCACCCGGTTGCGCGTATTGACCCAGCCCAAGGCATCCCAGGGGGTGTCTATGTCGATAAACATTTCAGGTTCATAATTGGTCTCGCGAAACGGCGAGGACGCATCGGTGTTATAGGCTTGCCACCAGCTGCGCTGGGTATAGCCAAAATAAAGATCGCCAACGTCGTCCCCCAGCAAATCTTCTGCCAGATTGACCTTGGCACTGAACTGGAATTTCAGCTCGCTATCATCTGGCGCTGTGTCGGACGAGATACTGCGAAAATTGTCGCGATTCTGATTCTCGTTGTAGCTTACCGGGAAAAGGTAATTAGTCCGGTGGGTGGTGATCGAGAATGGGTTGCGTCCGGATTCTTGTTCCAGCTCACGCCGCTCGTTCAGGTCTTCAATCGCAACCAGTTCGGGTGGCGGCACAACGGTATCACTATTGGACTCAAGGTCATCAACCTGACGTAACTGCTGGTGGAGTTGGGATAGCTCGCTATTCAGTTCGTCGATGCGCGCTTCGATCTCCTCGCGGCTGTCGGCGTAAGCGAGAGTACTGACGGCGGTCAAACCGCACAGCACAATAAAACATGTTAAATGTCGGTGTCGAATGGCCATCGATAACTCACAAAAATAGGTGGGGCACGTGCCTGTGCCCATGTTGTTCTATCACGCTGTCGGCATAAGTCAACTGTTATGATTGCGCGGTGGCTGACAACCCCCGACAATAGCCAAGCTCAACATCGACGCATCTACGAGGCATGGCGCTGTGGTTAAATTTACCTTTCCATTGGTAATGAAAGGGTTAGTGGCCTTAGCGCTGCTGCTGTGCAGCCTCGCGCTAAGTGCGGCGACGCTGAACGATGTGCCTGATGAAAGGGCGCTTCAGGAGCGTCTTGCTGAGCTTGAATCCCAGGAGACTTTAAACGCTCAGCAGGCGCTTGATCAACAGGCCTTGGCCGCCGCGTTGGAGGCTTATGAGCGTTTGGATGCCATTGAGCAGCAGCTTGCCGAGCTAGAAGAGCGAGTAAGCCAGGCCCCCGACGCGCTTATCAGCGTAGAGCGTTCGCTCGGTGAAGCTGAAGATAGCGATGATGTGCCATCGATCGATGAGCTAAGCGACTTGCCTTTGGCAGCATTGGAAGCCGAGCAGGCAGAGGCGCTGACCAATCTTCAGCAGCTTCAGAGCCAGTTGGCTGAAGTGAATTCGCAATTTTTAACCGCACAAACGCTGCCGGAACGAGCTCAGCAATCCATGGCGGTAACGCTTGAACGGATGGAGACACTCCGCCGTGACTACGCCGAGCGTGAAGCCATGCTGGGAGATCGTCAGCTGTCCGCCCTCAATGACGCGCGCATGATTCAACTCCGCCTTGAGCGTGCCGTGGCTGAGCGTGAGGTGGCGCTCTATCAACGCCAGTTGAGCGCTAATGGTCGGCTGCGTGATCTTGCCCAGCAGCGTCGTGACTTATTACTGCTACAAATTGACCAGCAAGAGCAGCAGCTGAACTTACTGCAAAGTGTCACTGACCGAGAGCGGCGGCTGGCATCCGAACAGGCGATAGCCGATGCCGCACAGGGCAACCCCTTAATTGCTGCAGGACATCCTATTGTCGTCCAGGCGCAACAGCGCAATCAAGCGCTGAGCCTGTCGTTGCTGCAGGCTGGCGAGCGCGATAACAGCTTGGTGCGCGATAACATCGATGCCCAGCGTCAGCTTGAGCACGTTCGCCAGCTACAGCGCAGCTTGAATGAACAAATCGAGGCCATCCGAGGCAGTCAGTTGCTATCGCGGATACTTCGCGAGCAGCGCCAGTCGCTGCCCACCGTATTGCCGCGCCGCGATTTGCAGGATGAAATTGCCGACTTACGGCTGCAGCAGTTTGATCTGGTCCGCCAGCGCGATCAACTTCGCCAGGCCGAGCAACTGTCAAGGCAGCGGCTTCAGGAGGCAAATATTGAGCCGACGCCTGCGTTGATCAATACACTGTCACGGCTTTACCAGTCTCGACGTGAATTGGTCGAGCAGCTTGAAGAGGTTTACGGACGTTTGTTAAGCGCCGCCGTCGAGCTACAGCTTAACCAGCAGCAGTTACTGACCACCACCCAGGCATTGCGCACCACTATTGATGAGCAGCTGTTTTGGGTAGCGAATAGTCGCCCTTTGGACGTTAATTGGCTGCGCCAATTACCCCAACACCTTCGCCTGGAATGGCAAGAAGGCGAGTGGCGCGCCATTCTGCCGACCCGCTGGCCGTCGCTGGATTGGGAAATGCTTAGCGGGCTCCCCTTTTTCGTGGTCAGTCTTATTCTGGTGGCCCTGCGGCGCCTGATTAAAACCCGCTTGGCCACGCTGCATAGTCAAATAGGCCGGCTCAAAAGCGACACGCAGTTGCACACCCCAAAAGCTGTATTTCTGAATGCGCTACTGGCGGTGCCAGGGCCGTTGGCGCTTGCCGGTAGCGGTGTCGCCTTGGGCGCCACAGAAAGCCTACTGGCGACGAATGTGGCGCCTGCGTTAGTTCAGTTAGCACTTAGCTGGAGCGTTGTGGCCTGGGGGCGTAGGCTGCTAGTGGCCGACGGCGTGGCCGAGCAGCACTTTACCTGGTCGCCTGTTTATAACGCTCAGTTACGGCGGTTACTGGCTGGGCTGGGGGTGGCTCTGGTGCCGGTGATTGCTATCTCGACGTTAGCAGATAATCTGCAAACCCCGTTAGCCCAGCGGCCAGTTGCCATGGGCTTATTAACCTTGGGGCTGCTATCGATGGGCCTGTGTTTGGCGCGACTGATCTTAGCCCATGTGCCCATTTTTGGCGTACGCCTGTTTCGCTTGTTGCTGGGTTTGTCCATGGCGGCGGTGCCCTTGGTCCTACTTGGACTGGTGATGTTGGGATACGAATACACGGCATTGAGACTGGTTGGCCGCTTTGTGGCCACGCTGTATCTGCTAGGCCTGTGGGTCGTGGTAGAAGCCACTGTGGTGCGAAGTTTAGCCGTTGCAGCAAGGCGTCTGGCGTACCGGCGGGCACTGGCCAAGCGCCGCGCCCAGGTTCAGGAAGGTGCCGAAGGCGGCTTGGAGGTAGTGGAGGAGCCTCCGCTGGACATGGAGCAGATAAATACCCAGTCGCTACGCCTCTCCAAACTGATTTTGTTGATTGCTTTCATTGGGCTGCTGTATCTGGTTTGGGCGGACCTGCTCTCGGTGCTGGGCTACTTGGATCAAGTGTCACTTTGGGAGAACACCGACGGCGAATTGGTTGACAGCGCGTTGTCTATTTCAGACCTGTTTGGTGCCCTGCTGGTGGTGGCATTGACGTTCATTATGGCGCGCAATTTGCCGGGGCTGCTGGAGGTCATGGTGTTGTCCCGTCTGACATTAAAGCAGGGCAGTGCCTATGCGATCAGCTCGCTGCTGTCGTACACCATTGTCGGCACCGGGGTGGTCATGGCGTTAGCCACGCTGGGCGTATCTTGGGATAAATTACAGTGGCTGGTAGCGGCCTTAAGCGTTGGCTTGGGGTTTGGGCTGCAAGAGATTTTTGCGAATTTTATTTCGGGGCTGATCATTCTGTTTGAACGCCCCATCCGGATTGGCGACACCATCACGTTGGGTAATTTGCATGGCACGGTGAGCCGTATTCGTATCCGCGCCACAACGGTGACCGATTTCGACCGTAAAGAAATCATCATTCCCAATAAAACCTTTGTCACCGACCAATTGATCAATTGGTCGCTCTCCGACAATGTCACCCGGGTGGTACTGACTTACGGCGTTGCTCATGGCTCGGATTTAGCCCTGGTACATCGTCTGTTGCGGCAAGCAGCGGATGAAAACGCCCGCGTGCTGGTGGACCCTGAGCCACAGGTGTTTTGCATGAGCTATGGTCCTCATAGCCTCAATTTTGAGCTGCGTATTTTTGTTAATGACCTGCTTGACCGGTTGTTTGCTGCCGATGAGGTGAACTGCCGTGTAGACGCGCTATTCCGCGAGGCTGATGTGCGTGTTGCCTTTGAGCAAATGGATGTTTGGCTGCACCATGAGTCGGGTGAGGCCGTTAAAGTGGAAACGCTTACGCCGCCGCAAGGTCCGGCGAGTGGTTAGACGGTTTTTTGTGCATAGAGCAGAAACTCGTGGTTACCGTCACCGCCGGTAATTGGGCTGATTTGCCAATGCGTGATCACTAACCCCAGTGCCTGACAGGTTTTGTGCAAGCGTTCCTCAACCTGCTGGTAATGAGCCGGATTGCGAACCACTCCCCGTTTATCCAGTGCTTTAGGGGTGAGCTCGAACTGTGGTTTGACCAGTGAGATAAGCCGGCCACCGCCGGGCAGCAAGGCAGCTATCTCAGGCAATATCAAGGTTTGCGAAATAAACGATACATCCATAACCGCGACGTCAATGGGATGCTTAGCAAGCGCTCGTTGCAGAGCATTATCAGCGCTCATGGCGCGGCCATTGATGCCTTCCAGGCAGGTGATGCGGGGATCGCCACGCAGGCGAGCGTCTAGCTGACCATGACCGACTTCGACACCAATAACATGGCGTGCGCCAAAGTGAAGCGCGCAGTCGCTAAAACCACCGGTCGACTGCCCAACATCGAGCACGTTAAGGCCGTCAAGGCGAAGTGTCAGTGCGTTAAGCACTGCTTCTAGTTTGAGCCCGGCGCGAGACACATAACGTTCTTCGGGGTCGGGAGCAACGTAAAAGCTCGTCTCAACGGGCCACTTTTCGCTCGGTTTGGTCAACGGTGTGGTGCCCTCGGCAAGATAAACGCGCCCATGGCGAATAAGCCGCTGGGCGCGTGTGCGGGAGCTCACCAGCCCTTGGCTGACAAGTAGTTGGTCAAGTCGTGTCATGCGTCGTTGGGTGATGTGCTCTGTGGGCCTTCATTGGCCTGCAACTCCGCGGCGGGTAGCCGCTCGGCTCCCCAGCTTTGCTGCAAATAACGTATAACGGTGTTGAGCTCGTCTTCGGTAACCATCGCCAGTTCGCCACGCTCAAGCGGGTCGTAATGGTAAATGTAAAGCCGCGAGACAAACTGTGAAAACGGTAGCGAGGCTTCGCCAAAACGTTCGCCGTGGCCTGCTGTGCTGACTTTTACGCCACCTCCCCAATCCTGACCGCTGTCATTGTTGGGGTTGTAAAAGTAAATGCGCATCACGTCACCGGGGTCGAGTGAGGCGCGCAAAATAGTGATGGCGTGCCAGCCAATGAATCGAGCAGCGCTGTCTGTGACGGCGATGCCGGCGGGCTGGGGGTGAATCAGCGGCTGGTTGCCGTTGTAATAAGGGTGATAGCAAGCATAAAAATGCCGCACGAAATCGTCAACATCACTAAGTTGACCGGTGGCCACATCGACATTAATGCGAAATCCGCGTCCCGACCACCAGCCATGGAATTCCGGGTTTACCCAGCGGTGAGGGTCGCCTTCTCGGTCCACACAGCGTCGGCCCATTTCCGCGTAAATGCGATCCAGGTGTGGCACCACGATTAATGAAACGGGATCGAGATCGATGGGTAGCTCAGTGGCCACGCCCGAAAGGCTCGCCATCGACGAAATAGCTTGGCCTTCAAAGTGCATGATAATTTCGTCGTCGCGTGCA
Organism: Halomonas sp. HL-93; assembly: GCF_900086985.1. Lineage (NCBI taxonomy): Bacteria > Pseudomonadati > Pseudomonadota > Gammaproteobacteria > Oceanospirillales > Halomonadaceae > Halomonas > Halomonas sp. HL-93. Next base: position 1,416,915 of record NZ_LT593974.1, read on the forward strand.
GCCCATGTGACCATTTGCAATAAATAGTCGGGGTCATTATAGGCCCACATCGAAAGCGCGCGGGCTGACTGGCAAGTCGGGTTATTGCCCTGGCCAACGCCAAGCGGTAAGCCAAGCATGCACAGCACGCCTTCCACTAAGCGTGCGCGGGGCGAGGTCGCTTCGCCATAGGCAATATTCAGCCGGGCTTGTGACCACTCAGATAGTGGCAGACTGAGTTGGCGCCACATGGCCGGTGCCACAGGCGGCTGGTAGAGAATTCCTCGCTCAAGCATCAATGCCAAGCCATAAACCGCTTGGCAGGTGGCGGGGTAAACACCGCCACGAATTAAGGCATGGACGAGTTCGCGATAACACAGAAGGCAGTCGCGGCCGGTTGACGAGAGCCCCAACGCTTCAGACACCAGATGATCGCCTTCTTCAAGCAAATGGCGAAGCAACACGGCGTGGTAAGGCGATACCAGCCCAGTGTCATGCATGGCCCGCGCAAAACCGGTGGCCTCTGCTTGTAGGGCAGATTGGTCCATGCCATCGAGTCGCTCGCGGTAGACCTCAACGCCTGGATCTTCACGGCACGCTTGGGTGGGCCCAAACAGCGAGCTAACCAAGCGGTCGGCACCTTGGCCGCTGGCCCCCAGGTCTATCTCGGGGTTGGCCTGGCACAGCGCAATTTGGGTAATCATTTGCTTGATCGAGTCGACCTGAATGGGGCGCTGTTTAAGAATGCGCCAAATTTCGTCGATCAACTGGTCGATGATGTGCTCGTAGCCAATCCGCTGGGCGAGGTGTTGAAAAAGCTTTCGTGGAATCGCGGCCAGGCGACCTTGTTGTTCACGCTCCGCTTCGCTGGGGGGGGTGAACAACAGCCATAAGTTAAGCGCGATCACTTGGGTTAAATAGTGATGGGCATACTCCTGGGAAACCAGTGAGTGCTCAACGTCGCCTTTTGCCACCGCCAGAAGCCGCAGTTCACTTAATGCTTCAATGACCACTAGATTGGCGTCGGCACTTTTGAGCGACAGCGTGGTAAGGGTGGGCACTAAATATTGCGGTGTTGCCCAGTCGGAGCCTTCAAATACGCCTGCGGATTCAAAATCAGCCGAGCGTGTTTCAAGCGCCTCACAGCCCCCATCCTGCATCAACAGTCGGCGAGCCGTATCTAGCACACGTGGAAGCTTGGCCGGTTTTGAAAATGTAGGCGCCTGCGTGAGCAGGCGCACAGCATCGTCAAATTTGGTCAGCAGCCCGTTGAGTTTTTCATCTTGCGCGGATGGCTGTTGATCGGTCGTCACGGTGACTCCTTGTCCCGGTGGAGCGGGGATTATACATAGAAGTCGAGATCTTCTTGATGTTTTAGTAGATCACGAAGGGTATGTGCATCCTCGCCCTTAAAGTAGACCAGCCCCCAGTGTGTGCCAAACGCGGTTCGTTTGGTAACGGTTTCTTCCATGGGCGCGGTCAGCTCGTGAGATTCGAAGTAGGGGTGATCTTCGGTCTCTTCGGGAATTTCCAGGCGGCTGACCACGCGGCGGCGTGGATAAACACCGAAACAACCAGCAAAGCCGTCGGCATCCACCACTTCTTTGGGGAAAAATTCAGCGACTTCCTCGGCCGACGTTTTAGGGTCAAACACCAGCATGGAAGCCTGGTAGGCGTTAAATCCGTAAACGCGCTCAAGAAGCTCAAATACCTTGAAACCAGGTGGCCGGTAGGCGACTTCGCCAAAGTACATTTCGCCATCGCTGGTGACAAAGTATTCCGGGTGAATCAGCCCAAAGTCGATATCGAAGGCCTTGATCAGCTTTTCAATTTGCGTTGTGATCTGCTCACGATATTTTTCAAGCTCAGGCGAGGCGGGAACGAAAACCGAATAGCCAAGCGTGACGTACTCTGAAATATTCAGAAACGCGATCTTGCCATTATGAACCCAGGCTTCAACGGCGAATTCCCATCCATCTAGGTGTGATTCCATTAATACCGGGAATTCTTCATCGGGGATGGTATCGACTTCGTCGGGGGTGCGAATGACTCGGTGGCCTAAACAGCCGGCTTTGTCGAATGCCTTGAGGTGGATCGGGTCGTTGGGGTCACCGTCAAGTTTAAGCAGCGTCTGGTTGACGCGCTTGAGAAAGCGAACAACGTCATCTTTATCGTGGGCTTCCTCAAAAATCCCCACGCGTATGCCGCCTAGCTGGGCGCGGCGCTTCATTAGCGCCTTATCGCGCAGTAGCAGCGACTGGCCGTATAGGCGTGGGTTATCAAGCAGCACAGAGTTGATTGCCCCGGCCCATTCCACTGTCTCTTCGTAGAGTGGAATAGCGACATCAACGCCTTTATCTTTTAGCGTTTCAGCAATTTCTAAAGAACGGTCATTTAAGCGTTCAAAATTCCAAGGTACGTAGGGGATATCGTGTTTCTGGCAGTAGTCTTCTGCCCAATCGGGGGCCACCACGATGTAACGGCGATTAAAATTTTCTGCCGCTTCAATGGCATTGAGGCTCCAGCCAAGTAGGGCGATATAGCCTTTGTTTGGATCCTTTTGCATAGGTAACTCCTTCGGTGGGTGAGTGAAGAAAAGCCGAACCGAGCCGTGCACCATACACCAGGGGCAACGGCTTCGGCCATGTAGAGGTTGTCCGCACTGCAAACGCTTACGTGCGCGAATATGTTAGGCTGTGAGGTCAACAGAATGTTCCAGCGGCAAGAGGAAAAGGCCAAGATGGCGGCCAAGCCGATTTACCGAGTGGTGGTGCACCAGCAGGGCGAAATTTGGGATTTATACGTGCGCGAGATATTTCAAAGCGAACTCTGGGGCTTTATTGAAGTCGAGGAGTTTGTCTTTGAAGATGCTTCGCGGGTGGTGGTCGATCCTGCGAGCGAGAAATTGCAGCACACCTTCGAAGGCGTAAAGCGGAGTTACCTTCCGCTCAATGCGATCGTGCGTATAGACGAGGTAGAGCGTGAGGGACCTTTGAAAGCGGTTAAAAGTGACGCGCGAGTGGCGGAGTTTCCACGTCCTTTCCCACTGCCTCCGCGCGGAGATTAGTCATGTGAGCGTGGCCCAGCAGGCTGCGTATTAATTAGGACATTATGTCATGCAAGTAACTCAATTTTGTCATCGTTACCGGGCGGTTGCCGCCGGTGTATTGGTCAGTTTGTGGTGTGTTAATGGGGCCGCTCAGTCAGACAGTAACGCCTGGGTAACCGACGAACTTTCAACCTATGTGCGCAGTGGCCCAACCGATGGCTATCGCATTGTGGGGACCCTTAGTGCCGGCGAGCAGGTCGAGGTGCTGGAAACCAACGGTGACTACTCCCGTGTGCGTGGTGACGATGACGAAGCCGTGTGGATTTTGAGTGAGGAACTGCAACAAACGCCTAGCGCCAGCGAGCAACTGCCCGAACTTGAATCGCAAGTAGAATCGCTAACGGAAGAGTTAGACGGTATCAACGAAGAGTGGGAGCAGCGCGTGGCGAGCATGCGCGAAACACTGGATGCCCGCGAGCAGCGCATTGACGAACTAGAAACGCGCAATGACCAACTGGGTAGCGACGCCGATGAATCGAGCGAGCAAGTGCGGTCACTGCAAGCGCGGCTCGATACTCAAGAGGAAGACTTGCTGTTGCGCTACTTCATGTATGGGGGAGGCGTTGCAGGTGCTGGTTTAGTCGTCGGGTTGATCGTGCCGCATTTGCCTCGTCGGCGTAAAAAACGTGATCGCTGGTTTTAACAGGCGGATGCGCGTTGATGACTGACCATTGGCGTAGTCGCTGGCAGGAAGGGCGTATTGGCTTTCATTTGCCCCAGCCACATCCCGCGTTGAAATATTACTGGCCATCGCTTGGCGTGCCTGAACGCGCCAAAGTGCTGGTCCCTCTGTGCGGTAAAAGCCTGGATATGCGCTGGCTCGCCGAGGCGGGCCACCCTGTGCTCGGGGTTGAACTGGCGCCCGAAGCAATTGAGCAGTTTCTTGCCGAGTCACAGGTGCCGGTATCGCGTTATCAGCAAGCGGGGTTCAATATCAGCCGCCAGAGTAGTATTGAGCTTTGGTGCGGTGATTTTTTTCACCTGCATATTCAGCAGGCAAACGAGGTGGGGGCCTTTTATGACCGCGCCGCGTTAATTGCCTTACCCGAAGCGACGCGCCAGCGTTACGCGTTTCACCTTGCTCAACTGGTGCCGCCAGGAGGGCAAGGGCTGTTAGTCAGTCTGACCCACGAAGAGGAAAGTGCCGGCCCGCCCTATAGCGTTACTAACCACGAAGTGGAGACGTTGCTCTCGCCCAACTTTCGGGTTTCGCTACTCGAAGAGAAGGCGCCGGACGAACGCGGGCGATGCGAGAAGGTATGGCAGTTAGTGCGCCGAGGACCGACGCACTAGAATGTCTATCTCGCTTACCGGGCTAATAGCTGGCCAAGCTCTTGGTCGCTGAAAGCGCGGTTTAGTGCATCGCCCAGTAGGTCGTTGAGCATGCGCGTGTTGGTATCTTTATCCGGCTTGAGGGCGTATTCCTGATTACGGCGCGAGGTATAAGTGCCGGTGTAGGTGGTGCCATCGTTGCGGGCAGTCGCCTTTAATACCCCCTCCAAGCGTGCTTCATCGATCAAAGGTTGATCGCTATTTCCCTGGGCGTAGGAAAGGCTATTGAGTTCAAGCGTTAAGCTTGGACGACCGTCTGCGGCTTCCTGGGTGGGCGTAAAGCCCATGTCGGCGACCGCACGCTCGGCTTCTTCCTGCAAGCGGGGAATGATTTCATGGCTGTTGACGGTAATTTGCGCAGTGGACATGCCACCACCTGCACGGTTACCAATGACTTCGCTGTCGCGGCCGTCCTGAGCGAGTACGGTGATTTTCTGACCATCACCTACCGAGGCTACTTCAGCGGAGCGTTCGGGAGAAAGCTGCAAGTAATGTGGGCTGGCACAGCCCGAAAGCCACGCGCTGGCAAGCAGCACACCTGAAATCCTTAAAAAGTGACGCCGAAGCATATGTTAAATCCTTTTCTAACGGTGATGCCCAAGGGGATCTTTGTTATAGAATGCCAGTATAACGCCTAGCGCATTCAGGAGTAAGGTTTGGCAATGCTGACTGTGAAGAATTGTTTCTCACAATGACGGGCACATTCGCATGAATCGAATGTTAACCTAAAGCTCAGAATGTAGCTTGTTATGTCTGGGACAGATAGCAAGCAAAATATCTTTTGAGCGAACAGCCCTACGCTAATCCCAATGTTAGCTACCAAAAGGATGGATGATGTTCACCCGCCACCAGAGCGCTTATTTTGCCCACTGGTTGACGCAGTCCGGTAAGATTGAGAATCAAATCTCACGAGCCATGGCGTCAGCACGTGTCGATATGAATCCACACCAGATTGATGCTGCCTGCTTCGCATTAAAATCACCTCTAGAAAAAGGGGTATTGCTTGCGGACGAGGTTGGGTTAGGTAAAACCATCGAAGCCAGCTTGGTAATGGCCCAAAAGTGGGCTGAAGGAAAGCGCAACATCCTTTTGATCGTTCCTGCATCGCTGCGCAAGCAGTGGAATCAAGAGCTGCAGGATAAGTTTGAGCTTCCATCAGTCATTATTGATGGCAAGGTGGCTGTAGAACTTAAAAAAGAGGGGATAAATAACCCGTTTGATCACCAAGATAAAATCGTTATCTGCTCATATGAATATGCTTCGCGCCAGAAAGATGCTATCCGTTTGGTAAGCTGGAATTTGGTAGTGTTTGACGAGGCTCACAAACTTCGCAATCTCTATCAAAAAAAGGGTAGCAAGCGCGCACGTTCGTTGGTGGAAGCAACCGAATTTGCCGATAGCCGTGTGCTGCTATCCGCTACCCCGATTCAAAATAACCTGATGGAATTGTATGGTCTGAGTCAGGTAATTGACCCTCATTTTTTTGGTGATGAGAAATCATTTCGATCCCTTTATGTTAATCGTCAAAAGAACGATAAGGCGCTTGAAGACTTAAAACAGCGTATCCGTCCGCTCACCCACAGAACATTAAGGCGGCAGGTGCAGGAAGAGGGTGGTATCAACTTCACTAACCGCTATTCCATTACACAGGACTTTACACCGCTGCCTGCTGAGTGGGAGCTATACCAAGACCTCTCGCATTATCTTCAACAGCCCAATAATCAGGCGATTAATTTCCGTGCTCGCCACCTAGTAAGCATGGGACTGCGTAAAATATTGGCTTCATCCTCTTTCGCTGTTGCCGAAACACTTAAGAGTATGATTGAGCGGTTAGAAGCGCAGCAATTGCTGAACGAAGATGCGTTATCAGACATTGAAGAGATAGATGATTGGTTGGAAACACGGCAAAACGACAGTAATGATGATGCTTTCAGTGAGCAACCAGCGTACTCAAATGATGCGCTTCGGCAAGAAATAGCCAAGCTTAAGGGGTTTCGGGATCTAGCCCAAAGCATCACCTCTAATGCCAAAGGGCAGGCCTTGCTAACGATGCTTGAGAAGGCATTGGCAATGACAGAAAACCTTGGTGGGCAACGCAAAGCGGTAGTATTTACCGAGTCCTGTCGCACACAGCTATACTTACAAGAACTGTTAGAAGAACATGGTTATCAGGGGCGGACAGTATTACTAAACGGTTCCAATAATGATCCTCGCTCTAAAGCGATTTACCAAGAATGGCTTCAAAATCATAAGGGCTCTGCCCGCGTCAGTGGCTCTAAAGCTTCTGATATGAAGGCAGCATTGGTTGACCGTTTTCGCAGTGACAAAGCTGACATCCTCATTTCCACTGAAGCGGGCGGAGAAGGTATTAACCTCCAATTCTGCTCAGTTTTGATTAATTATGATTTACCTTGGAATCCGCAGAAAGTAGAGCAGCGTATCGGTCGCGTACATCGCTATGGGCAGAAGAACGATGTGGTCGTTGCTAATTTTGTCAATCGTAAAAATCCGGCTGACCGTCGTGTGTTTCAACTACTGAATGAAAAGCTAAAGCTTTTCGAAGGTGTTTTTGGTGCGTCAGACGAGGTGCTGGGTGCGATTGAAGGTAACATCGACATTGAGAGGCGTATCTACGAAATTTACCAAAAGTGCCGTACTGACCAAGAGATCGAGTCTGAATTTGACCAGCTCCAAAAAACGCTGGAAGAGACCCTTGTGGTCAGGGAAACTGCTGCTAGAGAGACGCTGTTAAATAACTTTGATCGAGACGTTGTATCGACACTTAAAACCCGTAGGGATCAGAGTCATGACTTTCTTCAGGAGTATGAGCAAGTACTGATGGACTTGGCAAGAGCTGAGCTTCCTGACGCTGAATTCAACACTAACCATTTTTATCTGAATGGCCAGCGTTATGATCTAAGCTGGCCACTGGCTGAAGAAAATAATTCAGAATTCTTCCGCCTGCAGGCTAATGAACATTTTTTGGCATGGGAGCTAGTGCATAACGCCAAATCCTACATTCTGGAACCTGCGCATCTGACATTTCATTATGATCAATTGCAAGGACAGTTTGCAGCGCTAAAAGACTACATCGGCCAGTCTGGAGTTTTAACTTCCTTTGAACTTTGCTTCTCCTACAATCGCGGTAAGACGCAGAATACTCGGCTTATCGTGTTAGCACAGACGGATGGCGGTCAGCAGTTGAGCTTAGAAAATAGCGATCATCTGTTGTATATCCCAGCCTCAGAGCAAGCACTAACCGGTACGTTACCCCCAGGGTTGTTTGATGATTGGCGTTCACAAATCGTTGAAGAGGCTCAAGCTCAAACCGAAGAAGAGCTAGATAGCTATTTAGAGCAAGAGTCTGAAAAGCTTGAACGTTGGGCCCAAGACCGCCGTAAAGCGTTGATGGCGACAGTTGAAGAGCTGGATGAGCAAATTCGTACGTACAAGAAAGAAGCCCGGCAACTGGCATCCACGGTAGAGAAAATTCAGGCAAAGAAAGCGTTGCGTAAACTGGAGCGAAAGCGAGATGACGCTCTGGCAGAGTATCACCAGTCGAAAAAACAGATTGAACAGGAAGAGGATCGCTTGCTGGATGAGGTAAGTGAAAAGCTAGAGCTAACCCTCGAGATCAAAGAACTGTTCACCGTACGCTGGACACTTAAACACTAAGCTTCTGCGAGATTGCAACATGGATCGGGAAAAGCTCGTTAAAGACATTTTATTTCATATTCGCCTGGGCGAGGATTCTAGTATCGAATTCAAAGCCATTACCTATGACGGAGATCGTCCCAAGGATCCTAACCGAGATAAAATGGCCCATGAAATCGCGGCCTTTGCCAATGGCCAAGGCGGGCGAATTATTCTTGGCGTTATAGATCGTACCCGAGAGGTAGTAGGCATTGATGACGTAAACGTTGCCAAAACAGAAGAGTGGGTTGTTAACATCAGCCAAAACAATATTAACCCTCCGGTTCGGCTGGATACCCATTTGATTCAACTGCCAAATCAGCAAGGCGACCTGAAAACGGTTATTTGTGCGGATATTCCCCGCAGTATTTCAGTGCATCAGAGCGCAGGACGTTATTATCAAAGAGTGGGCTCTACCAAACAGGAAATGAAACCAGAAGTTCTAGCGCGTCTGTTTCAACACCGCTCTCAGGCCAGGTTAATACGATTCGACGAATCCCTCGTCCCCGGAACCACCCAAGCTGATATTGATAAAACACTTAAGTATCGCTTTCTTAAGCCAGACACCCCGGAACGGGACCAGTTGTATAAACTTCACCTGACCGCGAAAGACGAGTATGACGAAGGGCTTTCCGTGTGTGGTGTTTTGCTCATTACACCAGATCCTACGCAATGGCTTACCAACGCTTATGTGCAGTGCGTGTTTTATAGCGGTACGGAGCGCGATGCCCAATATCAATTGGATGCACAGGATTACACAGGGCCAGTTGATCAACAGATCAATGGTGCAGTGGATTTCGTGAAGCGCAATATGCGGGTAGCCGCTAAGAAAGAGCTGGGCCGTATCGATATTCCCCAATATGACCTTGGTGCGGTGTTTGAAGCAGTGGTGAATGCCATTGCCCACCGTGACTACTCCATGACAGGTCGGCGTATTCGTCTACACATGTTTGCAGACCGGCTGGAGCTTTTCAGTCCCGGTCAGCTCTCCAACAGCCTTACCATTGACGGTCTAATGGAAAACACGGTTACTCGCAATGAAGCGCTGGTCAATTTATTAAGCCGCTATTACCAAGCGAGAGAAGAAGCAGGTCGCCAAGCACTGATTGAGCGGCGGGGTGAAGGTGTCCCCAAAATTATTAACCGTAGCCGCGAATTAAGTGGTGTGGAGCCAACGTACCGGATGGTAGATGATAGCGAGTTGCTACTAACGATTTACGCTGCCAGAAAAGATAATCATACAGACTGATGTTAAAAAACATTGGTAGTCAAAATTATTTGGGATTTACATTTTTATATGAGTGAACAGAATACGCGCCTTGCAGGCGAATCATTGGATATAACCCAGCAACGCCGCATTGAGCTCAAACAGCTTTTCCCCACTGCTTTTACCGAAACCCGTAACGACAAAGGGGAAGTAGTCGAGTCACTTGATTTTGAACGTCTAAAAGCTGAATTAGGCGAGCTAACAGATATTTATGACAATCGCCGCGAGCGGTACGGCATGGATTGGCCTGGGAAACGCGATTGCCTACGGCTGATTCAACAGCCGTCAACTGCCACTCTTAAGCCTTGCCGGGAGGAGTCGGTGGACTTTGATACCACTGAAAACTTATTCATAGAAGGCGATAATCTTGAAGTACTGAAGCTCCTGCAAAAGGGCTACTACGGCGAGGTCAAAATGATCTATATCGATCCGCCTTACAATACTGGTAAAGAGTTTATTTATCCTGATAACTTCAGCGAAAGCCTGGATACCTACCTGCAATACGCTGGTTTAAAAGATAGTGAAGGCCGAACTTTCTCAACGAATACCGCGAATGAAGGCCGCTTTCACACCAATTGGCTGAATATGATGTACCCCCGCCTATATCTTGCTCGTAACTTGTTACGTGAAGATGGGGTGATCTTTATTTCCATTGATGACCATGAGGTGGAAAATCTGCGCCGGATGTGTGATGAGATTTTTGGAGAGGAGAATCGAATTGCGTGTTTAGTTTGGGAAAAAAGCAGAAAAAATGATGCTAAGCTATTTTCCGTTGGGCACGAATATATGCTTGTTTATGCTAAAAACAACAGTGTTCTTAAGGAAAAAAACATTATTTGGCGAGAAGAAAAGCCCGGTGCTAAAGAAATTTGGGATCAATATGTTTTGTTGCGAAAGCAATATGGCGAAAGTGATGCTGCGATAGAAACTGACTTGCAGTCATGGTTTTCCCAATTGCCGAGGTCGCATCCTTCTAGAAAGTGGAGTCGATATAAACGCATAGATAAGCACGGGCCTTGGCGTGACCGTGATATTTCATGGCCAGGAGGTGATGGCCCAAAATATGAAGTGATTCACCCTGTAACAAAACTGCCTTGTGCTATTCCTGAGAGAGGTTGGATATACTCTCATCCAGATGAAATGCAAAGGCAGATTAAAAAAGGGCTTGTTGAGTTTAGAAAAGATCACACTAAGCCTCCCTTCCGAAAAGCACACTTAAAGCCTATTGCTGAAGAGTTGGTTATTGCTGATTTTGATGAATACGAGTGTGAAGATGGTAACGATAACGAGCAGTTAGCAACACAAGTGAGAGGGAGTTACATCTACAAGCAAAGCCAAGTAGCAGTTAAGTATCTTCGAAACTTGATGGGGGTGAAATTATTTAACAATCCCAAAGATCACGTTGAGATTAAACGCCTTATTCAATATGCTTGTGGTTCAGAGGGCACTGTGTTGGACTTTTTTTCAGGTTCTGGCACAACCGGTGAGTCAGTGGCAGAACTTGCTTTGAAAGAAGATTTAAATATTAAATATATTTTAGTACAATTGCCAGAACCCAATTCCGAAAAAGAAAAGACGGGCAAAGAGGCCTTGAAGGCTGGGTACTCAACTATTGCAGATATATCCAAAAGTAGATTGTGCAAAATTTATTCTAAATTTGATATAGATTCCGTAAATAAAGGACATCAATCGAAGAGGGGATTTAAAGTTCTAAAGCTTGATAAAAGCAATTTCAAACTATGGCAAGCCCCTAGCAAAGATATTTCCGACGAAGAATTGCTCCACCAAATGGAGCTCATCGTTGATCATATAGACCCTAACGCTAGCCAGGAAGACCTGCTTTATGAGCTTTTGCTAAAGGCGGGCGTGATGCCGACGGAAAAGGTTGAGAAAATTGAACTTGCAAATCACACGCTGTTTTCAGTGGCTGATGACACTCTGTTAATTCATCTGGACGATGTTATCGACCAAGCGCTCATTGATGCCGTATTGGCGACAGCACCCAGCCAATTCATTTGTTTGGATAAAGCGTTCCATCGCAATGACCAGCTCAAAACGAACGCTGTTAAAACTTTTGCAGCGTTTAATCAAGGCAAAGAAAAAATCGATCAAATCGATTTTAAGACGGTATAAGGGGGCTGAGTATGAAACTGAGATTCAACCCCGATCTGGATTATCAGCGGGATGCCATCGAATCTACCTTGGCAGTTTTTGATAATCTCTCTGCGGCTGGTGAACCCTATCGCAAGCTGGGCATCGCCAACACGTTAACGCTTAACCAAGATATGCTGCTAGAAAACCTACATCGTGTGCAGGAACATAATTTTATCGAGAAATCGAATAGCCGTAAGCGCTCCACTAACCCCATCTATTCACGCGTCGCTTAGACCGGCAATGTCTCTTTCCACTGCCAGGGCAGCAGCGTGTGGAGCTCATCATCGTCGAGGGCGGGCAGTGTCGCAAAGACGTACTGCAAGTAGTCGTAAGGCGAGAGGCCATTGGCTTTGGCGGTTTCGATCAGGCTGTAGATCGCCGCGCTGGCGTGAGCACCGCTCGGGGTGTGGCTGAACAGCCAGTTTTTACGCCCCACCACGAACGGGCGGATAGCGTTCTCTGCCGGATTGTTGTCGAACGGGATCAGGCCATCGTCCAGGAACCGGGTCAGGCGAGGCCACTGGTTATCTAGATAGTGTAGGGCTTTCCCCAGCGCGCTTTTGGGCAACACCTGGGCCAGTGACTTGTCGAGCCAGGTGCGCAGTTGATCGATCAGTGGGCGGCTCTTCTGGTCACGCAGCGCGTGACGCGTCTCAGGCTCAAGGGCCTTCGCCTGTTTTTCCACGCCGTACAGCTTACGGATCTGGTTCAGCGCCCAGTCGGCTTTGCCAGTTTTGCCTTTGGGCTGCACCTTCTGGGCCTCGATGAACTTGCGCCGGGCATGCGCCCAGCAGCCCGCATGGGTGATCCCATTGCGACGCACGATCTCGGCGTAGCCTTCATAGCCATCGGTGATTAAGCGCCCCGCATAGTCGCCCAGCAGGTCAACGGGCACCCGTCCGGCGCGGCTGGCGGCGTAGTCGAACAGAACGACTTGTTGTCCCGGCGGACCACCGCGCTGCACCCACATATACGAGGTGGCACTGGCGGCACGATCCGCTTCTTGATTCACCTGGAGCGTCGTCTCATCCATGTGGATCAGCGGGGCGTTTAAGAGGTGATGGCGCAACGTGTCGATCAACGGGGTGATCCGTTCTCCCGCCTGCACCATCCAGCGTGCCAGGGTATTGCGGGGGATCTCGGCGCCATGGCGGGCAAAGATCTGGCTTTGCCGATAAAGCGGTAGCGCGTCCTGGTATTTAGCCGTCGCGATATAGGCGAGCAGCGTGGCGCTGGCATTACTCTTGGGCAACAGTTTGGCGGGTGCTGGGGCTGTGTTGACGCCCTCTTCGCACGTCGGGCAGGCATATTTGTGTCGCACATGGCGGATCACCTCGATCCGCGCGGGCACCACATGCAACTCCTCGCTGACCTCCTCACCGATCACCTTTAGCGCGGTGCCGTCATCGTGGCAGTGGCGAGCATCGTCGGGCAGTTCATGGACGATCTCGACACGCGGTAGCTCTGGCGGTAGCGCAATACGCCCGCCGCGTGTACGACGCTTAGCAGGCGTGGCAGTGTCGATCGTCGCGTCATCAGCGGTGGCGTCGCACTCCGGTGCAGCATCGTTGTCTTCCTCGTCAACCGACACTTCCGCTTCATTGATAAGCAGATCTTGCTGGTCGACACGGTACTTCTCGGTGGAAGGGCCGAACTGACGCTCCAGGGCAAGCCGGAACTGTTCAAATAGCGACTGTTTGGTGGCTTCCCACTGCGCTTCCTTTTTTTCCATCAACGCCAATAGCCGCGCATTTTCAGCGTCAGCAGCGGCCAGCTTGCGCTCAAGCTGGGTAACCGTCGTCGAGGAAGAGGCCGTGTTTTTCATACCGCGTAGTATACCAAAAGCGCCACCAAAATAGGAGGCGATTTTGTTAGCCAACTCGCTGAAAATACAGCGCTTTGTGAGGCTTCATGGCCTTCAGGTCGTAGCCATCCAGCAGCCAGTTAAGCTCTTGGCCGGTTAACGTCACGGTCTCGCCATTAAGGTGCGTTGGCCATTTAAACCGCTCACGCTCCAAGCGCTTGTACCACACCACAAAACCGTTACGTTCCCAGAACAGCAGTTTCACTTTATCCCGCTGGCGATTACCGAACACGAACAGCGCTTGATCGAACGGGTTCAAGGCCATGGCTTCCTGAACCAGCAGTGCCAAGCCATCGATTTGCTTACGCATATCCACGGGCTCTCGGCACAGGTAAACCTTTAGGTCAGTGCCTGGACGAATCATGCGACCACCTCCACCGCGACAAACCGGGCGGGACGACAACGCGGTGGCACGGGGAAGCCTTGCACGATTAACCGATTTTCCCACGCCATCAGGTCGGCTAACGTCACTGCCTGTGCGTTGGCATATTCACTTAACGGCATCTGCAACGCGGCAGCATAAGACAGATGCCCTAACCAAAACGCTTGAGTGGGATTGAGTTCGCGGCTCATGATGATCTCCAAAGCAAAAGAGACCATCAGTGTGATCAGACAACGTTAATGTGGGTAGATGGGGTTTATGGCGCGCTTACGAATAGCCTGCATGGAGCTGAAGATGATTATCCATTCCCGAATTTCTCAGTGGAAATGGAGACGGGTACGGGCAAAACGTATGTTTATCTGCGAAGCATTTTCGAGATGAACCAACAGCTGGGGCTGCGTAAGTTTATTATCGTGGTGCCATCGGTCGCTATACGTGAAGGGGTACTTTCCTCTCTAAAAATGATGAAAACGCATTTTCGTAGTTTGTATGACAATGTGCCTTTTGATCACTATGTATATAGCGCCAAAGACTTATCTAAAGTGCGGCAGTTTGCCACCGCTAATACGCTACAAATTATGGTGATTAACATCCAGGCTTTTCAGCGAGATGCTGGGGATGTGGAAAACTATGACAACTTGACACAGGGTCAGATCAAAAAGCTCTCGGTAATTCATCGGGAACAGGATCGTATGTCTGGAGCAAAGCCCATTGAGTTTATCCAAGATGTTAGACCAGTTCTTATTATTGATGAACCTCAATCGGTAGACAATACTGCTAAAGCGCGTCGTGCAGTCAATCACTTAAAGCCTCTTTTTGCACTACGCTACTCAGCGACCCACCGTAACCCCTACAACGTGATTTATCAGCTTGGCCCGGTTAAGGCTTATGAAATGAAGCTGGTAAAGCAAATTTCAGTGGCGTCAATCCAATCTCAAAGCAATGTTAATCAGATATACTTAAAGTTAAGTAAAATAGGTTATGTAGGCAAGGCCAAAACGCCTTCTGCCTCAGTAGTGATATTTGAAGACAAGCCTAATGGTACCAAAGATAAAACCGTCAAACTTAAGCAGGGTACGGATTTGTCTGACCATACTAATCGATCAGGCTATCAGGGATACGTAGTAGACGAAATCTATGCTGAGCCAGGCGCTGAGTACGTTCGTTTTGCCAATAACGTCATTCTAGAGCCAGAGCAGGAAAAGGACGGTATCCATGATGATGTCATTAAAGAGCAGATTCGTCAGACGGTAGAGGAGCACTTTAAGAAAGAGCGCAACCTGCAGAAGCAGGGTGTGAAAGTGAAGGTTCTTTCACTGTTTTTCATCGACAAGGTGGCAAACTATCGCTACTACGATGAACATGGCAATGTCCAGAAAGGTAAGATCGCCCGCTGGTTTGAAGAAGCCTACCAAGAGTTTGCCGCTAGTTCATTATTCAATGACCTGCCTAAGCGAGACGTAGAGCAAGTGCACAATGGCTATTTCGCAGAAGTCAAAAAGCGTGGCAAGGTGGTTGAGTTGAAGGATACCAGTGGTAACACCGCTAGCGATGCGGAAGTATACGAACTGATTATGAAAGATAAAGAGCGGTTATTGGATGATGCCGTGCCACTGCGGTTTATTTTTAGCCACTCCGCTCTTAAAGAGGGCTGGGATAACCCTAATGTATTCCAAATATGCTCTTTGCGGGAATTCGGCAGCGAAAAGGAGCGACGTCAAACGCTGGGCCGTGGCCTTCGCCTAGCCGTAAATGCCGGCGGTGACAGAGTTTATGATCCTCAGATAAATCGTCTTACGGTCATAGCCAGTGAATCTTTTGAAGAGTACGCTAAGAATCTCCAAACAGAGATGGAGAAAGATATTGGCGGTGGCTTCAAGTTTGGGCGGGTGCCTACAATTGCGTTTGCGGCTTTAACGATTAATGACTCTGAAACACTAGGTCAGGAAAAATCCCGACACCTGTGGCAGGCATTAAAAACAGAAGGCTATCTAGATGCCAAAGGAGACTTGACTGCTAAGTTTAAACCAGATGATCTTTATTTTGAACTGCAAGTGCCCAACGACTATAAATCGCTCGAAAACGAAATTATCGACCGTCTACGCAGCTTTATGTTCGCGGGGCGGGTGAAAGATGCACGAGGGCGTACGGCCGTAAAGTATAATAAGCGGGTAGAATTAAACCCTGATTTCAAGGCTCTGTGGGATAAAATCAGCCAAAAAACTCGCTATGCCATTCATTTTGATACCCAACAACTGATTAATCTAGCCAGTCACAAACTTAAAAATATGCCTGTGGTAAAGCCGGTTACGCTAACAATAGGACATACTCAGACTAAACTGACCAATGCTGGCTTCGGCAGTGATCGGCAAATATCAACCCCGAAAGAACGTTATATAAGCTCCCATGACGTGTTGCCGGATTTGATTGGTGTTTTGCAGGAGAGGACTTATCTAACACGGGATACGTTGCTAACTATTATTCGTAATTGCAAGCGGTTGGGGGAGTTTAAAACGAATCCTCAAGGTTTTATTACCGAGTCCGCTAAACAGATTAAGAAAGCGCTCGATGGGCTCCTGGTAGATGGAATACGCTATGAGAAGCTTGGCGGTGAACGCTACAAAATGGAGTTATTTGACGAGCCGGAGCTGGAAACATACTTGGATCGCTCTTACCAAGTGCTTCATGGTAATCAAGGCAGCCAAGTTCAAACACCGTATAACTATATTGAGTGTGACTCTCAAATCGAACGGAAGACTGCACATGCTTTAGACGGTGCCGAGAATGTCAAATTTTTCTGTAAATTGCCGCGTTGGTTCACAATTCCTACACCGGTTGGTGAATACAACCCCGATTGGGCTGTCGTATTAGAAGAGGATCGTAAAGTTTACTTGATTCGTGAAACGAAAACGACTCATGATAGTGATAAGCGCCGTTTAGAAGAAAATCTGAAAATTTTATGTGGGGAAGCCCACTTTAAAGCGTTAGATGATGTGGACTACCGGGTGGCTACGTCCGTAGATGAAGTTATTTCGATTTCATAATGCTGTTGGTAGGGTTCGCTTCCCCTGTAGTTAGGGGAAGCTTTTTACTTAAGTCTAGGCGTGGGTTCTGATCAAGAGTCATCTTGTTGCAACCTAGGCTTCATCATGATATGCGTTCTAGTTATCGGTAAGCCTTGTAATCGGTTAGGCTTATTGCCTTGCTATTATATGCCTCCGTCATGGTTAAAGAGTGAAGCTAACGGGTGCTTCAGGCTGCTTTTTTTGAATTGGGCCCCACGATTAACCATACTGAAAGTAAAACGATTAATGAACCAAGTAAAAATCCGCTAGAAATCGTTTCGTTGAGGACTAAAAAGCCCCATAACACAGCGAAAGGCGGCACCAAGAAGGTAACGGTAAGCGACCGTAACGGCCCGATGTCTTCGATCAATCTAAAATAAAGGATATAAGCAAGGGAAGTGCATAAAAAGCCGACGGCTAGCAGACTGATCCACACATCACCTTGCAGCCAATCAATGCTGGGGCCAGTTGAAAGGTTCCAAAGCAAAAAGGGGGTGAGAAAAATGGTTGCGCCTATTTGACTGCCAAACGCAACCAGCGTTGAATCCAGGCCGCCCTGCTGGGTAATCCATCTTCGGGTAAGAAACCCTGCAAAGCCGTAACCAATAGTGGCGATGATGCAAGCAGCAACGCCAATATAGATGTTACCAGCGATATTCGAATCACCCACCGTAGTAATGATCGTAATGCCGACAATCCCTAGCGCTATACCGACCAGTTTTCTTATAGATAAACTCTCGCTAAAAAAATAAAAGCCAATCATGGCCCCCATTAAAGGTGTCGTTGCATTTAAAATCGCTGAGTAGCCAGCCGGTAACAATGTGGCGGCTATGCTGTACATAAGAAAAGGGATGCCTGAATTGATAGCACCCAATATCAAAATCTTGCCTAATTTTCCTCTAAACTTCAGACTTTTACGTATGAAGAATATAATGACAGCTAAGCCAATAAATCCGAAAAAAACTCTAAAAAAGGCTGTGTTTATTGCTCCTATCGCCGGTCCCGCTATTCGCATAAAAAGAAAACTTGCTCCCCAGATAGCGGCTAGCGACAGTAGTCGTATATAGTCTATTGCTCTCATTCCTGAATTCATAGAATAACTGCAGCACTTTGGATCATACGGTAGAGGCAGGAGGGCCAGCAGCGGTACCCTCTCCGCCTTACCGACCAAAGTGAAGCAGAGTATGGGATACCGACAACTGACCCAGGCACAACGATATCAAATTTTTGCCCACAGGGATGTAGGGGTGAGCCAACGTCAGATTGCTCAACAGCTTGGCATTCACAGCAGTACCGTGAGCCGTGAGCTGAGACGTAATTCAGGTGCCAAGGGATATGAACCCGCAAAAGCGCAGCGTTACAGCGATCAGAGACGCCGCTCTGCTTGGAAGTGGACAAAGCGACTCCCTAGCCTGATCAATGCCGTAGCTGACAGGCTTAGGGAAGAATGGAGTCCAGAGCAGATTAGCGGTTTTATGGCGCCGTTGACGGGTATAGGGGTGAGTCATCAATGGGTCTATTCGTTGATCTGGGACGATAAGGCCAAGGGTGGCGATTTGTGGCGACACCTCCGCCAGCCCAAGCGTCGCAGTAAACATCGTGCCAATGCCAAAAGCGCAGGACTAGGCAAGATTCCTAAGCGTGTGGGGATAGAGCATCGGCCGCCTGCTATCGAAAGACGCCTCACCATCGGTCACTGGGAAGGCGACACGGTGCTTTATGGGCACAAGCAAGCGGGGATAGTGACGTTGGTAGAGCGACGAAGTGGCTACTTGTTGGCGGCACGTCTTCCAAAGGTAACGGCAGAACTAACGCAGAAAGCCATGGTTCGGTTACTTAAGCCTCGTCGGGGCGCGGTGAAGACGATCACGCTAGACAATGGCTCGGAGTTTGCAGACCACGAGACGGTCGCAAAAGCGGTTAGCGCCTCCGTGTATTTCTGTGATCCTTACTGCTCAGGCCAACGTGGGACAAACGAGAACACCAACGGCCTGATCAGGCAGTATTTTCCGAAAGGTACAGACTTCCGGAAGGTGACTAATGTAGAGCTGCGACGCGTTGTTCACAAGCTGAACGATAGACCCAGAAAGCGGCTGGGATACCGAACCCCAGCCCAGGTGTTCTTAGGAGAATATTCAGGAGCGCTAGAAACCGCGGGTGCTGCACTTATTAGTTGAATTCAGGATTGTATGCCCCTTTTTAAGGTTTTCTATTGGCCTATAGGCCCTCGGTTTATGCATATGGGACTCAGTATTGCCCTTCGTTAGTGTGGGGAGACACCCGTTTCTTGCTGTCTTTTTAATTTTTATAAATTGGCTTAGCTGGTGGGGAGAGGTAAGCGCGGAATGGGTTAGCTCTGTTGGGCCTGTCATTACGAACGCAGTGAAGTGATCAGGGGTTATGGGCTGGTGCACATTTTTTTGCAATGAGCGGGCTCGGCTTCGCCTAGCGGGCACAGAAAAGGTATTGTTATGGGTTAAGATCTGTTTGAAAACGACGAAATGAAGTTGATTAATCTGTTGCCGCGAGATGGGGAAGCCTATTACCACGGCAACATCCTGGAAACAGCTACTGCTGACCTGTATCTGGATCAATGCATCAGTGAATTAAGCTGGGAACATGATCGTGCGTTTATGTTTGGGAAGGAGATCGTGACCCAGAGGAAGATGGCCTGGTACGCGGATAAGCCAGTTTCCTATACGTACTCCGGGTATACCAAGACGGCGTTAATGTGGCCCGATTTTTTGCACAGGATTAAACAGCGGGTGGAGAGCAGCAGCGACGATATCTTCAATTCGTGCCTGTGTAATTTTTATAGCTCAGGCGATGAAGGTATGGGATGGCACAGCGATGGAGAGAAAGAACTGGTTGAAGACGGGGCGATAGGGTCGTTGACGTTAGGCAGCGCTAGAAAATTTTCCTTCAAGCATAAAATAACGGGCGAGCGTTTGTCGTTAAGTCTTGAACACGGCAGCTTATTGATCATGAAAGGCAGGACACAGAAAAACTGGCTACATAGCCTGCCTAAAACCAAGAAGTCGACGGACCCACGGGTTAATCTGACGTTTAGGCAGATGCGCTTCTGAGCTAGGGAATATAACCACAACGCTAGCTGCCCCGTTTGGGGCAGCCGCCGTACTACGCAACGTGGGTTTGCGCCATCGCTGTTTCAGTCACGTCTGGGAACCGGTGCCAATGGCGCGGGTGGGCGTAAAGCCGTTGGCCACGGCGTAATACCAGGCGGTTGAAGTCGGCATGGCGCACCGTGGCTAGCCACGGCTTGGCCAGCCAGTCGGCTTCGAGTTCCACGCGGACTTCAGCACCCACGGGGGAAATCGCGGTAATGGTCACCGGCAGGTGGCTATCGGCACTGGGCTGCTCGGCCAGGCGGATTTCGTGGGGGCGCAACAGCAGTTCTTCGTCGCCGTCCGGCAAGTCCACCGCCACATGGGCGTCACCACAGGTGAGCGTGCCGTTTTGCACCTTGCCTTCCAGATAGTTAACGTCGCCCAAAAATTCAAACACAAAGCGGTTTTTCGGCGCGCGATAGAGCGTTTCCGGGGTGTCAATTTGCTCGATACGCCCATTGCTCATCACCACCACGCGGTCGGATAGCTCAAGGGCTTCTTCCTGGTCGTGGGTCACAAACACGCTGGTGAAGTTGAACTCTTCGTGCAGATGACGCAGCCAGCGGCGTAGTTCCTGACGCACTTTGGCATCAAGCGCGCCAAATGGCTCATCAAGCAGCAGTACATCCGGCTCGACGGCTAGCGCACGAGCAAGTGAAACGCGCTGTTGCTGGCCGCCGGACAGCTGTGCCGGGTAACGGTTGGCAAAGGCTTCAAGTTTGACCATCTCAAGCAGGCGATATACCCGGGCGCGAATGTCCTGGGCAGAGGGTCGCTGCGCGCGCGGCATGACGGTCAAGCCAAACGCGACGTTGTCATAGACGCTCATATGACGGAATAACGCATAATGCTGAAACACAAACCCAATTCGGCGGTCGCGCACGTGAACGTGGGTGACGTCGCGCTCGCCAAATAAAATCTTACCGGGCGTCGGCGTGCGGTCGGCGGTTTCAAGGCCCGCGATAATGCGCAGCAGGGTGGTTTTACCCGAGCCGGAGGGGCCCAGTAAGCCGACCAATTCGCCTTCCTGGATATCCAGATTGATTGGCTCCAGCGCTTGAGTTGCACCAAAGTGCTTGGCGATATTCTGTAAGCGAATGCTCATGCAAATGCCTCCCGGCGCGACGCGCGCCATTCCAGCCCCGCCTTGGCGGCGAGCGTCAGTAGGGCGATCAATGCGAGTAGGGCCGCGCAGGCAAAAGCCCCCACGGCGTTGTAATCCTGATAAAGCTGCTCAAGGTGCAGGGGCAGCGTGTTGGTCTGGCCGCGAATGGCCCCTGAGACAACGGATACTGCGCCAAATTCGCCCACCGCGCGGGCGTTGGTCAGGATAATTCCGTAGAGTAGCGCCCAGCGGATATTAGGCAGCGTAACGCGTCGAAACGTCGTCCAGCCCGATGCGCCGAGCACAACGGCAGCCTCTTCTTCCCGCGATCCCTGGGCCTGCATCAGCGGTATCAGTTCTCGGGCCACAAAGGGGCAGGTGACGAAGATGGTCACCATCAAAATACCCGGCCAGGAAAACATCAGCTGAATGTCGTAGCTGTCCAGCCAGCCGCCGATCCAGCCATTGCGTCCGTAGAGCAACAGATAAATAAGACCGGCTACGACGGGAGACACCGCGAAGGGGATATCAATCAGCGTTTGTAGCAACCGCCGGCCAGGAAAGCTGAAACGCGTCACCAGCCAGGCAAGCGCAACGCCGAATACCAGGCAAACCGGTATCGTGAGCAGGGCAATGCCCAGCGTTAGGCCGATGGCGTGTAGCGTATAAAAGTCACTGACGTTGGACCAAAACACGCTGACACCTTGGGAAAACGCCTGGGCAAAGATAGCCACTAGCGGGAGCAGTAGAAAAAGCCCTGAAAGCCCCACGGCCATCGCAATCAACAGGCGGCGGACAAGCGGTGCGTCTCCAATCCGTTGCATTACGCTTTTCCTCCATGCAAGCGGCGCACGAAACGGCCTTGCCAGATATTGATCGCCAGTAGCAAGGCAAGCGAGACAAATAGCACCACTGACGCAATGGCCGATGCACCCACGTAGTCGTATTCCTGGAGCTTGATGAAGATCATCAGTGCCGTGATCTCGGTTTCGTAAGGCATGTTGCCTGCGATAAAAATAATTGCCCCGAATTCGCCGAGCGAGCGTACAAACGCAAGCCCCGTTCCGGTCACCAGGGCTGGCCATAGGTGGGGCATGATGACGCGACGAAAGGCGACACCGTCGGTGGCCCCCAGCGACATGGCGGCTTCGTCCACCTCAACGGGCATGTCCTCTAACACCGGCTGAACGGTGCGAACCACAAACGGGATACTGGTGAACGCCATGGCCAGGGCGATTCCGACCCAGGTCTGGGCAACGGGCAGGTCGAGCGCTTCTAGCCAGCTGCCCATCCAGCCATTGCTTGAATAAAGCGTTGCAAGCGTTATGCCCGCCACTGCGGTTGGCAGTGCGAAGGGCAGGTCCATCAGCGCATCCAGCAGTCGCTTGCCAGGGAAGGTGTAGCGCACCAATACCCAGGCCAGCAACAAACCAAACACAGCGTTGATCAACGCCGCGACCGCCGCCGCTCCGATGGTGACCATGTAGCTGGCAACCACACGGCCTTCGGTGATAATGGTCCAGTACTCAGCAAAGCTAAGCCCGGACAGTTGGCTGAAAAGCCCGGTAATGGGTAGCAGCAGTACCAGCGAAATAAACAGCACGCTGATGCCCATGGAAAGGCCAAACCCCGGCAGCACCCGCGCGCTGCCGGACTGGCGAAGAACGAAATGGCTCATAGCTCAATCCGGCGGATGAAACGCATTAGCGGCGCTGAAGCTGATCAAGCATGCCGCCGCCTTCGAAGTGGGTTTCCATAGCCTCTTCCCAGCTACCGAATACATCCTCGACCTTGAGCAGGTCGGTATCGGGGAATTCGTCGGCGTATTCTTCAACCACGTCTTCATGGTGAACGCGGTAATTGAAACCGGCCAGCAAGCGCTGGGTGTCCTCGCGGTAGAGGTATTCCAGATAGCTTTGCGCCAGGTCGCTGTTTTCATTGCGCTCGGCATTGGGGCCGACCACGGCGACCGGGAACTCGGCCAGAATACTGGTGGGGGGTACGATGACTTCGTAGTCGTCGCTGCCGTATTCCTTGCGAATGTTGTTGACCTCGGACTCGAAACTGATAAGCACATCGCCGATTTCGCGCTCGATAAAGCTGGTGGTGGCACCTCGGCCGCCGTTATCAAATACTTCAACGTTACCCAGGAAGGTGCGCATGAAATCCTGGATTTGCTCTTCATCACCGTCAAATTGTTCGTCGGCAAAGCCCCAGGCGGCGAGATAGGTATAACGGCCATTACCCGAGGTTTTCGGGTTGGGGAAGACCATCTCAATATCTTCTTCCACCAGATCGTCCCAGTTTTCGATGCCTTTGGGGTTGTCCTTACGCACCAGGAACGCCGTGGTGGAGTAGTAAGGCGAGGCATTGTTGGGTAGGGCGTCTTGCCAATCTTCAGCCACTAGGTCGGCATCAGCCAAGGCCTGGACGTCAGTCACTTGGTTATAGGTCACCACATCGGCGCGAAGCCCCTGCATGATGGCGCGTGCCTGGGCAGATGAACCACCGTGAGACTGGCTAACCTCGATTTCCTCGTCGTGTTCTTCTTCCCACCATGATTCAAATTTGGGATTAATTTCGGCAAACAGTTCACGTGCAATATCATACGAAGAGTTGAGTAGCTCACGTTCTTGAGCCACAGCAGGGCTTGAAAGCGTGGCGCCAATGGCGAGAGCCAACATGCTACGACGGAAAACAACAGGTAATGACATCACAAGCTCCTTGAAAGCTAAGCCAGCATTGGCAATTTAGTTAGCAAGCTTAAACCTGTGATTATGGAATTACAATCATGTTTTATATTCTTTTTTAGAATAATGATTAAGAAAAATGGGGCTAACTTATGCACGATACGTGTCTACTCTCACCGCCGCGCGAAGGTTCTGCTAACATGCCCGCCTTTAAAGGCGGCAATGGCCGTGGTTCCCTCTCTTTGGCAAAGCAGGAATGTTGATATGACCGCTGCGCATGATTATCTGATTGCTCCCTCGATTCTTTCCGCCAACTTCGCACGCCTGGGCGAAGAGGTGGACAATGTGCTCGCCGCCGGGGCCGATATCGTGCATTTCGATGTGATGGACAATCATTACGTGCCCAACCTCACCATTGGCCCGATGGTGTGCAAGGCGCTGCGCCAGCATGGCGTGACGGCGCCGATTGACGTACATCTGATGGTCAAGCCGGTGGATCGCATGATCAGTGATTTCATCGAGGCGGGCGCCAGCTACATTACGTTTCACCCGGAAGCCTCCGAACATATCGACCGCTCGCTGCAGCTGATCCGCGACGGGGGCTGCAAGGCCGGGCTGGTCTTCAACCCGGCCACGCCGCTGTCCTATCTGGACTACGTGATGGATAAAATCGACATGGTGCTGTTGATGAGCGTCAATCCGGGCTTCGGTGGGCAGTCGTTCATTCCCGCCACGCTTGACAAGCTGCGCGAGGCGCGGGCGCGCATCGACGCGTCAGGGCGGCCGATTCGTCTGGAGGTCGATGGCGGCGTGAAAGCCGACAACATCGGCGAGATTGCCGCGGCCGGGGCAGATACGTTCGTTGCCGGATCGGCGATCTTTAATGCCCATAACGCGAGCGACCCTCATGGCTACGATTCTGTTATTCGACAGTTACGCGCGGCAATGGCTAGCAGCTAAGCAGCGGCTAGTGCAGCTTCATACGTGGCTTTAAGTAGCGGTTGAGCTTATCCACCAGCCAGGCGAGCCCGGTTTTGGGCGCGCCATGAATGGTCAACTGGTGCATGCGATAAAGCGACGCGTAGGCCCGGCGTGCCAGCCAACCTTCAAGAAATAACCCGCGTGACGCAGAGCTGCGCATCAGGCTGCCCACTGCATCGTAATGGGCCAGTGAGATCAGCGAGCCGCGGTCCTGATAGTGAAAATCGGTGAGTGGCTTGCCTTCCAATTGATTCACCAGATTCTTGGCTAGGTGTTTGGCCTGCTGGTGGGCGGCTTGGGCCCGTGGCGGAACGGCGCTGTCTTCCCCCTGGGGGCAATGAGCGCAATCACCGAGGGCAAAAATCGCCGGATCATCGATGCACTGCAGGGTTTTCGCCACTTTTATCTGGTTCTTGTTATTGGTTGCAAGCCCCAACTCTGCGAGAAACGGTGGTGCTTTTATCCCTGCCGCCCAGACGTTGAGATCGGTTTCGATTACGTCGCCATCGTTGGTAACCAGGCAGTTGGCCTGCGCTTGTTTAATTGCGGTGCCAACATGGACGGTCACGCCCATTTTTTCCAGATCCTGCTGGACGGTTTGGCTGATACGTTCGGAGAGCCCAGGAAGCAGGCGGGGCGCTGCCTCTAATAGGTGCACGCTGATCTGTTGGTGATCGAGGGCCGTTACCCCGTAGGCATTGAGCATTCGCGAGGCGTCAAATAGCTCGGCAGCCAATTCCACGCCGGTGGCACCACCACCGACAATACCAATCGTCAACTGGGTATGCTGGCGCAGTGACGGGTCGGTGTAGCGCAAAAAAGTATTGATCATATCGCGCTGAAACGCCTTCGCCTGCTGGGGTGAATCAATAAAATGGCAGTGCTCGGCAACGCCGGGCGTGCCGAAGTCGTTGGATACGCTACCCAGTGCCATCACTAAGTAATCGTAGGCGAGTTGCCTGGCGGGCAGGACCTCCTCACCATCTTCATCGACAATGGGCGCTAGATGCAGTTGCTTGGCTTGGCGATCAATGCCGGATAGCGACCCACGCTGGTAGCGATAATGATGCGCCGAGGAATGACCGCGGTAATCCACCTCGTCCATGCTGGAATTCAGCACCCCCGTGGCTAATTCGTGCAATAGCGGCTTCCAAACGTGGGTGGTGTTGCGGTCAAGCAAGACGATATTGGCGCGTTCAGGTTTGCCAAGTGTACGTCCCAGTTGCGTCGCCAGCGCTAAGCCGCCAGCGCCGCCGCCAACGATCACGATGGTAGGAAGGCTCATGTCTTACTCCTTGACTAAATGATCCTCAGCATAGAGGTTTCTCGCGTTAGTGACGAATGTGAGGCGAGGTTAATATAGCTAAACTCTCTCTCAATCAGAACCCGCTGGCTTGAGCTTCAGAGCAAGTTAATCTTTACGCAGAAGGATACAATGTGCACCCACTACTTCGCGGTAAGCGTTTAATTGCCTTTGATCTCGATGGCACGTTGATTGATTCTGTGCCCGACTTAGCAGCTGCAGTGGCGCATGCGTTGGCGGACCAGCAATTGGCAGAGCCAACGGCGGATAAGGTACGCGATTGGGTGGGTAACGGCGCAGCGGTGCTGGTTGAACGCGCCTTAACGTGGGCTCAAGGTGAGCCCGCTGAGGCAGCGCTTTTTGAGCGCAGCTACGAGGCTTTTTTGCGCCATTACGCGGCCGCGTCCAACGAGTTGACGACGCTCTATCCTGGCGCGCACGAGGCGCTAGCCGACCTGTGCGAAGCAGGCTTTACG
The DNA here is from genome assembly GCF_900086985.1 of Halomonas sp. HL-93. Classification (NCBI taxonomy): domain Bacteria; kingdom Pseudomonadati; phylum Pseudomonadota; class Gammaproteobacteria; order Oceanospirillales; family Halomonadaceae; genus Halomonas; species Halomonas sp. HL-93. Next base: position 1,443,443 of record NZ_LT593974.1, read on the forward strand.
CTGGTGTTAATCACTAACAAACCACAGCGCTTTATTGCGCCAATTTTAGATCACTTCGGCTTAGGAGCGTGTTTTACGCTGTGCCTTGGGGGAGACTCGCTGGCTGAGAAGAAGCCTTCTCCGGTGCCGTTACTGCATGCGGCCAACGCCTGCGGCGTGCAACCTGCCGAGTGTGTGATGGTAGGTGATTCGCGCCATGATATTGCGGCGGGCAAAGCTGCGGGCTTTGCGACCCTGGCACTGCCGTATGGCTACAATCACGGTGAGCCGATTATCCACAGCGCACCCGATGCCATCTTGGGTTCATTAACCGAGTTGCTCGCGTGATCACGGGCCAAAACCGGCGCGGCAGAGGACTACTCGTCTTCCTCGCGCGCACCGCCTAAGGTGGCATGCAGCTGTTCGGCATTGTGGCGCAGCATATCGACATAGTGCGAGGCCGGCCCGTCGCTGCCGCTGAGTGCATCGGTGTAGAGCGGTCCCGCTAGGGGGAGGTCAGCATAGCGTGCCTGGGCGTCCATGTGGATTTTCGGTGTCGTACTCTCATAAAACAGCGCGGGTGGCCGCTTATCGGCGAGTTGCGCCTGCAGGCGGGCCATGGCGTCGGCCGTGCCGAACGTTTCGTGGTTAACGCCCCATAAAGCGGTGTAGTCGAAGTCATAGGCGTCGGCAAAGTAGGCCAACCCAGCTTCGCTGGTCACCAACGCCCGGTTGGTCTGGGGGATACCGCCCAAGCGCTCTTCAATGTCGGCGTCTAGCTGCTCAAGGGTTTGCTTGAGATCGTCGGCGCGTTGTTCAAATCCCTCGGCGTGATCTGGCGCATGCTCTGCCAGGGTCTCAGCGATCACGTCCACGTAGGCCGCAGCCCCTTTGGGAGCCATCCACATATGGGGGTCAGTATCGCCTTGATAACGGCCAGTATTAAGCGGAAGGGTGGGATAATCTGCCTGCTCGGCCAGTGCCACCATGGGTAAGTCATCTTCAACGATAGCCTGTACATCACGCAGCCACGGTTCTAATTCAAAGCCGTTGTAAAACACCAGGTCGGTTTCTTCTAATGCCAGGACATTGGGTGGGGTAAGATCCCACCGGTGGACATCTTCGTCGGCCGGGACGATGACATTAACCTCCACATCGTCGCCCGCCACACGCTTGACTAAATCGGCGATTACCGAGAACGAAGCCACTACCCGAAGCGGGGTTTGCGCGGTTGCGGGAGCGCTGGCGATTAACAGCGCCAGTAAGAGCGTGCTCCCTTTGATGACATTCTTGCGCATTCCACGCTCCTGGCTGTCTTAAAAAGCAACCGATGATAAAGATTGTAATGCCGCGTTACTAGTTCCCGTGTGCTGGAAGCGGTCTTCAAACGCTACGTTATCATCCTGCTAGGAAGATACAATTTAACAGCATAGTCTTTTCCCATCAGGTACCACGTCTTTATGCCGGTTTTAAACGCCACCATCCGACTTCAGCATCGGCCCTATGGCTTCTCAGTCAGCCGCCGGACAAGTTCGTGACGTACGAACCTGCATGGCGTTACAATCGAGTCATATTTAGCGGAAATGGCAAGTCACCACTGACCTGGGTGACTCTCCGGGTAACACGCGAGCCATTGCACTGAAATTTATCGGGGTTTCAATTTGTTATGGCTCAAAAAGTATTGATGCTCGACAACTATGATAGCTTCACGTTTAACATCGTCCAATACTTGGTGGAATTGGGTGCTGACGTCGTGACCTACCGTAATGACGAGATCACCATTGGGCAGATCGAAGCGCTTGGGCTGACACATTTGGTGATCTCGCCTGGCCCCTGTACGCCCAACGAGGCGGGCATTTCCCTGGCGGCCATTGAGCATTTTGCAGGCCAGTTGCCGATATTGGGGGTCTGCCTGGGGCATCAGGCGATTGGCCAGGTCTACGGCGGCCAGGTGGTGCGCGCACCGCAGGTAATGCACGGTAAAACGTCGGCGGTCCAGCATGATAACCACGGGGTATTTACAGGATTGGATAACCCGCTGGAAGTTACCCGTTACCACTCGCTGGTGGTGGATACACAGTGCTTGCCCGACTGCCTGGAAATCACCGCCTGGACCGATGATGATGACGTCACACCAGGGGTTATCATGGGCTTGCGCCACCGGGAATTGGATATTGAAGGCGTTCAGTTCCACCCTGAATCGATCCTTACCCGTCAAGGCCATGCGCTACTGGCCAACTTTTTACAACGCGGCTGATCGCCGGTTTCACATGCTTTAGGGGCTTTTCTGTTCATGCAAATGCGAGACGCAATTAACGCGGTGATGCGCCGCGAAGACCTCTCTTTCGATGCCATGCACGCACTGATGCGCCAAATCATGACCGGTGAAGCGTCTGATGCCCAAATTGGTGGTTTGCTGGTGGGACTTGCCATGAAAGGCGAAAGCGCCGTTGAGATTAGCGCTGCCGCCCAGGTGATGCGCGAGCTGATGAAGCGCGTTGAGCTTAATACCGACAACGTAGTGGACATCGTCGGCACCGGTGGCGATGGGGCTAACCTGTTCAACGTGTCGACGGCGGCCAGTTTTGTGGCGTCCGCCGCGGGTGCTCACGTGGCCAAGCATGGCAACCGCAGTGTTTCATCGTCCTCCGGCAGTGCCGATCTTTTTGATGTGGCGGATATCTACCTGGATCTTAAACCTGAGCAGGTAGCCCGCTGTATCGAACAGGTGGGCGTCGGCTTTATGTTTGCTCCCAACCATCACCCGGCAATGCGTTACGCCATCGGCCCGCGCCGTGAAATGGGCGTGCGCACGTTGTTTAACATCCTGGGCCCACTGACCAACCCGGCCAGCGCGCCGAATCAGGTGCTTGGTGTGTATGCACCGTCGCTGGTGCCGCTAATGGCCGAGGTGCTAAATAAGCTCGGCAGCCGCCATGTGCTGGTAGTGCATTCCGAGGATGGCCTGGACGAAATCTCCCTGGCGGCTCCGACCCAGGTGGCGGAACTCAAGGACGGTGAGATTACCCAGTACACCATTACTCCGGAAGACTTGGGTATTGAGCGCCAAAGCTTGGCCGCTCTTAAAGCAACCAGCGCCGAAGACAGCTTGCGGTTGGTGAAAGCCGCATTATGTGGCGAAGGTGCAGCGGCGGATATCGTCGCGCTGAATGCCGGTGCCGCGCTTTACTGCGCGGGCGTGGCCGATAACCTGAAAGAGGGCGTGATGCTGGCACAGGATGCCCAAGCCTCCAAATTACCGCTTGAAAAACTTAAAGAGCTGTCTCACTTCACCAGCGTTTTTAAGCAGTAGGCCCTTAAACACGGTAAGTTTTAAACAAGTAAGTTTTAAACAAGAAGAGATCACCATGACTCAACAGGCAACGCCCACGATTTTAACGCGCATCCTGGACCGCAAGGCCCAGGAAGTGGCCGAGCGCCGCCAAGCTGTTTCTGAAGCGGATTTACTGTCATTGGGTGAAAAACAGAGCGCCCCCCGGGGATTTATCGAGGCGCTGAACACGCGTATTGCGGCTGGTGACCCGGCGGTCATCGCCGAGGTCAAAAAAGCCTCACCCTCCAAGGGCGTAATTCGCGAGGAGTTTCACCCGGCGGATATCGCCAAAAGCTATACCCAGGGCGGGGCGGCGTGCCTATCGGTACTTACCGATGCGGATTTTTTCCAAGGTCATGAAGATTACTTGATCGCCGCGCGTGATGCCTGTCCGCTACCGGTGATTCGCAAAGATTTCATTACCCACGGCTACCAAGTGGCCGAGGCTCGGGCGATTGGGGCCGATTGCATCCTGTTGATTGTGGCTGCCCTGGATGACGCCCAACTCCACGACCTGAACCAACAAGCCATTGCCCTTGGCATGGACGTGCTGGTGGAAGTCCACAATACCGACGAAATGGCGCGTGCCCTGGCGCTGGATCTGAAGTTGGTGGGCATCAACAATCGCAATCTGCATACCTTTGAGACCAGCTTGAACACCACGCTTGAATTGCTGCCGCGTATTCCTGACGGCGTGACAGTAATAACCGAATCGGGTATCCACACCCGCGACGATGTGGAGTTGATGCGTGACCACGAGGTTAACGGCTTCCTGGTGGGCGAAGTCTTTATGCGCGAAAGCGACCCCGGAGAGGCGCTTAAGCGGCTTTTCTTTTAAACCGTTGGTCGTTTTATCCGCCAACTGAGCACGGCAACGGTCAGCGCTGGCAAAAAGGTAACGGTGACAATCGCGGTGCCGAGCAGTCCAAAAAGCACGATGGCGCCGACGCCGCGGTATAGCTCGGTGCCTTCACCGGGCAAAAACACCAGTGGCGATAGCCCACACAGCGTGGTGAGTGTGGTCATCGCAATGGGTCGCAAGCGACTTTCCACCGCATTAAAGACCGCGTCTCGAACGCCCATTGATGTTTCGCGCAGGTTCTCGCGGGCCTGGTGAACCACCAAAATTGGATTGTTGACCACGGTGCCCATAAGAATCAAAAAGCCCAGCATGGTGATCATGTCAAACGGCTGGCTGATGGCATTCAGGCCAAAGCGTGGCAGCACTGCCCCCACGGTATTCATCAGCCATAGCCCGACGATGCCACCGGCCGCGCCGAGGGGGATGGTCGCCAGAATCAGCAGCGGATAGCCCCAGTGGGCGAAAATCGCCACCAGCAATAAATACACAATTGCCAGCGCAATCAACCCGTTGCTGGTTAACGATTGGCGAGTGGCGTCGAGCTGGTCGCCCGCGCCGCTTACCGTGACATCGATACTGCCCGGTAGCTCACCTTCGTCGCGCATTGGCTCGATAACGTCACGCTGCATTCGCTCGATACCTGCCTCAAGTGCCACGCTGCGCGGGGGAATCACGTCGAGGGTAACGCTGCGCCGACCATCGACCCGGCGGATGGTGGCGGTGCCCACTGTTTCTTCAATATCGGCTACATCATTGAGCGGCACATTGAACCCAGCAGGTGTATGAAGGGGTAGGCTAGCCAATTGGTCGAGGTCGATATCGCCTGCTTCTGGACCGTAGCCATATAGGTCAATTTTTTCATCGTCGAGATAAAAATCATCCAGGTACGACCCATTGGTCAGCACCGCAATTGCCGTGCCCAGGGCGTCGGTATCAAATCCCAGCTCAGCCGCTCGCTCCCAGTCGGGGTAAACTTCAATCAGCGGCTGGCCGAGGTCCAGCGCAGAGGGGCGCGATTGAATGCGCGGGTTGTCGAAGGTGTCTTCTGCGCGTTCGTAAATTTGATTGGCGGTGGCATAGAGCGCTTCCAGGTCATTGCCTGCAATATCCAGCGTGATGCTGCGCGTGCCGCCGTCGTTACTCGAGATGATCGAGCCGCGCGCGGCAAAGGCGCGCATGTCCGGGTAGGCCTCAAAACGCTCGGTGAGGGCGTCCATCAGCGCTTCAATGTGGTTGGGGTCGATGGTTTCGGCAATGATGCGCAGGCTCTGCGCTTCTGCTTGAATGCCCATGGTACGGATCGGTGGAACATCGGTGTCGCCACCCTCAAAGTCCTCCGGGGCGGCTTCCACATGGGGGCCCAGTTCACGCTGCAGCGCCTGGGCTATCTCGTCCATGGTGGCGAGGTTGTAGCTGGCGGGTGCATTCATGCTGACAAACGTTTTGGCTTCTTCGCCTTCGGGCAGGTACTCGGCGGGTGGTGTCAGCCAAACAAAAATTGCCACGCCGCCGACGATGCCGAGTACGATCGCGGCCAGGCGTCGTCCGGCGCTTTTAATCATGCCATTAACTACCCACAAACACGCGCTCATCCAGCGCGGGCGCTTGGCATTGCCATTATCACGGCCGCGAAAATCGATATGTGCGCCAAGGGTGGGGATGACGGTAATCGCCACGACCATCGAGATCAGGATCGAGGTGGAGATTGCCACGGCAATATCGGAGTAGAGCTGCCCGGCTTCCTGCTCGATAAAGAAAATCGGCACAAACACCAGAACGGTGGTCAGCGTTGAGGCGAGCACCGCCGGCCAGACCTGCTTGACGCCTTCAAGCGCGGCTTGAAAGCGGGCCAGCCCGCGGCGCCGCTGGGTTTCAATACTCTCGAGCACGACAATGGTGTTGTCGATGGTCATGCCGATAGCAAAGGCTACCCCTGCCAGGGAAATCACGTTTAGCGTGCGCCCGGCCAGCATTAGCCCGAGAAACGCGGCAATGGTGCAAATGGGGATACCGATAACGCCGGCGAAGGTGGCCCGAGCTGAGCGTAGAAAGGCATACATGACCAGCGTGGCGAACAGCGCCCCCAGACCGAGGTTTACCCAGACGTTGGCGATCGATGATTCTACGTAGCGCACGTCGTCGTTTGACAGGGTGATCTGCATGCCTTGTTCGGCTAGCAGGCCACCGTTCAAAGCCTCAACTTCTTCAAGCATGTCACGCTTGATGTCGATCACGTTGGCCCCCGGCTCCCGGCGAACTTGAACGCTGAGCACCGGCTCGCCAGCGGCGTTATACGATCGCGAGGTGAGCTCGGCGTAGGACTGCTGCACCTCAGCGACATCACCGAGTCGAATGACTTCGTCACCCTGGCGCCTGAGGATTAATGCTTCCAGGCTTTCTACGTCTTCAAAGCGCCCCACGGTGCGCAGCAAATAGCGCCGCTTGCCGCTTTCCAAGTCACCGCTTGAGACGTCTTGATTACGTTCCTGTAGGGCAGCTTGAATGTCGCTGATACTGAGGTCGCGGGCGGCCAGCGCGTCGGGGTTGATCAGCAACTGCATTTGCCGTTCGGCCCCGCCAGAGACGGTCACTTCCGACACCCCGGTGACACTTTCCATGCGCGGGCGCACATTATCTTCCAGGTAATCGCGCATGGCCGGCATGTCGAGCTGGCGAGGGTTGCCCTCGCGTGGGCCGACGTTGAAATACATGAACGCGTTGGCCGAAAACGAGTTGGCGACAATGCGCGGCTGATCAACATTGGTAGGGTAGGAGGGTACCTGGCTCAGGGCGTTATTGACCCGAATCAGCGTTTCGGTGAGGTCGACGCCAAAAGGAAACTCGAGCTCGATTTCAGCGCTGCCGCTGCTGGCGGTGGACTCCATGCGCTGTAGATTGGGCACGTTGCGTAGATATTCTTCCTGCTCGATAAGGATATCTTTTTCAATATCCTGCGGGTTAGCACCGGCCCACTGGGTCTCGACGCCAATCACCCGGGTTTCCAGGTCGGGAATCATCTGCACGGGAATTCGCCAGATGGCGGCAATGCCCACAATCATTAAAATCAGAGTGACCACGCTGACTAAAATGCCGTGACGGATAATGGCGGCAAACATGCGCGAGGGCGCTCCTTTTAATCGTCAGTTAGGGACAAGGATTGCCCCTCCTCAAGGCGCTCGTTGCCCACCACAACGACGCGATCACCCTCCGCAATGCCATCATGGACGGCAACATTGCCCTCATGGCTGTCGCCGATCTCGACGCGTTGCTCGTAAGCCCGCCATTCGCCGTCTTCCTCACGGGCAAGCCAAACACTCACGCTGCCATCCGGGCGACGGATAAGTGCATCGCGGGGAACGCTGGGGCCTGATTCGCCCTCGATACGCAAACGCCCCTCAACCGCCATGCCAGGGAGCAAACTGAGCGACTCGCGGGGTTCGGCACGTAGCAGGAATTGGCGGCTATTGGTGTCTTGCGGTACCTGCGCCTGGGGACGGGCTTTATGCCACTGGTTGTCGCCTTCCTGGCGTATCTCAAGGATGGCGTCATCCATTTGCGAGTAGGCGGAGAAGGGTACTGAGAAATCAACCGTTAACGAGTCAATATCGACCAGCGTCATTAACGTGTCGCCGGGTGTGACCCATTCGCCGACGTCGCTTTCCCGTTGGGTGATCAGAGCGTTGAAGGGAGCGGTGATGTCGTGACGTGATACGCGCAGCTCCCAAAGACCCTGTTCCGCCTTCTGAGCATTCAGGGTGGCTTCAGCGGCGGCCAGGGTATTTTGCCGCTGGCGCTGTTCGCTGGCGGCAATATTTTGCTGTGCGGATAACTGGTTGGCTTCGTTGAGCCGCTGACGGGCGTCATCGCGATCGGCACGGGCCTGTTCAACATTGGCCTCGGCACGCTGGCGTTCCAGTTCAGCTTCTCGGCTATCCAGCGCCATCAGGCGTTCGCCTTGGCTTACCCGGTCGCCAAGTGCGACGTCAAGCGTCGTGACTTGGCCCGCCTCGGCGCTGGAGACCTGGGACGTGCGCGGTGCACTGACGCTGCCGTTCAAGCGCAACATCTCAACACGCGGGGTTTCTTCAACCAGCAGGGTTTCTACCCGTGTTTCCTGGGCGGTGGCCGTACCCGCTGTCACCATCAGCAAGGTCAGCGCCACTGTGCACGCCCTGAAAGTGCGGCCGATAGACCGGAAACGTCGCAAGTTAACTCATCCTTCACCTCAAGCAATGCCTCAGCATGCCATAATAGAACGGTCGATTGGCGTTGGTGAGATCAACGTTGTCCGCGCTTGAGTGCGCCTAGTAGCGCTTGCAGCGGGTGTTCAAGGGTTTGCGCGGAGTAGCGCTTGACCTGACTGCGGCACGAATAACCGGTGGCTAATAATTTGCCCGCGTTTTCGTCGGCGTCCACCTGCGGCTGCCAGGATTGAGCGTAAATGGTTCTGGAGGTGGCGGTATTACGGGTTTCATGGCCGTAAGTGCCGGACATGCCGCAGCAGCCGGTGCTGACCAGCTCAAGCTCCAGCCCGAAGGCCGCGAACACCTGTTGCCACGCCTTGGGGCTGCCCGGCGCGTTAGTGCTTTCGGTGCAGTGGGAAAGCAGCTTGAAGCCGGGGTCGTTCACCTTCAGCGGACGGGTGGCGAGGGTGTTAAGGCGAGTCGTCAGCCATTCCTGCAGCATCAGCACCTCTGGCACCGCCTCATTGCCCAGCGCTTTGACGTACTCCTGGCGGTAAGTCAGCGTCATCGCCGGGTCGATACCCACCAGAGGGATCTCAAAGTGTGCCAGCGTGCGCAGCCGTTCGGCCTGTTTCTGCGCCGTGCGTTCAAACGCCCCCAGGAAGCCCTGTACGTGCAGTGGCTTGCCGTTGGCGGAAAAAGGCATCACGAACACCCGCAGGTTGAGCCGCGACAGCAGCTCGACGATATCCATCACCAGTTTGGCTTCAAAGTGGCTGGTAAACGCATCTTGGACGATGATCACGCTGTTGGCGCGCTGCTGCTCGGTAAGCAGCGCAAGTGAGGTCGGCGTAGCCTCCGCCACACCCCAGGCGCGCAGCTTTTTCTTTAGGTTGGCGCGGGAAAGCGCTGGCGAGTCGCTAATGCCAATGCCTTTGCGCATCAGCTGTTCGACCCAGCGCTGGCCCATGACAGCGTTATACAGTGGGGCCAATCTGGCAAAGGTCGGCAGCATGAACTCGGTGCCACCGATCAGGTAATCACGCAGCGGGCGCAGGTAGCGGCCGTGGTAGAGCTCCAGAAACTGCGAGCGGAACTGCGGCACGTTGACCTTAACCGGGCACTGCCCCGCGCAGGACTTGCACGCCAGACAGCCCGCCATGGCATCGTAAACCTCGTGGGAGTAGTCGTGGTGCTGCTTGCGACTCAGCGAATTCGCCACCCGCAGCGGCAAGCTTTTGATAAAGCCCCAGCCGCCCTCGGCTTTTTTCTTGCGTGACTCCTCGACCACGTCGATCCCCGCTTGGGACTGCAGGCGCAGCCACTCGCGGATCAGGCTGGCGCGGCCTTTGGGGGAGTGGCGGCGATCGCGGGTGGCCTTCCATGATGGACACATGGGGTCGTCCACATCGTAGTTATAGCAGGCGCCATTACCGTTGCAGTACACCGCCGCGTCGTAGGCCTGCCAGGCCCGTTCGTCGATGGTGCGGTCAAGCTGGCCGCGCATCGGCACTTCGTCGATAGCCAGCAGCTCCGGGTCGTGCTCCCGGGCAATCAGCTCGCCCTTGTCTGATGGCGAGGCTATCTTGCCGGGGTTGAGCTGATTATAGGGGTCAAAGGCGGCTTTTACCCGTTGCAGACTTGGGTAGAGCTTGCCGAAAAATTTGGGGCCATACTCGGAGCGAACCCCCTTGCCGTGCTCGCCCCACAGCAGCCCCCCGTATTTCTGGGTGAGGGCGACTACCTCGTCGGAAATCTCCCGAATCAGCGCTTCCTGGGCGGGGTCTTTCATATCCAGCGCCGGGCGCACGTGGAGTACCCCTGCGTCCACGTGGCCGAACATACCGTAGGAGAGCCCGCGAGTATCCAGCGCGGCGCGAAACTCGGCAATATAATCGGCCAGGTGCTCGGGAGGCACGGCGGTATCTTCGACAAACGGCAGCGGGCGCTTTTCGCCCTGCACGTTGCCGAGCAACCCCACCGAGCGCTTACGCATGCCGTAGACTTTCTGAATCTGCGGGCGGCCTTCCGCCAGGGTATAGCCAAGCCGCTCGACCGTGGCGTCATGGCCTAGATGCTCGGTAAACACCCGAACGCGCTCGGCGAGGGCATCCGGGTCATCGTCGTTAAACTCTACCAGGTTGATGCCGCTGATCGGCGTATCGCCGGCCGGGAAAAATTCCGCCACGCTGTCCCAAACGAAGTCATCCATCGCCAGCTGCAGCACGGTGTCGTCGATGGTCTCGATGGACGTGGGGCGCGCACTGGAGGCCATTAGCGCTTTGGCATCGCGCAGGGCCTCCATAAAGCCTGGGTAGCGAACGTTCACCAAGGTTGAATGCTTGGGGATCGGCAGGACGTTGAGTACCGCTTCATTAAGGAATCCAAGCGAGCCTTCCGAGCCGCATAGCAAACTGTTCAGATTGAGCTGGCCGTCCTGTTCGCGCAGGTGGGCCAGGTCAAAGCCGGTCAGGCAGCGGTTGAGCGGTGGAAACGTCGCCTCAATCAGTTCGCGCTGCTGGTCGATAATTTCAGCAGCGGTGGTGTGCACGCGGCCAAGGATGCCGTCTTTCGCGCATTCAGCGGTTTCTTCTTCCGAGGACAGCGAGCGGCTGTGTAAGTGCTTGCCGCCCAGCAAAATCGTATCCAGTTCCAGCACGTGGTCACGGGTTTTGCCATACTCGCAGCTGCCCTGACCGCTGGCGTCGGTGGCAATCATGCCGCCAATGGTGGCGCGGTTGGAGGTGGAAAGCTCCGGGGCAAAAAACAGGCCGTGGGGTTTGAGCGCCGCGTTGAGCTGGTCTTTGACCACGCCCGCCTGAACGCGCACCCGGCGATGCTCGACGTCGATCTCGATAATCCGGTTCATGTGGCGTGAGACATCCACCACAATGCCGTCGGTCAGCGACTGGCCGTTGGTGCCGGTGCCGCCGCCCCGCGGGGTGAGCACGATATCGCGATGGGGGACTTCACCGGCCAGTTTGGCCAGCCGCTCCAGGTCCTCGGCGTGCCGGGGAAAGACCGCGGCCTGGGGTAGGCGCTGGTAAATCGAGTTATCCGTGGCCAGCACCGTGCGGTTGGCGTAGTCAGGGGCAATCTCGCCTTCGAAGCCGCGCGTTTTCAGCGCCTCAAGAAAGCGCACGTAATGGAAGCCCAGACGTTCAAATGGCGCGGTACGCGAATCCAGAGATGCAATCATAATTGAGCAAGCCGTCACTGCCGAAAGCGGAAGAAAATAAGACAGCTACTTTACCGCAGTGACTGACGACCTGCACCTGGATGGCGGCGTTATGCCTCGCCCAGCGCTTCCTTCACCAGCGCGGCAGATGATGCCGACATGGGCAGCGTTAACGCCAGTTCGTGGGCACGCGGAGACATTTTACGCCAGGTCATTTGCACAATGCGCACCATATGGTCGTGTTCGACCTTGCGCGAAAAATCGGCGAAGTAGTTTTCTAAAAACACCAGGCAGGCGCAGTCTTCCAACGCCTGTACTTCGGGGTCGCGCCCCAGGCCTTTCTTGCCGATCACCGCCGCGACGCGCTTGGCCTCCTCAATGCTGTAGCCTGCTTCCTGCATCAACTGGGCGGTGGTCTCGCCCGCACGCTTGCCCTGGTCGCGCCGCCAGGTTAAATAGCCCACCCGGCCTTTATCGTATTCCTCGCGGGGCACCTGCCAGCGCTGTAAATGCTGGGCACGCACCGCCAGTTGCAACAGCTCGCCGGGGGAGTCGTAAACGTGCGCCAGCCACTTGCTCATGCGCTGGGCGTAGGCCAGCTCCTGAGGAATGGCGGTGCCATCGTCAAGCGAGGTGGAACGCGGGTCTTGTGCGTGCAGCGCGTCAATGGCGTCTAGGGTTTGTTCAAAAGCGGAGGTCATGGCTGAGGTGCTCGGCTAAAGAGGGTGGTTAAACTGATATGGTCCTAGGTTGCCGAGAAACACTGAGAATCACAACTTCTGTAGGTAGGGAGATTATGGGGAACGTGGCTAGAGCAGACTAAGGATTGTTAAAAATCAGTCGCTTGGAAATTTCTGCTTTTGGTGAAGTACTCGCATGATATGAATTGAGGAATGATCGACCCAGTAGGCAATAATCATCGAAATCTCCGGGATGATAAGCAATCTGCCTGGAATGGCATCCCGCTGCACACCCATCAATGGCTGATCAAGTAGGCTTTCAGCTTTCGCCTCAATGATTTCGTCGGTTTTCTCAGCGGCGGCAGGATTGACCTCGTAAAGAAACTCGAAGATTTTTTCGCGGTCATTCAGAGCCTCTTCTTCCCATAAAATCATTGATTAGCTCGGCCTCGAATTTTGGCTTTGCGTTCAGCCATTTGTGATTTTGCGTTTTCGTGGTTGATGAAAGAAGCCTTTCCATCATCAAGCTTCTCAAAGGCTTGATTAATTTGATTGGTTAGCCATGCATCATGAGATAGCACCTTGCGTTGTTGCTCAGCTAATTGTTCGGTGAATTCGCGGCAGGCATCACTTAGCGTACGGCCTTGGCTCTCAGCCATTTGCTGGCTCAAGCGTTTTGTCTCTTCATCAATACGAAACTGTATTCTAGTATCCATGGTTAATCCCTATACTAATTTGCGTGCGTACAAATGTTAGCACAAAACAACTGACATGACGCGGGCTATTCCCTTTCCAAGTTCCCCTCGTAGGCACCCATAGCCCCTCACCGCGCTTTTGCCTACAATAGACGCCTTTGTCATCGGCGTTGTACGCCATGTTTTTACTGAATTCAGGCCAAGGGATACCTCATGCTCGATCCGAAACTGCTGCGCGGTGATCTTGATGCACTGGCGCAACAACTGGCCCGCCGAGGCTTTGTGTTGGATAAACAAGGGCTGCAGGCGCTAGAGTCGCGCCGCCGCGAACTGCAAACCCAAACCGAACAGCTACAGAGCGAGCGTAATACTCGCTCCAAGGCGATTGGTAAGGCAAAAGCCAACGGTGAGGATATCCAGCCGCTGCTGGATGAGGTCAGTGATTTGGGCGAGCGGCTGGATGCCGCGAAGCAGCAGCTGGCCGAGGTGCAGGAGGATTGGGATGATACGGTGAGCGGGATTCCCAACGTTCCCCATAAGAGCGTGCCAGAAGGTAAAAGTGAAGACGATAACGTTGAGCTACATCGCTGGGGCACGCCTCGCGCGTTTGATTTCGAGGTGCTGGATCACGTCGATCTGGGCAAGAAGTCGGGCTATCTCGATTTTGACCTGGCCTCGAAGCTGACCGGCGCTCGTTTTGCGGTGATGCGCGGGCCGATTGCTCGGCTGCACCGGGCACTGGCGCAGTTCATGCTGGATACCCAAACCCAGCAGCACGGCTATGAAGAGTGCTACGTGCCGTACATGGTCAACCGCGATTCGCTAATGGGCACCGGCCAGCTACCCAAGTTTGGCGAAGACTTGTTCAAGCTGGATGATGAACGTGAGTACCACCTGATTCCCACCTCGGAAGTGCCGCTGACTAATTTTGTGCGCGATGAGATTGTCGAGCAGGCGGCGCTGCCAATGAAGCTTACTGCCCATACGCCGTGTTTCCGCTCCGAGGCAGGCTCCCACGGGCGCGATACCCGCGGCATGATTCGCCAGCACCAGTTCGACAAGGTTGAGATGGTGCAGATCGTCGAGCCAGAACACAGCTACCAGGCGCTGGAGGACATGCGCGGCCATGCCGAGGCGATCCTGCAGGCGCTTGAGCTGCCGTATCGGGCAGTAACGCTATGCACTGGTGACATGGGCTTTGGCGCGGCCAAAACCTATGATTTGGAAGTCTGGCTGCCTAGTCAGGAAACCTACCGCGAGATTTCATCGATCTCCAACTGCGAGGACTTTCAAGCGCGGCGTATGCAGGCGCGCTACCGCCATCCTGACGCAAAAAAGCCCCAGCTGTTGCATACCTTGAACGGCTCGGGGCTGGCGGTAGGTCGCTGCCTGCTGGCGGTGCTGGAAAATCACCAGCAGGCGGATGGCTCGGTGGTTATTCCTGAGCCGCTGCGTCCGTATCTTGGTGGTCTGACTCAGTTGGCCCTTTAAGCGTCCACTCTACGTTAACGCCCGCTTCAATGCGGATGGTCCCAGGGCGGTATTCGCTGCTGGGGCCTTTGGCATCGGCGCTGTCGCTGCTTTCCGCACGCATCGACATCATGCGGGGCTGGAAGATGGGCGACTGGGTTTCTTCGATGCGCTGGACATGGCCCAGGTCGGCATCCAGCGTGTCAGCCATTAACTCGGCTTTATGCCGGGCTTTTTCAAGCGCTTTGACCATTGCTTCGTCGGTGGCGGCGTCACGGTCTTGCAGGTCGAACTGCACGCCGTCAAGGGCGTTCACGCCTGCGCCCATCAATGCGTCTAGTACGTCACCAAGCTGGTCCAGGTCCGTCAATTCAACAGTGACAGGGCGCTCCAGTCGCGTGCGTTGCAGCGTTTCACCGTCGCCGTTGTCGGAGCGGGGGGCTTGTACTTGCTCTGGGTAAATGTTCAAGGAACCGGCACTAATCGCATCACGCTCAAGGCCGCTGTCTTCCATGCTGTTAATCAGCTCGCTGGCCCGGCGTTCTAGACGCTCCCTTGCAGCGGTTAATTCGTCACTATCGGTGTCTTCGAGGTTGGACAGTGCAGGTGTCTTTTCCCATAGGCGGGCACTGAGAGTCGCTTTGTCGGGTGCCACCTCAACCGATGATTGGGCTTGTACATGCAGGCTCGGTGGGGAAGGTGCGGCTTGAGCCAGCGGAATGCTAATCAGGGTGAATAGAGCGCCGGCGGCGAGGCTATGGCGTAGTCGTGCTTTAGAAAGAAAGTGTGGTTTCATTGGTAAACATCCCTTTATAGCCTCGTGCTAAGGCACATGGCGGAGTAGGTCTAGTAAGGCTAGACTCTGCTTGGAATGTAGCCTGCTTAACAAAGTTCAGCCGTATCATTGTGGTACGCAACAATTGCTAAATGTTTGCACGCTTGGTGCTACATCACCGTTGTCGCTTAAATGAGGCGATAACATCGCTTAGGGATGGAGGGGTATGTCGAAGTTATCGGAAGAGGATTATCGTAGCATTCCATTGCATGCCACTCTGGCGCTGGCCGCCCTGGTGGTTATTATGGCGGGCATGAAACTGGGGGCTGATCTGTTGGTGCCGCTTCTGCTTGCCATCTTCATCGCTGTGGTGTGTACGTCGCCGGTGCACTGGCTACACCGTTGCGGGCTGAGCTTACGGATGTCGGTATTTCTCACCTTGATTTTCATGTTGGTGTTTTTGTCGCTTATTGGCCTGCTGGTAGTGAACAGCTTCAGTACCTTTATCCAGGCCCTCCCCGATATTGAAACGCGCCTCTACGAGCATTATTGGGACGTATTGAACGCACTTGCCTCGCGCGGCCTGGCGATTGACCCCGACCGACTGAGCTCAATGCTGGACATGGATGAAGAGGGCTCTTGGGTACCTCCGTTGTTGGGTGAGCTTGGTAACTTATTTATGCAGAGCGCAATTGTGGCGTTGCTAGTCATCTTTTTGTTGTTCGAAACGCTCAATTTTCGCGATAAAGTATCGCTTGCGTTGGAAAATCCCGCGCCGAGCTTGATGCGTTTTAGTGAGTTTAGCCTGACGTTGAAGCGCTATCTCGCTGTTAAGACGGTGATTAGCTTAGCCACCGGTATTTTGGTTTGGCTTTCATGCTTGATTGTGGGTGTTGAGTTCCCCTTGCTTTGGGGGGTGTTGGCTTTCGCGCTCAACTTTATTCCCAATATTGGTTCCGCTATTGCCGCGGTTCCGCCGGTGTTATTGCTGCTGGTCGCCCAGGATGGCGGTGCCTGGCAGGCGTTACTGCTGGCAACGGCTTACCTGGTCATTAACTTTGTGCTTGGGAATCTGATCGAGCCGCGTGTGATGGGGCAGGCACTGGGGCTTTCCACCTTTGTGGCGTTTTTATCGCTGATAGTATGGGGGTGGATTTTCGGTGCGGCGGGAATGCTGCTTTCGGTTGTGCTGACCATGACGCTTAAGATTGCTCTGGATAGCCATCCGCAAACTCGCTGGATTGCTCATTTGCTAGGCCCTGGGCGGCGGCGTGGGGGAGTTACGGAGGGCAGGGATGCACGACGTCCACCGTGGCTAAGACGTCACTGAATTGAAACGTAATAACCGCCGACTGATGTCGGCGGTTTTTGCTGCTTTACGCGTTCTGGTCAATAAACTGGGTTAGCTGCGATTTGGACTGTGCACCCACTAGCGAAGCTACCTTAGTGCCCGCTTTAAACAGCATGACGGTAGGCACGCCGCGGACGCCTTGCTCCGCCGCAATTTCAGGCGCGTCGTCAACGTTTACACTGACCACTTTAAGATTGTCACCGCGATCGGCAGCGACTTCATCGACCACCGGGGCCATGACTTTGCAGGGGCCACACCAGGGGGCCCAGAATTTCAGCAGGACTGGCTGTTCGGCGTTGAGGACTTCCTGCTCAAAATTGGCGTTAGTGACATCAACATTAGTAGCCATTTGTTTCTCCCGTTTGCGTTGCTCTTGCTGTTTCGTTGCCTCAAATGGAGCAACGGTCATTACGCGATTGCGTAGCGCATTTCACCGCGTCAAGTCGGCAAATGTTAGCGGGCGAAGCGGGGCGTGGCAAATACGATCTTCACCAAATCGATAAAATAGTAAAAAGTAATAGGTGCTGATAAAGCTGTTTTTTTATACTATAAAGGCATTATAGCACTTTTTTTTATTCTAATAATGCCGTGCGGCTGTGTGAGCTAGGTGCCAAAGCCAGCGCAGTGGCGTTCCCACGCAATCATCCGCGCATTGACCGGTTAGGTGACATTATGAAACTGCAGCAGCTTCGCTACATTTGGGAAGTTAATCGGCACAACTTGAACGTTTCGGCCACCGCGCAAAGCCTGTTTACTTCGCAACCTGGTATCTCCAAACAAATCCGCTTATTGGAAGATGAGCTGGGCGTCGAAATTTTTGCCCGTAGTGGTAAGCATCTCACTCGAGTGACGCCTGCAGGCCAATCGATTATTGATCTGGCCGGCCAAGTGTTGCGGTTAACCGAGAACATCAAGCACGTTGCTCAAGAGCATAGCGACGAGCGGCGGGGGAGTCTGGCGATTGCGACCACTCACACCCAGGCGCGCTACGCGCTACCGCCGATTATCAGCGCTTTTACTCAGAAGTATCCCGATGTGGCGTTGCACATGCAGCAGGGCACGCCCAAGCAAATCGCCCAAATGGTCAGCGAAGGACAGGCAGATTTTGCCATTGCCACTGAATCGCTTGAGCTGTTTACCGACCTGATTTTGCTGCCTTGCTATCGCTGGAACCGCTGTGTATTGGTGCCCAAAGACCACCCGCTGGCCAAGCTTGACGCCCCCTTAACCCTGGAGGCGCTGGCGGAGCATCCGATAGTCACTTACGTATTTGGTTTTACCGGACGCTCTCAGTTGGACGATGCCTTCAAAGCAAAAGGGCTAACACCCAATGTGGTGTTAACCGCGGCAGACGCCGATGTGATCAAAACCTATGTGCGGCTGGGTATGGGCGTGGGCATTGTGGCGCATATGGCCGTCGACCCTACCTTGGATGATGATCTGGTCGCTCTGGATGCCCGGCATTTGTTCGCAAGCTCAACGACCAAAATCGGCATACGCCGAGGTACCTTCATGCGCGGCTATATGTACGATTTTCTAACCCGCTTTGCGCCCCATCTCACCCGGGAACGGGTGGAAGAGGCGCTAACCGCAGGCCCGCGCCATGAACAAATGCTATTTGATGAAGTGGACCTACCGGACTACTAAGCGCTAAAAAGCGGGTCTAGTGCTGTAAATGCAGCCCGCACTCGCGTTTTTCCTCGACCTTGGTGGGGTCAAAGTAGTCGAAGTTGTTGGGCAGGTCGTGGGCTTGAAGATATTGATACATGTCCTTGGCGCTCCACTGCAGCAGCGGGGCGACTTTCAGTAGCCCGTCACTGTTACGGCTTACCGGCTGCATCCTAGCGCGTTCTGGGGTGTCTTCTGCGCGTAGAGCAGTGAACCACACGTCCGGCTGCATTTCCCGCAGGGCGCGCTCGAAGGGTTCGATTTTTACCTCCTGGGTAAAGGCATCGTGGCGCGGATCATCAATCCCCGGCATAGGGCCTTCCAGCGCTTCGCGATGAGCGCGCGTTCGTTTGGGCAAGAAGCTTACGATGTTGAGATTAAGTCGCTTGATGACCTCATCGGCAAACTGGTAAGTGGCCTCGGTGTTGTAGCCGCTGTCCATCCATACAATGGGGATGTCGGGGCGTACCTGGGTCACCATATGTAGAATCACCGCTTCAAACGGGCGGAAGTTGGTGGTGCAAATCGGCCGTTCGCCCTGACGTAGCGCCCACTCGATTAATCCTTGGGGATCGTTAGCGAAGTCGCGGTTGATGGTATCTAGCGCTGAGGACATGCTGCCTCCTTAATCATTAAAGAAATGTTTTGACTAGGCTATCAAAAGGCAGGCGGTTAGCCCCAATACCGTTTGGTTTGGGTTTTATATTCCTTTTTGATTTAAATATTGCCCTTTCTTATTCCAATGCGCCTATCAGATGGCGGATTTTATCCTGTGTTTCGGTGTATTCCTCGTCGACTTGGGAGTCGGCTACAAGGCCTCCTCCTCCCCACACGTGAAGCTTGCCCGCATCCGCTACCATGGTGCGGATAGCGATAGAGGTGTCCATGCTTCCCCGCACGTCGACATAGCCAAGGCTGCCGCAGTAAACACTGCGCTGGCAGGGTTCTAACTCATCGATGATCTGCATGGCGCGAATTTTGGGTGCGCCGGTAATCGAACCGCCAGGAAACGCAGCAGCCAGCAGCGCGAGTGCTGCACGTGGGTCGGGAAGCTTGCCCTGGATGACGCTCACCAAGTGGTGAACATTAGGGTAGCTTTCTAAATGACATAGCTGGGGGACCTGTATGGTGCCGGGCAGACAGATACGGCCGAGGTCATTGCGTAACAGATCCACAATCATGACGTTTTCAGCGCGGTCTTTGCGACTGTTAAGCAACTCTTCGGCGAGCGCGCGGTCCGCCTCGGGAGTTTTCCCGCGGGGGCGGGTTCCTTTAATAGGTCGGGTTTCTACTTGCCCTTCATGGCAGCGGATAAAGCGTTCGGGCGAGAGTGATAGCACGGCTTTGTCATGCCACGCCATAAACCCTGAAAAGGGCGTTGGCGTTGCATGGCGCAAACGCAGGTAGGCTTGCCACTCATCTCCTTGATACGGTGCCGAGAAGCGTTGGGCCAGGTTGATCTGGTAACAGTCGCCCGCGCGGATATAGTCTTGCACGGCATGAAAACGTCGGTGGTAATCAGCGCGACTGAGTTCCGCCTGAAAAGAGGCAGTCAGGCAAAAGGGCGTAGCGACTGGCACCGAGTGGCCAAGCCAACGCATGACCTGAGCACGGCGCTCATCGCTTGCGACCAGCCACGCCTGTTGGGTGTGATGATCGAAGGTAATGCACCAGTCGTACAGGCCAATTCGGGCTTGTGGCAGGGTAGTGACGCAAGGTTGTTGGCTGGCAATGGATTGCTGTTCACGGCCCAGGTCGTAACTCCAGTAACCGATCAACCCGCCTGCAAAGGGAAGCTCTCCCATTTCCTGTGAAGGAATAGGAAGTTGTTCAAGAAGCCACTGCTGGGGAGCAAATGCATCTGGCCAGTCGCTGGGTACATCGAATTGATCAGACGTGACCCGTGAGTGACCGTTGACATCAATCTCAAGCATCGCCAGTGGGTCACTGCTCATGATATCGAACCGGCCGTTGGCCACCGGACGCCCGCTATCAAGCAACACCGCCCCAGGGCGTTGGCGTAGTGCTGCGAACGTCGTCAATGGATCGGGTAGATAGGGCAGTGCCGTCAGTGTTATCGCCGATGTCATGAAGCAAACGCCTAGCCAAGTGGGGCAAGGTATTTTAGAGGGCGTTAAACAAGGACACCAGTTTATCTTCTAGACGGCTTTTTCACGTTATTAGCATGATTTAAAAAAATGCCATTGGTGGTTTTGCGCTTTTCGATAGATTGTTGACATTGAAAGGCGTTATTGGCCTAAGTCGTACGACAAAAGACTTACTTGCTCGAACGATAAGCAAGGTTGACGGTGGTTTTGTGGAGGGCTAAAGTTGGCCTACCATTTAATTGTCGACAATTTGCCATGACGTTATCAGCTGTGACTACAAACAAAGATTCATCTGGTCATGAGGTGACTTCTTCGGAAGTGCGCACGCTTGCGGAGCGGGTTTTCCAGCAACTCCAGGATGCCATTGTTCGCGGTGAGCTCGCCCCAGGCAGCAAAATTACCGAGCCAGGTTTATCAAAAACTTACGGTATTTCACGCGGGCCGTTGCGTGAAGCGATGCGCCGCTTGGAAGCCCACCGCTTAATCGAGCGGGTCCCCCATGTCGGGGCGCGGGTTGTCAAACTCTCAATGAAAGAGCTGATTGAGCTGTTTGACGTGCGTGAGGCGCTGGAAAGTATGGCGGCCCGTCTTGCTGCCGAGCATATGTCGCCGGAAGAGGTGCAAGGCTTGCGGGATGTACTGGCGCTGCATGAAGGTCAGGCGGATTTAAAGCGTGGCGAAGCCTATTATCAGCGCGAAGGCGATCTCGACTTTCACTACTGTATCGTGCAGGGCAGCCATAACAAGATGCTGATGAACCTGCTGTGCGACGATCTTTACTACCTCGTGCGTCTTTATCGCACCCAGTTTAGCGCCAGTGGCACGCGCCCCCAGCGGGCCTTTGTGGAACATCACCGCATTGTCGATGCCATTGAAGCCGGCGACGCTGAGCTTGCCGAATTGTTAATGCGCCGCCATGTGAGCGCTTCCCGCGCCAATGTCGCTGACCGTTATGCCGCCATTCTTGAACAACAATCATCGACACCCGCGGATTAAAACGCCGCTTGCCCGTGTCGGATTAAACAGGAGTCTACGCCCATGTCTCATGCAACCTTGTCAGGTTTAACACCCGGTGCACGCTTTCGGGCGGCGCTGGAGGCGAATCGGCCGTTGCCAATCCTTGGCACTATTAATGCCTATACCGCGATGATGGCCGAGCGGGTAGGCCACCAGGCAATTTACTTGTCTGGTGGCGGTGTGGCTAACGCCTCTTTTGGGCTGCCGGACCTTGGCATGACTACCATGAACGACGTGGTGGAAGACGCCCATCGTATTTGCGGCTCTACCGATGTGCCACTGCTGGTAGATATCGACACCGGCTGGGGCGGCGCCTTTAACATCGCTCGCACCGTCAAGGAAATGCAGCGTGCAGGCGTGGCGGCGGTGCATCTGGAAGATCAGATCGCCCAGAAGCGCTGCGGACATCGCCCCAATAAGGCCATTGTCTCCCAGCAGGAAATGGTCGATCGCATCAAAGCCGCCGCCGATGCCAAGCTCGACCCGGATTTTTATCTGATTGCGCGTACCGATGCTTTCCAGAAAGAGGGGCTGGACGCCGCGATTGAACGTGCCAATGCCTGCGTGGACGCGGGTGCCGATGCCATCTTCGCCGAAGCGGTGCATACGCTGGATGACTACCGGGCGTTTTGCGAGCGTGTCAATGCACCGATTCTTGCCAATATTACCGAGTTTGGCGCCACGCCGCTGTTCACCCAGCAGGAACTGGGTGAGGTGGGCTGCCGGATGGTGCTATATCCGCTATCCGCCTTCCGGGCCATGAACGCTGCCGCGCTTCACGTCTATCAAAGCATTATGGATAACGGCCACCAGAAAGACGTTGTGGGCACTATGCAGACCCGTGATGAGCTTTACGACTTTTTGAATTACCACGACTTCGAACAAAAGCTCGATGCGCTATTTGCCGAGCAGAAAGACACTTAATAATTTACAACCTATAAAAGACACGCTAGCAGGAGACACAATATGGCTGATAAACCGCAAAATAGTGCAGGACTCCGTGGCCAGAGCGCGGGTTCCACTGCGCTGTGTACCGTAGGAAAAACCGGCTCAGGGCTAACCTACCGTGGCTTTGATATCAAAGAGCTGGCCGAGAAAGCCAAGTTTGAAGAAGTGGCCTACCTGCTGTTGAAGGGCAAACTGCCCAACCAAGCCGAGCTGGATGACTACATCGCCAAGCTGAAAAGCCTGCGCGGTTTGCCCAGCGCCTTGAAAACCGTGCTGGAAGAGATTCCCAAAGACGCCCATCCCATGGATGTGATGCGGACCGGCACCTCGATGCTGGGCAATCTGGAAACCGAGGAAAGCTTTGGTGAGCAGGATGACGTTGCCGATCGACTACTCGCCGTACTGCCGTCGATTATCTGCTACTGGTACCGTTTCACCCACGATGGCGTGCGTATCAAGACCGAGACTGACGATGCCTCGGTGGGCGGTCATTTTCTGCATATGCTGCGCGATAAACCAGCGTCTGAATTGCATGCCCGGGTGATGAACGTATCGCTGATTCTTTACGCTGAGCACGAGTTTAACGCTTCTACGTTTACCGCCCGTGTCTGTGCCTCGACCCTTTCCGACATGCATTCCTGCGTGACCGGAGCGATTGGCACGCTGCGTGGACCGCTGCACGGCGGCGCCAATGAAGCGGCGATGGCGATGATTGAAAACTGGTCGTCACCGGAAGAAGCCGAGCGTGAAATGCTCGGCATGCTCGAGCGCAAAGAGAAAATCATGGGCTTCGGTCACGCTATCTATCGTGAGTCTGACCCGCGTAACGCGATCATCAAGCATTGGTCGAAAAAACTCGCCGACGATGTAGGCGATACGGTGTTGTATCCCGTATCGGAGCGCTGTGAAGAGGTCATGTGGCGCGAGAAGAAGCTGTTCTGCAACGCTGACTTCTTCCATGCCAGCGCCTACCACTTCATGGATATCCCCACCAAGCTGTTTACGCCGATTTTCGTGATGTCGCGTTTGACGGGCTGGGCCGCGCACGTGTTTGAGCAGCGTGCCAATAACCGCATTATTCGTCCCAGTGCCGATTACACCGGCCCTGAAAAGAGCGAATGGGTGCCCATTGAAGCGCGCGACTGAGTGAGAGTGACCATGAATACTGATTATCGCAAGCCGCTACCGGGTGTGACGGTCGATGGTGGCGCCATCGATTATTTTGATACCTACCAGGCTGTCGAGGATATCCAGCCCGGCGCTCACGCTACGCTGCCCTTTACGTCGCGGGTATTGGCGGAGCAACTGGTGCGCCGCTGCGCCCCGGCGCAACTGACCGACGCGCTCAAGCAACTGATTGAGCGCAAGCGCGACCTGGACTTTCCTTGGTATCCGGCGCGGGTGGTCTGCCACGATATTCTGGGCCAAACCGCGCTGGTTGACTTAGCGGGCCTGCGCGATGCGATTGCCGATAAAGGCGGCGACCCGGCGAAGGTCAACCCGGTGGTGCCCACCCAACTGATTGTCGATCACTCTTTGGCGGTCGAGCACGCAGGGTCAGAAGAGGGCGCCTTTGAGAAAAACCGCGTCATTGAAGATCGTCGTAATGATGATCGCTTTCACTTCATCAACTGGACGAAAGTGGCCTTCGAGAACGTCGATGTAATCCCGCCGGGCAACGGCATCATGCACCAGATCAATCTGGAAAAGATGTCCCCCGTGGTACAAGTCCAGCAGGGCGTGGCGTTTCCCGATACCTGTGTAGGCACCGACAGTCACACGCCGATGACCGATGCCCTGGGGGTAATTTCGGTGGGCGTGGGCGGCCTAGAGGCGGAGAGCGTGATGCTGGGTCGAGCTTCGATGATGCGCCTGCCGGATATCGTCGGCGTGGAACTTACCGGCAAACTACAGCCGGGCATTACCGGTACCGATATGGTGCTGGCGATTACCGAGTTTTTACGCAAGGAGCGTGTGGTCGGCGCCTACCTGGAGTTTTACGGTGAAGGTGCCGATGCGCTAACCGTGGGCGACCGCGCAACGATCTCCAACATGACGCCAGAGTACGGCGCCACGGCAGCGATGTTTTATATCGATAGCCAAACCATCGACTATCTCAAGCTCACCGGTCGCGAAGACGAGCAGGTGGCGTTGGTTGAAGCCTATGCCAAGCATACTGGCTTGTGGGCCGATAGCCTGACCACGGCCGAGTACGAGCGGGTGCTGACGTTTGATCTGTCAAGCGTAACGCGCACCCTGGCCGGGCCATCCAACCCCCACGCCCACTTACCCACTTCAGAGCTTGCCAAAAACGGTATCGCGGGGGATATGGATAAAGCCCGAGCAGAAGAGAAAGCTGGCCGGATGCCCGACGGCGCGGTGATTATCGCCGCCATCACCAGCTGCACCAATACCTCCAACCCGCGCAATATGGTGGCGGCGGGGTTGATTGCCCGTAACGCCAACAGGCTGGGTTTAACCCGCAAACCTTGGGTCAAGTCCTCGCTGGCGCCTGGCTCAAAAACCGTCAAGATGTATCTGGAAGAAGCTGGCTTGATGGGCGAGCTGGAAGACCTGGGCTTTGGCGTGGTGGCCTACGCGTGCACCACCTGCAATGGCATGTCCGGTGCGCTGGAGCCGAAGATTCAGGAAGAGATAATCGAGCGCGATTTATACGCTACGGCGGTGTTGTCGGGTAACCGCAACTTCGACGGGCGTATTCACCCCCACGCCAAGCAGGCGTTTCTGGCCTCGCCACCGCTGGTGGTGGCTTACGCCATTGCCGGTACGATCCGCTTTGATATCGAAAAGGATATTTTAGGGCACGATGCCCAGGGCAACCCGGTCACTTTGAAAGATATATGGCCTGACGACAGCGAGATCGACGCGATTGTGAAATCGTCGGTAAAACCCGAGCAGTTTCGCGATACCTATATCCCGATGTTCGACCTGCAGAAGGCGGCGCGAACCCTGGTTAGCCCACTGTATGAGTGGCGCCCCCAGAGCACCTATATTCGTCGCCCGCCCTACTGGGAAGGCAATATGGCTAAAGAGCGCGGTTTGAAGGGTATGCGCCCGCTGGCGATTCTGCCGGACAACATCACCACTGATCACCTTTCGCCTTCTAACGCGATTCAGTTGAATAGCGCGGCGGGAGAATATCTGGACAAGATGGGCCTGCCCGAGGAGGACTTTAACTCCTACGCCACCCACCGGGGCGACCATTTAACCGCCCAGCGCGCTACGTTGGCCAATCCTAAGTTGTTTAACGAAATGGTCCACGACGAGCAGGGCAAGGTGGTGCAAGGGTCGCTGGCCCGCGTTGAGCCCGAGGGTAAGGTCACGCGGATGTGGGAGGCAATCGAAACCTACATGGCCCGCAAGCAGCCGTTGATCATTATCGCCGGTGCCGACTACGGTCAAGGGTCCTCTCGTGACTGGGCGGCCAAAGGCGTTGCGCTGGCCGGGGTCGAAACCATTGTGGCCGAAGGCTTCGAGCGTATTCACCGCACCAATTTGATCGGCATGGGCGTGATGCCGCTGCAGTTCGAAGAGGGTACAACGCGGCACACATTGGCGTTGGACGGCACCGAAATTTACGATGTAGAGGGGGCGCCGCAGCCGGGGGCCAAGCTCACGCTGGTAATCCATCGCCAAAGTGGTAGTGCCGAGCGTGTGCCGGTGATTTGTCGTCTGGATACCGCCGAGGAGGTGTCGATTTACACCGCCGGCGGTGTGTTGCAGCGGTTCGCCCAGGACTTTCTTGAATCCACCGCTGCCTAGCTGGAGATAACATCAAATGCCTTATGGCCCCCAACTCAAAATCCCCGCCACCTATATGCGTGGCGGCACCAGTAAGGGTGTGTTTTTTAAACTCAGTGATTTGCCCGATGCCGCCCAGCGGCCCGGCAAAGCGCGAGATCAGCTGCTGCTGCGGGTGATTGGCAGCCCCGACCCTTACGAAAAGCAAATCGACGGCATGGGCGCGGCAACGTCCAGCACCAGTAAAACGGTGATTCTGTCGAAAAGTGAATCGTCGGAACACGACGTTGATTATTTATTTGGCCAGGTCTCCATCGATAAGCCCTTTGTGGATTGGAGCGGCAACTGCGGCAATCTTTCCGCGGCGGTGGGTCCCTTTGCGATTACCAACGGCCTCGTTGATCCTGGGCGCATCCCGGAAAACGGTGTGGTCGAGGTGCGCATCTGGCAGGTCAATATCCAGAAAACCATTGTGTCACGGGTGCCAATTAGCAACGGGGAGGTGCAGGAGACCGGTGACTTTGAGCTCGACGGCGTGACGTTCCCCGCTGCAGAAATCCCGGTGGCCTTTATGGACCCGGCCGATGGCGAAGGGGCCATCTTCCCCACCGGCAACCTGGTGGATGACCTGGATGTCCCGGGCGTGGGCGTTTTGAAAGCCACGCTGATCAACGCGGGTATTCCTACGGTGTTTATCAACGCTGCCGACATTGGTTATACCGGTACCGAGCTTCAGGATGCTATCAATGGCGACAGCAAGGCGCTTGCCATGTTTGAAACTATCCGTGCCCATGGCGCCGTGCGCATGGGGCTGATTAAGCACGTAGATGAGGCGGCCAGTCGCCAGCATACGCCGAAAGTAGCGTTTGTCGCACCGTCGGCCAGCTATACTGCTTCTAGTGGAAAAGCAGTAAGCAGCAAAGCTATCGATCTGGTAGTAAGGGCGCTTTCAATGGGCAAGCTACACCACGCGATGATGGGAACAGCGGCCGTGGCGATTGCCGCGGCAGCGTCAATTAACGGTACGTTGGTCAATGAGGCAGCGGGTGGCGGGGAGCGCGACGCGGTAACGTTTGGTCATCCTTCAGGCAGTTTGCGTGTGGGCGCGCAGGCAAGCTTGATTGAAGGGCGCTGGCAAATTGATAAAGCCGTAATGAGCCGCAGTGCGCGGGTGTTGATGGAAGGAGCCGTGCGCGTCCCGGGCGATACGCTAAACCATTAGGGGGCAATGCCATGCAGACCGCCGACGTCAACGAGCGTCCTGACTACGATGCAGAGCTTCAGACTCTGGCGGATTACGTTCTCAACTTTGGCGCGCCTTCAGAGGAAGCACTGGCAACGGCGCGCTACTGTTTGATGGATACGCTGGGCTGTGGGTTGCTGGCACTGCGTTTCCCGGAATGTACCAAGCACCTTGGCCCGCTAGTTGAGGGCACGGTGGTACCGCATGGCGCCCGCGTACCGGGTACCTCGCTGCGGCTAGATCCGGTAAAAGCAGCCTGGGATATCGGTACCATCGTGCGCTGGCTTGATTACAACGATACCTGGCTTGCTGCGGAGTGGGGGCACCCCTCTGACAATCTGGGCGCGATTCTTGCCGTTGCGGACCATCTCTCCCAAAAGCGAGTGGCCAAAGGTGCTGCGCCTCTGGTGATGGGCGACGTTCTGCATGCCATGATCATGGCCCATGAGATTCAGGGCGTTTTAGCGCTGGATAACAGTTTCAACCGCGTGGGCCTTGACCACGTGGTGCTGGTGAAAGTGGCCTCCACCGCCGTTGTCGCCAAGCTGATGGGCGCTGACCGTGAGCAGTTGCTCTCGGCACTCTCACACGCCTGGGTAGATGGCCAAAGCCTGCGCACCTATCGTCATGCGCCCAATGCAGGCTCCCGGAAGAGCTGGGCAGCGGGGGATGCCACCTCCCGCGCTGTGCGTCTGGCGGACATCGCCATGCGCGGCGAAATGGGCATTCCCAGTGCTTTGACAGCGCCTCAATGGGGGTTTTACGACGTCTCCTTTAGCCATAGCAATAAAGACCTCAGTCTCAAGCCCGAGGGCGAGCGTAAGCTCCACTTCCAGCGTGAGCTGGGCTGCTACGTGATGGAAAATATTTTATTCAAAGTGGCTTTCCCCGCTGAATTTCACGCCCAGACCGCCTGTGAAGCGGCGGTGGCGTTGCACCCTCTGGTTAAAGATCGCCTAGCATCTATCGAGCGTATTGTGATCACCACCCATGAAGCGGCTATTCGCATCATTTCCAAGACCGGGCAGCTTGCTAACCCTGCTGACCGTGATCACTGCCTGCAGTACATGGTGGCGGTGCCCTTGATGCAGGGAGAATTAACCGCTGACCACTACGAAGATGACTTTCACGCGCGACACCCGCTGATTGATCAGCTTCGCGCAAAAATGGTTGTGGAAGAAGATTCTGATTATTCAAGCGCTTATCATGATCCTGATAAACGTTCGATTGCCAATGCTGTGCAGGTGTTTTTTGATGATGGTACGGCCACCGAGAAGAGAGTAGTGGAGTATCCGCTGGGCCATCGCCGCCGCCGCGACGAAGGCATGCACCTGCTAATGGAGAAATTTCAGCGCCATCTTGCCACCCGTTTTCCCGCGCGCCGCTGTGAGGCGATTAGGCTCGCGTGCAATGACCATGCTGCACTTTCATCAATGCCGGTCGATAATTTTATGGCGCTATGGGAAATGACCCCTTAAATAGCGAACCGCCCGATACGCTAGCGCGATCAGGCGGTGTTTGCACTCGTGCGCTTAGTCCTCAACAGTAATTTGGTCGCGCATACGGTCAACGGTGGCTGGCCCAATGCCACTGACGCGGGTCAGGTCTTCGGCGTTTTCGAAGTCGCCGTTCGCTTCGCGATCCTCAATAATTGCCTCAGCGCGGCTTGGGCCGATGCCCGGCAGCTCATCAAGCAGTTCGGTATCGGCGCTATTGATATTAATCGGGGCAATGTCTTGGGCCAGGCCGTTGCTGGCAACCCCAATGCCGATGCTCAAGAGTAATGCGGCAAATAATCCTTTCAGTGATAGCTTCATTCCAAGCCCCTTATGTTGGTTATCCGTCCTGTGGTTAACGGGAAATCCCCCGCTCTTTCACCTTAACTGGATTTCTGAGCGATGCTGTCGGAGATTAGCGATTCATCATGTAAGCCTTTTGCCATGTGTGTATGGCAAAAGGCTTACATAGCGAGCCGGGGCGACTGATATAATGCGCCGAAACACTTGGGGAGCTTGGCATGGCTGTTACTGAATCACCGCTGATTATCGCACTTGATTACCCTTCGCTGGATGCGGCGCTGTGTATGGCCGATCAGTTGGATCCGTCTCGCTGCCGGCTTAAAGTTGGCAAAGAGTTATTCACCCGCAGCGGGCCGGCCGTGCTGGAAGCATTGCACGGGAGGGGCTTTGAGGTATTTCTGGACCTTAAATTCCATGATATCCCCAATACCGTGGCCAGCGCGGTCGAAGCGGCGGCGGAGCAGGGGGTGTGGATGGTCAACGTGCATGCCAGCGGTGGCCGGGCGATGATGGAGGCGGCGGCTAAACGGTTAGAGCAGCAGCGCCTTGAGACTCGCTTGATAGCCGTCACGGTGCTAACCAGCATGCAGGCCGACGATCTGACGGAGATCGGGGTATCTTCAACGCTTGGCGAACATGTAACGCGGCTGGCTCAATTAGCCCAGCAAAGTGGTTTGCATGGCGTGGTGTGTTCCGCCCAGGAATCGGCTCAGCTTGCGTCACTGTGTGGCGACGCGTTCTTGAAAGTGACCCCAGGCATCCGGCCTGCGTTCGCCGCCGCTAATGATCAGCAGCGCATTATGAGCCCCAGTGAGGCGATACAGGCAGGCAGTACGCACTTAGTGGTGGGACGCCCAGTCACCCAGGCAGAAAGCCCGATGGACGCGTTGATGGCTATCGAGAAAGAACTGGGGGTACGGCTATAAGTTACCCATTCGGTGCTGCGATCACTACTCGCCTTCTACGCCGATAATCGGTTTGATGGTGCCCCAATAGCGACAGGTAGGGCACTGCCATTGCAGGGCGTCGCTGGTAAAGCCGCAGCGTAGGCAGCGATGTCGAGGACGGTCCTTCAATAATGCTTCGGTGTGGTATTTGAGCAGCACCAGGCGCGTATCCGGCGAGTCCCTGCCCTGCAGGCGCTGGCTTTCAATATACAGATCAACCAGATAGTTGAGCCCTCGTAAACTGGGGGCGCGGCTAAGTAGTTCGCCAGTGACGCTAATGGCAGGGTCGACTCCATCCCGATGATGAACCAGCTCACCTAGCTCGATGATTAAGCTGGTGTAGGGAGCGACCTCAATCAGTTGATTTAGATGTGTTTCAAGCCCGACGACATCGTCGTTGCGCTGATAGGCGCGCTTTAACGCTGGCAGCATGGTCGGTAGATGAGCGATATCTTGGTCCAGAATACGCGTTAAGCGACTGATTGCCTGGGGATAACTGCCGTTATCCATATCGAGATCGGCGAGTATTAAGTTGGCGCGCACGCACTGTGGGTCGAGCTGTAAGGCTTTTTTCAAATGGCGTTTGGCCAACGCCCGGCTGGCATTGGCGGTCTCAATCTCAGCCAGCTCACACTGCCAATGGGCCGCCGCCCGGCGTATGTTGGGGTACTGTTTAAATAGCGGAGCGGCGGTGTCAAAGGCGCTTTGCCAGTCCTTTTCGCGCTCTAATAAATCGATCAGCAGTCGTTTAGCGGGGTAGCGCAGTTCGCTATCGTGGTCCTGGTCGAGCAGCGTTCTTAGCAGTCGCTGAGCACGGTCATGAACCCCCAGCGCCACAAAATCGCGCGCAAGCTCCAGTTGTACCTTCGCGTTGGTAGCATCGGAGAGCGCCGGGCGTGCCAGCAGATTCTGATGAATGCTGACGGCTTTGTCGGCTTCACCCCGCGAACGAAATAGCCTACCCAGGGTGATGTGGGTCTCGACGGTATCGCTATTGACGTCCAGCGCATTGATAAACGTATTGATGGCTTCGTCGGGTTGCTCGTTGAGCAGATAGTTCAGCCCGACGAAGTAGTCTCGGGAGAGGCCGCTATTGGTAGGCGTCGTTTCGGGTGAGCGCCGAGACGCTTGACGAAAGCCAAGCCCGTAGCCTATCGCAATGGCGACAAATAAAACGCCCAGCAGCGCGATATCCAGCATTTAAGCCAGTTCCTTAAACTCCTGCGTGCGCAGCTGGTCAAGTTCCTTGCGTTGTTGTTTGCTGTGACGTTCGCTGCGCGCCAACTTGGCTTTGAGGCGAATATACACCCCCATCATGGCGAGCATGCCGACCAACACACCCAAGGTTAATGTCGCCAGCAGCCAGACGGATAGCGAAATGGCAGGTAGTTCTAGCCAAATTAGATTGAGCGCAATGGTTTGCTGGTTGTTGACCGCAAACAAAATGCCCACAAGCAGTACCACCAGCAAAATAATGGCCAGAATCAGCCCTTTAATCCAACGCATGAGAGGTTCCTAGTCAGTAGCTTTCACGGTAGTACCATTGTGTACGAGTCGTTGCCCGGCGTCATCCAAAGAAGGCATGAAAACCGGTTAAAGATTCGCATACGGTATTAACGCCTTTTTGAGTGTTAATACCCTAATGCGCGGCTGGCATCGACCTGCTCGCGTAATTCTTTACCCGGTTTGAAATGAGGGACGTATTTGCCTTCAAGCTCGACGGGTTCGCCGGTTTTCGGATTGCGCCCGGTACGTGGCTCACGGTAATGAAGCGAAAAACTTCCAAAACCACGAATTTCGACTCGCCCTCCACTGGCCAGTGCGTCGGTCATATCGTCGAGAATGATGCGAACCGCTGTCTCAACTTCTTTTGCCGAAAGTTCGGGTTGGTGCATGGCAATTTGTTCGATTAATTCAGATTTTGTCATCGGTTAGCTCCCTGCGGACGTTAAAGGCCGATCAATACGACCTATCTGCCACCTGTCTCAGCATACTGCGCAATAGGGGATAAAACAATTTAGCTAAAACAAGGTACTACAATCGGTAATAGCATAGGACAAGCTTGGCGCTGGCGCGACCCTGTGGCTTAGGTATACTGACCTCTCATTCCATTTACTCACCTAAGAGAGGCCAACGTTGAGCGATGACACATCCCCAGCCGCTATTGCCCGTAAGCGGCTTTATTGGCACTCACGTCGAGGTATGTGGGAGCTGGATTTACTGTTGATTCCCTTTTTAGAACAGCGCTACGACCATTTGGATGAAAATGATCAACATGCGTTTCATCAATTAATTGATGAAGAAGACCAGGATTTATTTGTTTGGCTGATGCGTCGTGAATGGCCTGAAGACCCAGCGTTACATCGCGTCGTTAAAATGATCGTTGAACATGCCGAAAACACCGATAATTCTGCCTATCGTACGCTCTAAGCTTTGGTGGGCGTTGCAAAGCGGTCTACTGCTTGGACTTGCTTTGATGTGCTTGATCGTCATGGGGTGGCTGGCGGGTGCGCTAGTGGTCTTAGTCGGGGGGATATATTTGTGGCGTAGTTTTAAGCAGCTTCCTAGCGGCATGCTTTATCTATTACCCCAGGCTGAGGGGCCGCTGGGTCGTTGGTTGTTACCGCAAGGTGACCTCGATGACGCATTGGTAGTGCACTGTGATTATCTAATGCCGTGGCTGATAGGCTTGCAAGTAGGTCAGCAGCGTGTGTGGCTTTGGCCAGACAGCGTGCCACCTGAGGAGCACCGTGCGGTACGTCGGTTATTTCACTCGCCAGGCCGTTAACGTTTATTCTCACATCTATCAACGCGCTAGTGCTTGCTCAGATCATTGAGTGTTAGCCGTGAAGGCTGGCTGTTTTCAGCGTGACCAGGCCAGTCCGTCGTGTAGTGTAATCCCCTTGACTCATGGCGCTGCTGGGCCGCCACTACCGTTAACCGGGCGAGATTAATTAGCTGCTGTAAACGCTGAGCCTCGGCGGTCATCTGCTGTTCGCTCAGTTCAGCAAGCGTGTCGGCTATCTGGGTGAGTAGGTCACTTGCAGTAGCGAGCCCAGCGGCACTTCTCACAATGGCCACATGCTGGCTCATAATGGCGCGTGTCTGCTGGCGCAGCGCACCGACCTGCGTGTCGATGATGCCATGTGCTGCGGGTAATGCGGGTAACTTGATGTCATATTGCGCTGTGTCGGGCGCGGTACGTTGAATCGCCTGTGCGCAGCTACGCGCAAATACCAGGCACTCCAGAAGCGAGTTGCTGGCCATGCGGTTGGCACCGTGTAGCCCTGTGCAGGCCGTTTCGCCAATCGCGAAAAGTCTGGGCACCCCCGTTGCTCCCGTGAGATCAGTCGCGACGCCGCCACAGCTATAGTGGGCGGCGGGCACGACTGGAATGGGTTGCTGGGTAATATCGATACCGCGCGAGGCGCAGTGTGCCTGAATGGTCGGGAAGTGGTGGTGAATGGCCTCGTCACCTAAATGGCGGACGTCAAGCCATACATGCGGCAGCGTCTGTGCCTGTATTTCGGCATCGATGGCGCGCGCTACCACATCGCGCGGAGCGAGCTCCGCTCTTGTGTCCAGCGCTGGCATAAAGCGCTCGCCTGCCGCGTTGAGCAAGTAACCGCCTTCGCCGCGCACGGCTTCACTAATCAGGAACGCCGGGCCATCGGGGTCGTAAAGGCAGGTGGGATGAAACTGCTGAAACTCTAGGTTCATCAAGGTGGCACCTAATTCCGCCGCCATGATCATACCTTCGCCACTGCTGGGCGCGGGAGTGGTGGTGTGCTGGTAGAGGCCGCTAGCGCCCCCTGTTGCGAGCACCGTGTGATGGGCAGTTAGGGCATGCCACTGCTGTTGCTCGTCAAGCGCATAAGCGCCTATACATGCCCCTTGCTCATCTTGCATTAAGCCTACCACGCTAAGGTGGTGGTACTGGCTGATATTAGGGTGTGCCAAAACACGCTGTAACAGCGTATCAACCACGGCGCGCCCGGTAGCGTCGTCGGCGTGAATGATACGCCGTGCGTTGTGACCGCCTTCGCGTGTTAGATGGAAAGGGTAACGTGCATTCGCCGTATGGTCGGGGGTGAAGGGCACGCCGCTACCAATCAGCCAGGCAATAGCCTCAGGGCCGTGTTCGACGGTAAAGCGGACTGCTTGCTCATCGCATAAGCCGTCACCGGCAATTAGGGTGTCGTTGACGTGGTCATCCACATGATCGTCGGGCGAAAGAACGGCGGCAATCCCACCTTGTGCCCAGCGGCTAGCGCCTTTGTCGTCTTGAGCCGGACGAATCAGTGCCACGCTGTGCGTGTCGGCGACCGTTAAAGCAAGAGTTAAACCGGCAACGCCGCCACCGATGATCAAAATATCCGAGGTGGGCGTTGTCATGGGGTGCTCCTTAGCAAGCGAAACCTAAACATCCAATCAACGTGATGAGCGGTGGCTGATCACTAATTGGGTAACGGCAGGCATGATAGCGCGGTGTCAGGCAGATGGCGATGAACAGAGGCTGAATTATCTAAGGATGCTAATAATGGCTGGGATATAGTCAATATTGGAGGGGTGTTGCAGGAAGTGGTGCCCGGAGCCGGACTTGAACCGGCACGGGGTTGCCCCCGAGAGATTTTAAGTCTCTTGCGTCTACCAATTTCGCCATCCGGGCAGCGCAGCGATGGGAATCGGTGCACTTAAAAATGGAGGCTGGAGTCGGAATCGAACCGGCGTACACGGAGTTGCAGTCCGCTGCATAACCACTCTGCCATCCAGCCTCATTGAGTCGTTGGTGCGGGGAAGTAGATTCGACCGGGCTGGCGTTCCAGCTCCCGACCCTCACCTGATTTTCCACACAATCCAAAATGGAGCGGGAAAGGAGATTCGAACTCCCGACCCTCGCCTTGGCAAGGCGATGCTCTACCACTGAGCTATTCCCGCTCGACTCGAGGGCGAATTATACGCAACGCATTTCGCTTGTCAATCAAACATTTCCGGCACTGAGGCGCGTTTAAGAATCAGCGACTTACATGGAGCGACTTAAATGCGGCCAAGCGGATTTGAGGTATTGAATCATCGACCAGAGCGTTAAGATAGCCGCTGCATAAAGTATCACCACACCTAGGTGTGCTAGGGGGTTGTCGGGGGGGAAGGCGAGCAGAACCAGCAAGGCGACCATTTGTAGGGTCGTTTTTAGCTTACCTATCCAGGATACCGCCACCATGCCTCGCTTGCCCATTTCCGCCATCCATTCGCGTAGCGCTGAAATGACGATTTCGCGTCCGATAATAACCAGCGCGGGAAGCGTTAACAGTAGCGTATCAAAGCGCTCTATTAGCAGCGCTAGCGCGACGACCACCATCAGTTTGTCGGCGACCGGGTCTAGGAAGGCCCCGAACGGCGTGGATTGATTCCAGCGGCGTGCCAAATAGCCATCGAGCCAGTCTGTCACTGACGCAAGGCCAAACAAGCCAGCGGCGATGGGCATGCTCCAACTGAAGGGCAAATAAAATAGCACCACCAGCAGTGGAATAAACGCGATTCTAGCGAGCGTTAAGAGGTTGGGTATATTCATCGCGAACTGCGATCCTTGCCGTGGGGTCATGGAAACAAAATGGTTGGTGTCATTCTATCTGCCTTGGCCGATGGCATCTATGTTAACGATGCGTTTTATCCATGAAGAGCGCTATAAATACTTTCAGCCAGTGCTTCGCTTATGCCTGGAACGCGGGCTAGCTCGGCGCGGCTGGCTTTTTGTACGCCTTGTAATCCACCAAAAAAGCGCAGTAGTTCACGCCGCCGCTTGGGACCGACATTGGGGATATCCTGCAGCGTCGACGTACGTCGTGCTTTATCACGCTGGGCACGGTGGCCCGCGATGGCAAAACGGTGGGACTCGTCGCGAATATGCTGAATAAGATGCAGTGCCGGCGAGGCAGGGTCGAGCGGCAATGGATGATCTGGCGTATCGATAAAAACGCTTTCCAGGCCGGCTTTACGGGTGGTGCCTTTAGCCACACCGAGCAGCGTGATCGTGTCGATAGCCAGCGTGCTCAATACTTCACGGGCCATATTCAATTGCCCTTTCCCGCCGTCGACAATCAAAATATCAGGCGCTATGGCTTCGCCATTTTTAATCCGCTTGAGGCGG
The DNA here is from genome assembly GCF_900086985.1 of Halomonas sp. HL-93. NCBI lineage: Bacteria > Pseudomonadati > Pseudomonadota > Gammaproteobacteria > Oceanospirillales > Halomonadaceae > Halomonas > Halomonas sp. HL-93. The sequence goes on from NZ_LT593974.1 coordinate 1,479,591, forward strand.
CGCGTTAGCGCTTGCTGCATGGCGGCGTAGTCGTCACCTGCTGCGACCCCTTCTATACGGAAGTGGCGGTAATCGCTTTTGCGAGGACCCTGCTGATCGAACACAACGCACGAGGCAACCGTTGCCTCGCCGTGACTGTGGCTGATATCAAAGCACTCCAGTCGCTGGGGTGTTTTCTCTAGCCCCAGTGCCTGTTGCAAGGCGCTGAAGCGCTCGCTCAGTTGGCTCTGATTAGCAAGCTGCGAGGCTAGCTGTTGTTCTGCATTGGTCATGGCCAAGTGCTGCCATTGGGCGCGGTGGCCACGTACCTGACTGGTGACCCGGATGCGTTTGCCGGCGTGATGCGAGAGGGCGTCCGCCAGCAGGGCAGTATCTTCGAGCGGGTGGCTGGTGATCACTTCGCTTGGAATGTTGTGCGGCTGGCCGAGATAGTACTGGCTGACGACCTCGGTGAGTAGCAGTTCCGGCGTCAGGTCGAGGTCGTTCTTGGGCATGTGGTGGCGTGCGCCGAGTAACCGACCGTCGCGCACGCTCAGCACCGAAATGCCCAGTGCACCTGGGCGCTGGGCCAGCGCAAAGATGTCCGCATCACCGCTTTCGGTGTCGACAAACTGGCGCTGCTGGAGCTGGCGCAGCTGCTGTATCTGGTCGCGAAAGCGTCCGGCTTCTTCAAAATCCAACGCCTGGCTTGCCGCCTCCATCGATGCGGTCAGCTCCTGGGTGACGTGCTCGCTTTTGCCTTCCAAACACATCACGGCATGCTCAACGTCGCGACGGTAATCTTCGGCGGAGATGTAATCGACGCAGGGCGCGCTACAACGTTGAATCTGATACTGCAGACAGGGGCGCGAGCGGTGAGCGAAAACGCTGTCTTCGCAGTTGCGGATGCGAAAGATCTTTTGCATCAGGGCAAGGCTTTCGCGTACCGCGCCGCTGCTGGGGTAGGGGCCGAGGTAACGTCCATCGCCACGTCGTTGACGGGCGCGTTTGTATTCGAGAGCGGGGTAGGGGTGCCGGTCGCTGACAAACACGAAAGGGTATGATTTGTCGTCGCGCAGCAGGATGTTGTACGGAGGCCGCAGTTCCTTGATCAGGGTCTGTTCGAGCAGCAGTGCTTCCGTTTCACTGCGCGTGACAGTAACTTGAACGTCCGCGATGCGCCCGACCATGGCCTGGGTTTTGGTGTTGAGTTGGCCACGGAAGTAACTGGCTAAGCGAGCTTTTAAACGCTTCGCCTTGCCGACATAGAGGGTGTTTCCTGAGCTGTCTAGCATGCGATAGACGCCAGGAGATGTACTAACCGTGCTTAAAAACTTTTTGGCATCAAAGGTCATAGTCAAGCGTTACTGCCTTTATTGCGGCTCAATGGCTAACGGGAAATTAACCTTCCGCTCGATCAAACCCTTCTACCAAGCCATGGCGTAATGCAAGGTGCGTTAGCTCCACGTCGGTGGCTACTTGGAGCTTTTCAAACAGGCGGTAACGATAGGTATTGACTGTTTTAGGGCTTAGATGCAATCGGTCGGAAATATCCTGAACCCGCTGGCAGTTAACAATCATTAGCGCTATTTGCAGCTCGCGGTGCGACAGTTGGGTGAAAGGGCTGTCTTCGGTGTGAAAGTGTAGCATGGCAAGACGCTGGGCAATCTCTTGGCTGATGTAGCGTCGGCCATGAAACACCTCGCGAATAGCGTTGACCATTTCAGTGGCGTCGGTGCCTTTGCTCAAGAACCCGGAAGCGCCCGCTTCCAACATGCGTCTGGCAACGTTATCTTCTAGATGGCCGGTTAGGATCAACACTTTGATATCTTCCATACCGCGATGAATGCGGCGGGTGGCTTCCAGGCCGCCAATCCCCGGCATGCGGATATCCATCAATACTATATCGGGTCTCAATTGGCGACACTTGGATACGGCACCTTCACCGTCGTCCACCTCACCTACAATATGAATATCACACTCATCATTCAGTAGGTGGGCAATACTTGTTCTCACCAGGTGGTGGTCATCGGCAATTAAAACGTTGATCAAGGGACTAGCTCCTGCATTGAAACGTCACAATACGTAAGCGGTGGGTTCAGAAGCCGGGTCGGTGTCGCGTACACCCCATCGTCCGCCAAACAAGCAGGCTAAATGTGACTATATGACCCTGTTAGTCCTATAGAGTGCCACAGCTATCGCCAAAGGAGAATTAGTAACCTGAGAAATACGTAAAACCTTGACCCGTAGCATATGGCATCGTAGTATGCGCCTCGCTGTTGCAACGACAGCATGTGGGGCCTTAGCTCAGCTGGGAGAGCGCAACACTGGCAGTGTTGAGGTCAGCGGTTCGATCCCGCTAGGCTCCACCAAGAATATTATAAAAAACGCCTGGCCGAATTTATCGGCCAGGCGTTTTTTTATGGCGGTTTGTCAAGGTGTTATAAACAAACAATGCGTCTGTTGTTAATCACTTACTTTGCCCAGCAGCAGGAATTCGATAAGCGCTTTTTGAGCATGAAGGCGATTGCCGGCTTCTTGCCATACGACGGCACGTGGGTCGTCTAAAAGGGTGTGGCTAATCTCTTCACCGCGATGGGCGGGCAGACAGTGCAAAAACAGCGCGTCTGGCTTGGCACTATCAAGTAAAGCCTCGGTGACCTGAAAGCTGGCAAAGTCAGCTTCACGTTTGGCCTGTTCTTCCTCTTGCCCCATGGACGCCCAAACATCGGTGGTGATTAGATCGGCACCGTCGGCAGCCGCTTGCGGGTCGTGGAGTAACGTTACGTGGTCGCCAGCCGCTGCCATGATGTCAGCGCGAGGCTCATAGCCCTTGGGGCAGCAAACTTTTAGATGAAAACCGAATTGGCGCGCTGCATTGATCCAGGAGTGGCACATGTTGTTGCCATCGCCAATCCATACCGCAGTGCGGCCTTTGACGCTACCGCGCAGCTCGGTCCAGGTCATGACGTCGGCGAGCAACTGGCAGGGATGGTAGTCGTCGCTCAGCGCATTGATCACGGGAACGTCGCTGGCCTTGGCGAAGGTTTCCAGCCCGGCGTGGGAGAAGGTGCGGATCATTACCGCATCGACCATCTCGGCCAGCACACGGGCGGTGTCTTCGATGGGCTCGCCGCGGCCCAACTGCGTATCACGGGGAGATAGAAACAGCGCATGGCCACCAAATTGTGCCATGGCAGTCTCGAACGACACGCGCGTTCGCGTAGACGATTTCTCGAAAATCATCGCCAGTGTGCGGTTAGGCAACGGCGTGTAGCGCGGCCCTTGCGCCTTTAGGTTGCTCTTAATGGTGATGGCACGCTGGATTAAGTAGTGTAACTCGTCGGGCGTTAAGTCCAGTAATGTCAGGAAATGGCGTGTCGCCATGAAGGTAGTCTCCGCGCAAAAACCCTATCCTAGCGATGCCCTGGGGGATGCGCAACGTGGTTGGCACGCGTAGAATGACAAACACCGAATAAGGTTGAGCAGTACACTCGGGCATTTCATTATATCGCCGAATGCATGCTGCACGACGAATCAATCGCCTTGATCAAGACTAGGAGACTGTATGAGCACAACAGCCGAAAACATCCAGCGTCAAATCAGTGAAAACCCGATCCTGATTTATATGAAAGGCACGCCTCAGCTGCCGCAGTGCGGCTTCTCAGCCCAGACCGTTCAGGCACTGATGAGCTGCGGCGAGCGGTTTGCGTTCGTCAATGTGCTGGATAATCCGGATATTCGTGCCGAATTGCCGAAAATTGCCAACTGGCCTACCTTCCCGCAGCTGTGGGTTGAAGGCGAGCTAGTGGGTGGCTGCGATATCGTTATCGAGATGCATCAGAATGGCGAGCTGGAAACGCTGGTAAAAGAGGCGGGGCAGCGTGCCGCCGCCAATGAAAGCGGTGATAATGCCTAGCCAGCTTGTTAAGCCCGTTGGATAGACAAACCACTCCGCCTAAGGATGTCATGCTCAATGAGCTATCAGGTTCTGGCCCGTAAATGGCGGCCGCGTACATTCCACGAACTTGTGGGCCAGGCCCATGTTCAGCGCGCCCTGGTCAATGCCCTTGACCAGGGGCGCTTACACCATGCGTACCTGTTTACCGGCACGCGGGGCGTGGGCAAGACCACGCTTGCGCGCATATTGGCCAAGTGCCTTAACTGCACGGCCAATGGGCGCGGCGATGAGGGTGTCACCTCAACGCCTTGCGGTCAGTGTGATAGTTGCCAAGCCATTGACGAAGGGCGTTTTGTCGATCTAATTGAAGTGGACGCTGCCTCGCGGACCAAGGTTGAAGACACCCGCGAACTGCTCGATAACGTGCAATATGCTCCTACTCAGGGGCGCTACAAGGTGTACCTCATTGATGAGGTGCATATGCTCTCGACGAGCAGCTTTAACGCGCTGCTGAAAACCCTTGAAGAGCCGCCTCCCCACGTCAAGTTTCTGCTGGCTACCACCGACCCACAAAAGCTACCCGCCACAGTGCTCTCGCGCTGTCTGCAATTCACGCTAAAGCATATGCCGCCAGAGCGGGTGGTGACCCACCTGACGCATATCTTAACGAGTGAAGGTGTCGCGTTTGACGAAAGCGCGCTTTGGCTGTTGGGTAAGGCGGCTGAAGGCTCGATGCGCGATGCCATGAGCCTGACCGATCAGGCCATTGCTTTTGGCCAGGGAGCCGTAAGGCATGCTGATGTGGCAGCGATGCTGGGGACGCTGGATCACCGTCACGTGATTGCTCTTATCGAAGCGCTAGCCGAGGTCAATGTGCCGCGCTTGCTTTCAGAAGTTGGCCAGTTGGCCGAGCAAAGCCCCGATTTTGCCGCTGTGTTGGACGATGTCACCGGAATGCTACACCGCCTGGCGGTGGCGCAGATGGTCCCCGATGCGGTGGACAACAGCCACGGCGATCGCGACGTTATCCTTCAGTTAGCGTCGCGTTTCAGCGCCGAGGATATCCAGCTGTACTACCAAATCGGTATTCAGGGCCGTGGTGATATGCAACACGCCCCCGATTTACGCAGTGCGCTGGAAATGACGCTGCTCAGGATGCTGGCGTTTCGCCCCCAAGGCGTGCCTAAACCACCGACGACCAAGCTACCGCTTCAGCCTGAGGCCACGCCAACTGCTGAGGAAAGCGGGCAGCCCGAGGTAGAGGTAGCTAACTCAGCCCCGCCACCCCAGGCGCCGGTGAGCCGAGACGAAGAAGCGAATAGCGTAGAAATACCGGATAGCGAGGAAGCTTCCGTTAGTGAGGAGCCCTCTACTAACGAAGAGGTAACTGACCCCCCGCCTTGGGCGCTTGACGAGCCGCAAGAACCGCCAACACTGAGCTCAGAGCCAGAGCCAGAGCCAGAGCCAGAGCCAGAGCCAGAGCCAGAGCCAGAGCCAGAGCCAGAGCCAGAGCCAGAGCCAGAGCCAGAGCCAGAGCCAGAGCCAGAGCCAGAGCCAGAGCCAGAGCCAGAGCCAGAGCCAGAGCCAGAGCCAGTTGCGCAAGCCAGCGCCTCAGTGTCGCTGGTTGAGCGTTGGGATCATGGTCAATGGCTTGCGCAGTTCGATGCCCTGGGTCTTGGGGGGCTAACGCGCAGCCTAGCGGCCAACTGCCAGCTAGAGAGCGATGATGGGCATACGCTGACGCTTCGATTGGCGCCTAGCCAGGCGGCAATGCAGGCTGACGTTCACCAAACGCGTATTCAAGATGCATTGGCTGAGCTCGGGGTATCCCGACGTATTGTGTTTTTTGTAGACGATCTATCCGACGCGGTGGAAACGCCACGTCAGCGTGAAGTGCGTTGCCAGGCGGAGCGTCATGCCCAGGCGGTTGATGTCTTGCAGCGCGACCCCCATGTAGTAGAGTTAAAGCAGGCCTTCGGCGCACAGCTTGTCGAAACCAGTGTCAAACCCGTTGATGAGTCGCGCTAACGCTGTGCGATCAACTAATGAATGGAGAGTTCTACCATGATGAAAGGCGGCATGGGTAACTTGATGAAACAAGCCCAAGAAATGCAGGAAAAAATGCAGCAGGCCCAGGAAGAAGTCGCCGAAGCCGAAGTGCTGGGTGAGGCGGGGGCTGGCATGGTGAAAGTGACCATGAATGGCCGCCATGACGTGATTTCAGTCGATATCGATTCAAGCGTCATGCAAGAAGACAAAGAGTTGCTGGAAGATCTACTGGCCGCCGCAGTCAATGACGCGGTTCGCAAAGTCGAGATCAATTCGAAAGCTAAAATGGAAGAAGCCACTGCCGGGCTGAACCTGCCCCCTGGCTTCAAAATGCCATTTTAAATGATGCGGTTTTCTCCGCTTGTCGAGCAGTTAATGGAAGCTTTTCGCGTCTTACCAGGGGTAGGGCCGAAAACTGCGCAGCGTATGGCCATGCACTTGCTGGAGCGGGAGCGGCCTGGCGGTAAACGGCTGGCCTCCGTCATCCAGCAGGCAATAGAAGAAGTTGGTTACTGCCGTCGTTGTCGAACCCTTACCGAAGCCGATATTTGCGCGTTATGTGAAAGCCCCCGTCGTCATGATCATTTGCTCTGTGTGGTGGAATCGCCCGCAGATCAACTGGCGATTGAAGAGGCCGGCGGCTTTCAGGGGCGCTATTTCGTGCTGCATGGGCACCTGTCGCCTTTGGATGGCATCGGGCCTGATGCCATCGGCCTTGATTTGCTCGAGGCCCGCGTTGCGGAAGGGCTAATAACAGAAGTGGTGCTTGCTACCAACCCAACGGTTGAAGGCGAGGCCACTGCACACTATATCGCGGCGTTGCTGGCTGACCACGGGGTGACGCTTTCGCGGCTTGCTTACGGCGTTCCAATGGGCGGCGAACTGGAATACGTAGACGGTGGTACGCTAAGCCGCGCATTCAACGGCCGCCAACCGTTTAGTAGCGAATAACTTATTTTAAGCAAGCGCTCAGGCGGTTGTCATAACAGGGAATTTGTCTTTTGTCCTCATTTCAACCCGCTGATATCAGTTGGATTGCTTCGCCTCAAGCGCTTGATCAAGCCTGTGCGCAGGTGGCTGATGCGTCTGTCATTGCGCTGGACACCGAGTTTTTCCGCGAAAATACCTTTTTCCCTGTACCGGCACTGATTCAGTTTAGTGCCGGTACACAGGCGTTCCTGGTAGACCCGTTGGCAACGCCTTGCACCGATGCTTTTCGTGACCTGCTGCAAAATCAGGCGATAAAATTGCTGCATGCCTGCAGTGAAGACCTGGAGGTTTTCCAGCTTTGGGCAGGCGTGCTGCCAAGCCCCTTGATCGATACCCAGTTGGCGCAAGGGTTTCTCGGTGACAACCCTGGCATGGGGTATCAGAAACTTGTCGAGGCGTGGGTGGGGACATCGCTGCCCAAGGAAGAAACGCGCTCCAATTGGCTGGAGCGCCCGTTGACAGCCGCTCAGTGTGAGTATGCTGCGCTAGACGTTATTTACCTATTAGAAGTGTGGGCTAAACAGCGCGACGAGCTCCAGAGGCTTGATCGTTTGGATTGGCTGGAAAGCGACTGTCGCCAACTCATCGCTCAGGCAGGGCGTAGCGATGACAACGACACGCAGTGGTACACCCGCCAGCGCCAGCTATGGCGCCTCACAGCGCCTCAGTTAGCAGCGTATCAACTAATGACCACTTGGCGGGAAGGAGAGACGCGCCGACGCGATTTGCCGCGTAACTGGCTAATCAGCGATAAACGCTTGATGGCGATTGCCGAAGCGATGCCGACTAACCGTTATGAACTTGCCCGCGTTGAAGGTATGACCCCACCGTTGGTCAAAAAAGAGGGCGATGCGTTGCTTGGATTCGTCAAGCAGGCGACGCATCTGCCAGTCGAAGCGCTGCCTACGCCCTGGCCTGACCCGATGCAGCCAGCCTTCAAGCGTCGTTTCAAGGCGTTAAAGAAGGTCATCAACGGCCACGCAACCGAGTTGGGGGTTGCGCCTGAGGTTTTGATGCGCCGCCGTGATGTGGAAGCGCTGGTCATGCAATCTCTGGTGGGGTCGCCCTTGAGCCTGCCTCTAGGCTGGCGAGGCGAACGGCTAAATGTTGATCTAACCAAGGCGTTGGAGGAGCAGGCAGAGTGAGCGATAAACTGCTGTGTGAAATTTATAAAAGCCCGCGTAAAGAAGAAATGTACCTTTATGTTAATAAGCGTCAAGGGTTGGAGCATGTCCCCGAGGCGCTATTGGGGTCGTTTGGTAAACCCCAGCCATTGCTAACCATGATATTGACCGCTGATAAAAAGCTGGCGCGTGCTAATACTGCTGAGGTGATGGAAGCAATTGAAACGCAAGGATTTTATTTTCAGATGCCGCCTGGTAATGAAGCTGACCTGTTGACCGAACATCTCGCCCAACAGCGTTCGCGCAACAACTCGCCAGGCGAATGAACTTTCTTGCCCACGCTTGGCTTGCCCGCGACGGCAGCCATGATTTTCTTTATGGCAATCTGATTGCCGACGGCGTTAAGGGGAAAGATCTCTCAGCTTGGCCTGATGCAACCGCGCTGGGTATTCGTCATCATCGCCAGGTGGATGCCTGGGTGGACAGTCATCCGCTTGTCAAATCAGTGTTACGCCGGTCTCCTCCTGCGCAGCGACGTTTTGTTGGCATTGCGCTGGACATTGTCTGGGATCATTTTCTTGCCCTTGAGCACCATGCTGATCACTCGCAGCAAGTATTGATTGAGCGCTGTTATCGACTGTTGAGTGAACGCTCAGCGCCTAACCGCCTGGCGGCCATAGTAGAGCCGTTAGTTACTCATGATTGGCTGCGCCGCTATGCTGATTTTGACTTTACCTGCCAAGCGATTGCCGGTGTGGGCAGGCGGCTTTCAGGCCCCAATCGGTTGGCGGAGCTTGTTCCATGGCTACATGATGATTACGCTCATTTGAAGGACGATTTTGCGGAGCTATGGCCAGCGCTTTACGATGCGCTAGGTAGCGAGCGCCGTTTCCCAACGCACACAAGTAGCAAGTGAAGGTGATTTGATGACAAGCGCATTACGTGAGCGCTTTTGGGAGCGTTATACGCTGGAAGAGTTAACACCCGGCGAGTGGGAAGCGCTTTGCGATGGTTGCGGGCAGTGCTGCCTGCTAAAGCTTCACGATGAGGATAGCCAAGAGCTTGCTATTCTCAATGTAGCGTGTCGTCTTTTGGATACGCACAGTTGTCAATGTAGCGATTATGTGAATCGGTTTGATTTTGTCCCTGACTGTACCCAACTGACGCCAGCGCTGGTCAAGGAATTCACTTGGTTACCGCCTACCTGTGGCTACAGGCGAGTGGCAGAAGGACGCAAGCTTGCCGGTTGGCACCCTTTACTGAGCAACGACGCTGAGCGTGTCCATCGGAAAGGGGTCAGCGTGCGTGGCTATGCAATCTCTCAAGACGATGTGCCTGAACATCAACTGGAATCCCACATCATTGCGGTTTTGCCTATGTAGTGTGCCTTCCTTGGCCACGTGATGAGTCAGCAATCGCATGATTCAGTTAAGCCGCTTTACCCGTTGGCTTGTCCCAAATCGATAAAAACGCTTCTTTGACCGGTTTTGCTACTTGCGTCACAGCGTGCGCAGGCGACGCTTTGCGCTCGCGTGGCTGACGTGGGGTGTCCCAAATAGTGGGGAATTGATCACGGTATGACATGGTATCTCCTTGATGGTGTGTAGAGCTTGTCTGTACGACTAAGGGATAACATGCCATACAATTTTATTTTATGGAAATATTTTCCATAAAATAATTTGCTGCTTTTGCATCTCGCGTATTTTCAACACATCCACTCTTGGCCCAAATCAGCCGCGCCTCGCACTTGCCGTGACTATGCCAATGCTTTAATCAGCAAGGGCGGTTTTAGTTAAGCCGTTAACCCAAGCGCCCAAAGAATAAAGGCATCTTGGCGGGCGGCGTCACGCCAGGCTTTAAAACGCCCGGATGCGCCTCCGTGGCCGCTGCTCATATCGGTGTGCAGCAATACCGGGGCGGTACCTTGCTGATGTTGGCAAACGCGAGCATAGAATTTCGCTGGCTCCCAATAGTTCACTCGGGTGTCAAACCAACTGCCTTCTAGCCATAGGGCGGGATAGTGTTGGGCGGTCACATTATCGATGGGCGAGTAGTGGCCAATTCGCTTGGCTACTTCTGGGTCGGCTGGGTTGCCCCATTCACTGTATTCGGCCGTCGTCAGCGGCAAGGACGGGTTTTGCATGGTGCGCAGCACGTCAAGGAACGGCACCTCCAAAACAGCGGCGCAAAAGGACTGAGGCGCGCGGTTAACGCAGGTACCGACCAAGAGCCCTCCGGCGCTGGCACCGCAGGCGACAATGCGTTGTGAGTCGCTCAGTCCTTGCTCCACGAGGGCGTCGCGGGCGGCTAGAAAGTCGTCAAAGCTGTGCTCTTTATAGGCCATTTTGCCGTTTAAATACCAAGGTTCGCCGCGTTCGCCGCCTCCTCGCACGTGCGCGACGGCAAAGGCGACACCCCGCTCAAGCAATTCCAAACGAGCAATGGAAAACCATGGGTCAAGGGGTTCACCGTAAGCGCCGTAGCCATACAGTAGGGTGGGTAGCGGTTGACCCGCTAAGTCGCTACGCGTGACCACCGATACCGGAACGCGTTCACCATCGGCGCTGGCAGCCCAAATCCGTTGGCTGACTAATTGCTCTGGGGGCAGGCTGCCATACACCGGTACGCGTTTTAGCAACGTACGCTCCCCAGTCGTTAAATCCAGGGCATACCAACTGGGCGGGCGGGTGAATGATTCTTCCCTTAGGCGCAGCACTTGCGTATCAAAATGAGGTGCGTCTTCAAGCAGTTGCGAGCAAAGTGCCTCGGGCTGGGCGAGGTAGTCGTCCTGGGTGATTTGTTGGCAGGCATCAATTTCGAGGCGGCGTAGCCTTACTTGCGCTTGATCATGATCGCGTTCAGCCAGCATTAGGCCCCATGAGAAGGCGTCTACACCCTCCAGGGTGGCGTCTTCCCGTGCCGCGACCAATGGCTGCCAAGCGGGCGAATCATTATCTAGGGCCTCAAGGGGGATAACATCCAACTGGAAGTGAGTGCTGGTTTGGTTGTGCAAACGATAAAACACGCCTGGTCGGTGGTCTATCGTATACTCCACGCCCGGTTGGCGGGGTTGAAGGCAGCGGGGTGTCTGTGTTGGTGTTCGGGCAGGCACCACATGGACTTCGCTGGTATCTTTTGAAGCGCTTTCAAGTATCAGCCATTCCCGGGAGCGGGTTTTGCCCATGCCCAGCCAAAATTCCGGATCGTTCTCACGCAGCAATAATGTTGCGGGTTGGGGTTGCGGTGTCTGGCTAAAGGCAATGGGCAGGCACCAAATGCTGTCAGGGCGTTGAGTGTCGTCAAAGCGTGTGAACAATAGCGATCCACTATCATGCGTTTGGTCTTCCGCCCAGCAGAGACTGGGGCCAATATCGCTCAGCAGGTGTATTGGCTGGCCGTCGGGTAGGCGTTTCAGCCACAGGTTAAAACGCTCGTCACCCTGGGTGTCGTCGGTCCAGGCGAGCCATGATTCATCAGGCGACAGGGCCATATCGCCCATGTCGTAAAATGCCTGTCCTGCGGCGAGGTCAGGCACCGCTAGTATGCATTCAGTGGCTTCGCTCTGCCCGTTAGGGTGTCGCCACCAGCGTGGGTATTCCTCGTCGGCGGCGGTTTCGCTCCAGAACGTAAAGTGGTCTAGCGTTGTCGCAAGGCTAGTGACCGACAGTTCGCGGCGACTAAGATGACTTTCATAAAGGGCATCGGCAAGCGGAGCCAATGGTTTGAACCAAGCGTCGTGCTGCTGATTGGCAGCGGCTAAAAATGTGCTGACATCCTTATCGTTGCGCTGCTCTAACCAGTGCCATTGGGGATCATCTGGGCGATAATAGGTGGTAACAGGGTGGCCATCGTGTAGGGCTGGCTGTGCTTTCATAAATTGATAGGTACCATAATGGGAAATCTAGACTGGGTGGGTTCACCCTCATAAGGAGTATTATGCTGTTTGCAGATTCAATGTCACTGTTGTGGTTGAGTTATTACGGGCTGTCGCTAGTGGTGTTTGTGGCAGTTTATTTTGCGTTTGCCTTTTTACCCAGGTTACCGCGCCTGCTGCTGACATGGTGCGTTGGCGGGGCGATGTGGGCGCCCGCGCCGTTTCGCTTGCCGCTGATAGAGGAAGGCGAGTTTTACGCAGGTTGGGCTCCTTCTGCCATGGTCGCTGCCGTAGGGTTTTTAGAAAGCAATGGCGGTGCACTGCGTAACGGCCTGCTGTGTGTGCTGCTTGGCGTGGCCATTGGGGGTGTTGTAGGGGTTGCGCTGTGGTGGCGGGGTCGTACCAAAGCCGACGACGCGCCTGAGGTGGATGAGCGCCCAGCCAACGACCCCGATGAAACGCGCCGCCGTGAACCGGTGATCGGCTAATCCCAACAGGAGGGCCGCGATGTGTGAGCTGTTGGGGATGAGCGCTAATGTGCCCACCGATATCTGTTTCAGCTTCGCAGGTTTTTTACACCGCGGGGGTGGAACGGGGCCTCACCGCGATGGTTGGGGCATCGCCTTCTATGAGGAAGGTGGTTATCGGGAGTTCCGCGACCCTCACCCCTCGGTTGACTCACCCATCGCACGGCTAATTTGTGATTATCCCATCAAGTCCACCGTGGTGATTAGCCATATTCGTCAGGCCAATGTGGGTGGCATTGGATTAGCCAATACTCACCCGTTCACACGTGAAATGTGGGGGCGTCCATGGTGCTATGCCCATAATGGCCAGCTTAGCGGCTGGCAAACGCTATCGCTTGGCTTTTATACCCCAGTGGGTAGTACCGACAGTGAGCACGCCTTTTGCTGGTTGATGAGCGAACTGAGGCGTGCGTTTCCAACGCCACCAGAGGCGCAAGCGCCCTTATGGCAAACCCTACACGGGTTATGCGAACAGTTACGAGCGCTGGGTGTATTTAATTTGTTGCTTTCTGACGGTACATATCTCTATACGTATTGTTCAACTAAGCTTGCTCATATTACCCGTGCCGCGCCTTTTGGTGAGGCGGAGCTGTCCGACGCCGAACTTACCGTCAATTTTGCCGAACACACTACGCCCAATGATGTAGTGTCGGTGATTGCCACCGAACCGTTAACTCACAACGAAAAATGGCAGCGGATGCAGCCGGGCGAGCTAGTGGTATGGCGGGATGGGTGTATTCAAGCACGTTATTTAAGCCATGCTTAATACAATGCTAGATCTAAAGTTGAAACGAAAGTTTCAATCGATCGTTTTACAGCGGTAAACCAGTCGTATATCGTTGCGTTTTCGTGACACGACAACAACAAGGTCGGTGACGACATCGACATGGAAACTGGAGATTGCCCATGAGCGAACAAGTTGATGCCCCCATTTTGCGTGGTCCTGCGCTTGAAGGGTTAGACCAGTACGCTGCCGTTACCGACGTGTTTCACGCGGCGGTGGCGCGTTTTAAAGACAAACCGGCGTTTAGCTGCATGGGTAAAACGCTCAGTTTCGCTGACCTGGACCGGTTATCGGCTAATTTCGCGGCCTGGTTACAGCATGAAACCGACCTGGAGCCCGGTGATCGTATCGCCATTCAACTACCTAATGTACTGCAGTTCCCCGTTGCCGTGTTTGGCGCGTTGCGCGCTGGATTAGTTGTGGTTAATACCAATCCGCTATATACCGAACGCGAAATGGCGCATCAATTCAAAGATGCCAATGCCAAGGCGATTTTGATTTTAGCCAACATGGCGGACAAGCTTGAACGGGTGCTTGATAAAACCGAGATCAAGCATGTCGTGGTCACCGAGCTTGCCGACCTGCACGACTTCCCCAAGCGATTGTTAATCAATAGCGTTGTCAAGTACATCAAGAAAATGGTGCCCCGCTATTCGCTGCCCCAGGCGGTGAGTTTGCGCGATGCTTTACATAAAGGGCAGGCATTGAGTCACCGTGAGGTCACTCGCCAGCAGGAAGATTTAGCCGCGCTTCAATATACCGGGGGGACCACTGGCATGCCCAAAGGGGCGATGCTGACCCACCGCAATCTTGTCGCCAATATGCTGCAGGCAAGACAGGCCATCGGCGGTAACTTAACCGATGGAAACGAGCTGGTGATTGCGCCGTTGCCCGTCTATCACATCTACACTTTTACCGTTAACTGTCTGTTTTTGATGGAAACCGGCAACCACTCAGTATTGATTACCAATCCGCGTGATCTGGATGGCTTTATCAAGACATTGAAGGGCATGCCGTTTACTGCCTTCATTGGCCTCAATACGCTGTTTAATGCCTTGTGCAACCGTGATGACTTCAAACAGCTGGATTTCTCAAAGCTGCACTTGACCATTTCCGGTGGTATGGCGCTGACCAAAACCTCTGCCAAGCGTTGGCAAGAGGTCACAGGTTGCCCCATTTCGGAGGGCTACGGGCTGACGGAAACATCACCGATTGTCAGCTTTAATCCAACGGATGCCATTCAGCTGGGTACTATTGGCAAACCCGTCGCGGGCACGGCGGTCAAAGTGGTCAATGCCGACGGCCAGGATCTACCGCTAGGTGAACCCGGCGAACTTTGTGTACAGGGGCCCCAGGTGATGAAGGGCTATTGGCAGCGCGAAGAGGAAACGCGCAACTCCATTGATGATGATGGTTGGTTCTATACGGGGGATATAGCCGTGCTGCAGGACGATGGCTATATCCGCATTGTGGACCGTAAGAAAGATATGATTTTGGTGTCTGGGTTTAACGTTTACCCAAATGAAGTGGAAGACGTGGTCGCTGGTCACCCCGACGTGCTGGAATCGGCCGCGGTGGGCGTTGCCGATGAAGCGGCGGGGGAGGCGATCAAGCTGTTTGTGGTCAGTAAAAACCCCGAGCTGGATGCCGAAACATTACGTCACTGGTGTAAAAGTGAGCTGACGGGCTATAAAGTGCCCAAGTACATTGAGTTTCGCGATGAGCTACCCAAAACCAACGTAGGTAAAGTACTGCGCCGTCAGCTGCGCGACGAAGATAGCGGTAACGCTGCTTCATAAGAGGTGGCGTGATTTATGCGCGTGATAAGTGAACGCGTTACAATGGTCTGCCCGCTCTGATGAGCGGGCAGATTTTTTTATACGTGCCACCCTGTAGGGACCAATAGGATTTGGATCATATCGTGACCAACGACACGCCACTCGCACCGACCGCTGATGCACAACGCCTCAAGACGCTAACGTCCGCCGTAGGTAACATGATGCGGCGGGATGCTCAGCGTTTCGAACGGCGTTTATCAGGCCTGTCGCGTCGCCTGCATGAGGGCAAGCCGATTGGTCGTGGTCTGAACGAGCTGGAACCCGAGATGGTCCGGGCACAGCAGCTACTTCTCAAGCGCCAGAACCAGTCGTTTGACTGGAATTATCCGTCCGAATTACCCGTTGTCGAGCGCCGCGAGGATATCCTTACGGCGCTGCGCGATCATCAGGTAGTGGTGGTCGCGGGGGAAACCGGCTCGGGGAAAACCACACAATTACCCAAAATGTGTTTGGAGCTAGGTCGTGGGCGGCGTGGCCTGATTGGCCACACCCAGCCGCGACGGCTTGCCGCGCGCAGTGTCGCTAGCCGGCTTGCCGAAGAACTTACGGTGCCGCTGGGCGAGCAGGTGGGCTATCAGGTTCGTTTTGCCGACCAAAGCAACGAGAACACCTTGGTCAAGCTAATGACCGATGGGATCTTGCTGGCCGAAACCCAGCATGATCCGCTGCTGCTGCGCTACGACACGTTGATTATTGACGAGGCCCACGAGCGCAGCCTAAATATCGATTTCCTGCTGGGCTATCTGAAACGTCTGTTGCCCAAGCGGCCGGATCTGTCGATTATCATCACCTCCGCAACCATCGATGTGGCGCGATTTGCCGCCCACTTTGGCAGTGCCCAGCGGCCTGCGCCGACGGTCGAAGTCTCCGGTCGTGCCTATCCCGTTGAGGTGCATTATCGGCCGCTAGTGCGCGACGGCGAGGACGAAGAGGATCGTACGCTGCAAGAGGGCATTCTCCACGCCGTGGAGGAGATTGAGGGGCTTGAGCGTGAAAAAGGCTGGCAGCATGGCCCCCGTGATGTGCTGGTATTCCTACCCGGCGAGCGGGAAATCCGCGAAACGGCGGACACGCTGCGCCGTGCTGATTTGCGCGACTGCGAAGTACTGCCGCTGTACGCGCGGCTTTCCAATGCCGAACAAAACAGGGTGTTCGCGCCGCACCGTGGGCGGCGTATCGTGCTGGCAACCAACGTCGCCGAAACGTCGCTGACCGTCCCCGGTATCCGCTATGTGATCGACCCGGGACTGGTACGCATCAGCCGTTACAGCTACCGCTCAAAAATCCAACGCTTGCCGGTGGAGCCGGTGAGCCAGGCAAGCGCCAATCAGCGTAAGGGACGCTGCGGGCGTATTGCTGAAGGCGTGTGTATTCGTTTATACGACGAGGACGATTTCCTGGCGCGCCCGGCGTTTACCGACCCCGAGATCCAGCGCACCAACCTTGCCTCAGTCATTTTATCCATGCTGGCGCTTAAGCTGGGTAATATTGAAGATTTTCCATTTGTCGACCCACCCGACAGCCGCTTTGTCAAAGACGGCTTCCGGCTTCTCTTTGAGCTTGGGGCTGTCGACGAAGGCCAGCGATTAACACCGCTTGGCCGCAAACTCGCGCGGTTGCCGATTGACCCCCGGCTGGCGCGTATGGTGCTGGCGGGTAACGAACAGGGCAGCTTGCGCGATGTATTGGTCGTGGTCTCCGCGCTGGCGATTCAAGACCCCCGTGACCGCCCGGCGGACAAACGCCAAGCCGCCGATCAGGCCCATCAGCGCTGGCACGATCCCGATTCCGATTTCGTGGCCCTTTTAAACCTTTGGCACGGTATCGATAACGCCCGTGAGGCGATGTCGGGCAATCATCTGCGCCGCTGGTGTCGCGACCGCTACATCAATTACCTACGGGTGCGTGAGTGGCACGATACGTTTCGTCAGCTACGTCAACTGCTGCGCGACATGGACATCGAAGTGCCGGCGCCCAAGCCCGCCACTGAGGATGAAAGTGAAGAACAGGCTCGCCAGACGCGGCGCAAAACCTCCGGCGCTCTGCACAAAGCCCTGCTGACTGGGTTGCTGTCCAACCTGGGCACGCTGCTCGAGAATCGCGAGTATTTGGGCGCGCGTAATCGTAAATTTATGATTCACCCCGGTTCGGGGCTGGCGAAAAAGACGCCTAAATGGTTGATGGCGTTTGAAATGGTGGAAACCTCCAAGCTGTTTGCCCGCACCGTAGCGAAGATTGACCCGCAGTGGATTGAGCCGCTGGCGTCACATCTCGTCAAGCGCAGTTACAGCGAGCCCCATTGGGAGATGAAACGTGCCCAGGTGGTGGCGTTTGAGCAGGTGACGCTGTTTGGTTTGCCTATCGTCACCCGGCGACGCGTACATTACGGCCCGATTGCCCCTGTCGAGTCGCGTGAGCTGTTTATTCGTCGTGGCCTGGTAGAAGGTGAGTTTCACACCAAAGGGGAATTTTTTGCCCACAATCGGGCGCTGATTGAAGAGGTCGAATCACTAGAAGATCGTGCCCGTCGGCGCGATATCCTGGTCGACGAAGACAGTTTATTTGCGTTTTACGACGAACGGCTTCCCAGCGACATTGTCAACGGCAAAGGGTTTGAGCACTGGCGCAAGCAGGCCGAGCAGCAAGACCCGGCGCTACTCAAGTTTGATATCGAGGCGCTCAAGGCCCGCGACGCCGAAGACGTTACCCAGGCGCAGTACCCGGATCACCTGACCCTGGCAGGGGTTGCCTACCCGTTGAGCTATCATTTTGACCCCGAGGCAGAGGACGACGGCGTGACGCTGACCGTCCCCGCGGCGATGCTGCCGCAATTGCCTGAATACGCCCTGGAATGGTTGGTACCGGGTTTGCTGCGGGAAAAATGTATTGCCTTGATGAAAGCCTTGCCCAAGAGCATACGCCGCCAGGTAGTACCGATTCCCGACTGGGTCGACGCGGCGTTGGAAACGCTGGTGCCTGACCAGCGGCCGTTGACCGAGGCATTGGGCGAATTTATTCGTCAGCGCACGGGAACGCGTGTGCACCCCGATGATTGGCGCCTCGATACGCTGCCTGATCATTTGGTGATGAACATCCGGGTTGTCGATCATGCCGGTAAGACGTTGGGGCAGGGCCGCTCGCTGCGTGCTCTGGAGGCGCAGTTTGAAGCGGCGGCCAAAGCGGGGGCTCAAGCGCTTGCCGCTCAGGTAAGCGAAGCACCTGACTTATCGGGCCTACCCGATGAGCCTTTGCCGGATTCCCGCGTGACTACACAGGCAGGCATACGGGTAGAGGCTTATCCAGCGCTAATCAACGAGGGTAATGCCTTCAAGGTGATGCTGTTTGATCATGCAGCAAAAGCCCAGGCGGCTCATCAAATGGGTGTGGCGCGTTTAGCGATGCAGCAATGCCCCGCCCAGGTCAAAACAATCAAGGCACTGCCCGCGTTGGAGAAATGCGCGTTGCTGTTTGCCAACGTGGGTAGTAAGCAGGCGTTAATTGATGATGTGTTAGTGGCAGTGTTTACCCAAACGGCGGCACAAGCGCCTTTGCCGCGCTCGGCAGCCGCACTGAACGACCGACTGACAGCGGTTAAAGGCGATCTTGTACCCCATGCCGAGCAGTTGCTGGATCAGGTAGCAACTGCCCTGAAAGGCCACTTGGCGGTCAGCAAGGTATTAAAAGGCAAGCTCAATTTCGCGTTGGCGCTGGTGTATAGCGATGTGAAAGCGCAAATGCAGCGCCTTGTATATCCAGGATTTATCACCCAGGCAGGAGAGTGGCTAACTGAATACCCGCGTTATACCGAGGCGGCGTTGATTCGGTTGGAAAAAGCGGCTCGAGAGCGGGGCCGCGATCAAATGCTCATGCAAGACGTCCAGGCGATGGAGGAAAAATTCGATACCCGTCGCGACAACGAACGTCGCGGACGCGTTGAGGACCCATCGCTGGTCGAATTTGGCTGGTGGCTGCAGGAGCTGCGCGTGTCGTTATTTGCCCAGCAACTTGGCACGCGGATGCCTGTTTCGGTAAAACGGTTGGAAAAACGCTGGCAAGAGATAATTAACGTTTAGACGCAGGCTGGAAAAAAGCGCTTTAAACGCACACAGTAATGGTATCGGCGGGCTTTATTAGCTTTCTGGCGTAAGCAGCCGAACAAGGAGATTTGCATGACACATGTGGTGATTACCGGCACGGGACTCTATACACCGGAACACGCCATTGATAATGCGTCGTTAGTTGCCGCATTCAACGCCTGGGTGGACCAAGAGAACGCCCGTCATGCCGATGCGATTGAGCAGGGCCAGCGTGAACCGCTTGCTCACTCAAGCAGTGAGTTTATTGAAAAAGCGTCAGGTATCAAAAGTCGCTATGTGTTAAACGCTGACGGAATTCTTGATCCGACGCGCATGCGGCCCAAATTGCCCCAACGCGAAAACGATGAGCCGTCGATCCAGTGCAGTATGGCATTAAGTGCTGCGCGTGATGCATTGGAGCGCGCCCAAGTGGACGCTCGCGATATTGAACTGGTAATCGTCGCTTGTTCTAATTTAGAACGAGCTTATCCAGCCGTTGCGGTTGAGCTTCAGCACGCGCTCGGCGCGGGGGGCTATGGGTTTGATATGAATGTGGCCTGTAGTTCGGCCACATTTGCGATCGAAACCGCCGCCAACGCCATCGCCTCGGGTAGCGTTAAACGTGCGCTAGTGGTTAATCCTGAGATATGCTCGGCACACCTTAACTTTACCGACCGCGACAGCCACTTTATTTTTGGCGATGCATGTACTGCAGTGGTGCTGGAAAGTGCAGCCTGTGCGACCGCTGACGAGGCCTACGAGATACTGGGTACCCGATTAGCAACCACTTTTTCCAACGCGATTCGAAACAACGCAGGATTTTTGAACCGTGTGACCGATAGCGATCCGCTGGCGGTGGATAAACTGTTTGTACAGGAA
This sequence comes from Halomonas sp. HL-93, assembly GCF_900086985.1. NCBI lineage: Bacteria > Pseudomonadati > Pseudomonadota > Gammaproteobacteria > Oceanospirillales > Halomonadaceae > Halomonas > Halomonas sp. HL-93. Next base: position 1,499,612 of record NZ_LT593974.1, read on the forward strand.
GGTCGTCGTGTTTTCCGCGAGGTGTGCCCTATGGTGGCCTCCCTGATTACCCAGCATTTGGCATCGTTAGAATTACAGGGGAGCGATGTGAAGCGCTTGTGGCTGCATCAGGCAAACCGTCATATGAATGATCTGATTGCCCGTAAAGTGTTGGGGTATGACCCTAGCGAAGCGCAGGCTCCGATTATTCTTGACCGCTATGCGAATACGAGTTCGGCGGGGTCTATTATTGCGTTTCATTTGCACCGTGAGTCGCTGGCGTCAGGAGACATTGGCGTTATTTGCTCATTCGGCGCAGGCTACAGCGCAGGCAGTGTGGTCGTCAGGCGTCAATAACCGCCTGCAAAAAATCAAAATGCATAAACGAGGAATGCAGTATGCCTAGTATAGGGACATGCCTCTTTAAGAATTGCACTGCTGGGGGGCTCGCTTTTGTGGTGGCGTTAGCGCTTAGCGGCTGTGCAAGCACTGGTTCGCAAACATCACAGGAGCCACATCCGGACGATCCCTGGGAAGGCTTCAACCGTAAGGTGTTCGTGTTTAACGATGTGCTCGATCGTTATGCACTGAAGCCAGTAGCGACGGGATATCGCACCATTACGCCTGAGCCACTACAGCTGGGTGTGGGCAATTTCTTCAGCAATTTGGGTGAGCTTCGCACTACGGTAAACAGCTTGCTCCAGGGCAAGCCAGCCAATGCCGGACGTTCAACCTCGCGGTTTTTAGTCAATACAACCATGGGGCTGGGTGGGCTATTTGATATGGCCTCGCATATGAACGTTGACGCCGATCAAGAAGACTTTGGCCAAACGTTGGCGATTTGGGGATGGGAAGACTCTCGCTATCTAATGTTACCGCTATTGGGGCCGAGTACGCTGCGTGATACGTCGGGAATGCCCGCCGATATGGCGGCTTATCCAGTGACGTACGTAGAAGACGATGCGGTGCGGGCGGGTCTGACGGCGCTTAATATCGTCGATACTCGTGCAGGCCTGTTGGATCAGGAAGATATGATCCAGGGGGACCGCTATCGGTTTATCCGTGATGCCTATCTTCAGAGTCGTCAGTTTGAAATTAGTGACGGTGAGCTAGGCGATGATCCCTTTGCAACCGACGATTTTGAATACGATGATGCCGACTTCGCCGACTGAGGCTTGCCATGGCGCATAAGCAGCTGATTGCGGTGATCGATGAGCCTGGGCAAGAGCGTGATGCTCTGGCCGAGGCGATTACCTGCGATGGTATGTGGGTATATGCAGCGGACAATATCGAGCATTTGCCGGCGGACACGGCATTGATCGTGGCTCACGCCAGGTCGGTTCCCCGCCAGCAGTGGTCGCAACTAACTCATCGGCTACCCACGGTGGTAGTGAGTGACTCGCGCCAGGATGCCGATTTGATCAAAGCCGTGGACGTAGGGCTGGTCGATTACATTGTTCATCCCTTGCGTCATGCTGAATTACTGAGGCGTATGATTCGCAAGGCGATCGAACTGGATGCGCTTGAAAAAGCCCGTGCCCGCGACCATGAGCGCTTAGCCGAGCTCAACGAGAGTTTAGAGACTCATCTTGCATTGCTGCGCATGGACCAACAAAGCGGGGGGCATATCCAGCGGAGATTGTTACCGGCGCACCCCAAAGTCATCAATGGGGTTTACTATGATTACTGGTTTGCGCCTTCGCTTTACTTGTCGGGGGATTTTCTCGATTATCAACGCTACAATGCGCGTTACAGCGCCTTCTATTTTGCTGATGTCTCAGGCCACGGTGCCTCCTCGGCCTTCGTTACTGTTTTGTTAAAATATCTTTGTAACCGCTGGCTTGGAGAATGGGACGGTACTTCGCCCGATCAGCTTCCCCAGCAATGGTTAGCTGCAATGAACCGTGAGTTACAGGGAACCGATATAGGCAAACACGCCACGTTATTTGTTGGCGTTATTGACCATGAAGCGCATACTCTGCACTATTCGCTCGGAGCACAGCTGCCGATGCCGCTATTAGTCTCGGGTGACCAACTGACAAGGTTGCCAGGCGAGGGCATGCCGGTGGGGTTATTTCCCGATGTAGAGTACCCAGTACTCAGTTGTGAATTACCCGCTGAATTTCGGCTGTGGCTGTGCTCAGACGGCGTATTGGAGTGCTTGCCGGGTGATTCGCTCGACACGCGGCTCAGGGAACTTGAGCAACTTATAAGCGTGAGTGTCACGCTTGAACAGCTTTGTGATCGGTTGACCAACAACAACGCACTGTTAAGTAAACAGCGCGCTGAGGATGAGGCCAGCTCCGATCGCGATGCTTTGCCCGACGACCTGACAATCATGATGGTGAGCGGATTTGGTCATGCTGATTGAAGAAGGCCGCTTAAAAGCGGCGTTCGACTCTGGTGTTTTTGTTTTAAAATTGTGTGGCGACGTACGCTTAACACTTTGCGCCACCTTGGATACCCAGGCCCAGCGCTTGGCCGAAACGCCGGGCTTGCGGGCGGTGATGATCGACCTGCGTGAGGCGACGAATGTCGACTCAACGGCGCTCGGTTTTCTCGCCAAAGTGGCCATGGCGGTTAAAGGGCGTTTGGAACAACCGCCTACGATAATCGTGGATAACCAAGATGTACGCCAAATGCTTGACGTCATGGGGTTTGCACGTTTTTTTACCCTCATGGAGGCGCCACTCCAGCCGACGGCAGGACTGAATCGTGCCTTGAAAGAACTGCCCGAAGTGCCGGCAGATGAGCAAGGCCTGCGCGAGCGGATTTTAGAAGCCCACCGCATTTTAATGCATATGAACGAGCATAACCGCGAGCAGTTTCAGCCGCTGGTGGACATGCTTGAATCGCAAGAGGCGGCCCATCATTAACGGCTCCCCGCGTTTGTTTTAGTCGCTATTTATCTCTCCTATTGTCAGAGTTTTATTAGCTCTTTGACGGTTTGCATCGCCATGGCCGACAACTCAGCATAAAAGGCATATAATTAGCCGCCTACCTTTTATGCTGCCGGTGTAACTGTGGCCACCTTAAGGAGAGACATGGAACTGAATCCCCGTCGCGTCGCCATTCTGGTGGCCGCTAATACCGCTTTGGCCCCTTTTGCGATTGATGCCTATTTGCCCGCAATGGGCGCCATTGCCGAAACGGTTAATGCCAGTATCCACCGCACTGAGCTATCAATTAGTATCTTCTTGTTCGGTTTTGCATTGGGGCAGCTGTGTTTTGGGCCTTTGTCCGACCGACTAGGACGCAAACCGGTGCTGATGAGTGGTCTGGTGGTGTTTTTATGCGCCAGCTTGATGATCACGACGGCTGATAGCCTTCCTTCGCTGCTTATTTGGCGATTTGTTCAAGCCTTGGGAGGAGGCGCGTGCGTGGTCAATTCTGCTGCCATAGTGCGTGATTGTTTCAGTGGTCGAGAAGCAGCGAAAGTCATGTCGACCATGGCTATGATTATGATGCTCGCGCCTTTGGTTGCACCGGCAGTGGGGAGCCTGCTGTTGCATTTGGCTGACTGGTGGTTAATTTTTGTGTTTCTCGCCGTTTATGCCGGGTTTCTCCTCTGGTTGTTGGGCTCACGTTTGCCCGAAACCCGCGACATGTCGTTGCCAGCCGCGTCGCCACGTCAGGTGATTCGCAACTATGCCAGTGTGTTGCGACACCGCGAGGGGATGGGGTATATCTGCGCAGTGGCCGCTTCATTCGCTGGCCTGTTTGCGTTTGTGACGGCCTCGCCTTTCCTCTACCTCGATTACTTTTCGCTAAGCCCAGGGGTATATCCCTTTGTCTTCGGCGTCAACGTGGTGATGATCGCTTTTTCAAACCGGGTGAATATTTATTTATTGCGTAAACGCACTCCCCAGCAGAATTTACGCTTTGGCCTGGCCGTGCAGCTAGTAGCCGCTCTGGGTTTAGTCGCTGCTACGGCGCTCAATATCGCCTCTCTAGCAGTGGTCGTGCCGCTGATTATGCTATTTACCGGCATGATCGGTTTGATTACGCCTAACGCCATTTCTTCTCTGCTTGATCATTTTGGTCATATCAGTGCGACGGCAACCGCCCTGTTAGGCGGGATTCAATTTAGCTGTGGCGCGCTGGCGGGTGCCATAGTGGGCTTTTTTGAAGTCGAACACCTTTGGCCGATGGTGCTGACCATGTTAGCGGTAGCCCTATTGGGTAATGTCGGGGTGCGCTTATTAACGCCCGCAGCGAAGGACGCGCCTACCGCATGATAGATGCCGCCTTCACATGGTTGGACATGCCGCTTACCACTTGGACGGGGTGTGCACTGATCTTAGCGCTGGGCGCCTTTGTGCAGCGTGCCACCGGTTTTGGCTTGGCGGTTATCGGTGCGCCACTATTGCTGATGATAGAGCCGCGTCTGGTGCCTGTGGTGTTGGTGCTGTTTGGGCTCACCGTTTCACTGATGATGGTGCGTGCCTATTGGCACGAGGTCCGCTTGGGGGCAATGGGCATGGCGTTGGTGGGGCGTTTGCCCGGCAATGCGCTGGGGCTGTGGCTGTTGGTAGCGGCCCCCATGGCGGTGTTGGAAAAGTTAATTGCCGCGATTGTGCTGTTTGCAGTGCTCGTCACGCTATGCCGCGTACGGTTGCCGGTAAATCGCGTGTCGCTATTTGGCGCTGGGGTGCTATCGGGTATTTTCGGTACTGTTGCCGCCATTGGCGGGCCGCCGATGGTATTACTGATGCACGGCTTTGCACCTGATCGTCTGCGGGGTAATTTAGCCGCTTTCTTTATTATCACGTCATTGTTGACGCTTGTCACGCTGGCGTTGGCCGGGCGGGTGGGGCTATGGCAACTGGGTGTGGCGGCGACCCTTTTGCCTGCCGTGCTGCTGGGGAATGCACTGGCGGATGTCGTCGCGCACCGTATCGACAGGCAATGGTTGCAGGCGGCGTCGCTGTCCCTGTGTACCTTGGCAGCGGTAGGGCTATTGCTGTAATGCCTTTAGCTTTATGCGAGACGTGCTAAAAAAACCAAAAAAATTATTGCATGACTTTGCTTGTCATGAAGTTGTCATTGAAGCGATGCAAAGTAACTCCTGCGAAGGCCAGATACCTTATACCAACAGGAGTAATTCGCATGAACCGTATTCTTAAAACCACCGTCATCGCAGCTGCAGTAATGAGCGTTGCTGGTGTTGCACAAGCGCGTGACCAAATCCGCATTGTCGGTTCCAGCACGGTTTATCCGTTTGCCAGCTACGTAACCGAAGAATTCGGTGCGGTAAGCGATTATCCAACGCCGGTAATTGAGTCTACGGGGTCAGGCGGCGGTTTGCGTCTGTTCTGTAACGGCATTGGCGACGGCACCCCAGACATTACCAACGCATCGCGTCGTATGAAGCCCTCTGAGTTCGAGCGTTGTGAAGAAAACGGCGTTAACGATATCACTGAAGCCAAGATCGGCTCTGACGGTATCGTAATGGGTCAGTCTAACGAAAATGACGAGCTTGATCTGACCCTCGAACAGATCTTCCTGGCGGTAGCCGCCCAGGTGCCTGAAGACGGCGAACTGGTCGATAACCCCTACGAAAACTGGAGCGACATCGATTCCGATTTACCGGATCGTGAAATCTCCATCTACGGACCGCCCACTACTTCGGGTACCCGCGATGCCTTTGAAGAGCTGGTCATGGAAGCTGCTTCAAGCGAGATGGACGAATACGAAGAAGCTTACTCCGATATTCGTGACGACGGCGCTTACATCGATGCCGGTGAAAACGACAACCTGATTGTTCAGCGCCTGCAGGAAGACACCGGTGCTTTCGGTATCTTCGGCTATTCCTTCCTGGCGGAAAATACTGACACCTTGAACGCAGCGAGCATTGAGGGCGTCGAGCCTGAGCCAGAAGCCATCAGCGCTGGCGACTACCCGGTTGCACGTTCACTGTGGTTCTATGTGAAGAACCAGCACGCTGACGAAGTGCCGCCTATGTACGATTACACCGAAATGTTCATGGAAGAGCAGATGATTGGCGAAGATGGCTACCTGAAGGATATCGGCCTGATCGTGCTGCCGGAAGAAGAGCGTGAAGAGTGGCGCCAGAAGATGGCTGACCGCACACAGTTGGAACTCTCTGATCTGGAATAACAGAGATACTGGTTGATATTTAGATGATGGCCGACAGCGTAAGCTGTCGGCCTTTTGCTTTGTGATTGTCGTTGCCACACCGGCTTTTTGATTTGGTGCTTGTCACATAGCTGTAATGTTTCTGATGCAAAGTACTTCCAAACCCGATTTCATTAGGTAATGCGAGAGAGATCAAATGCAGACCAACCAGCTTGTTTTGATTTTCTGCAGTGCGTTATTGCTGCTTGGGCTGTTGGCCTTTTATGTGGGCCGCGCCAAAGCTGCACGCGTGCGCAGCGCTGGTGGCAGCATGTTTGCCCAGCCCGATCAGTATGCTTGGTTTGCCGTGCTTTCTACGGCAGGTCCGGCAATATTGGTGGGTGCAGTAGGTGCTTTCGTGATGCTGCTGTTAGGGGCGGATATCCCCACTTTTTACCTCTTGGCCGCGAGCCTGGTGGTGGCCGCAGCAGGGCTTGTGGTTGGCTTGGCGCAGGTGCGGCCTAACTTCCATGCCCGTCAGGCGATTGAGCGGGTGATTCGAATGGCGCTGGCCTCGGCAGCGTTGATTTCGATCTTTACCACTTTCGGCATTTTATTTTCGATCATTTCCGAGGCGGTGAGTTTTTTCCAGATGCACAGCTTCTGGGAGTTTATCACCGGTACCACCTGGAGCCCCGGGGACAGTTTCTTGGCCTCTGCTGGTCGCGGCGATGGGGAAGGTGCGCAATTTGGCTCGGTACCGCTATTTGCCGGCACCTTTATGATCACCGCGATTGCGCTGTTTGTTGCGGTGCCTGTCGGGCTGCTGTCGGCAATTTATATGTCCGAGTATGCACCACAGAAAGTACGCACTGTAGCGAAACCGATACTCGAGATTCTCGCCGGTATTCCCACCGTGGTGTACGGCTTTTTCGCGGCGATTACCGTGGCGCCTATCATCGTTAATGTTGCCGGTTTTTTCGGTCTTGAAGCGTCCTACAACAATGCGGTAGCCCCGGGTGTTGTGATGGGTATCATGATCATTCCGTTTATTTCCTCGCTTTCCGACGATGTGATCAATTCAGTACCCGATACCATGCGCCAAGGGTCGCTGGCGCTTGGCATGACCAAAGGCGAAACCATTCGCGACGTAGTGATTCCCGCTGCGCTACCGGGCATCATCTCAGCCGCGCTATTAGGGATGTCTCGGGCGCTGGGAGAAACCATGATTGTGGTCATGGCCGCCGGTATGCGCCCCAATCTTACCGCTAATCCGTTAGAGGACATGACGACCGTGACAGTGCGCATTGTCGCGGCGCTTACCGGTGACCAAGAGTTTGAAAGTGCCGAAACGTTGTCGGCTTTCGCGCTTGGCTTGGTGCTGTTTGCGGTAACGCTGACGCTTAATCTGGTCTCGGTGCTGATGATCCGCCGATTCCGTGAAAAATACCGCGTGAACAATCTGTAACGCCGAGGAACTGATTCGATGAGCCACTCTTTTGATGACATCAGCCAGCAGCTCAGGCGGCGTCACCGCAAGTCCGCACGCTTAAAGTGGATTTCCATGGGCGCGCTAGGCCTTGCTGGGCTATTTCTAGTACTGTTCTTTGCCGACATGCTGAACAAGGGGTTGCCCGCGTTTCAGCAGGCGTATATCAACACCGAAGTGACTTACACCGAGGAGGCTGCCACCGACGCCCGTCAGGCCATTGCGGAAGATTTAGTGCCTATCGTCAGCCGTACTGAAATTCGTGAAATACCCAAGGAAATCCGCAACGACGAAGACTTGATTGGCACCTCCGAACAGAAGTGGTTGTTGGTCAATGGTGAGGTCGATCAATACCTGAAAGGCAATCGCAACAAGCTTACCGAAGAGGAGCGTGAGGCGATTGACGAACGGGTAGAGTCCGGCCAGGTGGAGCTTGCGTTCAACCGCACCTTCTTCAGCCAGGGCGATTCCAAAACCTCCGAACGTTCGGGCATCTTGGCTGCTGTAGTGGGCACTGTCATGACGATGATCGTGACCCTTGCGATCTCATTCCCGATTGGTGTGATGACGGCGATTTACCTGGAAGAGTTTGCCCCGGATAACCGTTTGACCCAGGCGATTGAAATCAACATTAATAATCTCGCCGCCATCCCATCGATTTTGTTTGGTTTGTTGGGCCTGGCGATTTTTATTAATTTCTTTGGCGTACCCCGTTCATCGCCACTTGCCGGTGGTATGACCCTGGCGTTGATGACATTGCCGGTGATTATTATCTCGACCCGCGCAGCACTGCGGAGCGTGCCGGACTCGATACGTCACGCTGCTTTCGGTGTCGGCTGCTCGCGGTGGCAGGTAGTGCGTGACCACGTACTGCCGTTGGCTATGCCGGGCATCATGACGGGTTCGATCATTGGTCTTGCTCAGGCGATGGGCGAAACGGCCCCGCTGATCATTGTCGGCATGGTTGCCTTTATTCCCGATGTTGGAGCATCGTTTACCGAGGCGGCAACGGTCATGCCTGCGCAAATATTCACTTGGTCCGGCGAGCCAGAACATGCGTTTGTCGAAAAAACGGCGGGCGGCATTTTAGTCCTCCTTGCCGTGTTGATCTCGTTAAACGCCTTTGCCGTGTTACTGCGAAAGAAATTTGAACGTCGCTGGTAAGCCAGCGCGTCATATAGGATACCGTTATGAATAGCCAAGCACCTGTAGCGACTGAACAAAACATCCCGAATGTAGGCCAGCCGTACACGCGCAATGAAAAAGCCTGTCACGATCTGAGCATTCGGGTGCGCGACTTAAACCTCTGGTACGGTAAAAACCAAGCATTGAACGGTTTGAATATCGACCTGTTTCAGAAAAACGTGACGGCCCTAATCGGGCCTTCCGGCTGCGGCAAGTCGACATTTCTACGCTGTTTAAATCGTATGAACGACCTGATTCCTGGCGTTCGTACAGAAGGACTGGTAGAGATGGACGGCCATGACGTAAATACTGCAAAGATGGACGAAGTAGCGCTGCGTCGTCGCGTAGGGATGGTCTTCCAGAAACCCAATCCGTTTCCCAAATCGATTTTTGAAAACGTTGCTTACGCGCCCCGTATGCACGATATGGTGAGTCGTAAGGCCGACCAGGATGAACTGGTAGAGCAGGCGTTGCGCGACGCGGGCCTTTGGAACGAAGTAAAAGATAAGCTGCAAGAGCCGGGCACGTCACTATCCGGTGGTCAGCAACAGCGTTTGTGTATTGCTCGGGCGATTGCCGTGCAGCCTGATGTGATCCTAATGGATGAGCCCACATCGGCACTTGATCCGATTTCTACGGCAACCATTGAAGACTTAATGGATCGCTTGAAAGAGAAATTTACCATCGTCACGGTAACGCACAATATGCAGCAGGCGGCCCGCGTGGCTGATTACACGGCGTTTTTCCACCTGGGGGAAATCATTGAGTATAACGATACGAAAGTGATGTTCTCAACCCCGGCAAAAAAGAAAACCGAAGACTATATCTCAGGCCGGTACGGCTAAATACTGCTAGCCAACCAGGCTCACCATCGCGGTGGTGGGCCTGGACGGTAGTAGTAGGCAGTGTTTTTTTGGCTATTCATATATGTTTTAACGCATATGATTATTTTGTTTTCATGCACCAGATTACTTAGGAGACCCCCATGACACTGCGTATTGGTATAAACGGTTTCGGTCGCATTGGTCGATTGGCAGTGCGGAGTTTATGGGCGCAGGTAGAAGCAGGTGAGGCTGAGGTGGCGCGCATTAATGATCCAGGCGGTGACGCCGCGACCTTCGCACACTTGCTCGAGTTTGATTCCGTTCATGGGCATTGGTCACCGGGTGGAGGGATTTCTGCGAGTCAAGATGCCGTGTTGATCGACGGCGATGCCATCGCGTTTAGTGCCAACAAGGAGATTATGGATAGCGATTGGTCGGGTTGTGACGTGGTTATTGAGTGTTCGGGCAAAATGAAAACCAGCGCTAAACTTCAGGCGTATTTTGACCAAGGTGTTCAGCGCGTAGTGGTTAGTGCTCCGGTGAAAGAAGAGGGGGTGCTAAACGTGGTCGTCGGCGTGAACGATCATCTGTATGATCCTGAGCTGCACAAAATCGTAACCGCCGCCAGCTGTACGACCAACTGTCTGGCGCCGGTGGTTAAAGTCATTCAGGAAACCTTCGGTATCCGGCATGGTTCCATGACCACGGTGCACGATATCACCAACACGCAAACCATTCTGGACGCGCCACACAAGGACCTGCGCCGGGCGCGCGCCTGCGGCATGAGCCTGATTCCCACCACCACCGGTTCGGCAAAAGCCATCACCGCGATATTTCCCGAGCTGGAAGGCAAGCTGAACGGCCACGCGATTCGCGTGCCGCTGGCCAACGCCTCGCTCACCGATATGGTCTTCGAGCTTGAGCGCGAGGTCACCGTCGAGGAAGTCAATCAGGCATTGAAGCATGCCGCCGATGGTGCTCTTGCGGGCATTCTGGGCTATGAGGAACGCCCGCTGGTGTCGATCGATTACCGTACCGACCCGCGCAGCTCGATTATCGATGCGCTTTCCACCATGGTGATCAACGGTACACAGCTCAAACTCTACGCTTGGTACGACAACGAGTGGGGCTACGCCAACCGCACGGCCGAGCTGGCCCTGAAGGTAGGTGGCGAGCAGGTGGAGCGTGGCTGATTCACTGCTTGCGCGCGTAAAGGCGCTCCCTTTCGAGGTGCGCCAGTACATGCTGATCACCGGCAACTACTGGGCGTTCACGATTACTGACGGCGCTTTGCGCATGCTGGTGGTGATGCACTTTCATCAGCTGGGCTATTCGCCGTTTGAAATAGCCATGCTGTTTTTGTTTTACGAAGCCTTTGGCGTGGTGACCAACCTGGTAGGCGGCTGGCTGGGTGCTCGGCTGGGACTCAACCGCACGATGAATGTGGGCCTGGGGCTGCAGATCATTGCCCTTGCCATGCTGATGGTACCTGCGAGCCTACTGACCGTTGCCTGGGTGATGGCCGCCCAGGCGTTATCGGGCATCGCCAAAGATCTCAACAAGATGAGCGCCAAGAGTGCCGTCAAGGTGCTCGTGCCCAGCGATAGCGCCAACGCCAATAGCGCGCTTTACCGATGGGTGGCGATGCTAACCGGTTCCAAGAACGCCCTGAAAGGGCTGGGCTTCTTTGTCGGTGGTCTGCTGTTGACCTTGATTGGTTTTCAGGCGGCGGTATTGGTGATGGCGGTCATGCTGGGGGGTGTGCTGGCGCTTTCGCTATGGCGACTGAAGGCGGACCTGGGGCGCCAAAAGGTAAAACCTAAGTTTTCCGAGATTTTCTCCAAATCGCGCGCCATCAACGTGCTGTCCGCGGCACGATTTTGCCTGTTTGCCTCCCGCGACGTGTGGTTCGTCGTGGCGCTGCCGGTGTTTTTATACGATCAACATGGCTGGTCACACTGGACGGTGGGCGGCTTGCTGGCGGTATGGATCATAGGCTACGGCGGAGTGCAAACCCAGGCGCCCAAGCTAACCCGGCTGATCAAAGGCGATGCGCGCTCGCTTACCGCAGGCTGGGCAGCGACGCTGGCGGGGCTCGCGATCCTGCTGGCGTTGCTACCCCTGGCAGAGGTTGAATGGCTGGTCGTCGGCCTGCTCGCCTTTGGTGTCCTGTTCGCGATCAATTCCAGCTGGCACAGCTACCTGATTGTGCATTATGCCCGCGCCGATGGCGTTTCCATGGACGTCGGCTTTTACTATATGGCCAATGCCATGGGGCGTTTAATTGGCACGCTGCTGTCAGGCTGGCTGTATATGGCATACGGGCTAAGTGCTTGCCTTTGGGTATCGGCGGCCTTGGTGGCTTCCAGTGCATTGATGGCGTTGGCACTGCCACTAGGCAGCTATCTAGCACGTCCATGAAACTCATCCTACATGGAACTGATTTCGCGTGTTATTGGCAATTCTCACCAGCGCAAGCATAAGCGGTACTTCGACCAATACACCCACCACCGTGGCCAGTGCCGCGCCAGACTGCATGCCGAATAGCGCAATGGCGGCCGCGACCGCGAGTTCAAAAAAGTTGCTCGCGCCAATCATCGCCCCGGGTGCGGCGATGTTATGAGGGACTCGCCAGGCTTTCGCCCAGCCGTAAGCGATGAAGAAGATAAAGAAGGTCTGAATAATCAGCGGTATCGCGATCAAGACAATATGCAGCGGGTTGTTCAGAATCACCTCGCCCTGGAAGGCAAACAGCAGCACCAGGGTAATGATCAGGCCGATCGGGGTGATCGGGCCGACGCGCTTCATAAAGACATTGTCGTACCACTCGGCGCCGTGTTTTTTGATCAAGCTTTGCCGCGTGACGTAGCCTGCCGCCAGGGGAATCACGATATACAGCAAGACCGATAGCGCGACGGTGTCCCAGGGCACCTGAATGTTGGAGATGCCCAGAAGAAAGACCACGATAGGAGCGAAGGCGAACAGCATGATCAGATCATTGAGAGCGACTTGTACCAGCGTATAAGCCGCGTCACCACGTGTCAGGTAGCTCCATACAAATACCATGGCGGTGCAGGGGGCGGCGCCTAGCAGGATCGCGCCCGCTAGATATTCGCTGGCTAGTTCGTGAGGAATAAAGGGGCGAAAAATCACCATAAAAAACAGCCAGGCAATGGCAAACATGGAGAAGGGCTTGATCAGCCAATTGACGGCCGTGGTGATGGTCAGCCCTTTGGGCTGGCGGCGGACTCCCGCAATGGCGGTGAAGTCAATTTGCGCCATCATGGGGAAAATCATGGCCCAGATGAGTACCGCGATAGGGATAGAGACCTGGGCCACCTCAAAGCGTGACAGGGCCTGCGGTACTGCCGGGGCGAGTTGCCCGAGCAAGATACCCGCGACAATGGCAAAGGCGACCCACAGCGAGAGATAGCGCTCGAAAAGGCCCATGCCGTCGGCGGTGGAGGGCGACGCTTTATCCTGCAGCGATGACATATAGAACTCCTTGATCGAAGGGCGCGTGAATGCATCCGTTGGGAGCGTGCTGCTGCAACGCGCATTGTTTTCCATAATATATGGTTTTCCGTATATTTCTAGTGCCGCGCCATGCATGAAATATTGCCGTCATGAACCCGGCGTAGAGTAACAGCCACTAACTACATAAGAGGCTGTTTATTTATGGCGAAGCGCCGCGTGTTGTTCCTTTGCAATGCTAACTCTGCACGGTCTCTGATGGGGGAGGCGCTGCTTCGCCATTTGGCAGATGATCGTTTTGAAGCCTTTAGTGCCGGTTCTGAACCCGATGAGCCCCATGCGTTGACACTTGAGGCGTTACACAAGCATGGGCTTCCTACCGAAGGCTTACGCAGTAAGCCGTTGGATGTATTTGAAAGCGAGACCTTCGACTTTGTCATTGTGCTGTGTGATAAGGCCCAGCAAGCCTGCCGCGATTGGCAAGGAAAGGCGGGCGATGTGCTGTTCTGGGATATTCGAGATCCTCGCCTGATTGGCAAGGCAGATGCTTATGAGCAGGCGTTATTAGAGATTCGCCGGCGCCTTCAGCTTTGGCTACCCCTCCATAAGTATAATTAAACTTAGCTAAAAGGTGCGGGTAGAGATGAAATGGATTAATAACTTAAGCGTCAAAGCAAGCTGGACGTTTGTGCTGGTTGCGTTCAGTGGTTTAGTTCTCGTCATTGGCACGCTGGGGCTGTTCGCCAACCATTTTGGTCGTGAGGCATTCACGTCGCTGCATGAAGGGGACATGGCGCAAATTAGCAACCTCGATAGCGCCTACTCCCAGCTATTGCGTTCGCGTATTCAGATGAACCGTGCGGCGGAGTTAATCCGTAGTCCTTCATTTGATCGGCCTGACCCCTTGATAGAAGAAGCCCAGCGGTTGCTGGACTCGGCCTCTGAGAATTTCTCTCAATTTACAGCGAGTGATTTTGAGCCCAATCAGCAGGCGTTGGTGGATCAATTAGCATCGAACTTTCAGTCATTCGTTAACAATAATCTCAATCTTCAGATGATGATGCTGGAAGAGCGCGATATCTCCGGTTTCTTCTCAGGCGAGTCGCGGGTGGATGATAGTAGTCAACAGTTTGTGGAGAGTACCGAAGCATTTTTTGAAGCCTCAACCCAGCGTGGTAACGTGCTGTTCGCGCGCTTTGAGCAGGTTTCGTCGCTGCTTTTTTGGGGCGTGATTGCGGCGCTAGGTACTGCGTTGCTGGTAGTGGCGGTAGTGGTATGGGGCGTGCGTAAAAACGTGCTTCGCCCGTTGAAGAAAATCACTGGGCACTTCCAGCGCATTGCTAATGGTGACCTGTCGGCGCCGGTAAAAGCGCACTCAAATAACGAAATTGGTCAGCTGTTTAGTGAGCTGGATAAGATGCAGCACTCGCTGACGGCCACGGTTAATCGGCTTAATGCGAGCAGCCAGCAGGTATATAGCAATAGTCAGGAGATGACCGAACAGAACCAGCTGTTGGCGAGCCAAACCGACACTCAAGTCTCGGCCTTGCAGCAAATGGCCGCGAGCTTGGAGCAACTGACCGCCACGGTGAATCAAAATGCTGAAAGCGCGGCGCATGTTAGTCAGTCAACGGCGGATGTGTCCCATAAAGCGCAGCAGGGTGATGAGGTGATTAGCCAGTTTATCGCCACTATGGAGGCGATAAATAGTCACTCCGAAGAGATTCAAAGCATTATTCGCATGATTGAGAGTATTGCTTTCCAAACCAATATTTTAGCACTCAATGCATCGGTTGAAGCGGCGCGTGCCGGTGAGCACGGGCGTGGGTTCGCGGTGGTTGCCAGTGAAGTACGTGCACTGGCAACGCGCAGTGCTAATGCCGCAAGCGAGATTCGAACTCGCATTGAAGCATCGAGTGCGAGTGTCCAGGAGGGTAGCGTTCTGTCCCAGCAGGCCGGTGAACATACGCGGGCGATTATGCAGGCAGCGAGTAATGTGAACACGCAGATGACGCAAATTACTCATGCTTCTGAGGAGCAGCGGCGTGGCATTGAAGAGGTCAATCAAGCGGTTACCCAAATCGATACCACGACCCAAGACACCATGCGCTTAGTCAATCAGGCGGCCCAGAGCGCAGAGGTGTTGTCCCAGGAAGCCTTGCAGATGCGTGAATATGCCGGCCAATTCAGTGTTGTCGAGGAAGTAACTGATGCAGGCCGAAATCATGCCAATGGGGAGGACGCTGAATATCCCGGATGGGAGCAGCTTAGCCAGGATGAATCAGCTATAGCAAGCCGCCAACAGGATGACCATAAAGCCCGTTTGCTTGCCGCCTCGTAGTGCCAAATCACTGGTTGTCAAAAGCGCCCTGGCTGACATTCTGCCAGGGTGCTAATCGGTGTGATTTAGCCTTGAAATTGCTGGTTAATCGATTAGCTCTACGGCGATGGCCGTTGCTTCGCCACCGCCAATGCATAAGCTAGCAATGCCACGTTTGCCACCTTTAGTACGCAATGCATGGATCAAGGTCGCGATAATGCGTGAGCCGGTAGAGCCAATCGGGTGGCCTTGGGCGCAGGCACCGCCAAAAACGTTGACCTTGTCGTGGGGCAGCCCCAAATCATCCATTGCCATCAGTGTCACCACGGCAAAGGCTTCGTTGATTTCAAATAGATCAACGTCATTGACGCCCCAGCTTAGCTTTTTCATCAGCTTTTCAATCGCGCCCACAGGGGCGATCGTGAATTCACTCGGGTGGCGTGAGTGGGTCGTGTGCCCCAACATGCGTGCTAGTGGTTTAATGCCGTGTTGATCTGCCGCTGCCTGACTCGCTAAAAGAAGTGCCGAAGCGCCGTCCGAAATTGAGCTTGAGTTGGCGGCGGTTATCGTGCCCTCTTTGGCAAAGGCAGGGCGCAGCTGGCGAATTTTATCCAGCTTGGCCTGGAACGGCTGCTCGTCATGTTCAACCAAGGAGTCGCCCTGGCGAGAGGTGACGGTTACAGGTGCCATCTCAGCTGCTAAGTGGCCTGCATTGGTAGCCGCCATGGCTCGCTCGAGCGAGGCAATGGCAAAATCGTCCAGCCGCTCGCGGGTGTAGCCACGTTGAGACGCGACATCCTGGGCGAAGACGCCCATCAACTTACCTGTTTCAGCATCTTCCAGGCCATCCAGGAACATGTGATCTTTCAGCTCACCATGGCCTAGCCGATAACCGCTGCGTGCCTTGGTGAGCACGTGCGGGGCATTGGACATGGATTCCATACCGCCTGCAAGGATTATATCGCCACTGCCTGCTTTGATCAGATCGTGAGCCAGCATAGTGGCTTTCATTCCCGAGCCGCACAGCTTGTTAATAGTGGTGGCGCCGTTGGCATCGGGGATGCCCGCCTGACGCATAGCTTGCCGGGCCGGCCCTTGCTTGACGCCAGCAGGTAATACACAGCCCATAATGCCTTCTTCGACCGTTGCAGGGTCGATGCCTGCACGCTCAATCGCAGCGCGGATGGCCGTCGCGCCCAGCTCAGGTGCACTCAGGCTTGACAGGCTGCCCATCATGCCGCCCATGGGGGTGCGCGCAGCCGACAGAAATACAATGTCTGTGGCGTTACTCATGGTGTACTCCTTAAAGGTTATTGTGATTATCTCGCTGAGTGGCGCGCTATGCGTTGACCCGTTGCCGGTGCTGTGGTCTTCTCCTGGGTAACCAAGCAAGCGCTAGTGTGAACAACATGAATGTAATGAATGCCTCTCCACGTCGCAAGGAATTAACACGCCTTGCGGCTCAGCTTTTTGTCCAAGAAGGTTTCGACCGCACCACGGTCCGTATGCTGGCGCAGGAAATGGGCATTAAGTCCGGTAGCTTGTTTCATCATTTCAAAGATAAGCAAGAAATCCTGGCGGCGGTAATCGAAGAAGGAACTCACAATGCCCTTTTTATCGCACGCCGGGCTCTCGAAAGCTGTGGAGAAACCCCCGAAGCACGCCTCCGTGCGATGGCGCGAGCTCATCTGGAAACACTATTTACCGACCGCAATGCCCACGTGGTAGCGCTGTTTGAATGGCGACGTTTAACCCCGGCTGCCAGTGCTCACCTCAGTCATCTACGCGATGCTTATGAGGCGCAATGGGTCGCCGTAATCGATGATGCGTTGGCCGCTGGGCTGATTCATGGGGACCGTTTTTTGGTCTCCCGCTTTATCTTGGGCGCGTTAAACTGGACGGTACGTTGGTATGATCCCGACGGGCCTAGGACACCAGATGATTTAGCCGATGAACTGGTTGCGATGATTATGGCCCGCTAAGCATACGTCAGTCATTGGCCTCTCTCGACTAACGTATAACCATCAAACGCGGCTACTCGCTTGCGCTTCACCGCGTTTGCTTTTAGCTTGGGTTTTATTCAAAGGGTTCCGTTAACGTAAACTGATAATTACAACGCTCGCGACTGCGTAGCCCGATGCTCACTACCAACAATATTTAAGAGAGCTATCATGACAGCGACATCACAACCCAATTATTCGGATTACCTTGATACGTTTTCCATCGGAGAGGTGATTGCCAAGCTTGATGACCATCAGGACGGCCAATTAAACGCTTTCGAAGCATGTTGTGGGCGCCATGTTCGTGCAGGTCGGGGCCATGTGTTGGCTCTGGTGCAAGAAGATGTAGACGGGGCGACGCACACGTTGAGCTACGCAGAGCTTGATCAACAAAGCGCTAAACTGGCGGGTTGGTTTCAAGGTCAAGGGTTGGGCGAGGGGGACCGCATCGCGTGTATGCTCCCCCGCTCGCTACCGTTGCTGGTGGCGGTACTGGCGGCTTGGCGTATTGGCGCGGTTTACCAACCGTTGTTTACCGCCTTTGGCCCTGATGCGGTGGATTATCGCCTTGGACGGGCTGATACCAAGCTAGTGATCACGGACCATGTGAATCGTTACAAGTTTGATGGCTTAAGCCAGTGCCCGCCCGTATTGGCGGTGGGTGGTTCAACAAGCGAGCATCCAGACGACCACGATTGGCACGCAGCGTTGACGCATGCGTCAATGGAGGGTGAGCCGCCGCGCTTGGCACCTGAAAAGCCCTTTTTGCAGATGTTTACCTCTGGAACGGTCGGTAAGCCTAAAGGCGTTGCCGTACCGCTTTCCGGTATGACGGCGTTTGCCCTCTATATGGAGCTTGCGGTTGACCTTCGGGAAGATGATCGTTTCTGGAATATGGCGGATCCGGGCTGGGCTTATGGCCTTTACTATGCGATCGCCGGCCCGCTGCTACTAGGGGTAACGACTCACTTTTGCGAAGCCGGATTTACTGCTGACGGTGCGCTTGAGTTTATGAAGCGCCACCGAATTACCAACTTTGCCGCAGCGCCAACGGCCTATCGATTGATGAAAGCGTCCGGTCTATTTGATGATGCTCATCAGACCTTGGAGCTTCGCGCCGCGAGCTCTGCCGGCGAGCCCCTTAACACCGAGGTCGTTACCTGGGTAGAAAAGTCGCTGGGATGCTCTGTCATGGATC
The DNA here is from genome assembly GCF_900086985.1 of Halomonas sp. HL-93. Classification (NCBI taxonomy): domain Bacteria; kingdom Pseudomonadati; phylum Pseudomonadota; class Gammaproteobacteria; order Oceanospirillales; family Halomonadaceae; genus Halomonas; species Halomonas sp. HL-93. The sequence goes on from NZ_LT593974.1 coordinate 1,518,159, forward strand.
ACTACGGTCAAACCGAAACCGGGATGACGTGTAACAACCATCATGCCCTTGATCATCCCAAACATGTCGGTGCCATGGGTGTGCCCATGCCAGGGTACCGCTTGGCGATTCTGGACGCTGAGTATAATGAGTTGCCGCCTGGCGAGCCGGGCGTTTTGGCCGTGGATATTGAGCAATCCCCGGCGCACTTTTTTCAGGGCTATACCTGGCAAGAGAAAGACCCTTTTGTGAAGGGTTATTACCTGACTGGTGACGTGGTGATTCGTAACGAGGATGGCTCGTTTCAGTTCGCCGGTCGCGATGATGACATCATTACCACCTCTGGCTATCGGGTTGGCCCGACCGATGTCGAAAACAGCGTCATGGCGCACCCCGCGGTGGCGGAATCGGCGGCGGTCGGCCAGCCTGATGAAATCCGTGGCGAGGTGATCAAGTCGTATATTGTGTTGCGTGATGGCTATGAGCCTAGTGAGGCGCTTGCGGAGGAAATTCGCCAGCAAGTGCGCGAGCGATTATCGACCCACGCATTTCCTCGTGTCATCGAGTTTGTCGACGAGCTGCCCAAAACGCCCAGTGGCAAGATCCAGCGCTTCAAATTGCGTGCCCAGGCGGCTGAAGACGCCAACCTGAGTCAGTAACGCTTTAATAACAGGGAAACATCATCATGCAAGTGAAGGATCATACGTTTTTAATCACCGGAGCCGCTTCCGGGTTGGGGGCCGCCACCGCCGAGCGCCTGGTCGCCGGAGGGGCCCGCGTGATGCTCTGCGACTTAAACGAAAGCGTAAACGCCCATGCCCAGACGCTGGGGGAGGGTGCTCAAGCATGCCTGGCCGATATCACCTCTGCAGAGCAAATGCAGCAAGCGGTTGATAAGGCGGTTGCGTTAGGAGGCGAGCTTGGGCTATCTGGGGTTATACACTGTGCAGGCGTGGTGAGCGTAGCCAAACTGGTCGACCGTGAAGGCACGCCGGCTGATCTGGACAGCTATGCGAAGACGATCAATATCAACCTGGTGGGCACTTTCAATGTAATGCGCTTGGCCGCTGCGGCGATGGCTAAAAATGCTCCTGATGAAAGCGGCGAGCGCGGTATCATTATCAATACTGCATCTATCGCTGCGTTCGATGGCCAAGTAGGTCAGTGCGCCTACAGTGCATCTAAAGCTGGCGTTATTAGTATGAGTCTTCCCGCCGCGCGCGAACTATCGCGTCATGCTATCCGGGTGATGGCCATTGCCCCTGGCGTATTTGAAACGCCCATGATGAGCGAGATACCTGACGATGCAGCCCAGGCGTTGGCTGCCGCGGTGCCTTTCCCCAAACGGCTGGGCAAGCCTGAAGAATTTGCCCAGCTAGCCGAGCAGATTATCGCTAACCCCATGCTGAACGGTGAGGTGATCCGGTTGGACGGAGGGATTCGAATGCAGTGATTAAGCAATAAAGCGTATTGATTGCTTAAAAACAAGACCTGCCAGCGCTATTGTTGGCAGGTTTTTTCTTTTTAGTCAGCTGTTTATTATTACTTCTACCAAAGTAGTGGCAAGTTGAGTCGATTAATTCAAACGATCGCTTGACTCGCTGTTGGCTGCACGTTAATTTCAAACATGTGTTTGAAAGCCGTTCCCTATAAGCGTTTGTTGCTTTCAGCCCCCTGTTTTAGGAGAAGTGCCATGCCCAGCTACCAGGCCCCCTTACGTGACATGCGTTTCGTTATGGACGAAATGTTTGACTACCCCAGTCATTACGCATCGCTACCCAACGGTGATGAGGCTTCTCCAGATGTGGTTAGTGCCATTTTGGAGGAAGGTGCCCGCTTTGCTCGCGAGGTGTTGCTGCCTATCAATCAAAGCGGCGATGAAGAGGGGTGCCTGTTAGAAGGAGGAGAGGTTAAAGCGCCTAAAGGCTTTAAAGAGGCCTACCAGCAGTACGTTGAAGGGGGCTGGCCGAGTCTGGCCGCGGACCTTGAGCAAGGTGGTCAGGGCTTGCCGCCTTCGTTGGCGATGATGCTCTCCGAAATGATCTGCGCAACTAACTTGGCATGGGGGATGTATCCGGGGCTTTCCCATGGCGCAGCCGATGCGCTGAAGCATCATGGTACTGAAGAGCAAAAGGCGGCCTATCTTACCAAGCTGGTTGAAGGCATCTGGACGGGGACCATGTGTCTCACCGAGCCGCACTGCGGAACCGACCTCGGGCTCATCAAAACCCGCGCGGTGCCCGTTGAGGGCGATGCGTATGCAATTACCGGTACCAAGATTTTTATCTCGGCGGGTGAGCACAACCTTGCCGAGAACATCGTGCACTTGGTGCTGGCAAAGCTCCCCGATGCGCCTGAAGGCTCCAAGGGTATTTCACTATTTGTCGTCCCCAAATTCCTGCCGAATGCTGAAGGCAATCCTGGCGAACGCAATGGCGTGGCCTGTGGCTCTTTAGAGCACAAGATGGGTATTCATGGTAATGCCACCTGTGTCATGAATTTTGACGATGCGACCGGCTACTTGGTGGGGCCGCCCAACAAAGGGCTGGCGTGTATGTTCACCATGATGAATGCCGCACGTCTCGGCGTCGGTATTCAGGGGCTGGGGTTGATCGAGGCCAGCTTCCAGAACTCACTCAGCTACGCCCGCGACCGGCTGCAGATGCGCGGTCTGTCAGGTAAGCAGGCCCCTGAAAAGCCGGCAGATCCGATCATCGTTCATCCCGATGTGCGCCGCATGCTGCTAACGCAGAAAGCCTTTGCTGAAGGCGGGCGCATGTTGGTGCTGTATACCGCGCAAATGCTAGACGTGGTCGAGCATGGGCAGGCCGGTGAAGAGCGAGATCACGCTGAAACCCTGCTTGGTTTGCTAACGCCTATCGTTAAGGCTTTCCTGACCGAAGTTGGTTTTGAAAGTACCAACGAGGGCGTACAGATCTACGGAGGCCATGGGTTTATCAAAGAGTGGGGCATGGAGCAGTTGGTACGTGATGCGCGTATCACCCGCCTTTATGAAGGCACGACCGGTATTCAGGCGCTGGATCTGCTGGGCCGTAAGGTGCTCATGAGTCAGGGTGAATCGCTAAAAGTGTTCACCAAAGAGATTCACAAGTTCTGCAAGGCAGAAGCCGATAACCCTGACCTTAAAGAGTTTGTTGAGCCGCTGGCCAAGCTGAACGCTGAGTGGGGTGAGCTGACCATGGGCGTGGGCATGAAAGCTATGCAGGACCGTGAAGAAGTCGGTGCAGCGAGCGTTGATTACCTTATGTACTCCGGCTACGTCACGTTGGCTTACCTGTTTGCTCGCGCCGCCAAACAAGCCTCCCTCTCTCTGACGGGCGATGAAAAGGCCTTCTATGCTGCCAAGTTGAATACGGCACGTTTCTATTACCAGCGGTTATTGCCGCGCACCAAAGCGCATGCGCAGATGATCCAATCGGGTGCGGGTAGTCTGATGGCGATCTCCAGTGAAGACTTTGGCCTAGGGTTTGAAATTTGATTAACGGTTGACGCGGCCACAGGCCGCGAGTGGGCACTCTCTGATCAGGTGTTCTGGTCGGTGGTTTGCGGCAGGCTTGGTTCTTTGAACCAGACCTGCCGCTTTTTTATTTTTAGCACCCTCTTGCCAACCCGGCGGTGAAGCCGTAAAGTACGCATCCGCTGCCGGGGACGCCAAGCGTTGCTGGCGGTGGGAGGGGTTAAAAATCCTCGGTTTGTCAGTGAGTTAGGTTGCTGATGGTGACAGTGGGTTTGCATCACCTCGCGCCAATTAGTCATTGACAACCACCCGGAAGTGCGTAGAATACGCCTTCCTCGCTGAGGCCAAGCCGTTCACCGGTTGGCCGGTTTTGTAAAGCGAAACGCTCTTTAATAATTTGATCAGGTAATTCATGTGGGCGCTTGCCGATGAGGGTGATAAATCACCTATTATCAAGGCAAGCGACTCAAGCACTACGGCTTTTCGAAGCCGATACTGAATGAATTCGTTTGACCCTTGAGCCAAGTTTGGTTCGCTTCTGTCGCTTTTGGGTGGCAGGTAAGAACCGCAACGATCTTAAACTGAAGAGTTTGATCATGGCTCAGATTGAACGCTGGCGGCAGGCCTAACACATGCAAGTCGAGCGGTAACAGATCTAGCTTGCTAGATGCTGACGAGCGGCGGACGGGTGAGTAATGCATAGGAATCTACCCGGTAGTGGGGGATAACCTGGGGAAACCCAGGCTAATACCGCATACGTCCTACGGGAGAAAGGGGGCTTTGGCTCCCGCTATCGGATGAGCCTATGCCGGATTAGCTGGTTGGTGAGGTAACGGCTCACCAAGGCGACGATCCGTAGCTGGTCTGAGAGGATGATCAGCCACATCGGGACTGAGACACGGCCCGAACTCCTACGGGAGGCAGCAGTGGGGAATATTGGACAATGGGGGCAACCCTGATCCAGCCATGCCGCGTGTGTGAAGAAGGCCCTCGGGTTGTAAAGCACTTTCAGCGAGGAAGAACGCCTGGTGGTTAATACCCGCCAGGAAAGACATCACTCGCAGAAGAAGCACCGGCTAACTCCGTGCCAGCAGCCGCGGTAATACGGAGGGTGCAAGCGTTAATCGGAATTACTGGGCGTAAAGCGCGCGTAGGTGGCTTGATAAGCCGGTTGTGAAAGCCCCGGGCTCAACCTGGGAACGGCATCCGGAACTATCAGGCTAGAGTGCAGGAGAGGAAGGTAGAATTCCCGGTGTAGCGGTGAAATGCGTAGAGATCGGGAGGAATACCAGTGGCGAAGGCGGCCTTCTGGACTGACACTGACACTGAGGTGCGAAAGCGTGGGTAGCAAACAGGATTAGATACCCTGGTAGTCCACGCCGTAAACGATGTCGACCAGCCGTTGGGTGCCTAGCGCACTTTGTGGCGAAGTTAACGCGATAAGTCGACCGCCTGGGGAGTACGGCCGCAAGGTTAAAACTCAAATGAATTGACGGGGGCCCGCACAAGCGGTGGAGCATGTGGTTTAATTCGATGCAACGCGAAGAACCTTACCTACCCTTGACATCTACAGAAGCCGAGAGAGATCTTGGTGTGCCTTCGGGAACTGTAAGACAGGTGCTGCATGGCTGTCGTCAGCTCGTGTTGTGAAATGTTGGGTTAAGTCCCGTAACGAGCGCAACCCTTGTCCTTATTTGCCAGCACGTAATGGTGGGAACTCTAAGGAGACTGCCGGTGACAAACCGGAGGAAGGTGGGGACGACGTCAAGTCATCATGGCCCTTACGGGTAGGGCTACACACGTGCTACAATGGCCGGTACAAAGGGCGGCGAGCTCGCGAGAGTCAGCGAATCCCTTAAAGCCGGTCTCAGTCCGGATCGGAGTCTGCAACTCGACTCCGTGAAGTCGGAATCGCTAGTAATCGTGAATCAGAATGTCACGGTGAATACGTTCCCGGGCCTTGTACACACCGCCCGTCACACCATGGGAGTGGACTGCACCAGAAGTGGTTAGCCTAACTTTGGAGGGCGATCACCACGGTGTGGTTCATGACTGGGGTGAAGTCGTAACAAGGTAGCCGTAGGGGAACCTGCGGCTGGATCACCTCCTTAAACGATGCATTATCCTCGCGGTAAGCGCTCACAATGAATTACCTGATCAAGAAACTGCCGATACGCAGTGATAAGCGTTGTCTTCACATTGAAAAAAGAAAAAAGACCTTTTTTTAAAGACCTTTCGTTTTCTTTTAAAGTGAAAAAAGCATCCGCTTATCACTGCGCATAGCAGTCGCTCTTTAACAATGTATATCATGCTGACAGGAACGTTTTTTAACGTTCCTACGTAATTGTTTTGTGATACGTCTCAAGCGTATCCGGCAATCGTTATCATTGCGAGATACCAGACTCCTTCGGGTTATAGGGTCAAGCAATGAAGCGCACACGGTGGATGCCTAGGCAGCCAGAGGCGATGAAAGACGTGGAAGCCTGCGATAAGGCTCGGCGAGGTGGCAAACAACCTGTGACCCGGGCATTTCTGAATGGGGAAACCCACCGATCACAAGATCGGTATCCTGTCCTGAATCTATAGGGCCAGGAGGCGAACCAGGGGAACTGAAACATCTAAGTACCCTGAGGAAAAGAAATCAACCGAGATTCCCCTAGTAGCGGCGAGCGAACGGGGACCAGCCCTTAAGCATGTGACTGATTAGGCGAATGCGTTGGGAAGCGCGGCCGTAGCGGGTGATAGCCCCGTAGTCGAAAGTCTGATCATGTGAAATCGAGTAGGTCGGGGCACGAGAAACCTTGACTGAAGACGGGGGGACCATCCTCCAAGGCTAAATACTCCTGGCTGACCGATAGTGAACCAGTACCGTGAGGGAAAGGCGAAAAGAACCCCGGAGAGGGGAGTGAAATAGATCCTGAAACCGTGTGCGTACAAGCAGTAGGAGCCCACTTGTTGGGTGACTGCGTACCTTTTGTATAATGGGTCAGCGACTTATATTCAGTGGCGAGGTTAACCGTATAGGGGAGCCGTAGGGAAACCGAGTCTTAACTGGGCGACACAGTCGCTGGATATAGACCCGAAACCGAGCGATCTATCCATGAGCAGGGTGAAGATTGAGTAACATCAATTGGAGGCCCGAACCAGGATCTGTTGAAAAAGATTTGGATGACTTGTGGATCGGAGTGAAAGGCTAATCAAGCTCGGAGATAGCTGGTTCTCCTCGAAAGCTATTTAGGTAGCGCCTCACGTATCACCGCCGGGGGTAGAGCACTGTTTCGGCTAGGGGGTCATCCCGACTTACCAACCCGAGGCAAACTCCGAATACCGGTGAGTGCGAGCGTGGGAGACACACAGCGGGTGCTAACGTCCGTTGTGAAAAGGGAAACAACCCAGACCGTCAGCTAAGGTCCCGAAATCCTGGTTAAGTGGGAAACGATGTGGGAAGGCTCAGACAGCTAGGAGGTTGGCTTAGAAGCAGCCATCCTTTAAAGAAAGCGTAATAGCTCACTAGTCGAGTCGGCCTGCGCGGAAGATGTAACGGGGCTAAACCAGGTACCGAAGCTACGGGTGCGTTCTTAGGAATGCGCGGTAGAGGAGCGTCGTGTACGCCGATGAAGGTGGATTGAGAAGTCTGCTGGAGGTATCACGAGTGCGAATGCTGACATGAGTAACGATAAAGGGAGTGAAAAACTCCCTCGCCGGAAGACCAAGGGTTTCTGTTCGACGCTAATCGGAGCAGAGTGAGTCGGCCCCTAAGGCGAGGCCGAAAGGCGTAGTCGATGGGAAACGGGTCAATATTCCCGTACCGGACATGGTTGCGATGGGGGGACGAAGAAGGCTAGATGAGCCAGGCGTTGGTAGTCCTGGTGAAAGTCCGTAGGCTGAGGGTTTAGGTAAATCCGGACCCTTAAGGCCGAGAGACGAGACGAAGACACTAAGGTGTTGAAGTCATCGATGCCACGCTTCCAGGAAAAGCCTCTAAGCTTCAGATCATGTGCGACCGTACCCCAAACCGACACAGGTGGTCAGGGTGAGAATCCCAAGGCGCTTGAGAGAACTCGGGTGAAGGAACTAGGCAAAATGGTGCCGTAACTTCGGGAGAAGGCACGCCGGCGTATTGTGAGAGCCCTCGCGGCTTAAGCGAGAACCGGTCGAAGATACCAGGTGGCTGCAACTGTTTATTAAAAACACAGCACTCTGCTAACGCGCAAGCGGACGTATAGGGTGTGACGCCTGCCCGGTGCCGGAAGGTTAAATGATGGTGTTAGGATTCGTCCGAAGCTCTTGATTGAAGCCCCGGTAAACGGCGGCCGTAACTATAACGGTCCTAAGGTAGCGAAATTCCTTGTCGGGTAAGTTCCGACCTGCACGAATGGCGTAATGATGGCCACGCTGTCTCCACCCGAGACTCAGTGAAATTGAAATCGCCGTGAAGATGCGGTGTACCCGCGGCTAGACGGAAAGACCCCGTGAACCTTTACTATAGCTTCACACTGGACGCTGATGTTGCCTGTGTAGGATAGCTGGGAGGCTTTGAACTTTGGACGCCAGTTCGAAGGGAGCCAAACTTGAAATACCAGCCTGGCATCATTGGCGTTCTCACTCAGGTCCGTTATCCGGATCGAGGACAGTGTGTGGTGGGTAGTTTGACTGGGGCGGTCTCCTCCCAAAGCGTAACGGAGGAGCACGAAGGTACCCTCAGCACGGTCGGACATCGTGCAATGAGTGCAAGAGCATAAGGGTGCTTGACTGCGAGACAGACACGTCGAGCAGGTGCGAAAGCAGGTTCTAGTGATCCGGTGGTTCTGTATGGAAGGGCCATCGCTCAACGGATAAAAGGTACTCCGGGGATAACAGGCTGATACCGCCCAAGAGTTCACATCGACGGCGGTGTTTGGCACCTCGATGTCGGCTCATCACATCCTGGGGCTGAAGTCGGTCCCAAGGGTATGGCTGTTCGCCATTTAAAGTGGTACGCGAGCTGGGTTTAGAACGTCGTGAGACAGTTCGGTCCCTATCTGCCGTGGGCGTTGGATGTTTGAGAAGGGCTGCTCCTAGTACGAGAGGACCGGAGTGGACGCACCTCTGGTGTTCCGGTTGTCACGCCAGTGGCATTGCCGGGTAGCTATGTGCGGACGGGATAACCGCTGAAAGCATCTAAGCGGGAAGCCCCCTTCAAGATGAGACATCCCTGAGGCCACGAGCCTCCTGAAGGGCCCAGCGAGACCAGCTGGTTGATAGGCACGGTGTGGAAGCGCTGCAAGGTGTTGAGCTAACGTGTACTAATGGCCCGTGAGGCTTGACCCTATAACACCCAAGGGGTCTGGTCGTGATGATAACGAGAGAACCGGATACGCGCACTGAGCCGACTGTTGACGACACAGGGCTTGGTAAGAGAGACGCCACAAAACACCGTACAGCATGATAGACATTTAAAGTTACGCCTGACGACCATAGCAAGCGTGAACCACCTGATCCCATGCCGAACTCAGCAGTGAAACCGCTTCGCGCCGATGGTAGTGTGGGGTCTCCCCATGCGAGAGTAGGTCATCGTCAGGCACTTATTTAGCGAAGCCCCGGCCGTTTGGTCGGGGCTTTGTGTTTAGGGGTCTCCCCATGAAGAGTATCGGAGCGCCGACCGGGTAACCGTCAGGTACTTATTTAGAAAAGCCCCGAGCACAGTGTGTTCGGGGCTTTTTGTTGCGCGGAAGAAAATAAATAACGCAGCATAAGTGATATCATGCGGGCCAATTAATTAGGCGGCTATCACCGTTGGTGATGGACATAATCGAGGTGAAGTGGTGAGTGAAATAGTACCCACGTCGTGGCTAGTTTACTGCCGTCCAGGGTTCGAAAGCGATGCCCTGGCAGAAATGCAGTATCACGCAGCACTACATGACGTGATCTGTGAGCCGTCTTACGGCGAGGGTTGGGTAAGCTTAACGCGAGTCGATGGCGAGCCGGTGAATGATTTGCACCGCCACGCAGCGTTTAAGAAACTAATTTTCGCACGTCAAAGCCTGGCTGCTTTACCTGCCCTCACTCTGTCACGTGATGATCGCCTTACCGCTATATTGGAGCAGGTTAAAGCCAGCCGCTGGAATTTCGAACAGATTTGGCACGAAACGCCGGATACCAATGACGGTAAAGCGCTGGTCGGGCTGATCAAAGCGCTTACAAAACCGTTGGAAAGTATGCTGAAAAAGCGTGGGGCTTTAAGGCGTAGCGCGGGCGCACGACGCTTACATATTTTCTGGACTGACGGTGATAAAGTTCAGCTGGCGATGAGCTTCCCAGGCAATCGTAGCGATCTAATTAATGGCATTCGACGTCTTCGTTCCCCATCACGAGCTCCCAGCCGTTCAACGCTTAAGTTAGAAGAGGCGTGGCATGAGTTTATACCGCGAGAAGAATGGGACAAACGCCTAGCGGACAACATGCAGGCGGCTGACTTGGGGGCGGCACCCGGAGGCTGGACATGGCAGTTAGTCCAGCGAGGGATGTATGTATATGCGATCGACAATGGTCCCATGGATTCACAGCTGATGCGAACGGGGCAAATTGATCATCTAAAAGCAGATGGCTTCACTTGGGAGCCGCCGCAGCGTTTGGATTGGCTGGTCTGCGACATTGTTGATAAACCCGTGCGTGTGCTAGCCATGGTTGAGCGATGGTTGATTCGAAAGTGGTGCAGAGAAGCTATTTTTAACCTTAAGTTACCCATGAAAAAACGCTGGGAAGAGGTATCACGTTGTTTGGCAATGTTAGAGAGTTCGTTATCCGAAGCAAACGTGTCTGCAGACATTGCGTGTCGTCATCTTTATCATGATCGTGAAGAGGTGACCGTACATGTAAGATTGAAGCACTAAGCTTAATAGCTGGCTTCATAAATTCGGATTGTTTCTTCTTCTGTTAAAAGCGGTAGAATTTGCTGCATTGCGTTGGCCCGCGCTTCGCTATGATGCCATTCATTCCAAGCGCGTAGGTTGCGCCATTTGGTAATCATTAAACGACGGTCAGTGTGGCCAAGTTCAACAAGGCTCTCGCCGCCGACAAAGCCGCGAGCGCCTAATGAAACACGCATGGCTTCACGAGCGGCTTGTTCATATTCTTCTTCAAGACCGGGCATAATACGCCGTTCAATGATGATTTTGATCATAGATTAAGTCTCAGCTCTGAGGGTATCGATGTCTGACATTATAAAGGATGCGCCACACTATGATGTGCTACTGGATACCAGTGGCCTTTATTGTCCTGAACCGATTATGCTGATGCATAATAAAGTCCGTGATATGGCTTCTGGCGATGTACTAAAGGTCATTGCTACAGACTCTGCTACTACTCGCGATGTGCCTAAATTTTGCCAGTTTCTAGGCCATGAATTGCTGCAGCAATATTCAGAGTCTGACCAGTATTGGTATTTTATACGTTTGGCATAGATGTTGTTAAGTCAACACGGGTTACCTTGATAACCCGTGCGATTCCTTATTCCTGCGGCAAAACTACAATGGCTAGTGCGTCAAGAGTGGCTGGGTCTTCCTCTAAAATGCGATTGGCAATATGGCGCTGAAAAAAGTAGACGCTTTGATGTATCGACTTTGCGCTGTACAGGCAGTCATCTCCCAACAAGATAGGTGTCATTTTGGCTTTATCTTCATCAGCAAGCAGGGCATCAATGCTGCCATCGCTATACAACCGCCAGCCGTAAACAGGCTTCATCTGCCATGGGCTATCGGGCCGGTTCATGCATAACGCATGAGTGCCTAACGTATCGGGTAATTGCTGGATAAGTGTGATGCCACCAGAGGATTCGTATTCAAAATATTCAGCGGCGGAGGCAAGCTCATCGGCTTTATGGTCGGGTGGGACGTCGAAAATTTCTTCCGTTTCAGGATCTCTATAGCCAATAAATCGACCGTCTTCATAGCGGTGAAGCTCGTGACAATCGGTTAGCTGTTCCATCCAGGGCACTAACCCAACGACGTGGCCGTCTTCTCTAAGTCCCCATGCAAGCAGGGGCATCCCGTAGTAGCTGTCCGGATCCGACGCCAACTGATATACCATTTCCAATCCATCCAGCTCTGGCGCTAAACGCACAAGCGTTTTACGCGCCTGATGACGCTGACGTACAGAATCCAGGTCGATGACCTGGGCAGAGCGGGGTGACAGGGGTGCGCCCATAGTGTCCCTCCTTCATGCTGCGTGGCCACGACATTGGCAAATCAGTGAGTTTCTGTTTGCCGCATATCTCACCAATAGCACAGGTTGGCCTGAAGGTTAAGGGAAAATTAGCGTTTTAATCAGTCGCGCAATGGGCAAACCGGGATCTGGCACGGTCGTGGGTATCTATCGCCGCTTGAAACTGCTGCCAGGGTGAATTGCGCGCCGCCAATGATAGCCACGTTGACTGATACGCTTGCAGAGCCTCTGGCGCAACGATGGGGTGGCGATTGATTAAGTTATTAACGGCGGTTAACCAGCGTTTGGCGGAGTGAGAAAACGTGGTTAAGCGTTGCTGATCCCACATCGGTAAGCACGTCTCGTTCGGCGCGGCGTATTGATTTAGATATTCGCTAGCGTCGTTAAGCCGCTGAGTCGCTAGCATAAGCGTGCGCAGTATTTCGGCGGTTAAAGGGCGTGCCCGAAGCGTGTTTAGGTGTTGCTCCAGCCTCGATGAATCTTGGTGCCACGCAAGGCTGAATTGATGCTCAACCATTTGCTGTAAGTAATGCACTGCGTCTAGCTGAGACTCAATATCCGGCATAGCACCGATCTTCAAAGGGTGGCTGGCCCGAGCAAAACTGGCGATCCATTCATCTGAGTCAAATAGTGCATTCCAACTGACATAGGGCAGTTGAGACGTTTTAGTACCCGTTAAGCGTCGCAGTCGTTCGCGGCTTTCTTCACTTAATTCCTTGGGAACATTGCTTGTCCAGCAGAGCGTCAAGCGCTGCCAAAGTGTCCTTTCATATAGCCATTGCTGACTGGGCGGGGCCACTTTGCCTAGTTGATTATTGCGAGCAGCCACCAAGGATGTGATATCACATTCTCGCAATGCGTAGATGTTTAGTAGCGAGTCTCGTGTTTCGTCGATATCGAACAAGCGTGCTTTGCGAGCAGGGAATTCGCCAATGTTAGGCGGTGATTGTCTCTCAATACTTCCATCGTCTAACGCGTTTTCCAATTGTTGGTAGTAAGCCGACCAAGGCTCTTCTGCTTGGTGCTTATCACCGCAGCCCAGCAGTGTTAATGGCAATAGCCACTGAGCCAATACCCGAAAATATCGCTTCATCTTACATCCTGAGTACTGATGTACCGTCGACTGATAGCGTGCAGGCGCCAAGCCAGTAGTAAAGCGGCGGTGCTTAAACCGGCAATTAAGCCAATCCAATAACCATGAACGCCTAGTGGGCCGAAGGCACTTCCAGCGCCTCGTGAACCTAGCCAGTGGCCTCCTCCAAGGCCCACCAGCCAATAAGAGAGTACTGTAATCACCATTACGACACGGGTATCTTTATAGCCTCTAAGAGCGCCCGCCAAATTCACTTGAAGCGAATCGGAAAGTTGAAAAATCGCCGCTAGCGCCACAATCGAGAGTGCTAGGGTTTGTATGGCTTGATTAGATGTGTAGAGCGTGATGACTGGGGCTGCTGTTGTCCAAAGGAGTAGGCTATTAAATGCGGCGACAACGACACTAATCACAATACCGTTCCAGGCTACGCAGCGGGCCTGGCTCATGCGTTGTTGCCCGAGCGTATTACCTACACGCACAGTAAGCGCCATGCTAAGTGACATGGGCAGCATAAACAGGATGGAGGTATAACTAAGCGCCACTTGGTGCGCGCCGACGGTGACTTCGCCAAAGCTGGCGATAAATAACGCGATAAGTGTGAATAAAGTGACTTCAACGAAAATTGCCACGCCGATGGGTACACCAACAATCAGTAGCTCCTGTATGCCATGCCACTTGGGGAGCGTCAAACGTTGCCATAACGCAATGCCTTGATATTGGTGGGTACGGTGTGTGTAAAAAGCCATCGCGATCGCCATGACCCACATGGAAAGCGCGGTGGCGATGCCACACCCCAGCGCGCCCCAAGCAGGCAGCTGTTGCACTGCACTAGGTAGCCAGGGTCCCAGTAGACTGACCAAACCGTCGCCGCCGTAAATCAGCAGATAGTTGGCAGGTATGTTGACTGTTAAGCCGATTAGACTGATCCATAGGGCAGGTCGTGTATGGTTCATGCCATCCGAAAAAGCCCTAAGCGCCTGAAAAAGTGCAATGCCAGGCATGCCAAACGCCACTGCTGAAAGGTAGGCAGCGGACGAGTTGGCTACCTGACGGGGCGCCTCCATTAAGTCAAAAATAGGCAGTACCGTTACCCAAAGCAGCAGTGCTGCCATCAGACCCAGTGCGATTGCCACCCAAAGCGCCTGATGCACGGCCGGGCGAATAGCGTTGTGGCGTTGCCCACCCAGCAGGTGCGCAACGATTGGGGTTAGCCCCATCAGCGTGCCGGTCATAAACAGCATTAACGGCATCCACAGGCTAGAGCCGACCGATACAGCCGCCAACGAGGTGGCGTTGTGGCGACCTGTCATCATCACATCCACCACGCTCATGCCCGCCTGGGCGAGCTGTGCACCACAGATAGGCAGGGCGAGACGGACAAGTTGGCGCGTTTCTAACCAGTAAATAGAATTGAATTTATCAAACACACGACCCACGCAGTAACTCCTGAGCAATGCGGCCCTCAAAGCACACTAGATTAGCAGGTATACTGAACCAAATTATGATGTTGATGAGGCTAATGTGAGTAACAGGCAACCGCAATGGACGCTCGAAGAGGTGACGGCATTATTCGACGGCGTTTTTTTCGAACGTTATCAAACCCGCTTAGTGAGAGGTGGTGATGAGCCGTTGTATCGCCCTGCCGATGATCAAACGCCTTATCATCAAATTATTTTTGCTCATGGCTTTTTCGCCAGTGCTTTACACGAAATTAGCCATTGGTGTATCGCAGGCGCGGAACGGCGGCGACAAGAAGACTATGGTTACTGGTACTTGCCTGATGGTCGGAATGCCGAACAGCAGCGAGCGTTTGAACAGTCAGAGATAGCCCCGCAAGCATTAGAGTCACTGTTTGCTGAGGCGTGTGGGCGTGAATTTCATGTCAGCGTTGATAACCTCGGCGGCGATGCGGCAGTTGATCGTGATGCCTTTCAAAAGCGAGTGATGGCCCGGGCAAAACGCTACGAACGTGAAGGCTTGCCTCTGCGGGCCAACGCCTTTCGTCATGTCTTACGCGCGTACTATCAACAGGGGCTAGCGCGTGAGGTTGCACTCGCTCAAGGGCTTGAAAAGTTGAAACGCAAACAACTATGTTGAGAGGTTGTGTTTATAGTAAGACCTGAAAAGCGAGCGACATGCTGTCTTTAGACTGCATGGCCGGGACTAGCGCTTCGAACTCAGCACCCGCATATATCGCAAATTGAACTGTGTCATCAGCGTATCTCCCCGAGCGCTTTTTGAATATCCGCCATCGTCTCGTACTTTCGGCTGGGTAAGTCGTTTACTACGTCGATAATTTCATCCGCTGCATGGTTGGCCTTGGTTTGCTTTATCAAGTCGGCTTTGCGGCAGGGAAAATCGACCCCCTTGAGTGCCTTGGCGATGCCAGCCGCTGATGCTGTGCCCGAGGCCGCCTTACCGCCGCGCACACCGCCCTTGCTGCGATCGCTTGCCGGCTCCTTGGCCTCTGGCTGCATCTCAGGCTCTGTGAGCTTTCCATCCTTTAAGGCTTCGGTAGGCCACTCGCGTTCTTTCAAGCCTAGCGTTTTAAATAGGGCCGGCTTGCCAGAAATGGAGCATTGCTCTTCGCTTAGGTCGTCATGCGCACCGATAAGTAGAAGCTGGGCGTTCTCGTAGTCGAGCAGCTTGCTATCATCGATCTCTATCCAGCGTTTGTCGGCAAACTTCTCCTCCAGTCGCTTAGGGTAATCCGGCTTGGCATCGGGAAAACCGGGTACATCAAGGGAGGGGTTGCGTACCGATATGATATAGCTTGCCTCGGCAAGAATCCCTAGCGTTGACTGTGCTTTTCCTGGGCTTTTCGGATTAGAAAGCCGATACGCTAGGCGAGAGTTGCTGTCCCGCATGAAGAGTGCATAGCGACCCTCTCCGGCGGGAATAGCTTCGCCCTGCTCCTGTTCGCCTTCAGTCTTGGTTTCGTACTCGAGGGGAGCGAGTGCCTCGCCGATCTCTTTCGGCTTACCCGTCATATCGTTCATTATCCACTCGCGTGAGGTGGATTTGGGCTTGCCCTTAATGATCTCGGGCATGCGCTTTTTACCTACCAGAAACAGGCGAGCGGTAGCTTTGTCGTCCGGCGCCAGCACAACGTGAAGGCGCTGAACATCATCAAGGTTCTGGATCCTTTGCGTATTTACCTTGGGCCGATAAAAGAAATAGATATCGCCTTTCTCAACATAATCCGTCATTTGTCACCTCCTGTGTCAGCATGGCTATGTCGTTAAAACCGTGCCCTCAAAACTGTGCTCAAACACAAGCTACCTTGTTAATTAGCAGAGGTTTTTTTTGATAAGCAAATGTAGACGATTTGTTGCTAAAGCTGACCAATGATAAAACCTACGCGTCTTCTGACAGACGTTGATGCAAAGACAGCATGACTTCCAATTCATGCTCGGGGCGCATTGGCTCTAACCCTAATTCACCAAACGTTTCTCGACGTTGGCGATGCCATTCACTAGGCGTGATAGAGGGATAGAGAACCGATGCCGGGGCTAGCTCGACAAAAGGGTCCAGCCCATAGGTGTCAAAGAGGCGCGCCAATGCCGCTTCATCATCGCCGTTATCACTGGTATACAGCGTAGCGGAGAAGTGGTCGTTCTCAAGCTCTCGGATCACCTCGAGCGGGCTAACCCCCAAGCTCTCCAGTTCTTCGATACTGTAGGCACCCATCGCATTGGTATCTTCTTTGATCCAGCTATCGTCGGGCTGAATCAATGTTTGTTTAACACGCCCATCGGTTAGCGACCAGGCAATGGCTAGGGGTAGGCCATCATCTTCGCCTGTCTCAATGGCAATAAACCCTGGATAATCGGCCACGCTACTACTCCTTTACAGTTTCCGTGGGAAGACGGAAAAATCGTTGGGCGGTCTGTGTGGTTGCAGCCCCCATATCAGCTTCGCTGATGCCACGGCACTCGGCAATCTCTCTCACTATCCAAGGTAGCAGGGCGGGTTCGTGGCGCCGTCCTTTTAACTTTGCCGGTAGGTTACGCGGTAGCAGATAAGGGCAGTCGGTTTCTACCAACAGGCGGTCAAGCGGAATTTCACTGACCAGCGGGCGTAAATGATGCCCACGCCGTTCGTCACAGATCCAACCCGTCAAGCCTATATGCAAGTCTAGATCGAGATAACCAAATAGCGTATCCCGATCAGCGGTAAAACAATGCACGACCGCCTGGCTGATATCGTCCCGCCATGCATTCAGTATTTCGCGCATTCGTTGCCCGGCGTCGCGCTCATGAATAAATAGTGGTAAACCGCTTTCCGACGCCAGGAGGAGCTGGGCTTCAAAGGCCTTTTCCTGTTCCTGGGGTGTCGAGAAGTTACGATTAAAATCCAAACCACACTCGCCTACGGCGACGACCTCTGGCTTTGCATGCAGCGTGGCCAGCTTGCCTGCCACATTGTCGTTCCACTGACGCGCATCATGAGGGTGTATCCCGGCGGTGGCGTAGAGGCCTGGGTAGCGCTGTGCGAGCAAAATTGCTTGCTCAGCGTGCGCAATGTCGGTGCCGGTGACGATCATCGTTGACACCTGCGCTGCCTGAGCACGCTGAATAACCGCTTCAAGGTCGCGGCCAAAGCTGTCGTGCGTCAAGTTCGCGCCGATGTCGACCAACGGCACGTTTGGGCGAAACTGTAAGGCCTCGGGTAAAAACTCGTCCACGTAAGCGCTAGCCAAAGGTCACTCCCTTCCAAAATCGTAAAGCGGTATTGTAACGGTCTGCGTAGGTATCGACTAATTGTGTGGGATGAGAAATGGTGATCGACAACAGGAGATAAGCATGCGATTGGATAACGTGGTGATTGTAGGTGGGGCGCGTACCCCAATCGGTGGTTTTGGTGGGTCGCTCTCCACACTGGCACCGTTTGAGCTAGGTGCGATTACCGCCAGAGAAGCCTTGCGGCGCGCGGGTGTTAACGGGGGGAATATTGATCACTCGGTCTATGGCCACATTATTACGACGGGCCCGCAGGATGCGTATTTGGCGCGGCACATCGCCCTGGAATCCGGTGTTCCTAACGAAGCAGGGGCGTTTAACGTCAATCGGTTGTGTGGTTCAGGCGTGCAGGCCGTGCTGTCGGCGGCCCAACAGATCGTGTTGGGTGATAGCCGCTTAGCCTTAGCGGGTGGGGCGGAATCCATGTCCCGGGGAGCTTACCTGCTGCCGCCTCAAGCGCGTAATGGCATGCGCATGGGCGACATGAGCGTTGATGACCTTACGCTGGGGATCCTCAGCGATCCGTTTGGCAGCGGCCATATGGGCTGCACCGCGGAGAACATCGCAAAGCAGTATGGCTTAACCCGTGAGCAGCTCGATCAATTCGCCTTGGAAAGCCACCAAAAGGCGGCCCGGGCAATTGCCGAGGGTCGTTTTGAGGCACAGATTGTGCCTGTCGAGGTTCGTCAGGGTAAGCAAACCAATATCGTCTCGCGGGATGAACACGTACGCGATGGCGTCCAGCTTGGCGACTTGGCTCGGCTTAAGCCCGCGTTTCAAAAAGACGGTGTAGTGACGGCAGGTAATGCGTCGGGCATTAACGACGGGGCGGCGACGTTAGTGCTGGCGCATGCTGATGAGGCCAAGCAGCGTGGTTTATCCCCCCGGGCGCGGCTTCGCGTCGCCACCACGGCAGGGGTTGGGCCCTCGCTGATGGGGTTGGGGCCGATTCCTGCCGTTAAACGCTGCTTGCAACAGGCGGGGCTTAGCATCAACGACATCGATGTGATTGAATCAAATGAAGCCTTTGCGGCCCAAGCCATGGTTGTCGCGGATTCTCTTGGCTTTCCGCTAGAAAAACTCAATCCTAACGGCGGCGCGGTGGCCTTGGGGCATCCAGTTGGGGCCACCGGGGCGATACTGATTCTTAAAGCGCTGCATGTATTGGAACGCGTCAACGGTGGCTACGGATTGATCACGCTGTGCATCGGTGGTGGGCAGGGAATCGCCCTGCTTATCGAGCGCTGCTAGTCAGTTTGATTTCAATAAATCATGCTCAAAGTCAATCTGTCCCTGGCACTCATGCAGCAAGACGGTGCGGGCCATCATTGGCGACTCCCTTCAAGAGAGAATAATGAACGTTGCCCGCCGAGTACGCGCATGCGTTACACTGTGCGCCTCATCAAGAAGGAGGACACTGCGTGACCCTGTTACGACTCGAACAGCTGCAACTTGCCTACGGCACCCAGGTATTGCTCGACCGCGCCGATCTCACGGTTGAGAGAGGCGAGCGGCTGGCGTTAGTCGGGCGCAATGGCACCGGTAAGTCCACTTTGCTGAAATTGGTCGCCGGTGAGATCCAGGCAGACGACGGTTCAATCTGGCGCGCGCCGGGTTTAAAGATTGGCGTGTTAGCCCAGGAGCTGCCCGACTCCTCAGGGATGACAATTTTTGACATGGTAGCGCAAGGGCTGCCCGAGGCCGGGGAGCTACTTTCCGAATATCATCATTTGATTAACGATCCCGATCCGAACATGAACCGCATGGCGACCTTACAAACTCGCCTGGAAGCGATTGATGGCTGGTCATTCCATCATCGGATCGACGTTGTACTGACCCGGCTAGGGCTGCCTCCTGAAGCCGAAATGAGCGCGCTCTCCGGTGGTTGGCGGCGTCGCGTGGCGTTGGCCCGTGCGCTGGTCGCTGAGCCCGACCTGTTGCTTCTTGATGAGCCGACCAACCACCTGGACCTGGATACGATCGCCTGGCTTGAGGAACAGCTGCTGGCGTTTAACGGTGCGGTGTTATTGATTACCCACGACCGGGCATTCCTCTCTAAGCTGGCCACTAATATCTTGGAATTGGACCGGGGCAAGCTGGGTCGCTATCCCGGCAATTACATTGACTACCAGGCGCGTAAACAACATGAGCTGGAGGTGGAAGCCCGGGAAAACGCCGAGTTCGATAAAAAGCTGGCGCAGGAAGAAGTCTGGATTCGGCAAGGCATCAAAGCGCGCCGGACGCGTAACGAAGGCCGGGTCAGGGCGCTTGAGGCCATGCGTAATGAGCGCAGTCAGCGCCGCGAACGTCAGGGCACCGCTAATCTGGCGGTGGACAGCGGCGAACGTACTGGCAAGCGCGTCGTCAAGCTTAAAGGTGTGACCCAGCGATTCGGCAATGACACCATTATCCGTGACTTGAACCTTGAGGTGATGCGTGGCGACCGGATCGGCTTCCTGGGGCGTAACGGCGCAGGCAAAACAACGCTACTCAAGATATTGCTTGGTGAGATTGAGCCCACGGAAGGCACTGTCCAACTGGGCACCAACTTGAAGGTGGCTTACTTTGACCAGCTACGCGCGGGGCTTGAGTTAGAAAAAACCGTATACGATAACGTGGCGCAGGGGAGTGACCGCGTCAGCGTGGGCGGCAAAGATCGTCACGTGATGAGTTATCTACAAGATTTTCTGTTTACACCTGACCGCGTACGCCAGCCCGTGAAAGCGCTTTCGGGCGGGGAGTCCAATCGACTGTTGTTGGCTAAACTCTTTACCCAGCCGGCCAATGTGCTGGTGCTTGACGAGCCAACCAATGATTTGGACATGGAAACTCTGGAGCTGCTTGAAGAGCTACTGCTCAACTTTGAGGGCACGCTGCTGCTGGTATCTCACGACCGGACGTTCATGGATAACGTGGTCACCAGTATGCTGGCGTTTGAAGGTGAGGGCGTGGTGCGCGAATACGTGGGCGGCTATACCGACTGGATTCGTCAGGGAGGAAAGCTGCCACCAGCGCCCTGGGAAGGAGCTGCTAGGCAAAATACTGAGCCAACTTCAGAGGCACCTAAAGAAAAGCAAAGCTCCACTTCGGTGGCCTCGGCAAATAAGCCGGTAAAATTATCCTATAAGCTGCAGCGTGAGCTGGATGCGCTACCCGCTGAGATAGAGCAGCTGGAAAGCGACGTCGAGGCACTGGAGCAGGAAGCTGCCGATCCGGCGTTCTATCAGCAGGAAGCCAGTGCTGTGACGGCCAAGCTGCAAGCGTTAGAGCAGGCACAGGAGGCTTTGGAAGTGGCCATGGAGCGTTGGATGGCGCTTGAAGCCATGGCCAGCGGTGAGTAGGCGTCATATTGAAGGTGCCGGCGTTACTGGCACCTTCAATGTCATCGGGAATTATTCGTCGCTTTTTTCGCCTTTCTTGCCTACGCGAACCGCCAGCACGTCGCACTGCGCGCCGTGCAGTACACCGGTCGAGGTAGAGCCTAACAGCAAGGCAAACCCATGACGCCCGTGAGAGCCTACGACAATCAAGTCGACTCCATGCTCCTCGGCAAAGCGGTGGATTTCTGTATCCGGCATGCCCACCACCACGTGTTGATCTGCCTCAGCAACGTGGGGAGCCGCGATGTCGGCTAGACGTTTCTTGGCGTGATCATCCAGCTGGTCCTGAATGCTGGTCAAATCCATCGGTATATCGCCGCCGTAGGCGAAACCGAGCGGTTCAAGCGTATGCATAATGGAAATTTTGGCACGGTCATTGCGTTCAGCAATTGCAACGGC
The DNA here is from genome assembly GCF_900086985.1 of Halomonas sp. HL-93. Classification (NCBI taxonomy): domain Bacteria; kingdom Pseudomonadati; phylum Pseudomonadota; class Gammaproteobacteria; order Oceanospirillales; family Halomonadaceae; genus Halomonas; species Halomonas sp. HL-93. Next base: position 1,539,432 of record NZ_LT593974.1, read on the forward strand.
GCGCTCCAAAATTTTATGAGAATCCTTGGTCAAGTCGACGGCAACCAAAATATGGTGATAGCTCATGGCGTATCTCCTCAGTGAGTAACAAGCAGTATTCTCTGTCTAATGCCCTCTACTTTAAGTGGCGTGCCTTATCTTAACAACGACCTAGGTCATGGTTTTTATGCGCTCTGGATTCAAGTGTGGCTTAGTTTGAAGGAAATGTAGAAATGGAATGGTTAATTATTGTCTTTATTATGCTGTTTGTGTTGGCGCCGGTTATGTGGCTTAAGCCAAGCTCACGGCAAAAAAGAACCATGGCAATGCGCCTGCATGCCAGTCGTAAAGGGGTAACGATAAAAGAGGAAAAACCGCCGCTTCACGCGTTTAGAGGCACCATGCCCGCTTATCGTTGGCTCTATCCCCAGCAGCAGCCTGGGCCTGATTTTGTGCTTGTCCGCGACCAGCATGCCAGCCAGGAACTCGAGCCCTATTATGCTGGCTGGCGTTGGCGCATCGCGCCGCTAAGGCCTATTCCGACCAACGCTGAAGCGCCACTTAAGGCGCTGTTAGAACGTTTGCCGCTGGATGCGTTGGTGCTTGAGTCGACGCCTAATTCACTGACGCTTTGGTGGTGGGAATCGCAGAATGCGACGCGCTTTGATACCTATTTGGATGATTTTAATCAACTGCGCGATCAACTGTCAGGGCAGGCGGATCGACTCCCTCATGAGCCCCTGTCAGGAAACCGCCTCCTGTAAATCCCGTGCTTGAATGGCGAGGCCATTTTTTTCAATGCGTTCTAGCCATTCGCCTAGTTGGTCTAAATCCGCCTCTGAAAGGCCCTCAAACATTTCTTTTCGGGCCTCCTTGGCCACACTGTCGATTTGCTCAAGCAATGGCATAGCGGCGGCCGTCAGGTAGATACGTTTACTGCGGCGGTCGCTATCACAAGCGCGACGCTCCACCAGCCCTTGTTCTTCCAGTTGGCTAAGGGTGCGTACCAGCGAAGGGGCTTCGACGCCTATTGCGCGGGCTAGATCGCACTGAGGTTGGCCGTCGCCCAGACGCCAGAGATGATAAAGCGTCACCCAACGCGTTTGCGTGAGCCCCAGCGGGGCTAAACGTCGGTCCAATATCGAACGCCACAGATGAGGCAGGCGAGCAATGCGAAAACCAATTGATGATGCCATGATCAGCTAGTTACCAGTCAAAATGAATAGATGGATTGTCATAATCTCGAGCGCTGAATGCAAGACACGATGATCATTCCTCGTCGTTTTGGTCAGCGTCGCGATCACGACCGGCAATAAAACGTTGAAGATTCAACCGACTCAAGCCTGCTGGGCGAATTTGACTGTCGGCTATCGTTGCCTTCTCGGCGTCTTCGCTAACGGTAAAGCGAATCAGGCCTAACCGCTGGCCACTATCCGTCATAATATCCACGCGCCATTGACCGCTTGGATCGTCGGGAAAGTTCAGCTTGTGACTCCATGCGCGGTAGCCCTCTTCCCGGCCTCCGTTAATATCCAGGTCGACGACGTCCAAAGGCTCGCCATTGTGATGCCAAACATGAGAAATCGTTTCACTCAGGCCCCGTGGCGCGCGAATGGCCGTGTAGGCATATAGGCCATCCTCTTTGATTGCCTGAGGGGTTAAGGCGCTTGATCCGCTGGGCGCTCGCTGTTGAATATTCAATGCGGGTGAAAGCGCACTACCGGTCATCCACAAGCTGGCCGGTGGCACCCAAACGCGACCAAACCAAGCCAAACCCGCCAATAACAACATCATTGCTAGTAACGAGAACCAACCACTAAACGAACGTTGCTTTAGCAGGTGCCAAAAGCTTGGCAATGCTACGACCACTGTCGTCGCAATGGCCAACAATAAGCTCTGCCCAGTGGTTAGATGCAGCATGATAGGCAGCGTGACAAGCACCACCAAAAATACGCACAGCGCATGGAATAGAAAGTAGAGGCTGCGCCAGCGGTCGGCAATCTTGAAGTAGATGGGGTCGATAATCGATAGCACCGCCATCGCCACCACTAATAGGGCAAATAGGCTTTGCCCACTGTTCCAAACGGTGGTGATTAAAATAAATGGCAATGTGAAAAACAACGTTTCCTGGTGGATCATTTGGGCAATAAACGCAGCAACTCCTTTGGGGAGCGTTGGATATCCGCGGTTAGCGAGCCAGCGGCCCACTAAACTTTCTGAGAGTAGCAATAGCCAAGCGAACACCAGTCCCAGCGCTAGCACTGCGCCTAACCATTGCTGCCGATCCACGAGAAAGAAGCTACCTAAGCCTGCCGCAAACGCCAAGGGAGGCCATAGCCAAGTCCAAGGTTTTAAACGAATGACGAGTCGTTCAACGAACGATTGTAGTTTGGCGATGCGCGCCTGTGTGAGCAGCGTGCCCATAACAAAATAACCCAGGTGATCAAGGAGCCATGATCCTAACAGTCTGAACGCATAGCGGGGAGCGCTGGTCGAAGAAGTTTACATAATTAGCCGAAAGTCAGGGCTTGACGTTCTTGGGTAACTCAACCAAGCTTACGCAATCAAACGACCGTATGAAATGCGTGGCGTGTCCCAGTGCATGGGCCAGCCCGAACTTGTGGAGAGAGCGCGGATGATCTATCAAGGCAACGCCATCACGGTGGAGCGTCGTGACACCCAAGGTGGCAATGACATCGCAATGCTCACTTTCGATTTGAAAGATGAGTCCGTCAATAAACTGTCCAGCGCCGTAATAACAGAGCTGGCAGACGCGGTAAAAGCACTTCAGGGCGAAAGTGGTTTGCAAGGGTTAGTGATTGGCAGTGCCAAAGAGGCCTTTATCGTCGGTGCCGACATTACCGAATTTCACAGCCTGTTTGATAAAGGTGAAGAGTACCTAGTGGAAATGAACCTCAAGGTACACGATATTTTTAATGCCATTGAAGACCTGCCTTTTCCCACCGTAGCGGCGATTAACGGCTTGGCGCTGGGCGGCGGTTGTGAAGTGCTGCTGACCGCCGATTTTCGCGTGATGAGCGAGAAAGCCAAAATTGGCCTTCCGGAAACCAAACTGGGCATCCTGCCAGGCTGGGGCGGTTGCGTGCGGCTGCCACGCCTTATCGGTGCGGATAACGCAATCGAATGGATTGCTGGTGGCACTGAAAACCGTGCCGACGCTGCGCTAAAGGTTGGCGCGGTAGATGCCGTTGTCGCCCATGAACTGCTTGAAAGCGCTGCGCTGGATATACTTGATCGCGCCAACAGCGGTGAACTTGACTACCAGACACGTCGTGAGGAAAAGACAAGCCCGCTGAAACTCAACGCCATTGAGCAGATGATGGCATTTGAAACCGCCAAGGGCTATGTGGCGGGCAAGGCAGGGCCGCATTACCCCGCGCCCGTTGAAGCCATCAAAGTGATTCAGAAGGGCGCGGGTGAGACCCGTAGCCGGGCTCAAGCAATCGAGGCAAAGGCCTTTGCCAAGCTGGCACTCAGCAGCGTAGCGTTTAATCTTGTCGGCCTGTTCTTGAATGACCAAGTGGTCAAGAAAAAAGGCAGCAAGTACGAAAAACAAGCACAACCGGTGAAGCAGACCGCGGTGTTGGGCGCGGGTATCATGGGCGGCGGTATCGCCTATCAAAGTGCCTCGAAAGGCACGCCCATCCTGATGAAAGATATCAAAGACGATGCCATCGAACTGGGCCTCAAAGAAGCGCGCAAGCTATTTGCCAAGCAGGTTGAGCGTAACAAGCTGACCACCGAGCAGATGGCCGAGAAGCTCACCAATATCCGCCCCACGCTGTCTTACGGTGATTTCGGTAACGTCGACCTGGTTGTCGAAGCGGTCGTCGAGAATCCGAAAGTCAAAGACGCTGTGCTTACGGAGGTCGAGGGGATGGTGGGTGAAAACACCATTCTTACCTCTAATACCTCGACAATTTCGATCAACCGACTGGCGCAGAACCTCAAGCGTCCGGAAAACTTCTGCGGCATGCACTTCTTTAACCCAGTGCATCGCATGCCACTTGTTGAAGTGATTCGCGGTGAGAAAACCTCAGACGCCGCCGTGGCTGCCACGGTCGCCTACGCACGTGCCATGGGTAAAACCCCTATCGTGGTTAACGACTGCCCTGGTTTCTTGGTCAACCGCGTACTGTTCCCCTATTTTGGTGGCTTTAGCTTCCTGGTAGAGCAGGGCGCTGACTTTCAGCACGTTGACAAGGTGATGGAGAAGTTTGGCTGGCCGATGGGCCCTGCGTACCTGCTGGATGTGGTCGGCATGGATACGGCGGTGCACGCCAATGAGGTCATGGCCGAAGGTTTTCCTGATCGCATGGCCCGCGATGGCAAAACCGCGATCCAGGTGATGTACGACAACGAGCGTCTTGGCCAGAAGAACGACAAGGGCTTCTACGCCTACGAAGAAGATAAAAAGGGTAAGCCCAAGAAGGTCAGCGACGATCAGGCTTATGCGCTAGTAAAAGACGTGGTCAAAGAGCAGAAAGCGTTTTCCGACGACGACATCATCGCCCGCATGATGGTGCCGCTGTGCCTGGAGACTGTTCGCTGCCTGGAAGACGGGATTGTCGAGACGCCCGCTGAAGCCGACATGGCGCTGATTTACGGCATTGGTTTCCCGCCGTTCCGCGGTGGCGCACTGCGCTACATCGACGCCATGGGCGTGGCCGAATTCGTCAAGTTGGCCGAAGGCTTGGCCGAGGAGCTGGGGCCTCTCTACGCGCCTACTGAGAAGCTGCGTCAAATGGCTGAAAAAAATGAATCTTTCTATGCCGCTGGCGCCCAGGCCTAAGTCACCACGTACAGGAGAAATATGATGAGTTTGAATCCGAGAGATATCGTGGTGGTCGACGCCGTACGCACCGCCATGGCAAAAGCCAAGAACGGCGCGTTTCGTCACGTGCGGGCAGAAAATCTATCAGCGGCCGCCATGCAGGCATTGTTTCAGCGCAATGCCAACCTGGATGCCTCAGAAGTCGACGATGTGATCTGGGGCTGTGTGAACCAGACGCTTGAGCAGTCGATGAACATTGCGCGCAACGCCGCCATCATGACCGGCATTCCTCGCTCGGTACCGGCACAGACCGTTAACCGTTTGTGCGGCTCTTCAATGAGCGCGCTGCACATCGCAGCGGCCAATATCAAAGCCGGTATGGGTGATTTCTACATCATCGGCGGCGTCGAGCATATGGAACACGTGCCGATGACCCACGGTGTTGATGTTAACCCCGCGGCCAGCAAGCACGCCGCGAAGGCTGCCATGATGATGGGCTTGACCGCAGAGCTGCTGGGCAAGATGCATGGTGTCTCCCGCGAGGATCAGGACAAGTTCGGCGTGCGCTCGCACCAGCGTGCCCAGGCGGCGATGGAAAAAGGCTATTTTGACAACGAGATCATCGGCGTTGAAGGTCACGACCAGCAAGGCTTTAAAGTCATGGTTAAAAACGACGAAGTGATTCGTCCGGATGCCAGCCTGGAGTCAATGGCTAACCTTAAGCCGGTGTTTGACCCGCGCAACGGTACCGTGACTGCAGGCACGTCTTCTGCGCTGTCGGTAGGCGCCTCGGCGATGGCGGTGATGAGCTATGAGCGTGCCCAGGCATTAGGGCTTGAACCCATCGCCAAAGTGCTGTCTACCGGCGTTGCCGGGTGCGATGCGTCGATTATGGGGTATGGCCCGGTGCCTGCTTCCAAAAAAGCCCTAAAAGCCGCTGGTCTATCCGCGACCGATATTCAGACAGTGGAACTGAATGAGGCGTTTGCTGCGCAGGGCATTCCCGTGCTTAAAGATCTGGGCTTCCTGGACGCGATGGACGAGAAGGTCAACCTACACGGCGGCGCCATTGCGCTAGGCCACCCGCTGGGTTGCTCGGGGTCGCGTATCTGTACCACGCTGCTTAACGTCATGCAGCAGCGCGACACCACGCTGGGGCTTGCCACCATGTGTATTGGTATGGGGCAGGGGGTTGCGACGGTGTTTGAGCGTTTGAAGTAAGCATCGCTTAAGTAAGAAAGTAAAAACGGCACCTCTCGGGGTGCCGTTTTCATGTCCGCAGCGTTATTTGAGACGTGGCCTTACTCTGTTTGAAAAGCCGTGCGGTGGAAGTCCGCCGCCGCTTGGACTTCGGCAATACCGCAGGTATCGGGCACCGGCACCGTGTTGCCCGCCAATACCGCAAGGACAGCTCGCGTGCCGTTGGCCAGCGATTCCAGGTTATAGCCGCCTTCTAGCACGAAGACCAAGCGGCCATCGCAGTGCTGTTCCGCAAGTTGTTGTAAAAAGCCGGTTAACGCTCCAAAGCCTTCATAGGAAACATTCAGCGCTAAATCGTGCCAGTGCGGGTCAAATCCGGCGGAGACGAGAATAATGTCCGGCTGAAACCACTCGGCCGCCGGTGCCAGGATGTCGCGAAATGCCTTGAGGAATGCCTCGTCGCCTGCACCCGCGGGCAGCGGGACATTGATGGTGGTGCCTTCACCCAGCCCGGCACCGACTTCTTCCAGATGTCCCGAGCCTGGATAAAAAGGTGCGGCGCGGTGTATATCGAAAAACATCACATTGGGTTCGGCCCAAAAAATATCCTGGGTGCCGTTGCCGTGGTGAGCATCCCAATCAACGATCAACACTTTCTCGCAGCCTAATGCGCTGCGCGCATGGGCTGCTGCGACGGCGACATTGTTAAATAAACAGAAGCCTCGTGCACGAACCGGTTCAGCATGATGGCCAGGCGGCCTTATGAGGGCAAATGCGCTCTTGGTGCGTTTTCCCATGACGGCTTCGACGGCGGCAATCGCCGTTCCGGCGGCGACTTCCGCTGCATCGACGCTGCCGGGTGAGACCGCTGTGGTATCCACATCCAGCCAGGCATTTTTACCCCTTAAGCTAAAAATGTCGCTCAGATAGGAGGTCGTGTGTACCCGGGCTAACTGTTCATGAGTGGCGGCTTTTCCACCCTCGATGATGAGTCCTTCAATGGGTGATTTTTGAAGCAGCTGTTGAATAGCGCCTAGCCGCCCTGGATGTTCCGGGTATTTCCACGGAACGGGCAGTCCGTCGAGTAGGTGGCGTATCCGCTTATCGATCCGATCAGGTAAAAAATCGGCGTCGATGTTAGGTTCGTGGGCAAGAACGCGATCATCATAAAATGCGATGACGTTGTGCATAATAGCTACCTGAAATACATGCGTTGGCTGATAGCAAGTGCACGAGTGGTATGAGGTGTTACCTCACACGACAGGCGCATGCTTTTTTACAGTAAGGCAGGCTTAGCGGCGTTATACAATGCCATTTTCCAGGCTAAGCGCTAAATACAGGCTCAACTCTTCCACCTGCGTTACAAAATCATCCTGCCAATCTCCTTGTAGAATAAGCGGCTCCTGGGCCCACCGCCAGCGCAGCCCGGTTACAATGCTTTCAACCGCTCGCCGCGTGCCGGTACCGTCGAGCCCGGCACGAATATAAAGCGCGCAAGGCAGGCCCTGTTTTTCCTCCAATACGCCGTAGTAGCTGCGGTCGAAAAAGTCTTTGAGTGCACCGCTCATGTACCCCAGGTTTTCTGTGGTGCCTAGTAAAATGCCATCACAGGCCATTACATCGTCTGGCCCGGCCTCAAAAGGTGTCTTGACCACGCAGCGCACGTTTTCAAGGTCGGCATGCGTCGCGCCACGGTAAGCCGCGTCGCAAAGCGTCTGTGTGTTGGGCGAAGGCGTATGAGCAACGATGAGCAGCTGTTTCATGAGAGATAGCCTGCGGGGTTGAGGTTTGCGTCGTATAAGTGACGTGCCACACTAGCTAATAGCTTAGCCAAGAGAGCCTATATGCCGACAAACGCCATGATCAACGTGTATTACGATGCGATTTGCCCAGGCTGTCGCAAAGATCGACGGCGTTTTGAGCGCTGGGCGGGCAAGCGTGCAAACGATATTGCTTGGTGTGATGTGACCGAGCACCAAGCGCAACTGCGGGAAAAGGGGATATCCCCCGAAGCCGCTTTACGCTCATTACATATCGAGCATGCCAATGGTCGTATTATTGAAGGTATTGATGCCTATCGATTACTCATGCAGCGTATACCGTTATTGTACCCCGCCGCGTGGCTAATCGGATTGCCGGGAGTTAAGCACGCACTACGTCGTTATTACGACCACTGGGTGAAGCAGCGCTTGAAGCGTGAAGGACGCTGGCCTCCTCAATAACTCAGTTCACCGCATCGCTCGCCTGACTGTCAGGCCACATTGACAGCGCGGCACTTTTCTACAAGTCTTTTGACACCTCTTCACTAGATGATTAAGGAGAAAAATATGGCGTTTGCCCTATCCTCAATGCTCGTCACCAGTAGCGCCTTTGCCAACCATCAGGCGATCCCCGATAGGCATGCTGCCGAGCATGAAGACGTATCGCCGGCGCTTGCATGGCAGGGTGCTCCGGAAGGCACCAAAGGCTTTGCCGTTGTTTGCCACGACCCTGATGCACCGCTGGTCAAAGAAGGCACCTACGGGTTTGTTCACTGGGTACTTTACAATCTGCCGGGTGATCTCAACGAGCTAAGCGAAAATACCGCGCTAGGCACTGCGGGCACCAATGATTTCGGTAAGCGAGGTTATGGTGGCCCCATGCCTCCGGAAGGCCACGGCAATCATTACTACTATTTTTGGGTGCTAGCGCTTGATCATCAAACGGCCCTACCCGAAGGGCTGACGCTGGCAGAGCTGCTACGCGAAGTTGAGCCGCACCTGCTAGGCATGAATCGCCTGGTTGGCACCTACCAACGCAACTAATACCCCCGCACGACTGGAGCATTTCATTCAGTCCGTGTAGGCTCCATTGCTGTCTTGTTTAAACCCGCGAACCCTCTCGCGGGTTTTTTGTGCTCAGCAACTTGATAGTTTTTTCAAATGATAATGATTGGCTTTTTTGATGTCATCGGCAGCGAACGTGCCACGAAATAACGCAATTTGATAAGGATTTTGCTTAAGGGCTTCACATCAATTTTATACAGGACTAAAATGGTCCCCAATTAAACGGATAGGCCAAATGCAACGGCTAATGGGAGTCGACATGCTTAAGCTTTCTCGGCTGACAGACTACGCCGCTGTGGTGATGGCGCAAATTGCCCGTCAGCCACAAGCATCGCATGCGGCGGCTGATCTGGCCGAAGCGGTTCAGTTGCCTCACCCCACGGTGAGCAAAACGCTCAAAATGCTCGTTAAAGCAGGACTTCTTGAGTCACAACGTGGCGCCCAGGGAGGCTACCGGCTTGCTCGGCCTGCCTCCCACATCACGGCGGCCGATATTATTTCAGCGATTGAAGGGCCTGTGGCAATGACCGAATGCAGCCAGGCGGAAGGTGACTGCGAGCTTGTTGCTACCTGTGGCGTGGCGGATAACTGGCAGCGGGTGTCTCTCGCGATTCGTACGCTGCTTGAAAGTGTGACGCTTGCACATTTGGCCGACACCACACCGATCAAGCTACCCGTACAGCTACCTATTCAAAGTATAAGTCTATCGGCAGTGACTGCATAACCAGCATGACCGATACAGGCACTTATCTCTTATTGACGGCGAGCTAACCTCGCCACCCAACTGCCCGGAGGGTATGACCATGGCAACCGAAGAAATGGAACAGTTGGTTCGTCGCGATTACAAAGAAGGCTTTGTAACAGATATTGAAAGCGACACCCTGCCACCTGGCCTGGATGAAAACACCATCGCCTTTATTTCCAAAAAGAAAGGCGAGCCGGAGTGGATGCTGGAGTGGCGTTTGGAGGCGTTCCACAAGTGGCAGGAAATGAAAGAGCCGTCCTGGGCGCATCTCGATTATCCGCCGATCGATTACCAGTCGATCTCCTACTTCAGTGCGCCAAAGCGTCCTGAGGACCGTCCTCAGAGCCTTGACGAAGTCGACCCCAAGCTGCTTGAGACCTACGAAAAGCTGGGTATCCCTTTGCATGAGCGCGCCGCCTTGGCAGGTGTTGCGGTGGACGCGGTCTTCGACTCGGTGTCGGTGGCCACCACCTTCAAGAAGCAGCTCGGCGAAGCCGGCGTCATCTTCTGTTCGATCTCCGAAGCGATCCGTGACTACCCGGAACTGGTCAAACAGTATTTGGGTACCGTGGTGCCACAGAACGATAACTACTTTGCGGCGTTGAACTCTGCGGTGTTTACCGATGGGTCGTTTGTTTTCGTGCCGGAAGGCGTGACCTGCCCGATGGAGCTTTCGACCTACTTCCGGATCAACGCCGCCAATACCGGCCAGTTCGAGCGTACTTTGATCATCTGTGAGAGCCGTGCCCAGGTGTCTTACCTAGAAGGCTGCACCGCGCCCATGCGTGATGAGAACCAACTGCACGCGGCGGTGGTTGAGCTTGTGGCGCTTGATGATGCCTATATCAAGTATTCCACGGTGCAGAACTGGTACCCAGGCGATGAAGACGGCAAGGGCGGTATCTACAACTTCGTGACCAAGCGTGGCGAGTGCCGCGGTGCGCGTTCGCGGATCAGTTGGACCCAGGTTGAAACCGGCTCGGCGATTACCTGGAAATACCCGTCCTGCATCCTGCGCGGCAAGGATAGTATCGGCGAGTTCTACTCGGTCGCCGTTACCAACGGTCGCCAGCAGGCCGACACCGGCACCAAGATGATCCACGTCGGTGAGGGCACGCGCTCGTATATCGTGGCCAAAGGCATCTCCGCTGGCAGGAGCGACCAGTCTTACCGCGGCTTGGTGAAGATCGGCCCCCGCGCCAAGGGTGCCCGCAATTTCACCCAGTGCGACTCGCTGCTGATCGGTGACAAGTGCGGCGCGCATACCTTCCCGTATCAGGAGATAGGTAATAGCACGGCCAAAATCGAGCACGAGGCGACCACGTCCAAAATTGGTGAAGATCAACTGTTCTATTGCCAGAGCCGGGGTATCACCGAGGAAGACGCGGTCAGCATGATCGTCAATGGCTTCTGTAAGGATGTATTCCAGGAGTTGCCAATGGAGTTCGCGGTCGAGGCTGAAGCGCTCCTGAACGTAACCTTGGAAGGCGCGGTGGGCTAATTGCTCCCGCACAACACCAGATAACTTTTATGAGTGTCGCGCAAGCGGCTCGCAAGCATTTGAAGGGTTTTACTATGTTGGAAGTCAACGATTTACACGTCACCGTCGAAGGCAACGAAATTCTTAAAGGCCTTTCTCTGACGATCAACGAGGGTGAAGTGCATGCCCTGATGGGTCCTAACGGCGCGGGTAAATCCACGTTGTCAGCAGTGATTGCCGGAAAAGATGGCTACGAAGTCACTCAGGGCAGCATTACCTTCAAAGGCCAGGACGTGCTGGAAATGGAAATTGAAGAGCGCGCCCAGGCAGGCCTGCTGCTGGGTTTCCAGTACCCGGTTGAAATCCCGGGGGTGAAAAATATCTATCTACTTAAAGCAGCGCTCAACGCGCAGCGCGCTGCGCGGGGTGAAGAGGAGCTGCCGGCGCCTGAGTTCATCAAGCTGGTAAAAGAGAAGCTTGGCTTGATGAAGATGGACGCCAGCTTTCTTCAGCGTGCAGTTAACGAAGGCTTTTCTGGCGGTGAGAAAAAGCGTAATGAAATTCTGCAAATGCTGGTGCTTCAACCCAAGCTCGCCATGCTCGATGAAATTGACTCAGGTCTCGATATCGACGCCATGAAAGTTGTTGCCGACGGGGTCAACAGCCTGCGCGCCCAAGATCGCGCGATTCTGCTAGTTACCCACTATCAGCGCCTGCTGGATTACATCGTACCGGATAAAGTGCATGTACTGGTCGATGGCCGCATTGTTAAATCCGGTGATGCGGAACTTGCCAAAGAACTGGAAGCCAATGGCTACGAAGGCATTGAGGAGTCTGCGGCATGAGCGATACGCAAACGTTCTTGGACACGCTAAAAGCGCGTAGCCAACAGCGCGAAGCAGAGCCAACCTGGATTGCCGCCCGCCGTCAAGCAGGCGCGGCTCGCTTCGAGGCCATTGGCTTTCCTACGCGCCGCGATGAAGAGTGGAAATATACCGATGTGCGCGCCATTGCTCAGGGTAACTTTGCTTTGGCGGAAAGCGCTGAGTTTTCCCAGGCCCAGGCAGCCGCGCTGACGCTGCCCCTGGATGCCTATCGCCTAACCTTTGTCGACGGCGTGTTTTCTGCCGCGCTTTCCGATCTGGAAGCCCTGCCCGATAGCGTGCAGGTTGTGCCGCTCTCTAAAGCGCTTAATGACAACCATGAAGCTGTTGGTGGTCCGCTTGGCCGCCTAACCAGCGTTGATTTTTCCGCCTTCGCGGCGCTCAATACGGCGTTTATGGAAGAAGGTGCCGTGGTGCGTATTGCACCGGGCACGGTGGTTGAAAAGCCCATCTTGCTGCAGTTTCTTTCCCGTGCGGGTTCGCCGGTCATGAGCCACCCACGCATCCTGGTGGAAGCGGGCGGTCGCAGCGAAGCAACGCTGATTGAGCATTACGCGGGTGAAGCCGATGCGGCTAATTTCACCAATGTGGTGGCTGAATTGATGCTGGATCGTGGGGCTATTTTAAACCACTACAAGCTTCAGGAAGCGCCGCTGGGCGATATGCACGTGGCCAGCATTCACGTGGAGCAAAACCGCGACACTCGTTATAGCTCCTACAACCTGAACCTGGGTGGGGCGCTGGTGCGCAACGACCTGATCAGTGATTTAAATGGCCAGGGTGCAGAAACCAACTTCCTGGGTCTTTTCTTTGGTCAGGGCCGTCAGCACGTGGATAACCACACCAAGGTTAACCATAATGCGCCGCTGACGTTCTCCAACGAGAACTACAAGGGCATTCTGGATGACCGTGCCCATGGCGTGTTTAACGGCAAGGTGTATGTGAAGCGCGACAGCCAGAAGATAGAAGGCTTCCAAAGCAACCAAAACCTGCTGCTTTCCGACCGCGCTCACATCGATGCCAAGCCCGAGCTTGAGATCTATGCAGACGACGTCAAATGTTCGCATGGCACGACCACCGGCCAGCTCGATGAAGAAGCGATTTATGCGCTACGTACCCGTGGCATCGACGAGGCCACGGCCCGCGGTTTGTTGACGCTGGCGTTTGCCGGTGAAGTGCTGGATCAGGTAGCGCTGGATGCCGTGGCCGAGCGCGTAGAGCTTGCCGTCGCCGGTAAATTGCCAGAGCGCTTTAACCTTGCCGGGTTGGTAGAAGCAGCGGTTGCGCTCAACGACTAATCAAGGAGCTATCGATGCCCCATACCGTGATTGAGACGCCCTTGGAGCAGGTTAGCGCACGCTATGACGTGGCCGCCCTGCGCCGGGAATTCCCGGTGCTTGGCCGGGAAGTTAACGGCAAGCCGCTGATCTACCTGGATAACGCGGCGACCAGCCAGACGCCACAGTCCGTAATTGAGGTGTTCAGCGATTATTATTCGCGCTACAACGCCAATATTCACCGTGGCTTGCACACCCTGGCAGATGAAGCCACCGCTGCGTTTGAGGGGACGCGTCAGCGAGTTAAAGGGTTTCTCAACGCGGAAGACGCACGCCAGATTATCTTTACGCGCGGGACTACCGAAGCGATTAATCTGGTAGCGCAAAGCTGGGGGCGTACCCAGTTGCATCCAGGGGATGAGGTGTTGATTTCGATGTTAGAGCATCACTCCAACATCGTCCCCTGGCAACTGTTGGCGGCCGAGCGTGGATTTACCATCAAGGTTATCCCTGTGGACGAGCGCGGTGCGCTGGACATGGGCGCCTACCAAGAGCTATTAAGTGAGCGCACCAAGCTGGTTGCCGTCAACCACGTGTCCAATGCTTTGGGCACGATCAATCCCGTTAAAGAGATGGCATCGCTGGCCCATCAGGCTGGCGCATTGATCCTCATCGATGGTGCTCAGGCCGCGCCGCATCAACCAGTGGATGTACAGGACATCGATGCTGATTTCTATGCCTTCTCGGGGCATAAGGTCTACGGGCCTACCGGCGTTGGTGTTCTGTATGGAAAAAAAGCCCTGCTGGAGGCGATGCCACCTTGGCAAGGCGGCGGTGAGATGATCGATACCGTCTCCTTTGACGTTGGCACTACCTTTGCTGCTATTCCACACAAATTCGAGGCAGGTACACCAGCGATTGCCGAAGTGATCGCTTTAGGCCGCGCCCTTGAGTGGATGGAAAGAGTCGGTGTTGAGGCCATAAGTGCCTGGGAAAGCGTATTGCTTAATCACGCCACCCAGGCAGTCAGCCAAGTCGAAGGGCTGCGTATCCTGGGCACTGCGCCAAACAAAGCGGGAGTGCTGTCTTTCGTGGTAGACGGGGTCCATGCTCAGGATATTGGACTGTTGATCGACCAGTTGGGCGTGGCGATCCGTACGGGGCATCACTGTGCTCAGCCGCTCCTGCATCATTTTGGGGTAGAGGCAACGTGCCGGGCGTCGTTTGCCGCGTATAATACTCTGGAAGAGGTAGATACGTTTGTGGCGGCGCTAAATCGCGTCATCGGTATGGTGCGCTAAGGGAGCTTATGGATATCGAGCAAGTAGCCAGTCTGCAGCGTGGGCAAAGCTTACCGCTTCAACGCGATGTGGAGGCGATCGCAATTCCGTTTGGCAGCACTGAACAGCTTGCGGAAGACAGCGTTGTCAGCGTCATGCAAGCGAAGGGCAGTACGGTCAGTGTTGGCTTTGAAGGGCGGTTGTTTTTAATTGAGGGCAGTAACCTTGATGCGTTAGGGCTCCCGCCGCTGCCTCGGCCGACGCTGCACGAGAACGCTACGGAAGACGAAATCGAACAGTTCGTCTGGGATCAGCTGCGGACGTGCTTCGACCCGGAAATACCGGTCAATATTGTCGATCTGGGGCTGGTTTACGGCTGCCGAATTGAGCGGCTGATCAGCGGAGAGCGTATGGTGACCATTCGCATGACGCTCACCGCCCCCGGCTGCGGCATGGGCGATGTTATCGCCGCCGATGCGCGTAATAAGATTCTAGGCGCGCCGCAAATCAGCAAGGTGCATACCGAGATTGTCTTCAGCCCGCCCTGGAGCCGTGACATGATGAGCGAAGAGGCGAAGCTTGAGCTGGGTATGTTTTAACCGCGGGACGGTACGCTAGATGCGTACACCGCTGATCAAATGGGTGTCGCGCATGTTAATGTCGCTAGGAGCGTTACTGCTGCTGGCGACTTTGCTATTTGTGGGTGGCAATCTGTGGGTGTTGGGACGAACGGCCCCTTACATCCATGAGCAGCTTTCCCAGTGTGTACCCGCCGAGGTGGGGGTGGTGTTTGGTACATCGCACTGGACGCGCAGCGGCATGCGAAATCCTCACTTCCATGCAAGAATGCGCACCGCCGCTCGCTTGGTTGACCAGCAAAAAGTACAACACCTGCTGCTTTCTGGCGACAACCGCACTCAGGCCTACAATGAACCGCGCGCCATGTGGCGTGACTTATCCCGCCGCGGCGTTGCCCCCGAGCAGTTGACCATGGATTTTGCGGGTTTCAGCACCTACGACACCCTGTCGAGAGCGCGCGATGTTTTTCAGTTAGACAAAGCGGTATTGATTACGCAGGACTGGCATTTGCCCAGAGCGATATATATCGCCCAGGCTTTGGGCATGCAAGTCACTGGCTGCGTCGCGGCAGAGCACGACGGAGCGGGTGGCTGGCACGTGCTAATGCGTGAGTGGGCAGCTAGGGTGGCAACGCTCGGTGATTTATATATCTGGGATCGTGAGCCTTACTTTTTAGGCCCACCTGAACCTATTCAAAGCTTGCCCGCCCGCACTGATTAGCTGCGAGTCTTGCGCTTTTGTAGCTCGTATAGCTCGCGGATAAGCTTACGACAGCCTTTCATGCACTCTTCTACAACTGGTTCAATGGGGGCCGGTAATGGATGGGTAAAGAGCGTTGATAGAGCCTGCATTAAGACACGTTCCTGCTCTAATAACTCATTGATCAGCACCTGGCTGTCGTTACCGACAAAGCTTTTTAAGCGACTCCACAGCCATAAAAAATCATCCCGCTCGACGTCGGCGTCGCGGGGCAGCATCTTTAGATGTGTCCGTGCCAGCTCTTGTAGCTGATGCATGGTTTCCAAGCGTGCGGTGTAATGCGGCTTCAATGCCTCGCGCAGGGAAGGGCGCAGGCGTTCGATATTGTCCTGAAAATAATCAATACTGTCGGCGAGCGCTTCCAGTGCGCTGTCCATCGCCACTTGGCGATTGTCGAGAAACATGAGCGTCTACCTCCTTCGGTGACGCAGATTGTGGCGGGGGCGCGTTGGATTTGCCACCCCCCTGGCGAATTATTTTTACGATGACCGATTAACCTTTAGGCTTAGGCGGTGCCTTGCGCGCCGGCATGGCATTTTTTTCAATATGCTCAATAATCATGCTGGCAATGTCTTTGCCTGTAGCGCGCTCTATGCCCTGCAAGCCGGGTGAGGAATTAACCTCCATGATCACTGGGCCATGGTTAGAGCGCAGCAAATCAACACCGGCAACCCGCAACCCCATGGCCTTAGCCGCACGGATGGCCGTCGAGCGTTCTTCCGGTGTGATCCGAATCAAGCTGGCTGTTCCCCCGCGATGTAGGTTCGAGCGAAACTCGCCATCGGCCGCCTGACGCTTCATGGAGGCGACCACTTTATCGCCGATCACGAAACAACGAATATCGGCGCCGCGTGCTTCTTTAATGTATTCCTGAACCATGATGTTGGCCTTCATGCCCATAAAAGCCTGAATGACCGATTCAGCCGCTTGGTTGGTTTCGGCTAATACCACGCCAATCCCTTGGGTGCCTTCCAGCAGCTTGATAACCAGCGGTGCACCTTTCACCATGGTGATGAGATCGGGAATATCGTCGGGGGAGTGAGCAAAGCCGGTAATCGGTAGGCCCAGCCCTTTACGCGACAGCAGTTGCAGGGAGCGCAGTTTATCCCGCGAACGCGTAATCGAGACGTTATCATTAATAACGTAGGTGCCCATCATTTCAAATTGGCGAAGTACCGCACAGCCATAAAAGGTGACGGATGAGCCAATACGCGGAATAACCGCGTCGAAAGGCTCGATCTCTTCGCCCTTATAGTGAATCGACGGGTGGTGGGAGGCAATGCTCATATAGCAGCGCAGCGTGTCGACTACCCGCGCGGTGTGTCCACGACCTTCAGCCGCTTCCACTAGGCGGCGAGTAGAGTAGAGATTGCGATTACGAGAAAGCAAAGCGATGTGCATGCGAAACTCCAGGCCTAGTCGAAGGGGTTAGTGGAAACATTGGTGAAAAAACAGCGTGGTACCTTAGGGTTCGCCGTGTAAAAACGCAGCGCCCGGCGCCACCAGTAAACGCCGCATCGCGCGGCGTCCTAGCAGCATGGGGTGGCGCATATTACTGCGGTCGGTCAGGCTTAACTCAACCGGAAAATTAAGCTCGCCCATGCGCATGGGGGTACGGATAATATAACGCCACTCAGCGTGCCCGTTCGAGCTGGTCACCCGGCGACGATCATGTAAATGCACCTTCAATCGGTGAGCGGGGGTGTCAGGCCCGCCACTATGGGTGGTAAAACTGACCCATAGCTGCCCATGCTCATCTTCATGCGCCTCAATCTCCTCAGCATGAAGTGCTGAGGTACGCGCACCGGTGTCTGCTTTGCAGCATAGATGAAGCGCCAAGTCAGGCAAATAAACCATTTCACGGCGGCCAATTACCGCTTTGGCCAGGTATGGGAGTTCTTTCAAAACCACTCCTTAGGAAGCCGATAATTAACGATCGTGCCCTTCACGTTAATCGGACGTTCCATTGCATCATCAATAATCAACCCAAGGGTTGGCCGCTTCGAGCCGAAAGGTCGGCCACGCGGGCGTGGATCGTTGAGCCGTCGGGCGCGTCACGCAGGGCCATCAGTATTGGTAAGCGTAGCCGGGGAATTAGCGCCAAGTCTCTCACCACGGCAATAAAATCGGTACGCTCGTCATCCGCCAGACGCGACAGAAAAAGCGGCAACCGTTCGCCGTCTTCCAGATGTGGCCAGCCTCGCCCTGCCATCGCGGCCAGCACGTCGGGACCACTGGTCGTCTCATCGCGAAGTAACTGGGTATACCAATTACCTGCCTCGTGAGTGACGGTAGCACCTACTGCGCGCACGCAGGCGCATAGCATTTCAAGGTCACCTGCGATGATGGCCTGTTCGCCCCTTCGACGCAATGCGGCGACCAAACCGCTGGTGAGTGCCTGATGCTCCAGACAGAGACAAAATGCCTGAGCAACCTCTGTGGGTAAATAAGCCAATTGGGTGGCCAGCCGTTCAGCAATGTCGTTATCCATACGGATAACCACGTCGGCGATGCCCTGTAACCCCAACTGCTGCCAGTCTAGCGTCTCTGGGTCGCGTAGGTAGGCGACGACGGGTTCAAAATGTTGGCTCGCAGGCAGCTTAAGGTCATAGGTTGCACGGGCATTGAGCATCGCCTGAAAATGAGCGCTCGGCGTAAAAGCGAGCGGGTTGTCCTTCATCAGGTTATCAACCTCAGGGGCTCGTTCTTGGCCTAGCTGCGAGACATTGCGGCCAAGGGTTTCGATCAACCGGTTTAAAAACGCATCGCGCTGGGCGGGCACCAGATGGCCTTCCTCGTCCAGCGGCAGGGCCAGGAACCAGATCGCCGGCTCCGGCATATCCCCAAGCCGAAACACAATGGCCACGCGCGCTTGGCTTTGCCAAGGGGCGGGCCAAGGGCTCTGCGCGTTTTCTAACTGGCGCAGCGCGTTATCTGAGCACGCCGTTACACGGCGACCCATATGATAAAACGACACGCTGGCCCCGCTGCGCTGAAAGAACTCGTCTAGGGTGCGAATTGGTTGCATAACGTCCTTTCCTGTTGCAAGCCTGCACTCTACCTTGCGGATAGCAGCCTGTCAGCCGTAGGCATTGATAATATCACGCCTTTTTTACTATCTGGTTAAAAATTAGACAGTCACCCGTAACCCGCATGAGAACCGCGGATGCGACACATTTCCATAGCTTATCCACAGTCTCTTGCAAGTTTTCTGTGAGTCTGTGAATAACGGGGGCCGTCGGTGGGTGAGTGGCAACTCGGGGACAGAGTTGGGATAATATATTTAACCCATACGACAGATTTAACTTAGGTGGTTTATGAGCGTCCATCAACAGCTTCACACTGCGCTTCTTGAGCTTGAAGCTACCTTAAAAGCCGCCAATCTATGGCGCATGCCGGCACCAGAGGCTGCGGCCTTTTCCAGCCAGCAGCCGTTCTGTATCGATACGATGTCGCTGCTCCAATGGCTGCGTTTTGTGTTTATTGCTCGGTTAAACACGTTAGCTGAAGCAGGTGGGCCAATGCCGGCCAAATGTGATGTGGCGCCGGCTATAGCGGCGCATCTTAAGCAGGAGAACGTACGAGCCAGCGATTATTTGTTGGTGGTTAGGGCCGTTGAGCGCATTGATCAGCTGGTTACCGATAACTAATGAAATCGCCCCTGACCACTTATCAGAGGGCGATGGCCGTTAGATGTACTGTCTGTCTGCCTATTTAAAAACGATAGCTGATGCCTCCCATTACCACCACGGGATCAATGTCTACGCTACCGGCTGACTCTCCGTTGATGGTGGCATCGCTGTCGATATCGATGTACCAGGCGGCTGCGTTCAACGCCCAGTGATCATCAATCAGCAAGTCAACGCCCACTTGGCCTGCAACTCCCCATGAATCCTCCAAGGACAGCGAAGCTCCGATATCGGTCTTTTCGTCAGAGAAATGTGTGTAATTGACGCCAACTCCCAGGTAGGGCTGAACGCGGGCATTGCTGCCGCCTAATGGGTAATATTGGAAGGTCAGCGTAGGCGGAAGGTGCTTGGTCGACCCGTCTGTAACGCCATCGACCTGTAAGTCGTGCTTAAAGGGCAGGGCAGCTAGCAGCTCGACACCTAAGGTGTCGTGAAAGCGGTAGCCCAGCGTAAAGGCGGGCCCGCTTTCCGAGTCTACGTGTACATCAGCGCCGCCTAGCAGCTCGCCATTATCGCTGGTGGGGGCAACCTTGGCGATGCCAAGGCGGGTGAAAAAATCGCCTTCCCCATAAGCAAAGCTGGCGCCGCTGAAGGTAAGTGTGGCGGTCGATAGGCTGATTGCGACAATGTGACGAGGTTTGATGTTGCGCATGGAGTCACTCCTGATTGCAAGGCGGGCGGCCATTCATTGGCTGCTTAACGGTGCAAACAGTTTATCGAGACGCTGCGAGTGGATTATTGATCTATGGCAAGAGTTATTAGACAACTGTGCTTAGAGTGATTCGGTATCGCTCATGGGTAGACTTTTAAGCAGTTATTGAGGCAGACCAGAGTCGCGCTGAAGGGCTTTAGATATCACCAAGAGTTTTACCGTGTGATGTAAGCTAATGGCGTCACTGAAGTGAATGAGGCCTTCCCGTGACGGTGTACCTGACACGGGAAGGCCTCATGATCAACCTATTGGCTAGGTTGAGTGCGCGGTTCGCACTCGTCTAGCGATCGATATGCTGATATTCACCGGCATCGGCAGTAGCGCTGCTTACTGCCAAAATGGCGATAAACGAAGCGATGAAGCCAGGAATGATCTCGTACACGCCAGGGCCACCCATGAATTCAGCGTTCCAGCCCAATGCAATCCAGATCATAACGGTGGCGGCACCCACCACCATGCCTGCGATGGCACCGGCGCCGTTCGTGCGCGACCACATCAGCGACAGGATAATCAGCGGCCCGAATGCTGCACCGAAGCCTGCCCAGGCGTTGCTAACTAGACCCAGAACCTGAGAGTCTTCATCAGATGCAATGAAAGCGGCAACAATGCCGACTAGTACCACGCAGACACGGCCTACGGCGACACTTTGTTGCTCAGATGCCTTCTTATTCAGGAACAGACGATAGAAGTCTTCAGTCAACGATGAAGATGCCACTAGAAGCTGGCTGGAAACGGTGCTCATGATCGCAGCAAGCAGCGCTGCATAGAGGAAACCGGTGATCAGCGGATGGAACAGTAGATCTGCCAGGACAATAAAGATGGTTTCCGGATCCTCGACATCCATGCCGTTACGGAGCGCATAGGCCCGACCGAAAATGCCCAAAGAAACAGCGCCAATCAGCGAGATAAGCATCCAGCCCATGCCAATGTTACGGGCAATCGGTACATCCTTGAGTGTCCGGATGGCCATGAAGCGCACAATGATGTGCGGCTGGCCGAAATAGCCAAGCCCCCAGGTCACCGCCGACAGCCACCCGATAAAGGTCAATCCGGACGTCCAGGACAGTAGCGTGGGGTCGGCTTCATTTAAGGTTTGTGTTGCCTGGCCGAAACCGCCCCCACCTTCGCCGAATAGCACCACCGCAGGCATGATGATCAGCGCCAGCATCATGATGCAGCCTTGCACGAAGTCGGTCATGCTCACCGCAAGGAAGCCGCCAACCACGGTATAAATAAGCACCACGCCCAGTGTAATAATGACCCCCATGGCATAGTTGCTCATATCACCGACGTTGAAAACGCCAGAGAACGCGCTTTCAAACAGCTTGCCGCCAGCCACCAGTCCCGATGCGGTATAGACCGCAAAGAAGACGACGATCACGATGGCAGACACTGTGCGCAGGGAAAGCGCCCGTGTCGGGAACCGGTTTGCCAGGAACGCCGGAATGGTAATCGCGTTGCCATAGTGAACGGTTTGTTCACGTAGGCGCGGAGCGACCAGAATCCAGTTGAATAACGCCCCCACAAGCAAACCAATCCCGATCCAGGCCGAGCCCAAACCTGAAGCGAACAACGCCCCAGGCAAACCCAGCAGCAACCAGCCACTCATGTCCGATGCGCCGGCCGATAGAGCCGCCACTTTTGGGCTGAGGGTTCGGCCCCCGAGCATATAATCTTCAGATGAAGAAGTGGCTTTGCGCATCGCGTAAATACCGATGGCGATCATTAGCGCAAAGTACGCAATGAGACTTATCCAAACACCGATGGCCATAAAAACGTCTCCTGTTTCTTAGTTATTAAGTCGGGCGTAGTGCCGACAGGTTGGTGCGCTTGCCAACAAGGCGTTGGCAGCGGTGCAGTTTTGTTTTTTTAAACCCCATTCGTATTCACGTGAGGGGCCCCTAGGTCGTCTGGCCGCGATGTCCTCAGTGAGGTTGTTGGAACGGTTGTACGTAGCTTCTCTATATCGAGAACATAACCGGCGATCCCTTTGTTATTTTTCCCCATGAGACGCTTCCTTTTAAGACGTTCAGTTTATTAGTGTGACGAGCGGCTTACTCATCGCCCAGTGCCAATAGCGACGCATTGCCCCCTAGGGCAGCGGTGTTATTGGTAATGGTTTTTTCGGTAACAAAACGCTGTAGGTAATTCGGCCCACCGGCTTTCGGGCCCGTGCCTGACAGCCCTTGGCCACCAAAGGGTTGTACACCCACCACAGCACCGATGATATTGCGGTTGATGTAAACGTTGCCGACTCGCATTTTCTGAGCTATTTCAGCGGCAAAGGATTCATTGCGGCTATGTACCCCAAACGTCAGGCCATATCCCCGTCCGTTGATGTGGTTAATGACTTGGTCGAGTTCACTGGCCTTGTAACGCACGATGTGTAGGATTGGGCCAAACTGTTCGCGGGTGAGTGAGTCGATGCTGTCGATGACGAAGGCAGCGGGGGCCACAAAGGTGCCATTGCGGGTATGCTCAGACGCCATCGGCGTTTCCGCCACAAGGCGGTTCTCAGCCTTGAGTTTTTCGATGTGCTCAAGCAAACCTTTGCGGGCGTCTTCGTCGATGACCGGCCCGACATCGGTACCAAGGTCTCGAGGGTCGCCAATATGCAGTTCGCTCATTGCCCCTTTAAGAATCTCGATAACTCGATCGGCCACATCGTCCTGCAAATATAAAACGCGTAGCGCCGAGCAACGCTGCCCCGCACTCTGGAATGCCGACTGAATCACGTCTACCACGACTTGCTCGGGCAGGGCGGTCGAGTCGACGATCATGGCATTCATTCCGCCGGTTTCAGCGATCAAGGTCGGCAGTGGTGCGTTCTCCCGCGCTGCCAGGGCACGGTTGATGATCTGTGCAGTATCCGTCCCGCCGGTGAATACCACGCCGGTAATCCGTGGGTCAGACGTCAGCACGCTGCCTACTGTTGGGCCATCACCTGGTAGTAGCTGCACCACGTCGCGGGGCATGCCGGCTTCATGCAGTAACTCGATGACACGGTGGGCCACAATGGAGGTTTGTTCGGCGGGCTTGGCCAGTACGGTGTTGCCCGCTACCGCGGCGGCCACAACCTGACCGCAGAAAATAGCCACCGGGAAGTTCCAGGGGCTAATCGCCGCAAACACACCCTTGCCCCCCATCAATAACTGATTAGATTCTCCCGTCGGGCCGGGTAATTCGATTGGCTCGCCAAACGATTCTTCTGCACGCATGGCGTAGTAGCGGCAAAAGTCCACGGCTTCCTTGATTTCATCAACACCGTCGGTCAGCAGTTTGCCGCCTTCCCGGGAACACAGCGTCATAAGTTCCGGCATGTGTTCTTCCATCAAGTCGCCCAGCCGCCGGATAATGGCGGCGCGTTCGACAACCGGTGTGGCGTCCCAACGGGGAAAGGCATTCCAGGCGGCGTCCACTGCCTTGGCGGCTTGCTCTTTACTGGTCCATTGCACGCTGCCTACGGTTTGGCGGCGATCATAGGGCGATGTGACCTTATGCGTGTTGGCGGCGTCATCGCCGACGTCAAACGCCAGCAGCGGTTTGGTCGGGTACTGTTTGTCCATGAAGGTAGCCATTTCCTCCATGAGCGGATAATAGTGACTGCGAATATTCAAATTAACGCCACGAGAGTTAAGCCGTTTTGGGCCGTAGATATCTTTAGGCAGGGGGATAAGCGGGTTGACTAACGACGGTTGCTGGCGAAGCGTATCTACCGGATGTTGGCAGAGGGATTCAACCGGCACGTCGGGGTCGACCAGTTGGTGTACGAACGAGGAGTTAGCGCCATTCTCAAGCAAGCGACGTACTAGATAAGGTAACAAGTCTTTATGGGCCCCCACCGGTGCATAAATGCGGCAGTAGGTCCCTTTGGGAGCGCGCTCAAGAGCAGCCTCGTAAAGCGCTTCACCCATGCCATGTAGGCGCTGGAATTCAAATGGGCGACTGGTGCGATGCGCCAACTCCAAGATGGTGGTGATGGTATGCGCATTGTGAGTGGCAAACTGTGGGAAAATACGCCCTGCGGTGTCATTGGATAGCAAGAACTGGGCGCAGGCCAGGTAAGCCACATCGGTGGCCGCCTTGCGGGTAAAAACCGGGTAGCCTTCCACACCCAACTGCTGGGATTCTTTGATTTCTGTATCCCAGTAGGCGCCTTTCACCAAACGCAACGGAATTTCGTCCCCTTGCTGCTCAGCAAGTCGGTTAATGTAATGCAGCACCGGTAGCGCGCGCTTGGAGTATGCCTGAACCACTAGACCAAAGTGGCCCCAGCCTTTGACGGCGTCGCTTTCATATACCGCGCGAAATACTTCAAGTGACAGTTCTAGACGGTCGATCTCTTCGGCGTCGATGGTAACAGCCACGTTTAGCTCGCGAGCTTTAGAGACCAGCTTTATTACGCTATCGACAAGCTCGACTAAAATCTGCTCACGGCGGCCGAATTCATAGCGAGGGTGAAGCGCTGAAAGCTTAATCGAGACCGATGGGGCCGGGGTTTTGTCGCCTAGGCTTTTACATGTTTTGCCCACTTGCGCAATCGCGCGGGCGTAATCGTCAAAGTAGCGCTGGGCATCATCCCGTGTGCGGGCAGCTTCGCCCAGCATATCGTAGGAATACGTATAGCCTTTATTAAACAATGGTTTCGAACGTTTTAGGGCTTCGTCAATGTCGCGCCCCAGGACAAACTGCTTGCCCATGATCTTCATGGCTTCGTACATCGCACGGCGAATAACGGGTTCGCCCATACGATTAACCATGCGGTTGATGAAGTTGGCTGGCTGTCCTTCCCGAGGATGATCCATATTGAGGACACGGCCGGTCATTAATAAGCCCCAGGTGGAGGCATTGACCATCCAGGATTCGCTTTTACCAATATGCGACTGCCAGTCGGCAGGGCCAAGCTTGTCCTCAATCAGCGCATCAGCGGTGGCTTTATCGGGAATACGCAGCATGGCTTCCGCCAGGCACATGAGCATCAGGCCTTCATGGGTATCCAAACTGTATTGCTGCAGTAACTCATCAATCGTATCAACCGCCGTATCCATTTTACGTACGTCGCGGACGAGCGCAGCAGTGTTGGCTTCGATTCGGGTAAAGTCGTCGCGGTCAACGTCGAGCAGAGTCATCAATTCGCCAACAAAGCTTTCTTCATCCACCACGTAATGGTCGCTGATACGATCCATTAAGGTAGCGAGGTCGGTTTGCCAGATGGCCGGGTCACGCAGTGTCTTGGCGTTGAGCATCGAAGCCCCCAAAGTCGGAACAGATGGGTAACAGGACGTAAAGCCTGAGATAACGCTCGAATGTAGAGCGCACTAGCCGTCGGTGTATGCCGTTTTCGCGGGAAAACGTGTCAAATTCGTGGCAAGTTCACTGTTTTTACGACTTTAGTTGAGTTTGGCAGGCTCTGCCAGCGTCCCAGAGGCGCGTCCTTTTAACGAGCCGAAGGACGAATGGGTTTGGCGAAGCTGGCGGGGAGAGAGACCATAGCCACGGCGAAACGCATGTGACAACGCACTTTGGTTGGCAAAGCCGGTTTGCAGCGCTATGTCGGTCAGCGATAAATGGCTTTGCACCACAAGCTGGTGGGCAGCATGCAACCGTTGGCGCTTGACGTATTGCCAGGGCGAGAGGCCTGTCTGTTGACGAAACCGTTCCGAAAAATGCGCTTCGCTTAAGCACACCAGTTTGGCAAGATCGGCGACGCGCAGGTCATCGGCCATATGTTGCTGAATGAAGCGGTCAAGGTGTCGCATGTTAAGGCGGCGCGAGGGGGGGCTGGGATCATTACCTAAACGCGCCTTAAGCGCGCCTAAAAACGTGGCCGCCAGACGGTCGTGTTGGAAAGGTGTAATAGTGGGAGAGGCGGTTTGGCCCAGTTCACTTTCCATGAACGCAAGGTAATGGCGTAGCGAGTCATCCAGGGCAAAAAAGCGAGGTGCATCGAACAGTGCCACCAGCTCGCGCTGCTCACCGGTTAGCGCGGGGGCATCTTCGGGTAAATCCAAAATCAGCTGTCGGTTATAGCCGCTGCCTGAATAGTAGTGCTCATGATTGGCGGGCACAATACAGCCCGAAAATGCGTTGACCCGGCCGCCTAATCCCTCGATCTCAAACTCCGAGGCACCACACAGGGTAATAACGATCTGATGAAAATCATGGGAATGGTGGCGCGTAGCGCTTTCCAAAGGAATTCGACGAATTGTACTGGGCATAGGAACCTCCGTCGCCACCTGCGTTAATGTGCATGGAGTGCGGTATGGGCGGCTAAGTGATCGCGTAAGGCTTGTAGCTCTGCTTGCCCCTCGTCGTTGAGCAAGGGTTTGCCTTGAGCCAGCTGCCAACGTCTGCCATGTTCTTCCATTAAATGGGATGCCCGTCGCCGCACCCCTTCTAAATAGTCGCTATGTCGGATTGGGTAACCGATTAGTGCGTTCCATTCCGTTTCGCTAACCTGGCTGGCCAGCGCTTTGTCAAACAGCGCTAGCAGATCTTTCGGTTCAGTGCGGTATCTGGGCGTGCGCGAGGTCATCAATACAGCGACGACACTGCCAATCACCACGAAACACACCCCAAAGACCAAAAGATAAAGTGCCATGCAGAGCTCCCTTGGGGTTGAGCGACAAATCACCGGGCGTTAAGTATACCGTTCAGACCTTTCTAAACGAAAATTTTACTTATTTTCGAACTTTTCCAGCACAGCGTGTCATAGAGTGTACAAGCAATGCAGCGATAGCAGTCGTTAATGGTGTTGCTTAGCTTATTGTTTTGATCCCTTGCTTCCGCTGCTCCATGAGTAGCGGTTTTTTTTGCCTCGATTTTATGACGTGACGACGTTGAACCGCCTAGCACATCGCCACGATAGTTGGTTTAGTGGCGGCGAATGGTCAGTAGCGCGACAAGGATATCTCGTCGTGTGACAATTCCCACTAGGCGTCGTTGTTCGACCACTGGGTAGATTTTGGGTTTCGCCCCAAGCATCTCTTGGGCTAAATCGGTAATACTTTTTGCCGGGGTAACGCTGAGCACTTCATTGCGCATCATCTCTCTGACCAAGGGCGCCTCATCGTCATGATAAATGCTGTCGAGAACCCGGCCCAATACATCCTGCTCTGAGATAAATCCGATTAAATTGTCGTGACGATCGACTACTGGCGCACCCGGCAAACGGTGCAACGCAAGCCCCTGGGCCAACGTGGTAATCGACATCTCGGGTGAGACACGGTAGCAATCGCGGGACATGATATCGCGCACGGTGTGAGGCGTAGGTTTTGGCATAGTGACTCTCCTTAAGCGTGAGCGTGACGATTGTTTAACTAGCCGTCGCACTATTTACTCTAGGTGATTCACGTGCAGATGCGATGATCATCCAACTGTATAATTCAACGCTATAAAAGCGCTTGTTAAAGAACAGCGGACGCCGCAATTGTCATATTGAATAGGTCGAATGACCGGGTGGCGTAGCGTAAGGAGGAGAGAATATGGACGCACGTGAATATTTGAACCGCAAAGGCGTACCGTTAGATCGAGATGCCGACCGTCCCAACACGCTGGAAGAAAAAGCCTGGGAGCGCGCGCGCGGGGCTGGGCAAAAACGGCCTAAGTCGGGTACGCCCCATGACTGGGAAGAATGGGAGCGCTATCACGATGATTTGGCACACGATGCTGATACCTTGGCGCAAAAAATCGACAAGGACGCCCATCGCAAAGCGACAGCGAACGATCAGGTCAAAGCAGAAACAGTGCCGTCTGGCGATAACAGCGTTGAATTTTTTACCCCTGAAAACACCGGTGGCAACGAACCCAGCATTCAGCCTCCCCCGGCCAAGGCGCTGCCTGGATCGGTTAAAGCCGCTTATTTTGCGCTGGCCGTGCTATTACCACCGTTAGCAGTGGCCTTGACGGAAGGGGGAGGGCGGCGCGTGTCCATCGCAACGTTACTGACACTGTGTGTATGGGTGCCGGGGGTTGTGTACGCGCTGGCCTGGTTGCGTCGAGAGATTTAAGACCAGCTTTTAAACGTTGCCCCTCTGGCGATCCCACAGTTTTTTGCTTAAAGGTCATTGGCAACGGCGATACGGTACGTATAATTCGCGTCAACTTTTATAAAAGCTGGGGTTTACCATGGCGTATCTCGTCGGTGTCACCGTACTGTGGGCGTTTTCTTTTTCACTGATAGGCGTTTACTTGGCGGGGCAGGTCGACAGCTATTTTGCAGTACTACTCCGGGTAGGGCTTGCCGCCTTGGTTTTTTTACCGTTCTTACGGCCGCGTCTTTTGAAGGGTAAGCAACGTTTGGCGCTTATGGCGTTGGGCGCCATTCAGCTGGGCATTATGTACACGTTCTTTTATCAGTCGTTCCTATTGTTGTCGGTGCCTGAAGTTCTGCTGTTTACCATTTTTACGCCTATCTATATCGCACTGCTTGACGACCTGATGTTTGGTCGTTTCACGCCGATCTATCTGTTAAGCGCTATCCTGGCGGTGATTGGCGCCGCGGTTATTCGCTACGACGGGGTTGATGGTGGTTTTTGGATGGGGTTTTTGGTCGTTCAAGGAGCTAATCTGTGCTTTGCTATTGGCCAGGTTGGTTACCGGCGCCTGGCCGCTGACTTACCCGCCGATTTACCCTGGCATAATGTGTTTGGCTGGTTTTTTATCGGTGCCATGGTGATTGCGCTGCCGGCCTTTTTACTGTTTGGCGATGGCGCTGCTTTACCCACCACTGGCGTACAGTGGGGTGTATTGGCCTGGCTAGGCCTGGTGGCGTCAGGCGTGGGTTACTTTGCCTGGAATCAAGGGGCCACCCGGGTGGACGCGGGTAGCTTGGCGGTTATGAATAACGCGTTGATTCCCGCAGGGCTAGCCGTCAATCTATTGATCTGGAACCGCGAGGCTGATATGTCTCGGTTACTACTCGGGGCGGGTATTTTGGCCGCTTCTTTATGGCTGAATCATTGGTGGCGGCAACGCCAGCGGGTGCACCCTGCCTAAGTCCATTTGCCCGAGCTACTTCCCCTCGCCATAATGGGGGCTGATCTTATCCGAGTCGGCCCATGACCCATCATGTTCAGGAAGCTGCTGTGCCATCGAATATACCAAAGGAGTCGGGTCGGCCATTTAATACCATCGGGTTAATTGGCCGACTGGGCAGCGATAAAGTCATCGACTCGCTGCAGCGCTTAGTCAATTACCTGGTTGAGCATCGCTACCGCGTACTGGTCGAGGATCGTACAGCAACGGTGATCCCGCACCATGGTCAGCCCGAGGCCAGTCGCCGTGCTCTGGGTGAGATGTGTGACCTGGTGATTGTGGTCGGCGGCGATGGCAGTCTGCTGGGCGCGGCCCGGACGCTTTGCCATAGCGGTACGCTGATTTTAGGCGTCAATCGAGGGCGGCTGGGCTTTTTAACTGACATCTCACCGGCCGAACTGGAAACCCGCGTTGGTGAAGTGCTGGCCGGTGAGTTCGAGTTGGAAGAGCGGTTCCTGCTAGACATGGCGCTTTACCGCAATGGCGTGATGGTGGGCTCTGGCGAGGCGCTCAATGAAGTTGTTGTTCACCCTGGCAAAGCGGTGCGTATGATTGAATTTGAGCTGTTCATCGACGGACAGTTCGTCTACAGCCAGCGTAGTGATGGTTTGATTATTGCTACCCCCACGGGCTCGACGGCCTACGCGTTATCCGGCGGCGGGCCAATCATGCATCCCAAGCTGGATGTGGTTACCTTGGTGCCGATGTTTCCCCACACCCTCTCAAGCCGGCCCATCGTGATTGATGCGGCTAGCGAAATTCGCCTGCACATCGGCGAGACCAATCAATCTTATCCTCATGTAAGCTGCGATGGGCAAACGCGGTCGGTCGCCAAGCCAGATGACGTAGTGGTGATTACCCGGAAGCCAGAACGAGTTCAGTTGGTGCATCCCATTGGGCACAATTTTTATGAGGTGCTGCGCAGTAAGCTTGGCTGGAGCAATCGGTTGGGAGACTGAGTATGGTCAACCAAATCGCCGCCAAGCCGGGGTTTGAAGGCTATGATCTGATTGGGGATGTGCATGGCTGCGGGGCAACGCTTGCGGCGCTGCTCGAAAAGCTTGGTTATCGCCAACGCAGCGGAGTATATCGCCACCCGCGTCGGCGGGTTATCTTCTTAGGGGACCTCATTGATCGTGGACCGCGTATCCGGTTAGCCGTGACTATCGCTCGACGTATGGTCGAGGCGGGCGAAGCCCAGATCGTCATGGGCAATCATGAATACAATGCGCTGGCGTATACCCACCCCGCGCCTCCAGGTAGCCATAAACGCTGGCTACGCGAGCATACGCCGCGCCACAACCGCATTATTCAAGACACGCTGGCGCAGTACCGCGACCACACCAACGAATGGGAAGATACGCTTGCGTGGTTCAAAACGATCCCGCTGTTCATTGAGCAGGATGGCATGCGGGTGGTGCACGCCTGCTGGGACAACGCATTGATCGCCAACTTTAAACGGGATCACCCGGACGGCTGCCTGGATGATGCCTTTCTTGTGGCATCTACCGATCCTTCGACCCAGGCGTTTCGCATTTTGGATCGCTTGACGCGGGGCAGCCATCTTCCGCTGCCAGACAACATCGCGATTCACTCGGGAGACGGATTTACGCGGCGTAGCTTCCGCACGCATTTTTGGGCGGCGTCGCCACAATGCTGGGGGGATGTCGCTTTCCAGCCCGATAACTTACCCGGTGATTTAGAGCAGCGACCGCTGAGTCAAGAAGAGCGCAGCACGCTGAGTTATTACGGCCCAGACGAGCCGCCATTATTCATTGGACACTATTGGTGTGAGGGCATCCCCGCGCTTCCTACTGCGAATATTGCCTGTTTAGATTACAGCGCCGTGAAGTATGGCCGATTGGTTGCCTATCGCTGGCAAGGCGAAGAAAAGTTAAATGCCGATCATTTCGTTTGGATTCAAGTGGATAGAGAAGAACAGAGCGTTTTAAATACGGTAGTGGATGACGATGATTAACTTGAATTATTATTTGATACATTACGTTACATAATTTTTGCAAAACATATGAACTAACCCTATCGCCGCCCGTCTGAATAGGTGTTCCCTTGAATGATCCCTTGCTATTTACCCGGCGGCCCCCTCCGCCGGTTTTTTTTGGTGGAAATGATAGCCACCGTATAGGCATGCTAAGACGTGCTCTATCAAGTTGGCCGCGAGGCCTACGCTATTATTACGAAGGAAGCCTATGCACCCAGTGATGCGTTTACCCCCCAACGCGGATACTCAGGCATTACGCAAAGCGCTTTGGCGTTATCGCATTGGGCACCGCATAACCGCTGAAGACAATGCCCAGGTGCTTTGGGTCGCCGATCCAGGTCAACGTGAAGCGCTGCTTGCGCTGGTTGCCCGTTGGCAGCAGGGCGAACCTCTTGAGTTAGCTGAGCAGGCTTCAACGGAACGTTCCCCCGCGCTGCTATCAATCCTCAAGCGTCTACCGGTCACCGTGGCCATGGTGGCGGTGAGTTTGGTCGTCTTTGCGCTGATAGGGATTTTTGGTGACCTGTTTATCGTGGCCCTTACCATCGTGCCGATTGGTATTGCCAACGGTGAGCTAGCTTACGGTTCGCTCTCGGATACACTCTCTAGCTTCCAGATATGGCGCCTGCTTTCGCCAGCATTTCTGCATTTTGGCTGGATGCATCTGATCTTCAACCTGATGTGGGTATGGTATTTCGGCCGTCAGGTCGAAGCCTTGCAAGGTGGACGTACGCTGCTCTTGCTGTTGGTAGTGGCGGGCGTGTTGGCGAATCTGGCCCAATACGCTACAGGCACGGTACTGTTTGGCGGTATGTCGGGGGTGGTTTATGCCTTGCTGGGGCACGTTTGGCTAATGTCGCGCCGGGTGCCGCGAAGCGGTTTTTTTGTCCCGCAAATGCTGGTTGTGTTCATGCTGGGCTGGATGGTGTTTACCATGACCGATATGGCTGGTTTGGTAGGCTTTGGCAACGTTGCCAACGAGGCACATCTTGGCGGATTGATCGTCGGTCTGCTAACGGGCTGGTATTATAGCGCGCGGCGTTTACGGTCTTAACTGAGGAGTTTGGCATGAGTGATATGACCTTCGACAAAATGATCAACCAGATGACCCCGGCCATTTACCAGAGCCTTAAACAAGCGGTGGAGTTGCGCAAGTGGCCAGATGGCCGCTACCTCACTGCCGAGCAAACCGAGCTGTGTTTGGAAGCCGTGATGCGCTTTGAGGTGGAGAACAACGTGCCCGAAGCCAACCGTGTCGGTTACCTGGAACAGCGCACCTGCGGCGCAGGCGCCACGGGGCAGGGTGTCTCGCCAGAGATGGCAGGCCTTGCCAAGGATGCTTCGCGTGACTGATGCGCTAGCACAGGGTTGCCTACGCAAAATGGCGGTAGCACCTGGCTCATCACAGGCTCGGCCTGTCAGCTACCAGCTGCGTGCGGGCGAATATCACATTGATCTGAATGAGCGGATTGGGTCACCGCTAGTGCTGCGCTGGAGTGGCGCTATTGCCTGCACCCATTGCGGTCGGGCGACCAAAAAGAGCTTTGCCCAAGGTTATTGTTACCCCTGTTTTAAGCGACTGGCCCAGTGTGATACCTGCATCGTCAAACCTGAGACTTGCCATTACTTTCAGGGCACCTGCCGTGAACCCGAGTGGGCCCAGCAGCATTGCTTTCAACCGCATATCGTTTACTTGGCTAACTCGTCGGGTTTGAAAGTGGGCATTACGCGTAAAACACAGATGCCAACGCGATGGCTGGACCAGGGCGCTATACAGGCATTGCCAATTCTGGAAGTCGATACTCGCCAGCAGGCAGGCTTTGTCGAGATGCTTTTCAAGGACCACGTAGGCGACCGGACCAACTGGCGGGCCATGCTCAAAGGCGACGTGGTGGAACTTGATCTAAAAGCCGAACGTGATCGTCTCATGGCCGCAACGGCCAGTGGCCTTGGGCAACTGAAAAGCGAGCACGGAGCCGATGCCATTCGCGAGTTGGACGCGCAGCATTATGCATTCCAATATCCGGTCGCGACCTTTCCCAGCAAAATCGTCTCACATAATTTTGATAAGCAGCCCGAGGTAAGCGGCTTACTACAGGGCATCAAAGGCCAGTATTTAATGTTGGATACCGGGGTGATTAATCTGCGTAAATTTACGGGGTATGAAGTACAAGTAATTTAAAATGGTTAGCCAAGGTACGTTTGCTTGACTAAGTTTAGGAAACTATTGCTCCTGACTTAAGTAATGCAAGGAAGCTTTGATGCCCTGGCTTAAACTGCTTCATATTGCCGCGCTAGTGATTTGGTGCGGCTCGCTGCTTTATCTACCTGCCTTGCTTAGTCAAGCCCTGCAGCTACCCAAGGGCTCGGGGTTTGCTAAGGGCACGCCGCCTATGCCCCGATTCTTTTATAACTCGATTGCGACCCCGGCCGCGCTAGTGGCTATCGCCTCTGGAACGCTATTATTTCTGGTTAACGGTTTACTGGGGGGATGGTTAGTCTTAAAACTGGGCTCGGTGGTGGCCATGGTCGCCGCCCACGGCTGTTTTGGCTGGTTAATACTGCGTCTTGAAAGGGGGCATTATCGCTGGGTAAAGCCCGCCAACTGGTCCGCGCTGTGCGTGGCATTGGCGGGTATTCTAAGCGTGCTAGCATTTGTGTTAGCCAAACCGATGGATTGGAGCTAACACCATGGCGCTAATCCTCAACGTCGACCCCCACCGCGTGTTCATACACCAGTTGCCCACCCAGAAGACCCGCCACGGCGATCAAACCAGCGGTGATCAGCGATATGGCCAGCCCCCACGGCCAAACCGCGTTGAGGTCGTTAAAGCGCAACAGCCAGTTCAGCGACGCCAGCGAAAGCATTACTACCGCTACAATGGCATGGCTCCAGCCGGTAATCAGGCGGCGAATACGCGGCACGGTGACCAAGTCAATAATACCTGCCGTACTGGCTATCCAGCCACCAAAAGCGCCCACGCCCGCCAGCCACAAACTGGCGCGCAACCAAAAGGGATCGCCGCTCAGCAAAAAGCCAATATCGCTGGCGACCAGACCCAACAATGCTGCAACGGGAAAATGAATCATCACGGGATGCAGTGGGTGCCCGGCGATAGCCGCGCGGCTAGTGATCGAGCGTTGGCGAGTTTTTGCCATAGTCACTTCCTTTGTGCACGAAAAGCAATTCAAGGGGTAACGCTAAGTATCCAACGCTTAATCCCGCAGCGGGTCAACCGGCTTACCACACCGTTAGCAGCATTGATGGGGATGCTGTTGGTCGGTTGCGCTGGCGATAACTCTATTCTAGACCCTGCAGGCCAGGCAGCGCGAGATGTGGCGCTGGTCTGGTGGGTGATGCTGGGTTTTGGCACCGCTGTATTGATCACGGTCACCAGCTTTTGGCTTTATGCTTTCAAGCGCAAAGAGACAATACGCACGCCTGCTCAGGAGCGCCGTATAGCGCGATGCTGGATCATCGGCGGCGGGATTATACTTCCGGTAGCCAGTATTACCGCGCTGTTAACCTTTGGGGTCCCAACTGGGCAGCGAATGTTAACGCTGCCATTGAGCGATCCACCGGAAGTGATTGAGGTGATGGGTCATCAATGGTGGTGGGAGGTGCGCTACCCCGGGGCGGAAGGAGGCGAGGTGGTGACCTCTAACCAACTGATCATGCCAGCGGGTGAGCCAGTTGATTTTCACGTCACCGGTGCCGATGTGATCCACGCCTTCTGGGTGCCACGGCTGGGCGGCAAAATCGATATGATCCCTGGGCGCGTTAATAAAATCCGCTTGGAAGCAGATGAACCAGCGGTATTTGGTGCTCAGTGCGCCGAGCTTTGTGGCGTAGGCCACGCCCACATGCATCTTCATGTAGAAGCCGTTGAACGCGAAGAATACGAAGCGTGGTTGGCGGCTCGTCAAACGGATGAATTGGCATCGTTAGCGGCAAATGGCCAATCGCATGAATCTGCCAGGGAGGCCTTTACGACCCATTGCGCCAGTTGCCACCGGGTGGCGGGGCTCTCAAACGCTGGAGAAGGGCCTGATCTTTCTGACCTGGGCAGTCGAACTAACTTGGGGGCTGGCGTTATGCCCATGGAAGAAGGCGCGGTGGCCCACTGGCTACAGCATCATCAACGCCTAAAGCCGGGCAACAAAATGCCACCTCAGGATGATATTGAAACGGACACCTTGGAAAACCTGGGTGATTGGCTGGAGACGCTAACCCCATGACGCCTATCAACCGAGACGTTACTCCGCCAGGGGATGTACCTGAAGACCCGCAGGGCTTGCACAATGATTTACATGAAATATGGGGCAATCCGCGTGGTTTGAAAGCGCTGACTATCGTGAACCACACCACCCTCGGCCTGAGGTTTATGGTTACCGGAATGGTGTTCTTTTTGATGGGCGGCATGCTGGCCATGCTGGTGCGTGCCCAGTTGGCACTGCCTGGCCAGGGCTTCATGACACCGGATATTTATAACCAAGTGACCACCATGCATGGCACGGTGATGATGTTCCTGTTTGCTATCCCGGTACTTGAAGGGTTAGCGATTTATATGATCCCTAAGATGATCGGTGCACGTGACCTGGTTTGTCCAAGGCTAACCTCACTCGGCTACTGGTGCTATTTGTTTGGCGGCATCATTGTAACGTTTAGTTTGGTGCTGGAAATGGCGCCTGATAGCGGCTGGTTTATGTATACGCCACTGAGTAGCAGTGAGTATTCACCTGGTTTGGGCTCAGATTTCTGGCTGTTAGGCATCACTTTTGTAGAAATCTCGGCGCTTTCTGCGGGGGTCGAGCTTGTGGTTTCGATTCTACGCACGCGGACCCAAGGAATGGCGTTGCATAAAATGCCGCTATTTGCGTGGTACATCCTCGCCATGGCGCTGATGATTGTCGTCGGTTTTCCACCCTTGATCCTTGGCAGTATTCTTTTAGAGCTTGAGCGTGCGGTAGGCATGCCGTTTTTCGATGTCGCCGGGGGTGGTGACCCGATTCTTTGGCAGCACCTTTTTTGGCTATTTGGTCACCCTGAGGTTTACATTATTTTCTTACCGGCGGCGGGTATTGTCTCTACGCTGATTCCGGTCTTTGCCGGTCGTCCTATTGTCGGCTACGGCTGGGTGGTCTTTGCCATTCTCGTCACCGGCTTTATTAGTTTTGGGCTGTGGGTTCACCACATGTTCACGGTGGGCATCCCTCAGTTGGCTCAAGCGTTCTTTTCTGCAGCCAGTATGTTGGTCGCAGTACCCACAGCGATTCAGGTGTTTGTGTGGTTGGCTACGCTGTGGCTGGGTAAGCCCAAAATGAAACTGCCGATGCTTTGGATTGTAGGGTTCCTGGTGATTTTTGTATGCGGTGGTTTAACCGGGGTGATGCTGGCGCTAGTACCGTTTAACTGGCAGGTACACGATACCCACTTTGTGGTGGCGCACATGCACTATGTTCTGGTCGGGGGGATGTTC
Source organism: Halomonas sp. HL-93 (assembly GCF_900086985.1). Classification (NCBI taxonomy): domain Bacteria; kingdom Pseudomonadati; phylum Pseudomonadota; class Gammaproteobacteria; order Oceanospirillales; family Halomonadaceae; genus Halomonas; species Halomonas sp. HL-93. The sequence continues at coordinate 1,576,151 of NZ_LT593974.1, forward strand.
TTTCCGCTGATTGCTGGTCTGTACTACTGGCTACCCCTGTTTTCTGGTCGCATGCCGTCTGAAGCACTCGGCAAATGGGGATTTTGGCTCACTTTTATCGGTTTTAATACCACCTTTTTGATTATGCACTGGACCGGCCTAAAGGGCATGCCGCGCCGGGTTTATGCTTATGATACGGGTATGGGTTGGGATGTTTTCAATCTTATATCGTCAATGGGTGGCTTCATTTTGTCTGTCGGTATTGCCATGGTGCTGTTGGATATTGCGCTGCACTTCCGTTTTGGCAAACCTGCAAAACATAACCCATGGAATGCCGATACCTTGGAGTGGGCCAATACTATGCCGCCGAGCGCCTATAACTTTGTCAGCCTGCCCAACGTCGATACGCGCCATCCGCTATGGGATGATCCTGATTTGCCACGCACTATGATGGAGGGTAAGCATGGGTTGGCAGTGGCTAGCCATGGCCGGCGCGAAATGTGGGGTAGCGACCCTCTGACGGGTAAGGTGCGAGAAACCGTCCACCTGCCAGGTAATTCTTGGTGGCCCTTATTCGCTGCGATGGCGCTGGCCGTGGTGTGTTTAAGCTTGCTGACAAAGTTCTATCCATTGGCGGGTTTCGCGGTGGTGGTGGCCGGGGTATTTCTGCTGCGTTGGTCGTGGGAGAACGGGGCGCACCCTAAAGCGGCGCCAGATGCGAAGGTTAACCGTGGTGACCCACCGCTACATTCGCGCACCATGGACGGCCCAGGGCTGTGGGCCATGTCGGTGACGTTGCTCGCTAATGGCTCGTTCTTCCTTGCCTATCTATTTGGCTGGTTTTACCTGTGGACGGTATCACCTGAATGGCGAATGCCTGAGTCATCGCCGCTCTCATTGGTGTGGTTAATCGTTGCCGGATTGGCGCTGACTGTTGGTGCTGGGTTACTGGAAAAGCATGTACGTGGTTTACGTCAGCAGCGCGATGTAGGGCTGGCAGTCGGTATGTATTGCATTAGCGCCCTGGGAGCTTTGCAGGTAACGCTCACGCTATGGGTACTGCTAGCGGCAGATCTCGCGGTTACTGAGACCACCCACGATGCGGTGGTAATGGTGGGGCTGGTTTATGTGTTGCTGCACGGTGGCTTGGGTGCCGTTCTTACGCTGCTTCAGGGGTTACGTGTGGGGTATGGTTATGTAGGGGCTCATGTTCCTTTCGAGCCTATGGTGGTCGCGCAGTGGTGGCGTTATAACGTGGTGACCTTCTGGGTCATCGTGGGCGCGCTTGCCGTGTTGCCACGTGTGATAGGGGGCTAAGCCCGATGACAACCACGATGAAGCGTCTGCATTTAACCCATCCGATACATTTCATTATCGGCTTAACGCTATGGAGCGCTTGGTTTGTGACTGTTTACGGGGGGCATGCGGTGGCCTGCGCTGCCATGCCTCCTGACCCAGAGCAGGGCGTTTTTACGTTAGTTAACGCTATGCTGCTGGTCGTTAGTTTGATGGCAGTTGGTTTATTGGCGGTACTCGCCTTGGGGTGCTGCCGCATCGCCCAGCACCATCAGGGGCGCTTGCGCTTTAATGCTGTGGTTTCCGCTGGGCTCTATCTTTTCTCTGCCTTGGGCGTTGTTTTTACGGCGATGCCCATTGTAGGTATACCGCCATGCCTGTGAGTGGTGCGGCTCAAGAGGACGAACAACTCTATACCCTTCAAGGTATGTGGTGCACCAGTTGTGCTCAGGCGGTAGAAGGCTTCCTCAAACAGCTTGACGGTGTACACGACGTTAGCGTGCATTACCCAAGCGCCACGCTTTGCATTATCGGCACGCCTGCCGCGACCCAGCTTTCAGCACTCGCCCCACAAGTAAAACGCTTAGGCTACCGCCTCAGATCTCTGGAGCCGGTGGTAGATGCGCACGTGCGATTGGAACAGGAGAGCCGCCATCTTACCCTCAGGCTCATGGTGGGCTCGCTGTTTGGCATGTGGACCATGCTCGCCTCAGTGTTGATTTATGCCGGTGCCTTGCCTAGTGAACGAGTTGAAGTGGTGGTGGCATGGATAGCAGGGGCCTTTTCACTGCCCGTTGTGTTGTTTGCAGGCGTGCCTTTTTATCGCGCGGGGTGGCGTACGGTGCTCGCCAAACGTCCCGGCATGGATGTGCTCGTCAGCCTTGGCGTGTTTAGCGCAGTGATCGTATCGATATGGCTTTTATGGCGCGGCTCTGTTGAGGTGTATTTCGATACGGCGGTGATGCTGGTCGTGCTTCTATTAATCGGGCGGCAGGTGGAAACCCTTTGCCGGCACCGAGGACTAAAAGCGTTGGATGCGCTGGCACTGCCCGACGTGAACATAAGGGTTTGGCAAGATGAAACCTGGAAATCGCTACCCGTTGGTGACGTGTCCACGGAAATGCGCATTGAACTATCGCCGGGCGAGTTAGTAGCACTGGATGGCACCCTTGAGACATCAGGTTGGATAGATACGGCTTCGCTCACCGGTGAAAGTTTGCCGCGCCACTTCAGTGCAGGGCAAACGGTATACGCTGGCTGCCGCTACCTTGGCAAAACTCCTATTGTGATGCGGGTAAGTGCTCAAGTGGGCAAGCGCCGATTGGATCGACTGTGTGACGAGATGCGGCGCTATCAAGCGAGAAAAGGCGAACTACAGAAGCTCGCCGACCGCTTTGCTGCCTGGCTAAGCCCTCTAGCGCTGTTGCTCGCAATGCTTACGCTGCCTGGAGCGCTTTTACTGGGGCTGGGCTGGGAAGAGGCGTTCGCGCGGGCACTTTCGGTGTTGGTCGTGGCATGCCCCTGCGCGGTCGGTCTTGCGGTGCCGCTAGCAAGCCTTGCGGGTAGTGGCCAAGCCATGCAGCAAGGCATCGCGCTGCGTGACCCCGTGGCGCTTGAAACCTTGGCGCGGATTCGCTCGGTAGCATTGGATAAAACCGGTACATTGACGACCGGCAGCCATGCGGTGCTGCACTGGCAGGCACGAGATGACGTTGATGAGCCCACCTTGAAGAAGAAGCTTAGCGCCGCAGTGAGTGGAAGCGAACACCCATTGGCACAAGCGTTAGCGCGCTGGTCAGACAGCCAACGTGGACAGTACGATCAACAGAATATTGAAGTAAAAGAGTCACCTGGCGAAGGGCGGCATGTGCAACTCAGTAGCGGTGAGTGGTTAACGGTAGGCAGTGCTCGGTGGTTTGCCAGCCAACACATAACGCTTCCTGCCCAAGCAGAAACCGGCACCATGGCTTTTGCCTCCCAAGTGATGATAGCTGATGGGACAGGCTGGTTAGCGACGTTCTATTTAACCGACCAACCTGTGCAAGATGCTGAACCTAGCGTGAAACGCCTGCTAGCGTCAGGCTATGTGGTGGCCATGATCAGCGGCGATCGGCAGGGCGCGGTTAGTTGGCTAGCTCAACAGGTAGGGCTTACGCGTGAAACTTGCTACGCGCAGTGCTCGCCTGAAGCTAAAGCGCGATTATTGCAGGGGTTGCCATCACCGACGCTGTATGTGGGTGACGGCTTAAACGATACCTTGAGCTTGGCCGCGGCAGATGTCGGTATTGCGCCACTCAGCGCCAGCGAGGCAGCCCGAGAGGGAGCTTCAGCCCAGCTAATGACCACAGGTATTGGTGGCGTAGTGAAGTTGCTAAGTATTGCCAAACGCACGCGGCGAATCATGGTTCAGAATCTGTTCTTTTCAGCGTTCTATAATACGCTGGCGCTGGGTCTAGTGTTGATTATGGCCATACCACCGTTGGTGGCGGTACTCGCCATGGCGGCAAGTTCGCTAAGCGTTACGCTCAATGCCGCGCGGCTGGCATGGGCCGAGCCGGAGGGAAGCGCTTAATCCAGCTCAGCCTTGCGCCACCTTATTTATCCTTCTTTATTGCGAATACCCAAGCGCTTGCTTAAGCCGTTCGGCGTGGCTAGCCACCCAGTGAGGGTCAATCGCGCCCCAGTTTTGAATGCGATAGCGGCCAATGTTGTGTCGCTCGCCTTTGTCTTTCTCGAAAACGCACTCTATGTCCAGCTCGGCAAGCGAGGTGATGGTGTCTTGCGCGGTGCGACGAGGCATGCCGGTGGCCTCTATCAGGGTCGGCACGCTGGCAACCCCCTGGTCAATCAAATATGCCACGTAAAGACGGCGGTAAAAACTCGATTTTGTTTTGCTCAGCGGCGCGGACATTTTGCATCCTTCTACACAGTGAAAATGTTGCCTGCCAGTCTAAATGAATAAATCTCCCTGCGCTCGCGGCGGGCGAAAGTCATGGGTGTTCAATCCCTGCTCGGTGCGTGACTGCATGTTCCATTGGCGGCTGGCGCGTTTAAACCGCTGGCCGATCATCTCGGCAAACACCCCTTCACCGCGAAAGCGCTTGCCAAAGCGCGCATCGTAATCTTTCCCGCCCCGGCACTGACGAATCAGACTCATGACCTTTGCCGCCCGCTCTGGGTAGTGGGCTTCCAGCCATGCTTCGAACAACGGGGCGACTTCATGGGGCAGGCGCAACAGCATCCAGGAGGCGGTGCGGGCTCCCGCTCGGCTAGCGGCTTCCAAAATACGCTCGATTTCATGGTCGGTGAGCCCTGGAATAATCGGCGAGATCAGCGTGCCCACGGGGATACCCGCGGTATTCAGTTCGCGGATTACCTTTAAGCGCGCCTGGGGCGACGCCGTACGCGGCTCCAGCGTGCGTTTTAGATTGGCATCCAGGCTGGTAAGGCTGACAAACACCCTCACCAACCGATGCTCAGCCATTTCTGATAGAAGCTCTAAGTCACGCAATATCAAGCTGCTTTTGGTGACGATAGTGACCGGGTGGCGACATGCCAGTAACAGCTCAAGCAGGCGGCGGGTGGTTTGGTGTTTTGCCTCAAGGGGCTGGTAGCAGTCGGTATTGCCCGAAAGGTTGATCGGTCGGCAAACGTAATGGGGATGGCAAAGCTCCTCGGTAAGCCGTTCCACCAACCCGCTGCGGGCAATCAGTTTGGTTTCAAAATCGAGCCCAGGTGACAAATCCCAATAGGCATGAGAAGGGCGCGCGTAGCAATAAACACAGCCATGTTCACAACCGCGATACGGATTCAGCGAGCGGTCAAACGGCAAATCCGGTGAGTTATTCCAGGACAGCGCGCTTTTGCTCACTTCCTCGCGCACCTCGGTGGCGATAGTCGTCGATGATTCCTCCCGCCACCAGCCGTCGTCTTCCACAACGCTGTGGGTGGGAGCAAAACGGTTATGCGGGTCATACGTCGCCCCGCGCCCTTTATAGGGAGATAGCTGGGAAGGGTGGCCAAGAGATGCCATAGGTTCACCTCTTTAATATGGTTTTATATACAGTAGTGGTGAAATAAACAGAAATCAATAGTAAGTAAATTACGTAATCTGGTAGCAGGCTAAAAGGACGCTACCCAAAGAACTATGGTGGGTTTAATGTGCTAGGTGGGTTTGTGACCAGAGAGTCAGCGAGGAGGCGCTATGTCAAAAGTAGTCATTGTGACAGGAGGAAGCCGGGGTATTGGGGCCGCAACGTCAATGTTGCTTGGTGCCCAAGGCTATGCGGTGTGTGTTAACTATCTTGCTAACAGAGAACGAGCGGATAGTGTGGTGGATTCTGTTGTCCGTGATGGTGGCCAAGCCTTTGCCTGTCAAGCGGATGTCAGCAAAGAGGCTGACGTCATCCGTCTGTTTGATGCAGCAGAAGAGCGCTTTGGCAGTGTCACTCACTTGGTCAACAATGCAGGCATACTGTTTACTCAATCCAAGCTAGCGGATATCGACCTTGCGCGCTTTAACCAAGTGCTGAATAGCAACGTGGTCAGCTGCTTTCTGTGTTCGAGAGAAGCCGTGAGACGTTTTCAACAGGGTAGTGCAATCGTCAATGTCTCGTCGCTTGCCTCGCAAACAGGTTCGCCCTTTGAATATGTTGACTACGCTGCATCGAAAGGTGCCATGGACACCCTAACAAAGGGGTTGTCTCGCGAAGTTGCTGGCTCTGGGATTCGGGTTAACGCCGTTCGTCCCGGTTTTATCTACACTGATATGCATGCCGATGGTGGAGAACCAGGGCGGGTTGACCGTTTAGCTCCCCAGATTCCTATGCAGCGTGGCGGTAGCGCCGAAGAAGTGGCTAATACCATCGCTTGGTTGCTCTCGGACGAAGCCTCTTATGTCACGGGATCATTTATTGATGTGGCAGGCGGGCGGTAATGCTGTTCTTCGCCCATATTCAAACGTTCTAAATGGATGCTGCTTTTGATAAGGAAAGGTCTTAACTCATGACACTTCAACAACACTTCGAGCAGTTAGCCACTTATAACCAGTGGATGAACGCTAAACTCTATGATGCCGCCGGTACGCTGAGCGACTCTGAACTGACGGAAGAGCGTGGCGCGTTCTTCGGCTCGATTTTTGGCACACTAAACCACATCGCGGTAGCCGACACGATTTGGCTCAAGCGGTTTGCAACACACGCCTCCTCTTCCGAAAGAACGCTTGAGGTAATGGGGGCACTACCTACGCCAGCTCGTCTTGATCAGACTCTCTTTGATGGCTTGGAGGGGTTGAAAGCGCATCGCCAATGGCTCGATACCGTGATTATTAACTGGGTAGCGGCGCTGACAGACGACGAGTTGAGTACCACGCTGAGTTATCACAACACAAAAGGAGTGGCATCAAAACGGCGCTACTCAAGCCTGGTCGTTCACTTCTTCAATCACCAAACCCATCACCGCGGGCAGACAACAACGCTGCTCTCCCAAGCCGGTGTGGATGTTGGCGTCACCGATCTGCTGGCGTTGATTCCGGAGGAGGTGGAAATATGATGCTTAACCACCTTTTTAACTTTCTAGTTCGTTGATGTTATGTAGCTGACCGTATATAGGGGCTAGGGGCAGGAATAAACGCCTTGGTTTTCTCAAGCCAAGGCGTTCGTTTTTCTCCCGTTTACCAGACTAGCCTAGCGCTTCTTCTTGGCAGGTTTCTTATCGGCAGCGGCTTGGACGCTCTCCTTCTCGTCGCTGCCGCCATCGGGGAAGTGGGCACGTACCAGTTCCAGCAGGCCCTGGGTGGAGGCGTCGAAATCGGCGGCGTTGGTGTCAATGCGCTCGCTGATTTCGCCGGCGATACGCTTGCCAAGCTGCACGCCCCATTGATCGAAGGAGTTGATGTTCCAGATCACCCCTTGCACGAACACTTTGTGCTCGTATAGCGCGATCAACGCTCCCAGGTTTTTCGGCGTTAGCTCATCCAGCAGTAGGGTGCTGGAAGGGCGATTGCCGGGGCAACTGTAGGGGTCGTGCTGGCTGAGTTCTTTACTATCGCCCTGACTACCTTCCATAAAGGCGTTGGCCTGGGCGAGCATGTTGGTCAGCAGAGCGAAATGATGGTCTTCCACGCCCGGCTCGGGCTTGAGCGAGGCGATAAAGTCGATGGGCACATAGCGGGTGCCCTGGTGCAGTAGCTGGAAGAAGGCGTGCTGACCGTTGGAGCCGGTTTGGCCCCACACAATCGGGCCGGTTTTGTAGTTCACCGGGTGGCCGAAGATATCCACCGACTTGCCGTTGGATTCCATATCCAACTGCTGCAGGAATGAGGGTAACTGGTGCAGGGCCTGGTCGTAAGGCACCACCGCCTGGGTTTCAGCGCCGATGAAATTGATGTACCAGATGCCGATCAGCGCCATCAGCACCGGCATGTTCTCTGAGAAGGGCGCTTCAATGAAGTGATTGTCCATCTCATGCGCGCCTTCCAGCAGCTCGATAAACCCTTCAAAGCCGATGGAAAGGGCGATGGGCAGGCCGATCGACGACCACATGGAGTAGCGCCCGCCGACCCAGGCCCAGAATTCGAATACGTTCTCTTCGCGGATGCCGAACTCCATCGCCGCCTTGCGGTTGGTAGAGGCGGCGATAAAGTGCGCGCCTACGTCGGCATCGTCACCGGCGTTTTCCAGGAACCAGCGCCGCGCCGTTTTGGCGTTGAGCAGCGTTTCCTGAGTAGAGAAGGTTTTGGTTGAGACGATAAACAGCGTGGTGGCCGGGTCGAGCCGGGATAGCACCTTTTGGATATGGGTGCCATCCACGTTGGAAACAAAGTGGAAGTGCAACTCCGGGTGGCGGTATTTGAGCAGCGCGCGAACCGCCATATTGGGGCCAAGATCGGAGCCGCCAATGCCGATGTTGACCACGTCTTTGATGCGTTTGCCGCTGTAGCCTTTCCACTCGCCGCTGCGCACCGCCTCGGAAAACAGCTTGATCTGCTCGCGGGTGCGGGTGATTTCCGGCATGACGTCCTTGCCGTCGACAAACACCGGTTCGTCGCCCAGGTGGCGCAGTGCGGTGTGCAAGACCGGACGGTCTTCGGTGACGTTGATGATATCGCCGGAGAACATCTGCGCGCGCCGCTGTACAAGCGCGGAGTGGTCGGCTAACTCAATCAGCTTGGCCAGCACTTCATCGGAGACATGATGCTTGGAGTAGTCGAGGAAAAGACCGCCCACCCGCAGGCTCATTTTGTCAAAGCGCTGCGGGTCATTGGTGAAATAGTCACGAATGCGGTCGTTAGCGGTTTTGTCGCGCAGGCGTTCAAGTGCCTGCCACGTCACACTGCGGGTTAGCTGGAACATAGAGAGGTCCGTTGTTGTAGGTCGGCGAGTTGCCTTGAGGTTATGTATGTAAAAATACTACATAAAACCCACGCTGTGGCAACCTTACGCGGATAAAAGCATGGCACAAGGTAATAAAACCAATAATACGCCAATGAAAAGGCGGGCAATGGCCCGCCTGACATCCGCTTAGCTGGCAACCGCCACCTGTGCGGCGCCGCGTTTTATCATGGCGTAGCCCAGTCCGGTAATCAGCGAGCCGATCACAATGGCACCCAGGTAGAGAATAACCGGCGTGATGGCGTTGGGAATCAGCAGGACAAAAATGCCGCCATGCGGTGCCATCAGTTTAGCGCCTACCAGCATGGAAAGCGCACCGGTAACCGCACCGCCCAGAATACAGGCGGGAATCACGCGTAGTGGGTCTTTGGCTGCAAACGGAATTGCCCCCTCGCTGATAAAGCACATGCCCAGCACAAATGACGCCTTGCCCGCTTCTCGCTCGGGCGCCGAGAACTTGTGGCGTGCCACGAAGCTGGCAATCCCCATGCCGATAGCAGGCACCATGCCCGCGGCCATAATCGCGGCCATAGGGCCGTAAGTCTCGGATGCCAGCAGGCCTACGCCAAAGGTATAGGCGGCTTTATTGACCGGGCCACCCAGGTCGAAACACATCATCGCGCCTAGCAGAACGCCCAGCAGCACGGCGTTGGTGGAACCCATGGTCTCGAGAAAGCTGGTCAGCGCGTTGAGGATGCCTGCAACAGGTTCGCCGACGATATAGATCATCACCAGGCCGGTGACCAAGCTGGCGATTAGCGGAATAATCAGAATCGGCTTAAGCGATTCGATACTCGAAGGTAGCTTGACGTAGCGAATAACGGCCAAGGCTACGTAACCTGCTAAAAAGCCCGCCAGAATGCCGCCGATAAAGCCGGAACCAATGCTAGAGGCCAACATGCCGCCAATCATCCCCGGCGCGATACCGGGGCGGTCGGCAATCGAGTAAGCGATATAACCTGCGAGCACAGGAATCATCAACGCGAAGGCGGTGCCACCACCAATTTCCATTAGCGCAGCAGGCAGCGAGCCTTCCTCCTCGGCGGCGTTAATGCCAAATACAAACGATAGCGCGATCAATAAGCCACCAGCCACGACCATCGGTAGCATAAACGAGACGCCGGTTAGTAGGTGCTTGTAAACGCCTTTTTCCTTGGCACTTTTGCCTTCACCGCCAGTGCTGGGCTGGTTGCTGTCTTCAACGCTTGCGTAGGTAAGGGCGGCTTCCAGGGTCGGACGCGGTTTTTTCAGTGCATTACCGGTAGACGTGCGATAAATGCGTTTGCCCGCAAAGCGGCTGGGATCAACGTCGATATCGCAGGCGAGTACCACCACATCGGCGTCGGCAATTTCCTGTTCGGTCAGTTGGTCCTGCGCGCCGACGGAGCCCTGGGTTTCCACGCGAATGGCGTGGCCCATGGCCTTGCCCGCTTCGGCCAGCGCTTCGGCAGCCATAAAAGTATGCGCAACGCCCGTCGGGCAGGCCGTCACGGCAACAATCTTTTGGCCTCCAGTGGCCGCTGGCACAGCGGTGCTGGCAGTGGGCCCACTAGCGGGCGTCTGATAAAGCGGCGCATCACGTTTTGCCGTGGTCAAGAAGGTGCTGGGATCGGCGAGCGCCTCGGCAATCGGCGCTCGATACAGGCGCTTACCTTCAAAACGCTCGGGCGCGGGAACATGCTCGGCTGCGACGACAATCAAGTCGGCGTTGGCAATCTGCTCGGCGGTGGCGGCTTCTAGCGGCGCGAGTTCGCCGTGCATTTCCACGTGAACATGCCAGCCCATTCGCTCGGCTGCCTGTTCCAGCCGCTTGGCCGCGAGGAAGGTGGTCGCCATGCCGCTGGGGCAGGCGGTAATCAGGATCAGGTTCATAGCGTAGCTCCCTCGGTGATGGTGTCGTCAAGACGCCGTACCCGGGTCTGTTGTTGGAGTGAATCGAAGTCTGGGGCTTGGGGATTGCCCACGCCCACATGGCGAACGGCCTCGGCTGACAACGCCGTGGCGAAACGAAGGGTGTGCTCGGGGTCGTGGCCGCTAAGCAGGCCGTGGAGCATGGCCGCGACGAAGGTGTCACCGGCGCACACGGTGTTGACAGCAGTGACGGTCGGCGGGGTTGAATGCCAACTGCCCTGGGCGTTAACCCACAGCACGCCATCGACACCTGCAGAGACCAGCGCGTGTTCCACGCCGCTTTGATGTAGGCGGCGCGCCGCCTGGGTGAGCGCGGGACTTGTGTCAAGCGCTGCGCCTGCCCACTCGGCAAGTTCAAGCTCATTGGGTTTGACGGCAGTGGGCTTTGCCTCAATAGCGGCGTTAAGCGCCTCGCCGCTGGTATCCACCCACAGCGGCACGCCGCTGGCCTTCAGGTGTTGGAGGAGGGTGCGAAAGTCATCCAGATTGAGCCCCGGCGGTAAGCTGCCGGCCACCACAACCGCGTGTGGCGGCGTGGTGCTGTGTAGTTGCGTATCCAGCCGCACCGTTAAGCGCTCTAGATCGTCTTGAGTGACCGGCATGCCCGGGCCGTTGATGTCAGTGACGCGGCCGCTGTGTTCGGCCAGCTTGGCATTGATGCGCGTTTCACCCGCTACGCGCACAAAATCGTCACGCAGCGCGGAATGCTGAAAGGCCAGCGCGAAAGGTGCGTCATTATCGGCGCCGAGAAAGCCGCTGACGGTGACCTCGTGGCCTAACCTCGCCAGTACCCGTGCGACGTTGACGCCTTTACCCGCGGCTTCAAGCTGTGCGTGATGGGGGCGGTTTACCGCGCCTAAAGTGAGCTGGTCAAGGCTGAATGCCAGGTCCAGCGCCGGATTGAGGGTAATACATAGCACGCGGGCCATCAGTAAGCCTCCAGCGCGTCGCGCACGTCATCGCTGGTGGCTTGAGCCAGGGCCAACTGAGCGCGGGCTTGGGCATCCGCCAGGTCAAACTCGCGCAGTCGCGCCTTGACCAGCGGGATCTGCCGGGCGCTGACGGAAAGCTCGTCTACGCCCAGGCCGACCAGCACCGGTACTGCCATGGCGTCGGAGGCCAGCTCGCCACATACGCCCACCCATTTTCCCTGGGCGTGGGCCGCATCGACGGTCATCTGAATCAAGCGCAGCACTGCGGGATGTAGGCCGTCAGCCTGGGCGGATAGCTCCGGGTGGCCGCGGTCGATGGCCAGGGTGTACTGGGTTAAATCGTTGGTGCCCACCGAGAAAAAGTCCACTTCGGCGGCAAGCGACGGAGCCAGCAGGGCACTGGAAGGCACTTCGATCATCACGCCGAGCTGCACGTCGGTGGCGCGCTGAGACGGCGAAATTTCACTCAGTAGCCGGTCATAAATCGCCTTGGCGGCGCGGAATTCGGCGATGTCTTTGACCATCGGTAGCATGATACGCAGTGGCTGATGGGCACTGGCCATCAGCAAGGCGCGTAGCTGCGTTTCCAGCACTTGTGGCTGGGTCAGCGCCAGGCGGATGCCGCGCAGGCCGAGGAAGGGGTTGTCTTCCTGAGGCACCGGCCAGTAGGGCAACGGTTTGTCGCCACCGACATCCAGCGTGCGCGCCACCAGCGGGCGGCCATCCAGCGCATCCACTGCTTGGCGGTACTCGGCAATTTGGGTCGCCAGATCCGGCGCGCTGGCGTGCGCCATAAACAGAAACTCGGTGCGCAGCAGGCCAACGCCCTCGGCGCCGCGCTCAACGGCATCTTCGGCGTGGGCGGTGTTGCCCAGGTTGGCCGCCACTTCAACCCGATGACCATCGCGGGTCTGGGCGGTTGCAAAGCGGCTTTCCCAGGCGTCGGCCTCACGTTGCTGCTGGTCAAGCAACTGCTGCTCGGCGCGTTGCAGGCGGTCTTCCGAAGGTTGGTAGGTGACCCGGCCGCGTTCGCCGTCAAGAATCAGCATGCCGCCGTCAGGTAGGGCCATGACCGCTTCACCGGCACCCACCACCGCCGGGATGCCCAGCGCACGGGCCAAAATTGCGCTATGTGCGGTGGCGCCGCCACGAACGGTAAGCAGGCCGTGTACCCGAGTAGTGTCCAGCCGCGCGACGTCGGATGGGCCGATATCGTCCATCACCAAAATATACGGATGGTCGGGAGGCGTCGGCAGTTTGACATCGCAAAGCACGCCCAGCACCCGGCGACCAACGTCGCGCAAGTCGGCGGCGCGTTCGGCCAGTAGCCGGTCGGCGAGCATTTCCTGGGCGTGGGCGGCCGTGTCGATAGCTTCCCACCAGCCGGCTTCCGCAGACGCCCCGTCGCGGATGGCGTCGATGGCAGCCTGGAGTAGCTCCGGGTCGTCGAGCATTTCTTCGTGCATGGAAAGAATATCGGCGACTTCACCGCCCGGTGCATTATGTACCAGCGCTTCCAACTGGGCGGCGCCTTCTTTCAGCGCCTCGCGCAAGCGAGCAACTTCTCGTTCAGGGTCATCGGCGTGCTGCGGGTACTTAAAGATCGGCGGGCGAATGACAAATACCGGGGCAATGGCTAGCCCTGGAGAGGCGGCCACGCCGGTATGCGGCGTATCATTGGCCAATGGCTCAACGGTTGCTTTGGCAGTGCTGTTGGCCGCTGAGATGCTCTCACGCCCGCCGTCAAACGGGGCAACCTTTTCGCCCAGGCCAGACTCAACGGCCTCGCTGACGGCGGCGAGTGCCTGGCTTGCCTGCTCGCCCTCGGCGGAAAATATCAGCCATTGGCCGCGCCGTGCGCCCAAACCAATCACCTTGGTCAGGCTGGCGGCAGAAACCGGCGTGGCGCTGCCTTCCTCAAGGCGGACGTTGATCGGAATACCCTGAGCACGGGCGATTTGTACCAGCTGCTTGACCGGGCGGGCGTGCAGGCCGTGAGGGTTCAATACCCGAGCGCGTTGGGTTTGCGTGCTGGCGGTTTCACCCGCCAAGGTGGCCAGCCACTGCGCGCTGGTGTTGTTCACCAGGCTCTCGCTTTCGTTTCGTGCCAGCAGCGGCAGCAATTGTTCAAGCAGCGGGAGGTGGTTCTCGCCGCTGGCCGCCAGGCAGAACAAGGCGTGAACGGGGTGGTCGCGATGTTTGAGCGATGCATCAGACGGTGTGGCGACGCCAAGAGCGGGCTGGACGACACCGTGAGGGTGACTTGCCAGCCACAGGCCGTTACCCAGCCAGGTGGGTTCAGCAGACGCAATAGCGGTTATGAAGGCATTATCCACGCAGCCGCTTTGGCGCAGTCGCGCGGCGGCGGCCAGGGTTAATTCCTGGAGGTCTTTGGCGGGGAAGCTAACGCACAGCGTGTCGTTATCCAGGCGAGGCATCACGGCCGGCTTAGAGAGCAAGCGGGCAACGTCGGCGGCGGATGCCGCCGTTGCCAACTGTTCAGCAACGCCTTCGCGGTCGAGCACATGGGTCAGTTGGCGTAAAATGTCGAGGTGTTCGTCGTTTTGCGCGGCAATGGTGACCAGCACATGCACCTGCTGGCCATCGTGCCATTTCACACCGTCAGGAAACTGTAAAACACGAACCCCGGTTTGCTTGACGTGCTGGCGGCTTTCCGGCGTGCCGTGGGGAATAGCAATAGCATTGCCCAAAAACGTCGATGATTGCGCTTCCCGGGCGTGGAGGCCGTCGCGGTAGCCGGGCTCGACGAAGCCTGCCTTCACCAGCGCGTCGGCAGCGCCGTCCAGTGCCGCTTGCCAGTCGTCTGCGTGGCAGTCGAGCAAGATGTCATCAGAGCCAAGCGTCAGCATAGGTGTCTCCTGTAGAACGATGGTCGTAGCGCACCGAAGTGAGCTGGATGAATCGTGTCATCTCTGTATAGTTGCTATGCTGAATCGATTCACTTTAGGACACAAGGGCTCTGCGCCTAGACTTTGGTCTGATAGGTGTCTGCTGGCTGTTAAACTGGCGTTAATCAGAGGGGGAATTGCATGACACTTGCCGATATTGCCCGGCTTGCCGGAGTATCACGCACCACCGCCAGCTATGTGATTAATGGCCAGGCTGAAAAACGCCGCATAAGCGAAGCAACCATTGAAAAAGTCATGGCGGTAGTTCGCCAGCACCGTTATCACATCGACCCCCAGGCTGCCGCGCTGCGCCGGGGTGCGAGCCGGTTGCTTGGGCTGATCGTCCCTGACCTGGAAAACATCAGCTACGCCCGGCTCGCCAAACGCATAGAGCGGGGCGCTCGTGAGCGCGGCTATCAGCTGCTCATCGTGAGTTCCGACGATTGCCCGGAGAGCGAGCGGGGCTTGGCGCTGGCGCTGCGCGCCCAGCGCTGTGAAGTGCTTATCACGGCGAGTTGCTTAGCAAGCGACGACCCTTTTTACGCGGATTTGGTAAAAGAAGGCTGGCGTGTGGTGGGGATGGACCGGGGGCTGGACCCTGCGCTCTTCGCCAGCGTGGTCAGCAACGATCGACAAGCGGCGTTAACGTTGACCCAGTCGGTGATTCATCCCGCTACTCAGCGGGTGGCTTGGCTCGAGGCGATGCCCGATTTGTCTATCAGCCGTGAGCGTCGGGCCGGGTTTCAGCAAGCGCTTGCGGGCACGTCGATCACGCCGCTGTATTTGAGTGGTACGCATTACGAACGCAGCGAAGGCGCGCGGTTGGCAGTCAAGTTGCTGGATGAAGAAGGTGGGGCGGATGCGATGGTAACGGCGTCCTATACGCTGTTGGAAGGCGTGTTTGACGTGTTTCTGGAGCGTGGAGGCCTACCCGATGGCTTGAGGCTGGCAACGTTCGGCGACCACCGTCTGCTGGACTTTTTACCTCAGCCGATCAATTCGGCTCTGCAGGATTATGACCGCATCGCCGAATTAACCTTGCGCTGTGCCTTGGCTGCCACGGAGGGTGAGTACGTATGTGGTCAACAGGAAGTCGCACGGCATTTGCGCACCCGCCATGCCGGTGCGCAAATGATTGTTTAACGCCACGTTCGAGCCAGGCAAATTAAACGGTGCGTGCTTCGGCCCAGGCGTTGGCGTCGGGAATCGACATCTCGTAGCGTTCGCCAAGGTAGGGCGAGGAAAGCACAAAGTCGGCGCTGGCTGCATTGCACGCTACCGGTACGTTCCATAGTGCGGCGAGGCGCAGTAGCGCTTTGACATCTGGGTCGTGGGGCTGGGGGGCAAACGGGTCCCAGAAAAAAATCAACACGTCGAGTGCCTGCTCGGCGATACGCGCGCCAATTTGCTGGTCGCCGCCAAGCGGGCCGCTCATCAAGCCTTCCACCGGCAGCCCCAGCTCGCTGCGCAAGCGATTCGCTGTGGTGCCGGTGCCAAGCAGTTCGTGCTGGCTCAACGTGTCCTTCCAGCGCGTCGCCCACTCGAGCATTTCGGTTTTCTTGCCATCGTGGGCGATTAACGCAATTCGCTTGCGGGCCTGAAGCGTACGAAGTGCCTGACGAGGTGGTCGCGCATCATTCATGGCATGGCTCTCCAAGGCATGGTCATTATCACGGCATGAGGGTGTTTACTCGGCCGCAACGGCTAACACCTTCATGGTATTGGTACCGCCATGGGCGTTCATGTGGTCGCCCCGGGTGAGAATGACATGCTCGCCGGGCTCCGCCAAGCCGTGGGCCTTTAGCAGCTTCAGCGCCTCGCCGTTGACCTCTTCTGCCTGCATATGGGTGGTATCAAATGGAATTGACACTACGCCCCGATACAGTGCCATACGGCGTTGCGCGATAGGGCTATGGGCTAGGCCGACAATGGGTAGTTTGGAGCGAATCCGCGAAGCAATCAGCGGGGTGTAGCCCGTAGCGGTCATGCAGGCAATCACGCTTACACCCTCAAGATGGTTGGCCGCGTACATCGCAGATAGCGCGATGGTTTCATCAACGCGCTCAAAGCCTTCGTGGATGCGATGTCCCGATTCCTGTGCAATGCGTTCCCGCTCAGCACCCAGGCACACGCGATTCATGGCTTCAATGGTTTCGACCGGATAATCCCCCGCGGCGGTTTCGGCTGAGAGCATCACCGCATCGGTAGCATCCAGCACCGCATTGGCTACATCAAATACCTCGGCGCGGGTGGGTAGCGGCGACTCGATCATCGATTCCATCATCTGGGTGGCGGTAATCACCGCGCGATTCAGCGTGCGGGCGTGCTTGATGATACGTTTTTGGGTGCCAATCAGCGCTTCGTCGCCAATCTCAACGCCCAGGTCGCCGCGGGCTACCATGACTGCTTCCGAGGCCTGGATGATGCCATCCAGGGTCGCGTCGTCGGCCACGGCTTCCGCGCGCTCGAGTTTGGCGACCAGGCCGATCTCTTTGCCAGCATCGCCCAGCAGTGTACGTGCCTCTTGCATGTCGGCAGCGCTACGCGGGAAGGAAACCGCCAGGTAGTCCACGCCGATGTCCACGGCGGTGATCAGGTCGGCCTTGTCCTTTTCGGTCAGCGCTGGGGCTGATAGGCCGCCGCCTTGCTTGTTGATGCCTTTGTTGTTGGACAGCTTGCCACCCACGTGAACCCGGGTATGTACCTCCTGGTCTACCACTTGGGTGACATCCAGCACCACGCGGCCATCGTCGAGCAGTAAGCGGTCGTCGACGGTGACGTCGTCAATCAACGATTTATAGTCACAGCCGACCCGTTCCTGGTTGCCTTGGTTGGCATCCATCGCCATGTCGAGGATAAACGGCTGGCCTTGAGTGAGATGGATAGCCCCATCCTGGAAGCGCGAAATGCGAATCTTGGGTCCCTGGAGGTCACCCAATGCCGCGACGCTGCGGCCCAGTCGCTGAGCGATCTCGCGTACGTCTTGTAGGCGGCGTCGATGGTCATCGGCAGCGCCATGGGAAAAATTCAGCCGAACGACGTCGACGCCCGCTTTAAGCATTGCCTCCAGCACGCCGGGGCGGTCGCTGGCGGGGCCTAACGTGGCCACAATCTTAGTGCGGCGTAAAGGGAGCGAGAGGGTCTGGCTCGTCATTGCACATTCTCCTGGGTCGGCCATGGTTATTGTTAGCGCCTCGTTGGGCGTTGAAATTGCGGGCAATTAAGTTGTGGACTACGATAGCGTTTATATAGTAATTTTACTACATATTGCTTGATTGACAGCCTTTTTGAAGACTTAAAACACGCCATTAGTCCCAATAAGACGCTTAAGTACGTATTTTTAGTAATTTTATTGATGCGGGCGTAGATGTTTTGCAAACGTTCGCTACCAACAGTTCTCTGCAAAGGTGAGGTGCTTCCATGACAATAAGAGTAGCTATTAACGGCTTTGGTCGCATTGGCCGCAACGTACTTCGCGCCCTGTACGAAAACGGTTACCGCGATCGCCTGCAGGTAGTGGCGATTAACGACCTTGGCGACCCATCGCTGAACTCCCATCTGCTTCGCCATGACACCGTTCACGGCCACTTTCCGTTTGCGGTAGAGCATGATGCCGAGAGTATTAAAGTCGACGGTGACCGCATTGCCATCTCTTCGGAGCGCGATCCTTCCCGGCTGCCCTGGGCGTCGATGAACATCGACATTGTGATGGAGTGCACCGGCCTGTTCACTAAGCGCGAAGCGGCAGCCCAGCATATTGCGGCGGGCGCAAAGCGGGTGCTGATTTCAGCGCCTAGCCCGGATGCCGATGCGACGATTGTGTATGGTGTTAACGACGATGTGCTGACCGCTGAACATACCGTGGTGTCCAATGCCTCCTGCACCACCAACTGCCTGGCGCCGGTGGCAAAAGCATTGAACGATGCAGTGGGTATTGAAAACGGTCTGATGACCACTGTGCATGCTTACACCAACGACCAGAATTTGTCGGATGTTTACCACTCCGACCCCTACCGGGCGCGCAGTGCAACGCACTCGATGATTCCAACCAAAACCGGTGCGGCGGCTGCGGTTGGGCTGGTGCTCCCCGAGTTGGCCGGTAAGTTTGACGGGCTGGCGGTGCGGGTCCCGGTCATCAACGTCTCGCTGGTGGATCTAACGTTTAACGCTGGGCGCGATACCACCAAGGAAGAGATCAACGAGATCGTCGAGAAAGCCGCTGCCAACTCACCGATATTGGCAGTTAATGCCCAGCCCTTGGTGTCCATCGATTTTAACCACGATGCTCACTCGTCCACCTTCGATGCCAATCACACCCGTGTTAATGGCCGCCTGGTGAAAGTTATGGCCTGGTATGACAACGAGTGGGGTTTCTCCAACCGTATGCTGGATACTGCCGAGGCGATGCAGGCAGCGTCCGCCAAGTAATACCCTCCCTCAAGGGCAGGTATCGCCGAGCAGCAGCTCTGTTTTCAGCAACTGCTGTTCGGCGGGCAGATGGCCAAGAATCATCTGCGCCGCGACTCTGCCTTTGCCCACGCTATCCTGGCGCACGGTGGTCAATCGTGGCGCCCGGTACTGGCCCTCTGCAATACCGTCAAAGCCGGTAATGCGTAAGTCCTCAGGCACTCGAATGCCGCGCTGTTCGGCAAGCGTCAGCGCCGTCAAGGCAATACGATCCGACATGCACAGCAGCAGGTCAGGGCGCAGATGCTCGGGCTGATCGAGTATTTCTGCCAATACCGGGCTGCACACGTCGAAAGTATTCTCCTCAATATTCCATAGCGGCACCGCGCCGGGCGTGATGCCGTGTTCTTCCAGCGCCTCATAAAAGCCCGCCAGCCGCGCGCGGCTGATGGTGCTGGTGCTCGGCAGCATGGTATGGGCGGCCGTTACGCGACCGTTGCAGGGCTCGACGGTCAGCCTCAGATTGATGATCGCCGGGCGCTCGGGGCGCTGCTTGAGTGCATAGCAGGCAATTCGGTAGCTGGCCTCGGTGTCGTCGATATGCACCGTCGGGCAACCCTCCACGTCAAAATCCACCGACACAAGCGGGCGCTGATACGGCAAACGTTGCAGTAACTGATTGTTGGGCATCAGGCCGTAGACGATAAAGCCGTCGGCGATATTGGCCGAGCCTGCGGGCTGCGAGTCGTGGCCGCGTCCCGGCAGTAGCAGGAGCGTATGACCATGGGCGTCCAGCACTTCGGCGACGCCGGACAAAAACTCGCTGGCGACCGCATCATTCAGGCTGTAGGTGAGGCTTTCCGCCAGCACCACGGCCACGATGCGTGAGCGCCCGGTACGCAGGCTGCGGGCCTTGGCGTCGGGGCCGCTGTAGCCAAGCCGGGCAGCCTCGCTAAGGATGCGTTCGCGAAGCGTGGGGGAGAGCTGGTCTGGCCGGTTGAACGCGTTGGAAATAGTGGCAGTCGAGACGCCGAGTTCACGGGCAAGGTCCTTGAGCGTCATTCGGCGTGGTGGTGTCACGGGATTTCCTATGCAGGCTAATTGTTATGCGTCCACCCGCAAGAATACCGACCCCCGCCACGTCACGACAAGCCCTATCAAGGGGCCTGTCGTGGGCCGGGGGTTGATGAAAAGGGAGGTACGCTGTTCAGGCGGCGTGTCGTTGGTCAGGCAAGTCTAACGCTGCGCCACGCTCGTCGAACAGGTGAACATGTTGGGTGTCCGGCACCAGGGCGACAAACTGGCCTTGTTGCCAATGGCTGGGGGCCTCGCCGCGATAGATGAGCAGCGTATCACCTTCCTTGGGCTCCAGATAAACGTAAACCTCGTTACCCAGGTATTCGACGTTGACCACTTCAAAACGGTTGTCGCCTGAGGGCTCTGCCAGGCGAAGGTGTTCCGGACGCACGCCCAGCGTCAGTGGCGTGCTTGACGGCAGGCGCTGGGCGTCCTGGGGCAGGGCGAGCTCGCCCACGCCGAGGGCGCTTACCCGGCAGCCCTGGGCATCGCTGCCCTGCAGTTGAGCGGGCATAAAGTTCATCGTCGGCGAGCCCATAAAGCCAGCGACAAACTTGGTGGCAGGGCGCTGGTAAAGCTGATGGGGGCTGCCGACCTGCTCGACGCGGCCACCGTTGAGCACCACGATCTTGTCCGCGAGCGTCATGGCTTCCACTTGATCGTGGGTCACGTAGATCATGGTGGAGCCCAAGCGATTATGCAGGCGGGCGATTTCGTTGCGCATTTGCACGCGTAGTGAGGCGTCCAGGTTGGAAAGCGGCTCATCAAACAACAGAATGCGCGGCTCACGTGCCATGGCGCGCCCCATGGCCACCCGCTGGCGCTGGCCACCGGAAAGCGCCTTGGGCTTGCGATGTAGCAGCTCTTCCAACTGAAGAATTT
Organism: Halomonas sp. HL-93; assembly: GCF_900086985.1. Classification (NCBI taxonomy): domain Bacteria; kingdom Pseudomonadati; phylum Pseudomonadota; class Gammaproteobacteria; order Oceanospirillales; family Halomonadaceae; genus Halomonas; species Halomonas sp. HL-93. The sequence continues at coordinate 1,596,935 of NZ_LT593974.1, forward strand.
TGGCGGTGCTCATCACACGCTCGTTAACCGTTTCATCCGTCTCTTTGGCAAGCTTCAAACCAAATGCCATATTGTCGTACACGGTCATATGCGGGTAGAGCGCGTAGGACTGGAATACCATCCCCACACCGCGTTCACGTGGCGGTAAGTCGTTGACCACGGTGTCGCCGATGCGCAAATCGCCATCGGTGATCGACTCAAGACCCGCAATCAGGCGTAACAGGGTGGATTTACCGCAGCCCGACGGACCGACGAAAACGACGAACTCTCCATCGCCCACCTCTAAGTCAACATCGACGATAATGTGGTCGCGGCCAAACACTTTGTTGATTTTTTCAAGTGTAACACTTGCCATGGGTGACTCCTTGCCAACCTCAAGGCCCTATTGCCGTGGGTTGGCCTGTTGTTGTGTTAAAGCGGTGTTGTCTGGGCGATGCGCATAAAGGCCGCCTGGTACGCGGGTAGCGTCAGCTGGTCGCCGTCACGCTGATAGTTAAAACCGTGACCATCAAGGTCCGCCGTTACCGGCACGGGTAGCGTGATATGGTGCGCTTGGTCGGTCAGGTTAAAGACACAAAGCAGGGTGTCGTCGCCACGTTGGCGGGTGAAGCCCAGTAGGTCGTCTCCCACGTTAACCAATGTCAAATCACCATCAAGCAGCGCGGCGTGATCGCGTCGAAACGCCAATAGCCGTCGTGTGGTATTGAGCGTTGACGTAGGGTCGTCCTGTTGCTGGCTGACGGCAAGCTCGCGGTGGCGCGGAGCAACCGGCAGCCAGGGCTCAATGCTTGAGAAGCCCGCCTGGGCCGAGTCATCCCAGGGCATCGGCGTGCGGCAGCCGTCGCGTCCCTTGAACTCGGGCCATAGTACTTTGCCGTAGGGGTCCTGAATGCGCTCGAAAGGCACCTCGGCCTCGGGCAGACCCAGCTCTTCCCCCTGGTACAGACAGACGCTGCCGCGCAGGGAAAAGAGCATCGCCAGGGCGATTTTTGGGTAGGCTTCAGAGTGTTCGTTAGCGCCCCAGCGCGTGGCGCTGCGCACCACATCGTGATTCGACGTGGCCCAGCACGGCCAGGCATCGCCGGCCAGCCGCTGGAAGCGCTCGATCACCTCGCGCAGATACTTGGCGGAATGCGGCTTGTTGAGCAGATCGAACGTATAGGCCATGTGCAGCTTGTCGCCGCCGGCGGTGTACTCGGCCATGCGTTCCAGCGGGTTATCATCGCCAATTTCGCCCACTGTGGTGGTGCCCGGGTATTCGTCCATCAGCGCGCGCAGATCCTTGAGAAAATCCAGGTTCTCGGGACGGCTGAGGTCGTAGACGTGGCGCTGCCAGGTATAGGGATTGCTGTCAGGCGCGCCCAAGGTCTTGGCTTCCCCTTTGGGCACCGGCGGATTATCGCGCAGCTTAGCGTCGTGAAAGTAGAAGTTGACGGTATCCAGACGGAAGCCGTCGACGCCCAGATCGAGCCAGAAGCGCATGTTGTCAAGCTGCGCCTGACGGGCGTCCGGGTGATGGAAGTTGATATCCGGCTGGCTGGTCAGAAAATTGTGCATGTAGTACTGCTGACGGCGCGAATCAAAGGTCCACGCCGGGCCGCCAAAGATCGACAGCCAGTTGTTGGGCGGCGTGCCGTCGGGCTTGGGGTCGGCCCAGACGAACCAGTCGGCTTTCGGGTTGGTGCGATCCTGGCGACTTTCCTGAAACCAGGGGTGCTGGTCCGAGGTATGGCTGATGACCTGGTCGATCATCACCTTCAGACCCAGCTGGTGGGCGCGGGCGAGCAGCGTCTTGAAGTCGTCCAGGGTGCCGAACATCGGATCAACATCGCAGTAGTTGCTGATGTCGTACCCAAAATCGAGCATGGGCGATGTGAAAAACGGCGACAGCCAGATACCGTCGACGCCCAATGAGGCGACATAGTCGAGCTTTTCGGTGATGCCGCGCAAATCGCCAATGCCGTCGCCGCGGCTATCCATAAAGCTACGCGGGTAAATCTGATAGATAACGCCGCCACGCCACCAGGCGTTTGTGTCTTGCGTGTCTTGCATGAGTGAGTCCGTAGATAACATGAAAAGTCCTTAGCCTTTGACTGCGCCGGCGGTAAGCCCCGAAACGATGCGCCGCTGGAAGATAATCACCAGCACCACTAGGGGCACGGTGACCACCACAGAGGCCGCCATGATGGGCCCCCAGGGCAACTCGTGGGCGCTGCCGCCGGACAGCAGCGCAATCGCCACCGGCACCGTGCGCTGGGTGTCGCTGAGGGTGAAGGTGAGCGCGAACAAAAACTCGTTCCAGGCGGCAATAAACGCCAGCAGCCCGGTGGTTGCCATGGCAGGCCACATCAGCGGTAGAAACACCTTGGTAATGGTGATCCACGGCGTTGCGCCGTCCATAATCGCGGCTTCCTCAAGCTCCATCGGCAACTGCTTCATAAAGGTGGTCAGTACCCATACCGTGAAGGGCAGCGTGAAAATGGTGTAGCTCAGGATCAGCGCGGCGGGGTTGTTGTATAAATTCAGCGTGCGGATTACCTCAAACAGCCCCGAGAGCACCGCTACCTGGGGAAACATCGACACGCCAAGAATGATCAGCAGCACCGTTGAGCGACCGCGAAAGCGCACCCGCCCCAGTGCGTAAGAGGCCGTAATGCCCAGCAGCAGGGCGATAAATACCACGCTGATCGACACGACAATCGAGTTAAGGATGGCGCGTAAAAAGCTGGCCTCGGTCAGTATTTGCGCGTAATTGCTTACGTCCCAGGTAGAGGGCCAAAGCTCAATACGGAACAGGTCGCTTGACGGCTTGAACGAGGTGATCACCGCGTAATAAAACGGAAAGACGGCGTAGACCATGATCAGCGCGACTAGCGCCCAAAAACCAACCCGCTTGGCAATTTTGCCCAGCTGACGTGTGGTCATGAATCACCTCCCAGTTGCAGTTGCTTGCGGCCGACATACAGGTAGGCAACGGTCGCCAGGGCTATAATCAGGAACAGCAGGGTAGACGCTGCACTGCCATAGCCAACGTCCTGGAATTCCACCAGTTGCTGGCGTGCATATACCGACATGGACATGGTGCTGGTGGAGTTGGAGGTCAGCACGTAGATGACATCGAACACCCGCAGGGCATCGAGCAGGCGGAAAATCACTGCCACCATCAGCGCAGGCGTGACCAACGGCAGCGTGACCTTGAAGAACACCCGAACCGGATGAATGCCGTCGACCTCGGCGGCCTCGTAGCAGTCCTTGGGCAGCATTTGCAGTGCGGCAAGCACCAGCAGGGCGACGAAGGGAATGGTCTTCCATACGTCGACCATAATCACTGCCCACATGGAGTAGGTGGCGCTGGCGGTCCAGGCGATGGGGTCGTCAATCACGCCAAGGCCCATCAGCATATGGTTGATAATGCCGAACTGGTCATTGAGCATCCACGCCCACATTTGCGCGGAAACAATCGTTGGGATCGCCCAGGGGATCAGCACCGCGGCGCGCACGATGGTGCGGCCTTTAAACTCGGCGTTGAGAATCAGCGCGACAATCACGCCGAAAATCACTTCAAGCGATACCGACACCACCGAGAAATACACGGTATTCCACACCGAGCGCCACCATACCGGGTCGGCGAGCACGCCAAACCAGCGGCCATCTTCATAGACGAGATAGTTCTCGACGCCGATCAGATTGGCCGCGCTAAGGTCGGTTAACGAGGCGTCGGTAAAGCTTAGGAAAAACGTACGAATCAATGGCCAGCCCGCCACCAGCATGAGGGCAACCAGCATGGGGGTTAAAAACAGCCAGGCCGCCTTAACACGTTGGCGGCGCACCTTGGTGCCGCGTCGTGGCTTGGTAGCCAAAGAGCGCGCCCCTTCGGGCGCGCTGTGGTGAGAAGACGTCGTCATGAAACTCTCCCGCGTTACCAGCTACGACGCTTCAGGCGTGCAAGCTCGTTTTCCAGATCCTCAACGGCTTGGGTGCCGTCTTTGGTGCCGGAAAGCACGTCGTGCGAGGCGCTAAAGAAGGCGTTGCTCACCCGGCCGTAGGCATCGCCAGTCGGCGCGGAGGGGCGGGCAACCGCATTGGTGAAGGTGTCGTATAGCGTGCCGAAGAACGGTACGGCCTCTAACACCTCGTCATCCTGGTAGAGCGAGTCAATGGTCGGGTTGTAGGATGCCTCAATGGCGCGGCGTTTCTGTTCTTCTTCACCGGCCAGGAAGGCGACCAGCTCAGCGGCAAGTTCGGGGTTTTCGCTGTAGCGGGATACCGCGAGGTTCCAGCCGCCAAGCCCGGCTGCACTTTCGCCGTCTTCGCCGCCCGCCGGTAGCTGCGTCACGCCCACTTTGTCGCGCACGTCGCTATCGTCGCTTTGTGCCAACGACCAAGCGTAGGGCCAGTTACGCATAAAGACCGCATTGCCGCCCTGGAACACGCCGCGAGCTTCTTCTTCGGTGTAGTTGAGCACGCCGTCAGGCGAAATATCGCCAACCCACGAGGCGGCCAGGTCAAGCGCTTTGGCGGCTTGTTCGTTATTGATGCTGACCTCGCCGTCTTGCTCGACAATCGTGCCGCCGCCGTGGCTTGCCACCCATTCCAGCGCGTTCACCGTTAACCCTTCGTAGGCGCGGCCCTGAAAGACATAGCCTTGCATGCGGTCGTTGCCTTCCTCGCGCTCCGCCTGTTTGATCTCGCGGGCGGTTTCGGTCATTTCTTCCCAAGTCGTCGGCACATCAAAGCCGTGTTTTTCAAGCAGGTCTTCTCGGTAGTAGAGCACGCCCGCATCGGTAAACCACGGCATCGCGACCAGCCGATCATCGATGGTGTTGTTGGTCACGATGGTGTCGAAATGACCCTCTGCGGCGTCATCGCCAAGCACCTCACTCAAATCGAGCAGGTGGTTGGCAAGCAGACCCGGCCAGACCACGTCAATCTGCATGACGTCGATATCGCTCGAGTTGGCGGAAAGTATCTGCTGGTAGAGCGAGAGTCGTTCGGTCGACGAGTTGGGCGTCGAGACCACGTCGACCTCGTGGCCGGTTTTCTCTTCCCAGGCTTCAACGCCTTGCTCGCAAAGCTCAAGTTCGGCACCTACGGCTCCGCATGAAATGGTCAGTTCAGCCGCTTGGGCTTGGCTAATGCCGCCAGCAGCGCTGGCGAGCGCGATGGCTGTTGTCAGCAGTGTCTTTTTCATGGTCATACCTCGATGTTTGTTGTTGTCGGATTAGGCATCGTTGAAGAGCGGCTGAAGGCGCACTTAAACGATTAAGTTCGTGCGTTCAGTTAGCCGTCTCTAGGCGACAAGTTCAATAGCGACTTTTGTCTAATGATTTGTTCAGGTTTTGCTAACACGATACTTGGCGTTTAGACATTGGTCGATAATTAGTAATTGCTGGTTGGTTTACATGTGCTTAATCGATTAAGTTTTGCCTGTTCCGCTCTTTGGGCAAGCAATGTTGGTTGCTTTACCAATCGGCGGGATGACCACGTTCAACAATAATCGATTCAAGCGCTACCGCTTTCATGCGCATCGGCTCGACGTAGTGACAGCGGGGCGTCTAACAACAATAGGGTTTAAAAACAATGGATAAAATGACATTTAAGACACCGCTGGCAATTGCCATTGCCGCCGCCAGCCTGGGTGCAAGCGGTGTGGCCATGGCGGATACGACCATGGAAGAACGGCTTGCTGAATTGGAGGCGCGGATTGCTGCTGCTGAACAGCGGGCCGATGCCGCTGAGCAACGCGCCGACCAAGCTGAACAGCAGCGAGGGGGAGGCAGCGAGGTTGAGAGTGATGCCGAAATCGAAGAACGTTTGGCCCGTGTGGAACGCTATGCCGATGGCGAAGAAGGTTTCTCTTTCAACGCCTATGCGCGGTCAGGCCTGTTGATTGGTGAAGATGGCAAAAGCGCTGAAGGCGGCCCCTACGTGACACCCGCCGGGCCGGAAGGCGGTGCCGTAGGTCGTTTGGGTAACGAGCCGGACACCTACGCCGAAGCGATTCTTAACTATCGGATGCGCTTTGATAACGGCGCCAAGGCGCTGTATCGCACCATGATTGCCGATGGCACTACCTCCAGCAATGACTGGACCGGCGGTGATTCGGATATCAACGTTCGTCAGGTATTTGCCGAATTTAGCGATTTGCCGAGCTTCACCGGTGCATTTGAAGACGCCTCCATCTGGGCCGGTAAGCGCTTCGACCGTGATAACTTTGATATCCACTGGCTGGATAGCGATGTGGTGTTCCTCGCCGGTACCGGCGGCGGTATCTACGACATGCAGTTGGCCGATAATTGGAAATCGAACTTGTCGATCTACGGCCGCAGCTTCGCCGACTTTGACGTGGTCAGCAGCGAAGATCCCGGCCTCGAAGACGATACCGATAATCTGATCCTGACCTCCAACAACTACTTTGGTAACTGGCAGTGGATGGTTAACGGCATGTCGGCTGCCGATAACGATACACGCGATATTGGAGCAGACCAGGAAGCAGCAGAAAATGGCTTCCATACCATGGTGGCCTACCACGGCGACAGTTTCTTCGGGTTGGGCGAGGGCAGCTATAAAGCCGCCGTGTTGCATGGTCAGGGCCTGGGCGCTGAAACCAAGAATATTGGCGCGAACGGTGATCTGACCGATGATGCGACCTCAACGCGTCTAGCGCTTTATGGCACCACCTATCTTGCCCCCAAATGGCGTATAGCGCCCTCTGTGTTGGCCGAAACCAGCGAAGATCGTTTTGCGGAAGGTGATTCATACGACTGGGCCACGCTTAACGTGCGCTTGGCCAATGAGCTGACCGAAAATTTTGAAATGCAGTATGAAGCCAGTTACCAGATGATCGATATCGATCCTCAGGGCTATTCGGATCGCAACGAGGTTGACGGGGATTACACCAAGTTCACCGTCGCGCCAACCTTCAAGCCGGACGTCGGTGGCTTCTGGAAGCGGCCAGAAATTCGCTTGTTCGCCACCTGGAGCGATTGGGATGATGAATTGAATAATTACTCAACGGAAGATTCCTTTGGGACTGACGAATTTACCGGCAGTCAGTGGACCTTTGGCATCCAAAGCGAAGTATGGTTCTAAGCAAGTCAGGCCCTGCATAAGACCGGGCCGCTCATTGTTTCTCCGTTTCTGCTTGCCCGCGATGCCTCGCGGGCTTTTTTACGTTATCTAAAAATATTTGTCACTGGCTGCATCCAATCGGTCTCCTCGCGGGTATTCCCTATACAGCCGTCTTTTTGCAGCGGCTGGTTATCTCACTCAAGGAGACTGAACATGACCACTCATCACCTAACGCGCGCTGCTTTGGCCGCTGCTCTGATCACCTCTTTCAGTCACGCCGCCCTGGCCGAAACGCCGGCGGACGTCCAGGTACCGGACGGTAACAACATTGTGCTCGAGACCGTCGGTGTCGGCGCGATTACCTACATGTGTGAAGCCAATGATGACGGCGACATGGGTTGGGTTTTCAAGGGCCCGCACGCCGCCCTTAACGACGGTGAAGGCAGCCAGGTCGGCAGCTACTACGGCCCGCCTGCAACCTGGGAAGCATTGGATGGTTCTAAAGTCACCGGTACCCAGTTGGCAACCGCCGCCAACGGTGATGGCAACATTCCGCTGCAGCTTGTGGCAGCCAACCCCGCTGAGGGCGAAGGCGCCATGACCGGCGTCAGCTACATTCAGCGCCTGAACACCCAGGGCGGTGTTGCGCCGGATGTGGCCTGCGATATGGATCATGAAGGCGCGACCGCCGTGGTCACCTATCAGGCGGACTACATCTTCTGGACGGCTGAGTAAGTCAACGAGAGCGCTTATGCCGCAGGGGGCTCGTTTGTCGGGTCCCTTGCGGCTATGCTGTCTGTGGAAACGACGACCGGCGTCGGTGCCGTCACCTGGGAGCCAGGGTTTGACTGACGTGTCTTCAGAATTTGATCATGCGGATGCATTGTTGAGATGCGCCCGTGGCGAGCATGACGCCTTGCACCAGCTCTACGTGTACGAAGGGGCCAGGCTTCTTGGTGTGGTGTTAAGAATCGTCAAGGACCGGGGCATGGCTGAGGATATCGTTCACGATGCCTGTCTCAATATTTGGCAACGCGCCAGTAGTTTCGACCCTGATAAAGGATCCGCACGAACATGGATATTTAGCGTGGCGCGCCACCTAGCGTTAAACGCTATTCGTTACCGTAATCGTGAAGTCACCTTTGATAGTCACGACCCGGAAGACGACGACCAAGACGAGCGCTTCCAGCATGCATCAGTGGCTGAAGACGCCTTTGATTGGCAAACCGGCCAGCGTATCGATGAATGCCTTCGGCAGTTAGAAACCGAGCGCCGCAATTGCGTGCTGCATGCCTATGTTGATGGCTTGAGCCACGCTGAAATTGCCGCGCATACCGGCACGCCGCTGGGCACCGTCAAAGCCTGGATTAAACGCAGTCTGCTGCGCCTACGGGAGTGCATGGCATGACCCGCCCCAGTCAGCACGCACACGAAGACGACCATGCCTTGGCGGGTGAATACGTACTGGGCACGCTGTCGTCAGAGCAGCGCAAAGCCTTAGAAGCGCGGTTACCCAACGACCCGGCATTGCAAAAAGCCGTGATGGCTTGGGAAGAGCGTTTCTTTCCCTATACCGCTATCACCGACCCGGTAACGCCTTCCGATTATTTATGGCCACGTATTGAACGCAGCATTGCGTCACGTGAAGCGTTTGCTAAGCGTACCCATCCTGTCGTACCGCCAAAACCCCGCCGCATGCTGCATAGCTTAACGCTTTGGCGCGGCGCTGCCGGGTTTGGCTTAGCGGCGGCGTTGGTGATGGGTGTGATGCTGGCAAATGAACAGACTACATCGACGACGCCCGAGTACATGGTGGTGTTGCTGGCGCCCCAAAGCCAGTCCGCCGGGTGGGTGGTCCAGGCCTCAACCCGCCAGGAAATTGAGCTGATTCCGCTGGGCACCTTTGAAGTGCCGGAGGGCAAAGCGCTGGAGTTCTGGACCAAAGCCGATGAGTGGCAGGCGCCGGTGTCGCTTGGACTGGTGGAGCCCGGGGAGCCGATCCGTGTGCGCCTGGATGAGCTGCCGCCGCTTGAGGATAACCAACTCTTCGAGCTCACTCTGGAAGACGAGAGTGGCTCGCCCACAGGATTGCCGACGGGCCCCATTCAGTTCATTGGCCGTGCGGTAGAAATCTAGCGTTACGCGCCGAATCAAGTTGTCGCGGAAACCTAGAAGAACGTCAGCCCCACCTGGAAGAGGCGCTCCACATCGCGGATGCGCCGCTTGTCGATGACGAACAGAATCACGTGGTCGCCGCTTTCGATGACGATGTGGTCGTGGGCGATCATGACCTCCTTGCCGCGCACGATCGCCCCGATGGTGGTGCCGTCGGGCAGGTCGATCTCGCGAATGGGGCGGCCGACCACCTTGGACGACTGCTTGTCGCCGTGGGCGATGGCTTCAATGGCCTCCGCCGCGCCCCGGCGCAGCGAGTGGACGTTGACGATATCGCCACGCCGCACGTGGGTCAGCAGGCTGCCGATGGTCGCCTGCTGGGGCGAAATGGCGATGTCGATCTCGCCGCCCTGGACCAGGTCCACGTAGGCGGCGTTGTTGATCAGCGTCAGTACCTTTTTGGCGCCCAGGCGCTTGGCCAGCAGCGACGACATGATGTTGACCTCGTCGTCGTTGGTCAGCGCGCAGAAAATATCGCAGTCTTCGATGTTCTCTTCTTCCAGCAGCCGCTTGCTGGTGGCGCTGCCGTGGAGCACCACGGTGCGATCGAGCCGCTCGGACAGCGTGGTGCAGCGCTCCAGGCTGTGCTCGATGATCTTGACCTGGTGGCTGTGCTCTAGGTGCTCGGCCAGCCGCTCGCCGATATTGCCGCCCCCGGCGATCACTACCCGGCGGAAGTCCCGCTCGACCCGGCGCAGTTCGCTCATCACCGCGCGGATATCGCGCCGGGCGGCGAGGAAAAATACCTCGTCGTCGGCTTCGATGACGGTATCGCCGCGCGGAATGATCGGCCGGTTGCGGCGGTAGATCGCCGCCACTCGGGTGTCCACGTTGGGCATGTGGCGGCGTAGAAAGGCCAGGTCCTGGCCGACCAGCGGGCCGCCGTAAAACGCTTTCACCGCCACCAATTGGACGAGCCCACCGGCAAACTCCAGCACCTGCAGCGCGCCGGGGTGTTCGATCAGCCGGCGCACGTGGTCGGTGACCACCTGCTCGGGGCTGATCAGCACGTCGATGGGAATCGCCTCGTGGGCGAACAGCCCCTTGCGGGTCAGGTATGCCGAGGAGCGCACCCGGGCGATCTTGGTCGGGGTGCGAAACAGGGTGTGCGCGACCTGGCAGGCGATCATGTTGATTTCATCGCTGCTGGTCACGGCAATCAGCATGTCGGCGTCTTCCCCGCCCGCCTGGCGCAGCACGATGGGGTAAGAGCCCGCGCCGGTGACCGTGCGGATGTCGAGCTTGGTGTGCAGCTCGCGCAGTTTCTTGGCATCGGTATCGACGACGGTGATGTCGTTTTCCTCACGGGCGAGATATTCCGCAAGGGTGCCGCCGACCTGGCCGGCGCCGAGAATGATGATTTTCATGGGGTGTATTCCTCTCGGTCTGGCTCAAAGGCCAAGCGGTAGCCAATCCCCGGTTCGGTCTGCAAAATGCTGGGGGACTGGGGGTCGTCGCCTAATTTTTGACGTAGTTTGCTGATGATAATGCGCAGGTAGTGGGTATCGTCCTGGTGGCTGGGCCCCCAAATATCACGCAGCAGCTGGGTTTGCGTAATCACGCGGCCGGCCTGGGAGACGAGTGGTGCGAGCACCGCAAATTCCTTCGGCGTTAAGTGCACGGACGTTCCATTGACGCTGACCTGATAGGTCGTCAAATCAATCCTCAGGCCGCCGTGTTGGTAACGCCCTTCGCGACTGCCCTGTGTCTGGCGGCGCAACAGCGCGCGAATACGTGCCAGCAGTTCCTGAATGCCAAACGGCTTGGTGACATAGTCATTGGCGCCGCTGTCGAGGGCGCGTACTTTTTCAGCCTCATGCCCGCGAACCGATACGACAATGACGGGCACCTGGTGATGCTCACGAATGGCACTGAGTACCTGCTGACCGTCCATATCCGGCAAGCCAAGGTCGAGGAGGACAAGGTCATAGCGCGTGGGGCCGGCGCCAAGTCGTGCCAGCCCTTCATGACCGGTCGCCGCTTCGGTCACCGCAAAATTCTGTGATGTCAGGCTGATGCGTAAAAAATGACGGATCTGGGGTTCATCATCGATAACCAGTATCCGGTGATGGTCAGTCGTCATGGGGTGGCTCCTGATGGGGCGGGGGTAGAGGGAGCGACATCTCCATGCAGGTGCCCAGGCCATCGGGGCCGTCACAGGCACTGATGCGTCCGCCGTGGGCGCCTAGCATTGCCTGGCAAATGGCCAGGCCCAGTCCGCTGCCATGGGGGCCACGATCACCGTCGCTGCCGGTCACGAACATATCAAAGACACGCTCGCGCAGGTCAGCGGCAATGCCTGGTCCCTGGTCGGTGATGGAAAATATCAGCTGTGACGAACCGGGCGGCACCTCGGCACGTATGGCGATCTGCCCGCCAGGCGGGGAGAATCGCGCCGCGTTGTCGAGGACGTTGACCAGCGCCTGCTCGATGAGTGCCGGATGGACGTAGAGCAGCGGTAAGTCGCCAGGCCATTGCTGAACGATATGGCAATGCGCGAGGGCACTGCCGAGACGTTTGCGGGCCGACACCACCAGGTCGTCGAAGGCGATCCAGTCACGCTCGATTTTTAAATCGCCGTGGCCCAGGCGGGTCATGTCCAGCAGGTTCTGGATATAGCGGTTTAGCCGCTCGCTTTCGCTCAATACACTGTCCAGCAGCGCGAAACGATCTTCCTGGCTAAGTTGAGCGTCCAGCGTGCGTAAGGAGCTGGTGGCGCCAATAATAGACGCCAGCGGCGTACGAAAATCATGGGAGACCGATGACAGCAGCGCCGAACGTAAACGCTCGCGGTCTTCGGCCAGGCGCGCTGCATTCAGGTCCAGCAACCGCTGGCGACTGTCCCCTGCAAGCTTACCGACCACCAACGCGACCAGGAGAAAAAACAATAGCGTGACGAGCTGTTCCCTTTCTTCGACGGCCAGGGAAAAGTGCGGCACCGTGAAGCAGAAGTTAAAGGTCAGAAAGCCCAGCACGGCGCTGATAAGCGCTGCCGAACTGCCCGCCATGACGGCGCTTGCCAGCACCGCTGTCAAAAAAATCAGTGAAAGATTGGCCAGCGCCATCCAGGCGTATAGACCCCAGGCGACAAGTAGCGCGACAAGGGTTGTGATCAGTGCCGTGGCTACCTCGCGCAGAGTTGGCCAACGCAAGCGTTGCGCAAACCGTGGGAGGCGATAAAGCAGGAGAGTCATCAATGACATGGGTGACCTATCGTTGGCTTACGCTAGCGTCGCCAGAACATCGGCGTCAGTAGCACAATGACGGTAAGAATTTCTAACCGACCCATTAACATGCCGATACACAGTAGCCATTTGGCAGCGTCGGGCAGGGAAGCAAAATTACCGGCTGGGCCGATAATGTCGCCAAGACCGGGCCCCACATTGGTCACCGCCGTAGCGGCACCGGATAGGGATGTCACAAGATCGAGGCCCAGGGCTGACAGACCCAGCGCCAATGCTGCGATGGTGATAAAAAAGAAGAATGAAAAGGCAACCACGCTGCGGGAAATGTCGCTGGTCACTATCTGTTCGTTATAGCGAGTAGTGAAGACCCCGTTGGCATGAATCAGGTAGCGGAGCTGGTCACGCAGCATCAGCATGGCAATCTGGAAACGAAAAATTTTCATGCCGCCGCTGGTGGAGCCGCTGCATCCGCCCACAAAGGTCAGGTAGAAAAACGCGACAATGGCCAGTGCGCCCCATTGCGTATAATCATCCGAGGCATAACCGGTGGTCGTGACAATGGATACGACGTTGAAGGTGACGTGGGTAAGCGATTCGAACCCCGCGGCGCCATTCATGATCCGCCAAAGAGTGAGCAGACCAATCGCTATGCATAGCACGCCCAGTAGCCCCCGAACCTGCTGATCTTTCCATAGGCTGCTGCGAGAACCGCGCAGAAAGCGGATATAAAGCACGAACGGTAACGCCCCGCTGAGCATAAACAGACTGGCCATCCAGAGTATCCACGGCTGATCGGCATAGGCACCAAACGAAGCGTCTGAATTCGCGAAACCGCCGGTTGAAAGCGACGTCATGCCGTGAACGATGGCATCTAATGGATCCATGCCGCCTAGCCAATAGCTCAGCATGGCAATCAGCGTCATCACCACATAGATACTCAGCGTTGCCTTGGCGATCCCCCCGGTACGCGGCATGACCTTGTCCGACCAGTCGGACGATTCCGTATGGAAAAGCCGCATCCCGCCGACTTTCAGAAACGGCAGGATGGCGATCCCCATGACGATAATGCCGATACCCCCCATCCATTGCATGATCCCCCGCCAGAGCTTGAGCCCGTCGGAAAGATCCTCAATGCCCACCAGTATCGTCGAGCCGGTCGTGGTGATGGCAGACACTGACTCAAAGACGGCGTTGGTAAAGGTGAGTTGTGGGGCGCCAAGCACCAGCGGAAGGCTGGCAAAGCCACTGATGCTGACCCAGCTCGCAGCCGTCAGGATAAACATCTGCCAGGGTTTCAGTTCGAGGGTGGCGCGATAGGTAAGCAGCCAGGCGGTTGCCACAGCGGCAAGCACCAGCAGTACCGACACCCCAAAGGCCAATGCATCAGGGTCGCGTTCGGCCAACAGCACCGTTAGCGGTACCATCATGAATAACGCAAGGATAAGCCAAAGCACCGATAGCACTTTGACTACGGGCGCCCACTGACGGTAGGCGTATCGGCTGCGGTAAACCCATGGCGTTAGGTAATGCATTGCTTAGCTCGCTAGTTAATCGTTTTTAGCATGGCTCATCACATCACGAACGCGTATAAAAAGTCCGTAAAAAACGTCATGTATTTCTATTGTTTCGTCGTGACACGAGCCAGCTTTAACTGTCACTTTTGGATGATGTAAAGGCTGCCTGCGTCGCGAGTTTCATCGCGGTGGATCATGGAGGCGAATTGCAGACCGGGGATACGTAGGTCGGTGCGATCTGGCATCTTCAGGCGTGTTACTTGGCATGTTTCGAGGAGCTAAATCGCCTCGCGCATACAAAGCGCAGCCGCGGCTAGTCGTTATGCAACCGTGCAGAACCATAATAGAGTTAAGGTAACGCTCGAAGAATTTTTGTAGTAAAATTACACGCAATATTGCGTATAATGCCTTTTTTCAGATAGATTTTAGGTAATCTAACAACATTAGATCATCTAATGATCCACAGGAGCTGAGATGAGCCCGTCACCTGCTTCCCAGGGTGCCCCGCTGGGCGATCCGAATCATGCCATCGATTTAGCGCTGTTTGGCGCGCTGGGCGACTTGGCACTGCGCAAGCTGTTTCCTGCGCTGTACCACCTGGACCGCGAAGGCCTGATGCCCGAGAGCACGCGCATTTTGGGGTTGGCACGCCAGGAGCACGATACCGCCGCGTTTCGTCAGCTGGTCAGCGGTGCTTTGCAGAAGCGCCTCAAGAAGGACGAGCAGGACAAGGAAAGCCTCACGCGCTTTCTCGATCGCCTGGATTACCTGCAGCTGGATTTTACCAGCGCTGACGGTTTTTCCGCCGTTCGCCAGTGGCGCGAGGGCTCACCGCGTCCCATGGTGGTCTATTTATCGGTCGGGGCGAAAATCTACGGCGATATCTGCCGCAACCTGCAGGCCAGCGACAGCCTGGATGACGAGACCCGGGTGGTGGTCGAAAAGCCGATCGGGTTTGACCTGGCGTCTTCTGAAGAAATCAATGATGCGATTGGCGAGGTCTTCCCCGAATCGCGGGTTTACCGCATCGATCACTATCTGGGCAAGGAAACCGTTCAGAACCTGATTGCGCTGCGCTTTGCCAACCCGCTGTTCGGCACCCAGTGGAATCAAAACCATATTTCCCATGTGGAAATCACCGTGGCGGAAAAAGTCGGCATCGAGGGCCGCTGGGGGTATTTCGACGAAGCGGGCCAGCTGCGCGATATGGTGCAAAACCATCTGCTGCAACTGCTTTGCCTGATTGCCATGGACCCGCCCTCCAATCTGGACGCCGACGCCATTCGTGACGAAAAGGTCAAGGTGCTCAAGGCGCTCAAGCCGTTTACCGGTGAGGCGTTGGGCAGAGACGTGGTGCGCGGCCAGTACACAGCGGGCACCAGCGACGGCCAGCAAGTGCCGGGCTATCTGGAAGAAGAAGGCGCCAATACCGAAAGCCAGACGGAAACCTTTGTGGCCATGAAAACCGAAGTCGCCAACTGGCGCTGGGCTGGCGTGCCGTTCTATTTGCGTACCGGCAAGCGGATGCCGGAGAAACTGTCACAGATCGTGATTCACTTCCGTCAGCAGCCCCACTATATCTTTGACCCAGACCAGCGAAACATTGCGGCCAACAAGCTGATTATTCGCCTGCAGCCGGAAGAGGGCATCGCGCTACAGGTGCTCACCAAAGATAGTGGCCTGGACAAAGGCATGCGCCTGCGCCCCGGCCCGCTGCACCTGGATTTCAACAACGCCTTTCCCAAATCGCGCATCCCCGATGCCTATGAGCGTTTGCTGCTGGAAGTCATGAAAGGTCAGCAGTACCTGTTCGTGCGTCGTGATGAAGTCGAGCACGCCTGGCGCTGGTGCGATCAGTTGATCGACGGTTGGAAAACGCGGGAAACCCCGCCGCGCCGTTATCCGGCGGGGTCCTGGGGGCCGGTGGCCTCCATTGCCATGATTACCCAGGATGGTCGTAGCTGGTACGAGGATTATTAAGATGAGCGACGCACGCATTCAATTGGCCGAACAACTGGCTGAAGCCATCTTTCAGGCGCTAAACGACGACCTGGAGCACCAGGAGCGCGCGTTGCTGGTGGTTTCTGGTGGCTCAACGCCGGTACCGTTTTTTAAGGCGCTAGCGGCCAAGCCGCTGGCTTGGGAGCGGGTGGACATCACGCTGGCGGACGAACGCTGGGTCGACGAACACAGCCAGGACAGCAACGCCAAACTGGTGCGCGAACACTTGCTCCAGGGCGCGGCAGCGGCGGCTAATTTTGTACCCATGACCTCTTCCGCGGGCACGCCTGAGGAAGGCGTGGCCGAGGTCAGTGAGCGAATGCTTGCGCTTAGCTGGCCAGCGAGCGTGGTGATTTTGGGCATGGGGGGCGATGGCCACACCGCCTCGCTATTTCCTGACAGCATGGAGCTGGGTCTGGCGCTCTCCACTGAGGAACCGCTGGTGGCTGTGCGAACGCCCAGCCAGCCCCAGCCACGCATTACGTTTTCGGCGGACCGTCTGCATCAGGCGCGCCGCCACATATTACATATTACCGGCGACGATAAGCGAGCGGTGTTGGCCAAGGCGCTGAGTGGGGACGACGTGCGTCAACTGCCCATCCGCGCCTTCTTATCCTGCCCCTTGGCGATTTATTGGGCGCCTTAACGCCGCTTTCGCCAACAATAATTTGCTTGGAGACTCACACATGACCATTGATAAACAGCTACCGTCGACGCGCACCGCGGAGCTAGACAGCATTTGTCTGAAGGCCGAAGTGATTCCGGTCATCACCATCGACCGCCTGGAAGACGCCGTGCCGATGGGCCGCGCGCTGGTGGAAGGCGGCTTGACCGTGCTGGAAATTACCCTGCGTACCGAGTGCGCGCTGGAAGCCATCAAGCGCATGAAAGAAGCGCTACCGGGGGCGAGTATCGGCGTGGGCACGGTACTAACGCCTGCCCAGTATCGCCAGGCCGAGCAGGTTGGCGCTGATTTTGTGGTCACCCCAGGGGCGACCGACGCGTTGTACCGCTATGGCGTGGAAAGCCCGGTACCGATGTTGCCCGGCGTGTCGACTATCTCGGAACTGATGACTGGCTGGCAGTATGGCTATCGTCGGTTCAAGTTCTTTCCGGCGGAGTCCAGCGGCGGTGCCAAGGCGATCAAGGCGTTTGGCGCACCAATTCCGGAAGCGCGTTTCTGCCCCACGGGCGGTATCACGGTCGACAATGCCGAGGACTACCTGTCGCTGCCCAACGTCATGTGCGTGGGCGGTTCATGGCTGACGCCGAAGGCAATGGTCGAGGCGGAAGACTGGGATGGTATTCGCGAGCTGGCCCGCCAGGCCGCCGAGCGCTTCCATCACTGAGCGTAAGCTAAGCGATAACGAGCACTCACGCCACTTGCCTCACGGAAACAGGGTCGTTTGAGCAAGTGGATTGCCCCGGACATGGTCCGGGGTTTTTTGCTGTGGCTAAGCCAGACGCAAAGGCGGGTCAGCAAGCCCGCGCACGCCAACGTTGGCGACGAACAGCCCCCCCGCTTGCGGCTGCTCGCGGCGCTGGTCGGCAGTAAACCCTTCCTGGGCGGTAGTGATGTAAAGCCGATCCAGATTCTCGCCCGCAAATGCCGGGCAGGAGGGCTGGCTAACCGGTAGCTCTACGTCGTCGATGACCTGGCCATCGTGGTTCAGCCGCACCACTTTGCCAGCGCCCCATAGGGCGAGCCACAGGCAGCCTTCGCTATCGACCACCGCCCCATCCGGGTTGCCGTCAACCGCCGTGAAATCTGCCCAGGCAAGCGGTTCGCCTACAGGCCAACCTTGGCTATCCAATGCCCAGCGCATCACGATTCCGGTCGGCGTGTCGGTAAAATACGCCGCATCGCCTTGAGGCGAAAAGCAAATCGCGTTGGGAATGCTCAGCCCGCTGCGCAGTTGGGTAAGTTCTCCGCGATGTAAGCGGTAAAGACTGCCCGCACCAGGTTCGGCGGTTTTGCCCATGGTGGAAAGCCATAAGCTGCCGTGGCGGTCCACGCGGGCATCGTTGCTGCGCGTGATGGGGTTGTCGGCCTCAAAATCCGCAAAATGCGCAAGGTGCTGCGTGGTCGGATGAAACAGGCTCAGGCTGTGCTCACCTACAAGCATCAGGCGGCCGTCGTCCAGTGGGGTGGCCAGCGAGACCATGTGCTCAAGCGGATAATCGCCATGCTCCCCGCTCTCCGTCGACAGCCAGTGCAGGCGTTTATTTAGAATATCGCACCAATAGAGTCGCTGGTTTTCGGCGTGCCACTGCGGGCCTTCGCCAAGCTCGCAGCGGCAGTCAACCGCCAGTGTCGCAACAGTCATTATTAGCCTCCGGCTTTTTGCCAAGCATCAACCAATATAGTGGCTTGCGCGCTAACCTGCTGGGGCGTTTGCCCCGGCTTATAAAGCGCGCTACCCAGCCCCGCGCCATCGACGCCAGCGGCCCGCCAGGCGGCGAAGTTATCGACGCCAATACCGCCCACGGCGTAAAGCAACGTGCTCTCGGGCAGTACGGCTCTAACGGCTTTCATGCCATCTAAACCGACCAGCACCGCTGGGAAGAGCTTTAGCCCGGTCGCCCCCGCGTCCAATGCATCAAACGCTTCGGAGGGAGTGACAATGCCCGGCCAGCTATACATGGCCAAGCGATGGGATTCTTCGATAACGGCAGGGCGGCAGTTGGGCGAAACGATCAATCGGCCACCTGCGGCATAGACGTCGCGTACCTGCTCGGCGCTTAACACCGTTCCCGCCCCGATCAGCGCTTGCTCACCAAAGGCGTCGGCCAAGCGTTGGATACTGGTCAGCGGGTCGGGGGAGTTAAGCGGCACCTCGATTTGCGTGATGCCTGCGTCAAGCAGGGCTTTAGCCACGGCCACCGCGTCATCGGGCGTCACCCCACGTAAAATGCCAATTAAAGGCAGTGTCATAGCGCTCTCCTTGGTTAGCTGATGCTTTTTACCGTGTGCTTTGATAAGCGAGCGTTAGCCCCGCCAATACCGCGGTATCGCCGTCAACGCGCTGGGTTTCGATGCCGAGGGCTTGCAGGGCGAGTGCATAGCGGCGGCTGAGTGCCTCGTTGCCGATTAGCGTCACGCTTTCACCCGGCGATAGCTCGCGGCAGGCACCTGCCAGCTCCATACCGATCGCCATACCCGAGAGATGCGCAGCCAACACGGCACCTCGGGCATCGCCACTAGGCAAGGTGTTATCCAGCAGGTCCTTGGCGCGCACGCCGAACAGCCGCTGGCTGAAGTGCTCGGGTGCCTGATAGGTGGCGTTGACCGCTTGGGTAAATGCTTGGCGACAGCCGTCGTGATGCAGGTCATCCTGCCCTACGGAGTGCTTCAAAACGGATTGCTGAGCGAGCAGTTGATACAGCTCGCCGGTTAAGTAGGTCGCAAACTCGGACACGGCACCATTGGTTAAGCGCGCCCATTTGGCGTGGGTGCCGGGCAGGCAAACATGGCCGCTAAAGTGCGGTGACTTGGCCACCAAACCCGCTAACTGCGTTTCTTCACCGCGCATGACATCAAAGGCGTGGCTTTGGCTGCCGGTCTGGCTTAGCCCGGGCAGCAAATGCACCCGAAGGCGCGTGTCGGCGAGGGGCGGCATCACCGCGCCGCGGGAGAGTTGATCAAGGCGCGTGGGGGTTGCCAGGTAGGCGGCTTCCTGCCAGCCCTGGCGCGCCCCGGCCATGCCGCACACCATCACCGGCGTTACGCCACTCGAGGGTAGCCAGTTGTCGACTACCTCAAGCAGGGTCGTTTCGTAGTCAGCAGGGATTAGCGACAGCATGCCGCGCTCGCGGGAGGCGCTGTCCAACACATTACCTTGAGCGTCCATTGCCCAGGCCCGGAGGTTGCTGGAGCCCCAATCTACCGCAATCCAAGCTAGAGCATGTGTCAATTCACTCATATTGGCACTCATAGAGCTGTCTCCCGGTTCATTGCCTGGTTTACCACTCGGCAATCGAGCCGTCTTCGTGGGTCCATACCGGGTTGCGCCAGCGGTGGCCGACCTTGGCGCGTTCTTCAACGAAGGCTTCGTCAATCTCGACGCCAAGCCCTGGCCCCTGGGGAATCGAACAGAAGCCGTCTTCAATGCTGAGCGCTGTTTTATCGACCAGGTAATCCAGCACGTCGTTGCCCTGATTGTAGTGGATGCCCATGCTCTGCTCTTGAATAAAGGCGTTATGGCTAACGGCATCCAACTGAAGCGAAGTGGCCAGGGTGAGCGGGCCAAGCGGGCAGTGGGGCGCAAGGGCCACGTCATAGGCAGAGGCCAGGGCGGCGATCTTGAGCCCTTCGCTGATGCCGCCGCAGTGGGAAAGGTCGGGCTGGACGATATCGATCATGCCGTCTTTCAACAGGTCGCGGAACTCAAAGCGGGTATGCAAACGCTCGCCGGTGGCCAGCGGGTAGCCAAGCCCGCTGGCAATATCGCGCAGGCAAGGCAGGTGTTCCGGGGCGACGGGCTCTTCCACGAACATCGGATGGAAGGGCTCCAGCTCGCGCAGCAGCGCCTTGGCCATTGGCCGGTGAACGCGACCGTGAAAATCGATGCCAATGCCCACGTCTGGGCCGACCGCAATGCGTGCTTCGGCCACCCGGGCGACTGCTTCGTCAATTTTGCGGTGTGAGTCGACGATTTGCAGCTCCGGCGTGCCGTTCATCTTGAAGGCGGTGAAGCCCTTGTCGACCAGCGCCTTGGCGCCTGCGCCCACGTCGCTCGGCCGGTCGCCACCGGTCCAGGCGTACATACGCATTTTATCGCGTACCGCGCCGCCCAGTAGCTGGTGCACGGGCACCCCCAGATCGCGGCCCTTCAAATCCCATAGCGCCTGGTCGATACCGGCAATGGCGCTCATCAAAATCGGCCCGCCGCGATAGAACCCGGCGCGATACATGGTGTTCCACAAATGCTCGATACGGTGCGGATCCTGGCCAACCAGGTAGTCTGAAAGCTCATGAACAGCGGCCTCAACGGTCGCCGCGCGGCCTTCGATGACCGGCTCGCCCCAGCCGTAGCAGCCCTCGTCCGTTTCGATTTTAAGAAACAGCCAGCGGGGGGGTACTTGCCAGGTTTTCAGTCGGGTAATTTTCATCAGGTCAGATCCTTGTTAATTGACAATGCCCAGGTCGATGGCCGTACGGCGTAGCACTTCCCGCGCGGCGAACGACGCCGCGTCAGCATCCCCACGAGCAATGGCTTCAAGGACGTGGCGGTGGCGAGTCAGGCTATCGTCAAAGGTGTCGGTGCGGTGCTGGGAGCTGTGAACCAGGGCCATGATCGAAGGACGTAGCAGATGGCCCATTTGCCGCCACACCAGGTTATGGCTGGCTTGGTAGGTGGCGTCGTGGAACATCACGTCGTACTCGGCGTGTTGGTCGCGAGCAGTGGGGGACCGAGCCGTTTTCTGCATGCCTTCAAAGGCCGCTTCAAGTCGGGCGATATCGTCCGCGTCGGCGGCCTCGGCCGCCAGGCCCGCCACGACAGGCTCGGCCGAAAAGCGAAACGCATAGATGGCACGAATCAGCTGCGGGTCGAGGTTAATAAGCCCGGTCATCCATTCGCTCATCAGCGGGTCGAGCAGGTGCCAATCGCTCATTTCACGGACTTGCGTGCCCCGCCCGGCGGTGCGGGTAAGAAGCCCGGCAGAGGTTAAGCGGGTCAGCGCATTGCGCACCTGGTTACGGCTCACATCAAAATGCGTGCCGATGTCCAGTTCCTTGGGAAAGGCGTCACCGGGTTGCCAGTGGCCTGCCAATAATGCCCTGGCTAGCAAGCGAGCTAATCCAGCGGCATCGCCTTGGTGGCGGGGGAGCGTCTCCAGCGTCATAGCGGTCACGTGTTAAATAATAGTGACGCCATGGTAGTAAATGTCAGACATTTAGACAAGCTCAGCGCTATTCAACCATCGTCTGCAATGTAGGGCGCTTGATCGCGCGCCCTGACGAGAAACGACTAGGGGGCGCTGCGCAATGCGTCAATATCGGCATGGGTAGGCAGCGCTGCGTAAGCGCCTGGGCGCGTCACTGCGTGTGCGCCACAGCGGCAAGCGGTATTCACCGCACGGGTGAGAAAGTCAGCGTCCTGGTGCCAGCCTTCCTCAATACCGTGGCGTGAAAGCTCGGCCAGCAGCCCACCGATAAACGCGTCGCCACCGGCGGTGGTGTCCACGGCGTCAACGTTGGGCGGCGCGATGGTTTGATCAATACCCACGCCTTTGATTGCCACGCTATTGGGGCCGTCGGTAATCAGCATGACTTTCACGCCCGCGGCAAGGCGTTGCGCCACCCACGCCTCTTGCGGATGGTCGCCGCGCAGGTAATCAAGCTCGTCGAGTGATACCTTCACAAGCTCCGCGCTATCCAGTAGCTGCGTCACCAGGGCAATATCCGCCGCTCCATCGATCCATAGATTATGCCGCAGGTTGGCATCCACGCTGACCAGGCAGCCTGCGCGTTTGGCCATGGTGGCAATCGCCAAGGTGGTGTCGGCGATTTCGGCGTCGGTCAGGCTGTTGCTGCACAAGTGCAGGATAGCAGGCTGTTCAAATACCCCCTGGGGCAAGTCGTCCAGCCGGTAAAGCAGATCGGCGGCCGGTGGGCGGTAAAAGTCGAAGGTGCGCTCGCCCTGGCTATCCCGGGAAACAAACGCCAGCGCCGTGCGTGCTTCTTTGGTGAGCATCACGCCCTGGGTATCCACGCCGTGGTGTTGTAGTTCACGGATTAAAAAATGCCCGAAGGTATCGTCGCCGACCATGCCCAGAAAGCGGCTTGGGACGCCGAGCCGCGCGCAGGCAACCGCCACATTGGCGGGCGCGCCCCCGGCGTAGGGAGTAAAAGTCTCGGGTCCTGTATCGTCGTTACCCAGGCGGCTTGAGAGCATATCCACCAGGGCTTCACCAAACGCAATTATCGGCGTCATGATCGTTTCCTTATGATTGTTGATCGGATGGGGAATGTGAGTTTACGCGACGCAGTGACCCCGGGCGGCTTCCAGTAATTCGTACCAGGTTTCTCTGGGGAGGGTGTCGGGGCCTTCGAGCATATCGGCAATGCGATCCGGCTTCACGCTGCCCACCACGGGGGCAGGGCGATTGGGCAGGCTGCGCAGCCAGCCAAGCGCCATTGCGGCAGGTGTGCTGTTGTGTTCGCTCGCCAGACGGGTCAGCACGTGGCTCACTTCGCCTTCCATCAGTGCGCCGCCCGCCAACGGTGACCAGGCCATCGGCGCATGGCCGTCGGCGCACAGGTCGTCGAAGCTGCCGTCAAACAGCGGTGTGCTATGGGCGATGGATAGCTCGATCTGATTGGCGCGCAGCGGGTGGTGCATGGCGCTTTGCAGGCGGCGCCACTGGCTGGGCAGGTGGTTGGAAACGCCTGCGGCGCCAATTTTTCCAGCGTTAATGGCGTCATCCAGCGCGCGGCCGGTGGCCTCGGCGTCCATTAACAGGTCAGGGCGGTGAATCAGAAAGTGGTCGATTCGCTCAACGCTCAAGCGGTTAAGTGAATCATCAATCGCTCGGTTCAGGTACGCCGGGCTTGCGTTATAGTGCTTGACCTTGCCCGAGCCCGGGGTGGGATTGTCGTTGGCGATGCTGGCTTTGGTCACCACCTTGAGCCGCTTGGCAAGCGCCGGGCGGGCGCGCAGCGCCTGGCCAAACAGCGTCTCACCGGCACCGTCGCCGTAGATGTCGGCGTGGTCAAACCAGTGCAGACCCTGCTCGAGTCGCGCCTCGATCCAGTCAGCCAGGTGGTTGGCCTGGTGCATATCGGTGGCCTCGTGAAGACGCATCATGCCGAGTACGAACGGCACGTCGAAGGTTGGCAGGGGCATAGGGAGATTCCTGTTGATGGGCTTAAAACACTTCTTCGTTATGCAACGCCTCAGCGGCGCCCAGCAGCCCCGTCCACGGGTGGGTGACCACCCAAATGGGAATGTCGGCGTTATACGCGCCCATGCGGCCCTTGTTGACGAAGCTGTCGCGCAGTTGGCTTTTCGGCAGCCAGTCAAGCAGGCGCGGCAGGATCCCGCCACACAGATAAACCCCGCCACGGGCGCCCATGGTCAGCGTGGCGTCGCCGCACACGTCGCCAAGGATTTTCAGGAACCGCAGCAGGCTGGTGGTGGCGGTGGGGTCGCCTGTGTTGGCGGCTTGGGTCACCTCTGCCGGGGTAGTGCAGCGCGGCGCCTGATCGTCAAGCGCGCAGTGGGCCTGATAAAGCTCGAGTAACCCTTGGCCGCACAGAATGCGCTCCACGCTCACCCGCTTGTGGCGCTGTAGAAACACGTCAAGCAACGCGCGCTCGGTGTCATCGGTGGGCGCGAAGGTAATGTGTCCGCCCTCGGTGGGCAGTGGTATCCAGGCGTGCTGGCCGGGGAAAACACCGGCCACGCCGAGCCCCGTGCCGGGGCCAATCACCAGCCGCGTAGAATGAGACTGAACGCTGCCGGGCTGTACTTCCACCAGGTTGTCTGCGCCAACGTGGGGCACGCCCAGTGCCTGGGCGGTGAAGTCGTTGATGATCTTGAACAGCGATAGGTTCAGCGTTTCGCGAACCTCGCTTTTCATGAAGTCCCAGTGGTTGTTGGTCATCTTGACCCGCTCGGCATGAAC
The DNA here is from genome assembly GCF_900086985.1 of Halomonas sp. HL-93. NCBI lineage: Bacteria > Pseudomonadati > Pseudomonadota > Gammaproteobacteria > Oceanospirillales > Halomonadaceae > Halomonas > Halomonas sp. HL-93. Next base: position 1,621,512 of record NZ_LT593974.1, read on the forward strand.
CGGGCAGGCAAACGCCAGACAAGCCTCGCGCGGGGCATTTTCACCCGTTGCGCCTACCCGGCTCAGGTAGTCCTGAATCGCCTCAATAACGCCTGGGTAGTCCGCGCAGGGGAGATTGATAATATCGTGCGGGGTAATGTCGCCTGGTGTCACCAGCGCCAGGCGTGCATTGGTCCCGCCGATATCGCCGATCAAGGCCGGTCGCATCAGGCATCCTCTTGGAGAATCTGTCCTTCCTGGCGGGCCAGGTCGTCGGCCTCAAAGCCGCCGAACACCCCGGCGCCTTCCTCGCCGCGCATGGCCAGGTGGCGGAAGCCAGAGAATAGCTCACGGCCAAGACCAACGTGGTAGTGATCCAGGTTGCCGATGGTCAGTTCGCGCTCGGCCCAGTTGGCGGGGTCTACCTTGGCGTTGAGGGTCCCGGCGTTGGCGTCCAGGCGTACGATATCGCCATCGCGCAGTTTCGCCAGTGGGCCGCCGTCCAGGGCTTCCGGACTCATATGGATAGAAGCCGGCACCTTGCCTGAGGCGCCCGACATGCGGCCGTCGGTGACCAGCGCCACTTTATAGCCACGGTCTTGCAGCACACCCAGGAAGGGCGTCAGCTTGTGCAGCTCCGGCATGCCGTTGGCCTTGGGGCCCTGGAAGCGAACCACTACAATCACGTCGCGATCCAAATCACCGGACTCGAAGGCGGCTTTCATCTCGTTCTGATCTTCAAAAATCTTCACCGGCGCTTCGACGATGCGATGTTCTTCGGTGACCGCCGATACCTTGATGACCCCGCGGCCCAGGTTGCCTTTCATCACCGTCAGGCCGCCGGTGGGCGCGAACGGGTTGGCAACGGTGCTTAGCACGGCTTCGTCGAGGCTTTTCTCAGGACCTTCGTGCCAGACCACCTTGCCGTCTTCCAGGAAAGGCTCTTGGGTGTAGGCGGTCAGGTCGGTGCCGAAGACGGTGGGAATATCGCCATGGAGCAGGCCAGCGCCCAGCAGCTCGCGGAACAGGAAGCTCATGCCGCCCGCCGCCTGGAAGTGGTTGATATCCGCCTGGCCGTTGGGGTAGACCCGCATTAGGCTTGGGGTGACCGCTGAAAGGTCAGTGAAGTCATCCCAGTTGAGGGTGATGCCCGCCGCTGCCGCCATGGCAATCAGGTGGAGCGTGTGGTTGGTCGAGCCACCGGATGCCAGCAGCCCAACCACCGCATTGACGATCGCGCGCTCGTCAATCTGCTTGTAGAACGGACGGTACTCGCCACCGGGTTCGGTATTGCGAATGGCCTGTTCGGTGGCGTAGCGGGTCAGGGCCTCGCGCATCTCTGTGCCGGGGTTGACGAACGAGGTGCCCGGCAGGTGCAGGCCCATCACTTCCATCATCAACTGGTTGGAGTTGGCAGTGCCGTAGAAGGTGCAGGTGCCGGGGCTGTGGTACGACTCGGATTCGGCCTCCAGCAGGGCATCGCGGCCGACCTTGCCTTCGGCGTACAGCTGGCGGATGCGGGCCTTTTCCTTGTTGGGCAGGCCGCTGGGCATCGGGCCGGCCGGCACGAACATCGCGGGCAGGTGGCCAAAGCGTGCCGCGGCAATGAATAGCCCCGGCACGATCTTGTCGCACACGCCGAGATACAAGGCTGCGTCGAACATGTTGTGGGAAAGGCCCACGGCGGTGGCCATGGCTATTACATCCCGAGAGAACAGCGACAGCTCCATGCCAGGCTGGCCCTGGGTCACACCATCGCACATCGCCGGTACGCCACCGGCAAACTGGGCCGTTGAGCCCATCGCGTTGGCAGCGGCTTTAATAGTGGCCGGGAAGGTTTCAAACGGCTGGTGAGCCGAGAGCATGTCGTTGTAGGCCGAAATGATCCCCAGGTTGGCGCTGTTCATCAGCTTGAGGGAATCTTTTTCCTGCGGGCTGCAGGCCGCAAACCCATGGGCGAGGTTACCGCATGAGAGCTCGCCGCGATGCACGCCGCGTTTATGTTGGTCGGCCATGCGACGCTCGTAAAGCGCGCGCCGCTCGGCAGACCGCTCACGTATGCGTTGGGTAACCTCGGCAACGGTGGAATTTAAAGTGGCGTGTGTTGAGCTCGGCATAGGGACCTCTGCATGGTAGCGACGGTAAGTCAAACCTGTAGTTATTTTACATTTTTTGGCGGCGATAGGAGAGACCTTACGGCAATAAAAGCGCTAATTGTAGTTTTATTACTCTAATTGATGACAACTATCGCCCTAGGTATTCAGGGCTAACGATGGATTGCAATAGCGGTAATTGCCCGCTTGATAAGCGTAAATCGCAAGTATAGCAGGCCTGCTTTTGCTACCATCCCCCTCTCTTGATGTTGAACGCTTTGGAGCCACCATGCCCACCGATGTTGCCCCGTCTATTATCGAGCGTATTGCGCCGGTAGACGCTGAGGCAGGCGAACGCACCCGCGCCTATCTCGATACGTTGACCAAACCGCCGGGCAGCCTGGGTGAGCTGGAAGCGCTGGCCATACAACTGAGCGCCATCACCGGAGGGCAAACGCCCAATGTGACGCCAGCCAGCGTGCTGGTATTCGCCGCGGATCACGGTGTAGCCGAAGAGGGCGTGTCCGCGTTTCCTCAGGCCGTAACGGCGCAAATGGTTGCCAACTTCGCAAGCGGCGGTGCCGCTATCAACGTCTTTGCCCGGCAGATTAGCGCGAATATCGACGTCATCGATGTGGGGGTGGCAACACCCTTGGCCGTGGCGGGCGTGACGCATGCCAAGGTACGCCCAGGCACGGCCAATATGGTGCTCGAAGACGCCATGCAAGGCGATGAAGCCCACTCAGCGATCAATGCGGGCGTTGCCGCCGTGGAACGCGCCAGCCACGCCGGGGCCAGGTGCATCATCGTCGGCGAGATGGGCATTGCCAATACCACCGCCAGTAGCGCCATGCTTGCAGTGTTGACCGGTACGCCAGTGGCCCAGGTGGTGGGCGCTGGCACGGGCATCAACAGCGCTCAGCAGGCCCATAAAGTCGCGGTGATCGAACAGGCGATTGACGCGCGTCGGGCGGACCCGGAGGACCCGCTAGCGGTGCTCGCCAAGCTGGGCGGGCTGGAAATCGCTGCGATGACAGGCGCTTATCTGGCTGCGGCCGCGTATCGCTTGCCCGTTGTCGTCGATGGTTTTATTGCCACCGTGGCCGCGCTTACCGCCTGCCGGTTATGCCCAGACGTACGCGGTTACCTGGTATTTGGCCATCAGTCAGAAGAACCTGGCCACTCAACCGCATTGGAAGCCCTTAAGGCCAAGCCCCTGCTTAATCTGGGCATGCGCCTGGGCGAGGGCAGCGGGGCGGCGCTGGCATTTCCACTCCTGCAAGCGGCAGTCGCCATGCTAAATGAAATGGCGACCTTTGCCGATGCGGGCGTTAGCGGCAACACCGGCCAATGACAGTATTCAGCGATTATCTACCCGCGACGCTGGTATTGGTCATCGTGGCTATTATGGTGGATCTGGTCATCGGCGATCCGCGCTCGCTGCCGCACCCGGTGGTGGTGATTGGGCGTGCGATCAGCGTGCTGGAAACACGCTGGAATCAGGGCAGCGACAAGCAGCGCCGGCGGTCGGGCGTTATGCTTACCGCCACGATAGTGCTGGCGACGTTCGCGAGCGCTTGGTTGGTACTCAGGCTGCTTAGCGCTTTGCATCCCTGGCTGGGAATTGTTGCTGAGGTATGGTTACTTGCCACCACGCTTGCTATCAAAGGCTTGGCTGATGCAGGGCGCGCCATTGCGGTGCCGCTTGCAAAGGGTGACTTGCCCGCCGCACGGCAAGCGCTGTCCATGATTGTCGGGCGCGACACGCAAGGCCTTGACGAAGCCGGCATCACCCGAGGGGCAGTTGAAACCGTGGCGGAAAATACCGTGGATGGCATTACCGCGCCGCTGTTTTTTGCGCTGATAGGGGGTGCACCGCTGGCGCTGGCCTACAAGGCAGTCAATACCTTGGATTCCATGGTGGGGTATCGCAACCAGCGCTATGCCGATTTCGGATACGCTTCCGCCAAGCTGGATGATACGGCCAACTGGGTACCCGCCCGTTTAACTGCGCTATGTCTATGGTTGGCGGGCCTGATGATGAGCGTTCCCAGGGCGTATGATTTGCATTGGAAGGGCGCCTTGCGGGGCACCTGGCGCGATGCGCCGCGTCACCCAAGCCCCAACGCTGGCTGGCCGGAAGCCATGGTGGCGAGGTTGCTCGGCGTGCAACTGGGCGGCACCAACTACTATGAGGGGGTGGCTTCCTGTCGTGCGACGCTAGGCAAGCCGCTGGAGCCACTTCGGGTTGCCCATATCGACGCAACGATTCGTTTAATGCACGGTGGCTGGATGCTATTTATGCTGCTGTCCGCTGTCTTGATGGTTGCGCTGAGCCTGTTTCCCCCGAGGTTTTTATGAGCACATTTACATGGCCCAGCCACGGCGGCCAAGCCGAAGCGCTATTGGCCCACTTTGGCTTGCCCGCCACTCATCGGCTGGACGATTTTAGCGCCAACCTTAATCCCTTGGGGCCACCCGCCTGGGTGCGCGACTGGTTAACCCAACAGTTGGCAGGCCTTGAGCGCTATCCGGCGCCGGATTATTCCGCAGCCCGCCACGCCATCGCAAGCTATCACCAACTGCGCCCCGAGCAGGTGCTGCTGACAAACGGCGGCGCCGAGGCGATTTTTCTTGCCGCTGCGCTACATGCCTGGCAGCGCGCGGCAATTATAACACCAAGCTTTGGTGAATATGCCCGTGCTTGCTGCGCCCACCGGCTCTCAATCGTTGAGATCGCGCTGCCCGTGCCGGACTTTGACCTGGATGTTGATACGCTGTTGGCAAGGCTTAATGATATCGATGTGCTGTTTCTGTGTCGGCCCAATAATCCCACAGCGACACTTATCGATACCTCGACCATGGAGATACTGCTGGATTACACGGCTTGGGCGGGCTGCCGGGTGGTGGTGGATGAGGCTTTTGTGGACATGGTCGGCGATACGCATGATGCGGTGTCGCTGGTACCGCTGCTGGATCGCTATCCGCATCTAATTCTGCTGCGCTCGATGACCAAGTTTTATACGCTGCCGGGGCTACGGTTAGGCTATATGCTGGCGGATGAAGCCACTATTCAGGCGGCACAGGCCCACCAGCCGCCCTGGAGCGTGAATCACCTGGCGGCGGAGTTGGTAGCGCCGCTGCTGGCGGACGGTGCCTTTACCCGCCGCACCCAGCGCTGGTTAGCCAGCGAGCGGCGCCCTATGGAGCAAGTGCTTGCCCAATTGGGGCTGGAGGTGGTGCCAAGCCAGGCGTGCTTCTTTCTTCTCCGCCCTGGCGTCGAGCTACGCGCCGCAGGTATCTCCAGCGACGTGCTATTTGAGCGGCTGCTGCGCCAGGGTGTATTGGTGCGCCATACGCATAACTTTACCGGACTCGATGGCGACTGGCTGCGTGTAGCCCTGCGCGATGCACCTGCTAATCATCGGCTAGTGAGCGTGCTTAAAACAGTAACTGCCAAAACAGGTGCTGCATGATTGTCTTTATAAGCGGCGGGGCACGCTCCGGCAAAAGTGATGTAGCCGAGCAGCAGGTGGTGGATGCCGCGGGCAGCGCAGCTTGCTACTACCTGGCCACTGCCAAGGTCACGGATGACGAAATGGCCGAGCGAGTGGCCCGCCATCGCCAGTCCAGAGACGAGCAGAGGCAAACCGCTCAGTGGAAGACTATCGAAGCGCCGCTGGCGATTGATCAGGCGCTCTCTGACGTGCCCGATGGCTGCGCCGTGCTACTGGACTGCCTGACGCTCTGGGCCAGCCAGGTGCTGTACGCCAGCGAGCTTAGCAAAGATGAGGGCCTTGCGCTGCTGGCCGACACCGTGACGGATGCCCGAGCGCGCAGCGTGCACCTGGTAATTGTGTCGAACGATATCAACGAATCGCTGCCGCCAACCGATGCTGAGACCTGGCGTTATCTCGCCTTTCTCCAGCGCGCCCACCGCTGGCTGGTCGCCGAGGCCGACGCCGTTGTTGAGGTAATCGCGGGCTGTGCCCTGAACTGGAAACCTGAGCAGTGGAAGCATGAGCAGGGGAAACCCCAAAAGGAGCGGTTGCTGTGAAAAACGCTCTGTTTGGGCTGGTGCTGGCGCTGCAGTTTCTGACCCGAATCCCCATTCCCATCGCCAGCCCCTGGACGCCTGCAACCCGGCGCTGGGCGGTGCGTGCCTATCCCTTGGTCGGCCTGCTCATCGGCAGCGTGTTGGTGCTGCTGGCATTTGCCATGCACAACGTTCCCACGCCGATTACCGCGCTGGCGCTGCTTAGCCTTTGGGTCGCGCTTTCCGGCGGGCTGCACCTGGATGGCGTCATGGATATCGCCGATGCGCTGGGCAGCAATCAGCCGCTGACGCGCCGTTGGGAAATCATCAAAGACCCGCAGATCGGCAGTTTCGGCATGCTGGCGCTGGTGTTTCTGCTTGCCTGGAAGGGCGTATTGGTTTGGGCGCTTCTTGCCTACCAGGCGCCGCTCTGGTGGCTGCTGGTGGTGCCCGCACTCGGGCGCTGGGCGGGCGTTGCCTTGCTTGTCCTGACGCCCTGCGCTCAGCCCAAGGGCTTGGCGTGGAGCTGGCAACAGTCGCTTAGCGGCCAGGAGGTAGCACTGGCGTTGGTGCCGTTGGCCATGATGGCGCTGCTGGCACCCTCGCTTGTACTGATTGGACTTGCGGCGGCGGTCTTTGTGGCGCTTTCACGCGTGTTTATGTTGCGACTGTTTAACGGCATCAACGGCGATATGGTCGGTGCCACCATTGAAGGAGGAGAGCTTTGGCTACTGATCTTACTGTGGAGTTGGTGGCAGTTCGCCACGGTATCACCGCCTGGAATTTAGCGCGCCGCTACCAGGGCCAGCGCGATATCCCGCTGCTGTTTCCCGATGCCGAAGCGGGGCTGCTGGCGCTGCGCGAAGCGCTGATGAATGAGCGTTTCGATGCCATTTATTCAAGCGACTTGAACCGCTGCCAGAAGACGCTTGAGTGGATTCAGGCCGCGAAAGAGGGCGTGCCGGTTGCGCTGGAGCCGCGTCTGCGCGAACTCGACTTTGGCGAGTACGAAGGCAAGGTGTATGACGAACTCAAAGACCTGCCGCACTATCGCGCCTGGATTGACAGTGTCGGCGAGCTGCAAATCCCTGGCGGCGAATCGGCCGCTCACCTGCGCGCGCGCCTGGAAGCCTGGCTGCATGATGTGGCTGTGAATGCCCAGCAAGGCAGCCAGCGCAAAATTCTGGCCGTCACTCATGGCGGCGTGATCCGTGAACTGCGCCGTCGTTTTGAAACCCTTCACTTCTGGGATGGCTCGGTGAGTCAGGCACAGGGCAGGCGCTGGACACTCACTTATCACACCGATGCGAATGGCAAAGGAGATTGGCAATGCAGCTCTTCATCGGCGGTGCCTGCGCAGGAAAACGTGACGTCGTAACGGCTCGCTTTCCCGACGCCGTATGGTATCGGCTTGCGCCGGAGCAGCGGCTGGATGCGTGTCAACAAACGCTGCTTGCCGATACGCCGTTGGTGATCACCGGCGTGTTGGAGTGGCTCGAAGCCGCATCAGGAAGGATGCAAAACGATGCGTTCCGCGAGCAGTGGCAGGGGGATATGACCGGCCTCTACCAGCGCGCCAGCCAGATAAACGCACCGTTGATTATCATCGCCCACGAAGTCGGCCGTGGCATCGTGCCCATGCAGCCCGAACAACGCCGCCTGCGCGATCTCAATGGCTGGTTCGTGCAAGACGCTACCCGTCAAGCCGACCAGGTTTGGTATGTACGCCATGGGTTGGTGCAGTTGATTAAGTAGTTTGCCCGGCTTTTTATCACGATAGCGCGGGCGAATTTTTGCCTGTTTTGTAAGCGATTTCTTACGCCGTGTAAGAGATCGCTGTGACTTGTCCTAAATGGGTTGTGCTTCGCTTCTAGCTCGCTATTCTGATCGTTTTTATTAGCAGTTGACGATCCAGGGAGCGGGATTATGTCTGACAGGATGGGGGCGCATAAGACAGGCCTGCAATTCACCCTGACACTTCCGGGAGTGGATGACGTGGCGGTGATCGACTTCACCCACCGCGAAGCGCTCTCCCAACCCTTCGAGCTGGCGCTGAACCTGGCCAGCCGCGACGGCAGCCTGGACGCCGCCGAACTGCTGGATCGCGAGGCGTCTCTGACCATCTGGCAGGACGGCGAAGCGCTGCGCCGGGTGCACGGCATCGTCAGCGAGTTTGGCCGAGGTGATCGCGGCCACCGGCGTACGTTTTACTCGCTGGTGTTACGTCCCGCCTTGTGGCGGCTATCGCTGCGCCAGAACTCGCGCATCTTCCAGAAAGTCGACCCGCTCACTATCATCAATACCCTGTGCGATGAGCGCGGCATCCGCGACGTGGCCTTTGCGGTCACCCGCGAGCTCCCCGAGCGCGAATACTGCGTGCAGTACCGTGAGACCGACCTTGCCTTTATCGAGCGCCTGGCCGCCGAAGAGGGGCTGTTTTATTTCCATGAATTTGAAGAACGCGACGGCGGCGCCCATCGGCTGGTGTTTGCCGATGACCCGCAGCTACTCACTAGCCTAGGCGAGCGCAGCTATCACAGCCGCGCAGGCGGTACCGCGCCCACACGCCATGTGCGCAAACTCAGCCACACTGCCCGGGTGGCGAGTTCGTCCGCCACGCTGAAAGACTACAGCTTTAAAAATCCCGCCTATGCGCAGTTCCACGACCACCTGGGTCGTGATGTAGAAGACCATGGGCAGCAGGTCGATTACGAACACTACGACTACCCCGGCCGCTACAAGCAGGATGCTTCCGGCGAGCCGTTCACCCGCATTCGACTGGAACAGCTGCGCCGCGAGGCGATCACTGTTAGCGCCGAAAGCGACCTGCCCGAACTCGCCCCCGGTGTGCGCTTCACGCTGACCGACCACGACACCGATAGCCTCAACCGCGACTGGCAGGCGATTGAAGTAAGCCACTTCGGTGAGCAGCCCCAGGCGCTGGAAGAAGACGGCATCACCCAGGGCGATGCCAACGGTATGACCCGCTACCACAATCAGGTCACGCTGATCCCCGGCGATGCCCCCTGGCGCGCCACGCCCAACCCCAAGCCCCGCATCGATGGCCCCCAGGTCGCCTTTGTGGTCGGCCCGGAAGGCGAAGAGATTCACTGCGACGAACACGGCCGGGTCAAGGTCCAGTTCCCCTGGGATCGCTACGCAGAGCCAAATGACACCGCCAGCTGCTGGGTGCGGGTCGCCCAAGGCTGGGCAGGCGGCAGCTACGGCAGTATTGCCATTCCGCGCATTGGCCACGAAGTCATCGTCTCGTTTTTGGAAGGCGACCCCGATCAGCCGCTGGTGACCGGACGTACTTATCACGCGGTCAACACCGCGCCGTACCCGCTGCCGGAACACAAGACTCGCACGGTACTGCGCACCCAAAGCCACAAGGCCGAAGGCTTCAACGAACTGCGCTTTGAAGACCAGGCCGGCGAAGAGCAAATCTGGCTCCACGCCCAGAAAGACCTGGAACTGCTCACGCTCAACGACCGTATTGAAGAGATCCGCAACGACAGCTTCTTGAAGGTCAATAACGACCGCATCAGCGAGATCGACAACGACGACCACCACACGGTACACGGCAACCGTTTCGAGCATACCGAAGGGCAGCAGCACCTCACCGTTGAAGGCACCCTGCATATCAACACAGGCCAGGCCTGGCTCAGCGAAAGCGGCCGCGAGCTGCACATCAAAGCTGGCCACAAGGTGGTGCTGGAAGCGGATAGCGAATTAACCCTCAACGCCGGGGGAAGTTTCCTCAAGCTGGACGGCAGCGGCGTTACCATGGTGGGCCCCAACGTCAAAGTAAACGCAGGCGGCAGCCCCGGCAATGGCAGTGGTCAGGCGGTAGAAAGCCCGTTACTGCCAGGGCATGCGATGGCGGAGGTGCATGATGCGATACCGCCAACATCATTGCCAAAGCTGGAAGATTACCAGCTAAGTGAAGCAGCAATGATGCCCCTCTGCGGCAAGATCAATGATACCCAATGCAGCCGCGAGGATTGTCCATGTCTGGCTGGTTAACGCGAATTGATGAGCGAAGTGAGTCTCTAGAGCGCCTCTCAGAAAGTAGTCAACCGTGGTGGTTCGTGCTCGATCAGCGTCGTGCATCGCAAGCTTGTGCGACTTGGTTGAATCAACGCGGCCGCAAAGAATTAATGACACTTTTCGCTGGCACTGAGCTGGATCCGTTGATTACCGCTAGTCCGTGGTTAGTGGAAGTTGAGCCAGGTACTCCAGCGGCCCAAGAGGCACAAGCATTTTGCCAACAACGATTAGGATGGATTGCCACCGCCAAACCGGACGCGACCCTGAAAAGCATCGCTGAACACCTAAGTTCGCTATTTGTGCTGCCCGACGCTCATGGCGGCCAGACCCTGGTGAATCTGCAGCAGTCCAATGCCTGGACAGCGATTCTCGCAAGCGCTGACGCCGCCACATTCCAGCATCTGATGACACCCTTTACCGCACTTTACACGCCAACTCCACAAGGCACTTGGCGGCGATGGGTGGCACCGGCTGACGAATTTGAAGCGCCCCCTCAAATACGCCTCGACCGATCGATGGAAGAAGCTCTAAAGGAGAGTCAGCAAGCATGGTGGCTGAGCAGTGCTACGGCAACCTTCATGGCTGAGATACCCGATGGTTGGTTTATACGACTAGACATGTTGATAAAGGCAGGCATTACCCGTACCGAGCACTTTCAACGACTGCTGCCTTTAATCCAACGGTCAGAGGCCCTACCTGAACGGGCACAAGCCATCTTGGCAATGGATACCCCGGCCCGTAAGAAAACAAAAGAGTTAGAGAGCTTAATATGAATGGTAACTTTCATCATTTAAATGGTATAGCGGTAAACGCACCGGAGCCCTCTTCAACAACGATAAGTCGCATGGAAGCAGTTGCCCATGCCTGCCAAGAGCAAGAGTGGGCGGATATCATCTATTTGCCAGGTACACGAACGTTTTGGCTATTGACCGAAGAAGTTTCGGATATCTTGATGGAGGCTGACGACACCCTAAAGGGCTGGGTCAGGGAAGTAGATGTCGAAACACGCCTTCAGCATCTGCGTGATATTGGCATAATGGAATGCCTCTTAGCAGCAGAGCCAATTAGTTTTCTCTCACAATCTGACCAGCAACGCTATCAAGAGCTTAAAAACGAGAAAGAAAAGCAAGAAACAGAAATAGCCGAAATTTCGCGTCAAACCGGACAGCCCGGGCGAGCAGGTACAAACGCACTCAATGAACGCAACAGGCTCAGAAATTTAGTCAATACTTTAGATTCAGAAATACTGATGCTCGAAGCCCAGGGCCGCAGTATTGCTGAGGAAAATGGTTATACCCTCTCAGGTGATCATTACTATGGGCCTTGGGAGGATGAAATCGCAACGGCTTTGGAGAACTATCGGCAATGCCGTCACCGAGTGCTTGAGGAATACCCTTCCGCCGAATCGATGCACGATGAGCTTCCCATCCGTGATGCCTTGAGTAAAACAAAAGAATTCCTCGAAGAGTGTGAAACAACGGCGCCATCATCCTCTACCTGCCCGATATGGTGGCCGCAGATAATCGATGAACTCTCCACTATTATGCTCGACTATCACGACAGCATCCTGGAACTGGCGACGCTAGGTATCGCGACGCCAGAGTGGGCGCTGGCTAATATTCAGGGTGAGTCGGTTCGCGAGGAGTTAGAAGCCGGGGCGCAAGTATTCGACGATTACTACGCGCTCTTGAAGGACTCGATGGAACTATATGAAGCAGTGAATGAAAAGCTTGAAGAGTGGGAGTCGGGAACCGCCGGACAAGCACAGCTACCTGTATTCTTATTTGAAGAAGAGCGCAACCAATATGAAGCGATACAGAACGACCTTAATGCGCTCTACGTGCAAGCCAAGCGATCTGTTCAAGAGAGTACCCCCCAAAGAACGCTGATATGGAATACCGATCTGGTCGATGCCCGCCCATCGCTTGGGTATGCCAAACGCAAAATTGATCTATTGGTTCGCGGCGACTTTCCCCTGCGTGAATTCAGTTCGCCCCAAGCTGAAAAATCATTAAGTCATCTCAGCTTGTGGCAATTAATGCCTGAAATGACGCCTGGTGAGCGCCATCAGTTAGATACAGCGCTGGTCGCTGATCAGGTACTCCCCGCGCGGCTTTGGGAAGCGCCAGAAACAGCGCTTAGTCAATGGCTTAAAAGCCGCTGCTGCCAAAAAATCGATCTTCGACCTGAGTGGCATGATGAGCAGCTAGGGTTCTTTGAGCCGCATATATTCTTCGCGTATTTAACGGAGCAAGGCCTAGACGTCGCCTCACTTGCCAGTGAAAGTGCCAAGCAGCATTGGGGGGAGTCACTTAAGAAAGTGCTGTTCACCGGGCGTAGCCGTGAAAAACTTCGTCTGTTTGATGCCAGTGCCCAGGCACAAATGCTTCGCCTGGTGGGGATGGCCAATTTTGACCTTTATGAAAAAACAGAAAGCGGTAACGCCCCTCAGCATACCTTCGAGCTTCAGAAGGTCTCCTTTATGGAAGCAACAGGAGACCACGGTAGCTCAACGAAAAAATCAGTATCTTTGAGTGAACGAAATGTTGCCTTGAAACACAAGTGGGAGGCCAAGGGCACCTTCAACCTTGCTAAAGGCGAAATGTCGCTAGGCCGCTTAGAGCTACCCAAGAAGGATGAGGCACAACCCATTAGGGTAAAGCTTACTGAGCAAGAAGAGCTTACCGAGCAGCAGAACCAAGAGCGCGAAGTAGGCCGCTATGCCGTGATATTCGATGTAGTGGCGAAGGGCTTTACCGGCGCTAACGTAGCGCTAGCCAACAAGGTGGGGTTCAAGCTGGACAAGGATGGTTTGAGCCTCTCCGGGTTGGACTTACGAAACCAGGAAACCGATAGCACCGGGCTTACCGCCTTTGCCGGCGTTAAAGCAGGATTGGAAATAGGCTGTTCGCTGGACTGGAAGCCGCCCCGTAATTTGCAGCGTTTACTGCCCAACTGGCAGGCGCTTAACGAGCTGGGCATGTGGGAGCATAACAATCGCTCACTGGATGACTGGCGCACGTTGGGTGCCGCAGCATTTGAAATGGAAGGAAGGGCCGGTGGTGGGGGTAATGTCGATTTTGTCTTTGGTTTGCGTAATGGCAATTTTACCTTTCGGATAGCGAGCAAGTTTGTGCTGGGTGTTGGGGGCGGCTACAAGCTCAACTTTGAGCTAGATGGCAAAAATCTCGACCTCTGGATTGCCATGCTCCACCGCGCTTTGGTGGACAACAACTACGAAACACCTGAATGGATCACCGAAGAAGCCAAAAATGTGCTGGGCAAAGTGGGTTATATCCTCGCCACCACACTGCTCAACGTTGGATTGATCGCCGCCCGCGGCCAAGCGGGTATCGAGCGGCTCTATAGCGCCATGACCGGTGGGCAGAACGCGGGGCCGATTGCATATGTACTAGCGACGCGCGATGGAGAGGATTTAAAGAAAATGAAATCTTGGGTGCAGCAGTTAACACCCGAAGCGCTGGGAGCTTTGCTTTACCTTCTGACTAGCAACCCGCAAGAATTTGAAACAGAAGTACCCGGCAGGGGCAGAAGCGATGGCAAAGTCGAGCCGTTTAATCACCAGGAGGCGTTGGACTTCCAGCAAATCGCCATTGCCAACTGTCTCCGCTGGATTGTGGAAGGCGTCACGACCGGCGTTTACGGAACGCTTTGCCGCTTTAGCAGAGAAGACCCTACGCCGTCACAGTACCTGTTCGCCAAAGGGGTTATTCGCATGACAGAGAATGGCCAGCCGCCGCATGATTATCCTGATACAGCCTATCAGAACCATAAAAGAGAGTTGGATGATTTTATGAAGCGAGTATCAGGGACAGATAATATTCAAGTGCCAGAGTCAAAGAGGGATTACAGCCGCGACGTTGCAGGCCTTGCAACTGAAGTGTGTGCTGTTTGATAAAGCGTCTTACTAAGGGATAAATAATGCGATCAAACCTGTTGGCAACGTTAACTGGGTTGACACTAGCGGCGCTGTTATTGCCTACCGCTTGGGCGCTTGACGAAGAAGCGCAGGCCGCCAAAGAGAAAGGCATGCGCTTATACAATGCCCATCAGCGCTCTCTCACCACGCCCTATTTAGAGCAAGCAGCAGAAGCGGGTGATGTCGAAGCGATGTACTACCTAGGCGAAGTTAACCGTTTACGGCATATGGGTATGAACCAAGCCGCTTTAGAGTGGTATCACCAAGCCGCTCAACACGGTGACCCCCACGCTATGTTGCGACTGTTTGATGGTGGCGCCTGCGAGCTAGGGGACGTATGCCCGGAAAACGGCGATGATTGGCCCCAGGAGGCCTTGGAGTTAACGCTACCTAAAGCTGAGGCAGGCGATGCCGAGGCCATGGCCGAGCTTTATGATATTTATTACTACGTTAAAGAGCCCGATGAAGACGAAGCGATGAAGTGGCTACGGCGCGCCGCCGAGGCGGGCCATGTGGAATCGATGAATTTGCTTGGCGAGATAGCCCGTAACGACGAAGAGGACTATTCCAACGATACGGAGCGTTTGGAAGCCGCTGAGGTATGGTTTCGAAAGGCAGCAGCGGGAGGTTATGCCCCCTCTATGAACAATCTTGCCTCCGTCTTAAATCATCTGGATCAGCCCGAAGAATCGTGGGAATGGATAACAAAAGCTTCCGAAGCAGGGCATATCAATGGGAGGAGGTGGTTGGCCGCCTGTAATATTGAACCTGATTGGGAGGAATTGACTCTATGTAATTCTTCTACCGATCCAGAACCTGCCAAAGGATGGGCAATCCTGCTAGCTATCCATGAAGAAGTTCCCGGCACTTCGTCAGAAAGATCGCTGCGAGTTTATCGCGATAGCGTTACTCAAGAACAACGCGAAGAAGGCGAGCGTATGAAAGACGAGTGGTTGAATCTAGAGCCGCCACTTTCCTATTTCCCCAAAAAGTTTGGCCCCTGATGTTGTTAGCAAAACGATCAATCATCCTGGCAATGCTAGCAGGGCTAACGCTTATAGCGCTCATGATACCTTCCGCCTGGGCGCTGGACGACGAAGCTCAGGCCGCCAAAAAGAAAGGCATGCGCCTATACAATGCTCATCAACGCTCTATTAGCACGCCCTATTTAGAGCAAGCAGCAGAAGCGGGTGATGTCGAAGCGATGCACTACCTAGGCGAAGTAAATCGTTTGCGTCATATGGGGATGAACCAAGCCGCTTTGGACTGGTATTGCCAAGCCGCACAACATGAAGACCCTTACGACATGCTGCAATTGTTTGATGCGGCGCCTGCAAGCCGCCCAGACCTGATGGCCCAATCCGTGCCCGGCTATGGCGACAGCTATACCGCTGAGCCCGAAGACGTCAACGCCTACGGCCCTTTTCCCAACAAGGCGGACCGCTTTGTCGAGCGCGGTGAAGCAAAAGATGCATCTACGCAGAACAAACCCGACAGCCATTAACGACACCGAATCAACCGCTATCAATACGTTCTTTTGGAAGGCCGCTGGCGGCCTTCCTTGGCGGTAGCGTGGCTAAAAACAACGAGGAGGGTATGGAACAAACAAGGAGCCGGAGCATGAACCCGACGGAACAGCCAAAAGATCACTATGCCGAGACCGCGTTCCGGGCCGGCGCCATTCCCCGCCAGGCCCCGCCCCCAGAGAAGAGTGTATGGGGGAAGCTGGGCAGTAACTTCGATATTGCCCGCCTGCCTTGGGGACATTATGTCGGCATTAATCCATCGGAATTTGAATATGAATATTCCGGAGGTTGGTATCGTGACTACGCGTACATGGGAGAGCAGGATTACCATGACTTTAATCATATTAACGAATTGCGTTGGTCGAAGTTCGTCGATGAAGATATCAACCTGATCTATCGTTTTTTTCGCTTCTGGTTCGTTTTTTGGACGCACCTTCTTAGTTTTATTGGTCCAGGAGGGGGTAAGGGGGGAGGATGGTTTATTTCAGCCATTGCTATGGTGCTGCTGGTACTCCTTTTGGTTTTGGAGGTTTTTGATCCAAGTGAAAAATTTCCTTTCGATGCATTAGCTGTTCCTTTGTCAGCTTTTGCACTCTGTGGTGTGGCTACTGTATTTAAAACTCTGTTTGAGAAACATAGTATTCGTTTCTACAAGAGTAACCAGAACTGGTCGGACGATGTTGCTTTCTGTCGTCGTTCGGGCCTGGTCAAGAGCTTTCAGGGGAATTTCCCTTTCTACGAGTTCGATGCTTTTATCGAGATAGCCGCGGACATGAAGGGCAATCAGCGTCACACCCTCAAGGTGCGTCATCGCTATCCGCAGTTCAGCAAGGACAAGCGCAGTGGCTTGCCGATGGAATTCATCTTCCCCACCGATACCGGCAGCATCGCCGAGCGCTATGCCATGTGGGACATGCTGGGCCGCTATATGGATGTCAGTCAGCCATTGCCGGACATTCCCCGTCTGGAGCCGTTCCGCCATCTCGACCCCACCACCAAGGCCTTCGATGAGGCGGGTAAGCGCGGCCGTCCAGCCACCTACTGGCGTGATCTCTACGCGAATGCCAGCGAGAAGGAATTAAAGCAACTGCGCGAAGAACATCGCCAAGTGGTCGACGCCGCGCCTTGGGGCAGTCGCCCGGACCTGATGGCCCAATCCGTGCCCGGCTATGGCGACAGTTATACCGCAGAACCCGAAGACGTTAACGCCTACGGTCGCTTCCCCAGCAAAACGGATCGCTTCGTTGAGCGCACTGAAGCAAAAGACGCATTCCAGCAGAACAAACCCGACAATCATTAACGACCAACATAAGTCGTCATCAATACATTCTTCCGGAAGGCCGCTGGCGGCCTTCCCATGGCGGTAGCGTGGCTAAACGGGTATGGAACAAACAAGGAGCCGGAGCATGAGCCCGATGGAACAGGAAGACCACTATGCCGAGACCGCCTTTCGAGTCGACACTATTCCCCGCCAGGCGCCGCCGCCAGAAAAAAGCACTTGGAAAAAACTGGGCAGCAATTTAGATGTGGCCCGGCTACCTTGGGGAAATTATATCGGGGTTAATCCAACTGATTTTGAATATGAACATACAGTAGGCTGGTTTCGAAGTTATCAACACATGGGAGACGACTATCGCAAGTACAACATGATCAATGAAACTCGCTGGTCACAAGTTGTCGATGAAGATATCAGCTTGCTTTATCGCTTCTTGCGCTTTTGGTTCGTGGTCATCTCTCACGGGTTTAGTTTTATAGGTGGTGGGGGGTACTTTATTGTTGGACTTACTGTTGTGGCTTCATTGTTGATCGCAGTACCACAACTTTTTACTGAGAATCCTAAGCTATCAGTTAACTTATTGATCATTCCAGCATGGACTATCGCTTTCTGCGGATTCGCTACCATACTGCGAAGACTTTACGAGAAATACAGCATCCGCTTTTACAAAAGGAATAAAAACTGGTCAGACGATATCGCTTTTTGTCGACGCACGGGTATGGTGAAGTCTTTCCAAGGTAACTTTCCTTTCTATGAATTCGATGCCTTTATCGAAATGAGTGCTGACATGAAAGGTAACCAGTTCCATAGCCTTAAAGTGCGCCACCGCTACCCTCAGCACAGCCAAGACCCTCGAAACAATCTGCCGCTTGATTATAGTTTTCCGGCCGACGGGAGCATTGCCCAGCTGTATGCGATGTGGGACATGCTGGGCCGCTATATGGACGTCAGCCAACCATTGCCGGACATTCCCCGCCTGGAGCCGTTCCGCCATCTCGACCCCACCACCAAGGCCTTCGATGAGGCGGGTAAGCGCGGTCGCCCGGCGACTTACTGGCGTGATCTCTACGCCAATGCCAGCGAGAAGGAACTGAAACAACTGCGCGAAGAGCACCGAAAGTTGGTCGACGCCGCGCCTTGGGGCAGTCGCCCGGACCTGATGGCCCAATCCGTGCCCGGCTATGGCGACAGTTATACCGCAGAACCCGAAGACGTTAACGCCTACGGTCGCTTCCCCAGCAAAACGGATCGCTTCGTTGAGCGCACTGAAGCAAAAGACGCATTCCAGCAGAACAAACCCGACAATCATTAACGACCAACATAAGTCGTCATCAATACATTCTTCCGGAAGGCCGCTGGCGGCCTTCCCATGGCGGTAGCGTGGCTAAACGGGTATGGAACAAACAAGGAGCCGGAGCATGAACCCGACGGAACAGCAAGGTCACTATGCCGTGACCGCATTCCAGGCCGACGCCATTCCCCGCCAGGCGCCGCCGCCAGCAAAAAGCACGTGGAAAAAACTAGGCAGTAATTTGGACGTGGCCCGGCTACCTTGGGGAAATTATATCGGGATCAATCCTACCCTCTATGAGTATGACAATGAGTGGTTTGAGGATTACCAGTACATGAAAGACGACTATTATGACTACGCCATGATTAATGAAGCGCGCTGGTCTAAGTTCGTTGATGAAGATATTAGCCTTCTTTACCGTTTTTTGCGCTTTTGGTTTGTGGTCATTTCTCACGGGTTTAGTTTTATAGGTGGGGGTGGGTACTTTGTTTTCGCTCTAGCCGTTATAACCTCGGTCGTTGGAGTGATCGCTCAATTCTTTTCTGCCACACCAGAATATCCACCGCTTATTTTGACATTTCCGCTTGGAGTGGCTGCATTCTGCGGAGCAGCTACCATACTTCGAAGACTTTACGAGAAATACAGCATCCGCTTTTACAAAAGCAATAAAAACTGGTCAGACGATATCGCTTTTTGTCGGTGCACGGGTATGGTGAAGTCTTTCCAAGGTAACTTTCCTTTCTATGAATTCGATGCCTATATCGAAATGCGCGCTGATATGAAAGGCAACCAGTTCCATAGCCTCAAGGTACGTCATCGCTATCCGCAGCACAGTAAAGACGAGCGCAACGGTCTACCGCTTGATTTCGATTTCCCGGCCGACGGGAGTATTGCCCAGTTATATGCCATGTGGGACATGCTTGGCCGCTATATGGATGTCAGCCATCCGTTGCCAGACATTCCCCGCCTGGAGCCGTTCCGTCATCTCGACCCCACCACCAAGGCCTTCGATGAGGCGGGTAAGCGCGGTCGCCCGGCGACCTACTGGCGTGATCTCTACGCGAATGCCAGCGAGAAGGAACTGAAACAATGGCGCGAAGAGTACCGAAAAGTGGTCGACGCCGCGCCTTGGGGCAGCCGCCCGGATCTGATGGCCCAATCCGTGCCCGGTTATGGCGACAGCTATACCGCTGAGCCCGAAGACGTTAACGCCTACGGCCGCTTCCCCAACAAGTCGGACCGCTTCGTCGAGCGTGCTGAAGCAAAAGGCGCATCCCAGCAGAACAAACCCGACAATCATTAACGGCACTGAATTAGCCGTTATCTACCTAATTCATTAAAAGGCCGCGAAGGGGCAGACGACAGCAAGGCTATAGTTGATGTATCTCATCAATAGCGCCGCCGCCAACGCTGCCAGCCAATCATCAGCAGCTGCACAGGCAGGTAGACCACTACCGGCCACAGCAGCGTCAGCAGAAATAGATACAGCAACGGGTCCAGGCTGTCCTGGGGCTGGCCGAAGGGGCCGTGCACCCAGTTGATATTGCGCTCGGCTTCGGTGAGCAGGTAGCTTAATGGCACCACGATCCAGGTCAGCAGGGTCTGCCATAGTAGGGCGCGACGCGAGTAGCCCAGTTTCGCCACACCGATGCCCGCCACCAGCGGCAATACCACGTGGTAGAGCGACATGGCCCGCGCCATGGGCGGATGCTCGGGGTCGAACATATACTCGGTGCCGCCGATGGGGTGTACGCCGGTGAGCGCTGCCGTCGCCACATCCAGGCTCCATACGCTGCCGACCAACGCCACCGCCAGCCACTGCATCGACATCAGGGTGCGGTGCTCCGCCCACAGCGCCACCAACAGCAGGAAGCTTGCCACGTTACATAGCCAGAAGAAGTTCTGGGCACCCAACAGCACCACATAGCTCGGTGCCCAGATCAGAATCCACAGTGTAAACGCCAGCTTTAGCCAACGCGGCACACCGCCTCCCGGGGAATCGGCCATGGTCGTCTCCTTATCGGTGCGGAGTTTTTACGCTTGCACCGCTTACGTCTTAAGCTCATCCCGCCAGGAATGGCGCGGTGCGAAACCGACTAGGCGGCGCGCTTTCTCGATGCTATAGAAGGTCTCGAACTCGCCCATTTCGCGTTTGATTGGCACCTTTGGGTAGAAGCGCTCGATGACCTGGGGATTGGTCAAGCCCACCGATAGGTCGTCATTGGCGACGTTGAACACCTGGTAGCCCAGGCCGTCTGTCTTAAGGCAGCAATCCACCATCTGGCCCAGGTCGCGGGC
This sequence comes from Halomonas sp. HL-93, assembly GCF_900086985.1. NCBI lineage: Bacteria > Pseudomonadati > Pseudomonadota > Gammaproteobacteria > Oceanospirillales > Halomonadaceae > Halomonas > Halomonas sp. HL-93. Next base: position 1,642,001 of record NZ_LT593974.1, read on the forward strand.
GTCGATGTAGGCGAAAATATTGCGACGACGCAGGGCCGGGTCATCCATATAAGCCGGGAAGTTCTGGCGGTACTCGTGGGGCTCGATAACGTTGTTGATACGCAGGCCGTAGATGTCGATGCCTGAGCGCGCGTGAAAGGAGCGGGCGGTGACTTCGTTGACCACCTTGCTCATCGCATAGCTGTCCTGGGGCACGGTGGGATGTTCTTCGTCGACCGGCAGATACTCGGGCTGCACCTCACCGTCGGCAAAACAGACGCCGTAGGTGGTCTCGCTGGAGGCAAAAACCACCTTGGGAATGCCCAGCTTGGTGGCGGCATCCAGCACGTTGTATGTGCTCAGCGTATTGATACGGTAGGTCTCGTTATCCGGCCGGTGCAGGATGGCTGGAATGGCGGCGAAGTGAACAATGGCGTCGTAATGGGGCACACCGGTGCCTGGTTCCAGTTCGTCTATCCCGGCATAGGCATGGCAGGCGTTGAACACCTGGCCTGCATCGGTGAGGTCTGTCTTGAGAGTGGTAATGCCGGGCACGTCGGACGCTACCCAGTCCAGGTTGGTAACGCGGTGGCCCTGGTCGCGCAGATAGGCAGTCGCATGGCGGCCAGCTTTTCCGCTGCCTCCGGTGAATAAAAGGCGCATAGGTAATCCTTAATGAGTGCAAGCTAACGATTAATGACATTCAACGTATCATGTCACCATAGCAAACAATGCCTTAGCCCGCTGATTGCCATTGGGCGATGCCCCTCAATGCTTAAATTGCGTTGCGGAAACGCATCACCTGGCTGCCGTCGATGGGGTCGGCGAAGATGTCGGCGTAAACGCCAAAGGTCTGGCGTAGCCGGAAGGCCGTCAGCACCTCTTTAGGTGGTCCGCTATCGACCAGGCGGCCGCCGTCCATGACGCCTATGCGGTCGCACTCAATGGCGTGGTTCAGGTCGTGCAAAGAGATAATCACCGTAACGGGAAGCTGCCTGACCAGCTCAAGGATCGACAGCTGGTGGCGGATGTCCAGATGGTTGGTCGGCTCGTCGAGCAGCAGAATTTTGGGCTGCTGCGCCAGGGCGCGGCCGATGTGCACACGCTGACGTTCACCGCCGGACAGCGTATGCCAAAGCCTATCGGCCATGTGGTGCATATCCACATCATGCAGCGCCCGCGTGACGATCGCCTCGTCCTGCTCGGACCAGGGGCGTAGCGCTGAAAGAAAGGGCGTCCGGCCCAGGGCCACGACGTCGTGCACCGTGATGCGGTCGGTGGTTTCCGCCTGCTGCTCCACCAGCGTCACCGAGCGGGCGATATCGCGCTGACGCATGCGCTCCATCGGGCTGTCATCCATCAGCACACGGCCCTGTTTCGGCTTACGCAGCCCGGCAAGCAGCCTGAGCAGGGTGGTTTTGCCCGAGCCGTTGGGGCCAATCAGGCCAAAGGTCTGGCGGGGCGGGATCGACAGCGACACGTCCGTCAGCAGTTGCGTGCCATGCACGGCCCAGTTGAGGTTTTCGGCGGTCAGTTTCATCGGGCCCTCGTACCGCGGATCAGGATAAGGGCAAAGGCGGGCGCGCCGATCAGCGAGGTAATCACGCCGATGGGCAGCACCTGCCCGGCGACCAGAATGCGCGAGAGAACATCGGAGAAGATCAGAAATACCGCACCGGCCAGCGCCGTGGCGGGCACCAGCCGCGTGTGACGGCTGCCGACAATAAAGCGCATGGCGTGGGGAATTACCAGACCGACAAAGCCGATCGCCCCGACCATCGAGACCATGACCGCGGTGACCAGTGCCATGGCGGTGATCAAGATACCGCGCACCGGACGCACCGAAATACCCATGGACGCGGCGCTGTCGGCACCAAAGGTAAAAGCGTCCAGCGCCCGCCGGTGCCAAAAGCAGATAGTCAACCCCATCAGCGCGGCGGGGATGGCCAGCACCACATCGTCCCAACGCACGCCGGATAGATTGCCCATCAGCCAAAACATAATGCCTCGCGCCTGCTCGGCGCTGGCCGATTTGGCGATGATAAAGGCGGTGAGCGCGTTGAACAGCTGCGACCCGGCAATCCCCGCCAGGATGATCGAGCCTGCGGCCTGCACGCCGCGCTCGCCACCGGTGCCGCTGCTGGCGGCATGGGCGAGCAGAATCACCAGACCAAACGCCAAGACTGCCCCGGCAAAGGCGCCGGCCGAGAGTGAAAGGGCGCCCGCGCCAAGCCCAGCCACGGACACCGACACGGCCCCCGTCGACGCCCCCGCAGAAATCCCCATCAGGTAAGGGTCGGCCAGCGGGTTGCGCAGCAGGGCCTGCAGGACTACGCCGGCTAGGGCAAGCCCGGTGCCGCAGCAGGCGGCCACGATGGCGCGGCTGAACCGGTAATTCCAGATAATCCCCGCGTCGATGCGGTCGACGGAGTAGTCCGCGCCAAACAACTGATTGGCGAGTACCTTGAGGATCGTCTCAATCGGAATCGAGGTTTCACCGATGGCGGTGCCCGCAATCAGCGCCGCCACTAGCACCACCGGCGTTATCCAAAGCCAGCGTAACCAATCGCCCGTCGGGAATGACCGTATAAGCGCGATGCTCATCAGCGAAGGGACATGAACATGTTAGTCAAAAGAGCCATTAGTCAAAGGACATCTCTGATAGTGCCTCGGCCAGGGTTTCAAGGCCGTACAGGGTCCGCATGGTGGCGCTCATGGCATGGGCATCCATTTCCACGATGCGGTCGTTCTTGACCGCCGACATTTCGCGGGTCACCGGGTCGTTTTGTAGAAACTCGCGCTTGGTCTCTACATCGTCGGCAGGAAACCGGCGGCGATCCATGGTGGCGATAACCAATACATCGGGGTCCGCCTGGGCGACCGTTTCCCAGCCAATGGTGGGCCATTCTTCATCGGAGTCAACCACGTTACGAATGCCCAGTTTATCCATCATATAGCCCGGTGCACCCAATCGGCCTGCGATGAACGGGTCGGCTTCGAGTTCGGTGGAGGAGAACCAGAAGGCGGCGGAGAGATCGTCCGGAAGATCCAGGCTACCGGCAAGTTCGATAGCCTCTGATTCACGGGTCTTGAGGTCGTCTACCAGGGTGTCGCCAGCGTCCTGAACGTCATAGATCTCGGCCAGTTCGGTCACCCCTTTATAGATGGAGTCGGACGAAAAGGCCGCTGTCCGCGTGCCGTCGCCGCCGGTCGAGTTATCTTTGGTGTCGCAGTCGGCGGGCATCACGTAGGTGTCGATGCCCAGCTCATGAAACTGATCGCGGGTGGCCACGCTGCCGCTGGGGCCGATATGCCACTCGTATTGAATGGCCACCAGGTCCGGGCGTTTATTTACTACCGATTCAAAACTCGGGTCATCATCGGCAAGCCGCTCGATTTCCGCGTTGGCGTCCTCAAACTCAGGCAATACAGGATTGAACCAGACCGAGGTGCCGTTGACCTTGTCGGCCAACCCGAGCGAGTAGAGAATTTCGGTGGCCGATTGCCCGACGGTGATGGTCCGCTCCGGGGGCGAGTCCACGCTGATCTCTACGCCGCAGTTGGTTAGCGTAAGCGGGTAGTCGGTGGAGGCGTAAGACGCCTGTGCAAAGCCAACAGCGCTCGCGGCGATGGCCGTGGTCAATCTCAACATCATGTACACTCCCGTGCATGATGAGCTCCGCATCCGGACAGAAAACACTGACCGAGCCACTTCGCTCAATGTAAGTTATGTCGGCAGTTCTCCTGACTGACGGGTCTTGGCTAGCTCGCCTTCCCAGACGCTGTGTCCAGTGGCATCAAAGAGCATCGCTCGCCGCCTACAGTTGCGGGGGCAGTTCCGTTTCGCGGCAAGCCGCGGCGGATTCTCTATTAAGTTCCGGCTGGAACACCGACGTTAGCCATTCTAGGTGGCAGGTGGATAGCGAACAACACAAAGCCTAAGGATCTTATGAAACCCCGCCATAAAAGTAATGTTATAACATATTACTTCAAAAGCGTTTAAAAATCCAGCGGCATTCTTAGCGTCAGCTGATATACGCCTTCGCTAAGTTAATAGCTTGTAACAAATTGGCCTCGCCGCCATGCCTTCCTCTATACTGACCCCCTCTTATAGCCCCACTTCTTTATGAATGGTTTTATTATCACTCAGCTAGCTACCATGAATAATATTCAAGTCTCACGCTCCCCAGATCAGTTGGCTAATAGTGGTCAGTTGGCTCAGGGTGACCGGTTAGTGGGCTTGGCCAGCACGGGAGGTGCCGGTGAGTGAGTTTCCCTTTGCGGCGGTGGTTGGCCAGGAGGCGCTGAAAACTGCGCTGATTCTTAATGCCATAAATCCGCGTATCGGCGGGGTGCTGGTTAGTGGGCCAAGAGGCAGCGCCAAGTCGACCTTGGCGCGGGCTCTGGCCGCTATTTTACCTGGCGATAGCGACGGGCAGCGTGCTCCTTTTGTGACTCTGCCGCTGGGCGCCAGCGAAGACAGGCTGGTCGGCAGTCTGGATCTACAGAAGGTGCTGGCAAATGGCGAAGCCACCTTTCATGCCGGGCTGCTCGCTAAAGCCGACGGTGGGGTGCTGTATGTGGACGAGGTCAATCTGCTGCCGGATACCCTGGTCGATTTGCTGCTGGATGTGGCCGCCAGCGGAACGAACATCGTCGAGCGCGACGGCATCAGCCATTCCCACCCGGCGCGCTTCAGCCTGATTGGCACCATGAACCCGGATGAAGGCGAGCTTCGCCCGCAGCTGCTGGATCGTTTTGGGCTTTGTATCGAGCAGGCCGCGAGCATCAGCGTCGAGGAACGTATTGCCATCGTCCAGCAGCGCGAAGCCTTCGACCGCGACCCTGCGGGGGCGGCCCGTGGCTTCGAGGAGGCCCAGGCCGCACTGACCGAGCAGATTCATCAGGCGCAGCGTCAGCTCGCCGAGGTCACAACCCCGTCTTGGGTGTACCAGACCATCGCCTCACGCTGCGAAGCGGCCGGGGTGGAAGGGCTGCGCGCGGATGTCACCTGGCACCGCGCCGCTCGTGCCCACGCCGCCTGGCGCGGCGCTGGCGAGGTGACGCAACAGGATATCGATACCGTTGAACCCTGGGTGCTGGACCATCGGCGTACCCAACCGCCCGAGCAAACCCCGCCGTCTTCGCCGCCGCCGAAGGCACCGCCTTCGAGAGGCGAGGGTGGTTCGTCATCAACGACTACTGCGTCGACCGGCGGATCATCCGAGCAGCGCAGCGAACAGGGGCAGTGGGGCGCGATGCCGCCCCAGGCTCAGTCAACCATCCAGCAGGCGGCGCCTGAACTGGCGAATACGCCAAACGGTTTTGGTCAGGCGAAAACGGCGATGACTTCGGCGTCCGGTGAAAAAGGGCAGGTATCAGGCAAGGGGCGCTCGCGGACTGAAACGTCTCGCCTGGACGGCTTTGCCACCCTGATCGCCAACCGCGGCCAGTGGCCCTGGCGAACGCTTAAAATGCGCAAGACACAGGCCGGGCAGCCAAGGGCGCATCTGGTGTTGCTGGATACCTCCGGCTCTACCCTGGGGCAGCGCCTGCTGGGCCAGGCTAAGGGGCTAGTAGAATCGCTGGTGCGCCAGGCCTACGCGGCACGCGAACAGGTCGCCGTCGTCGGGTTCGGCAACGGCGGCGTGGTGCCGCTGCTCTCCCGGCAACGTGCGCCCAAGCGCGTACAGGCGGCCCTGGAGGCCGCCACCGGTGGTGGCGGCACACCGCTGCGCGAGGCGGTGATCGAGGCCAAACGCCTGATCCATCAGTGGCAGCGACGCGAGCCCGGGCTGCATATTCGTACCTATCTGATTACCGACGGCCGTACCCGCGAATCCGTCGCCGACCTTGGCCCGCTGGGCGACTGTGTCCTGCTGGATACCGAGTCATCGAAAATCAAGCGCGGCCAGGGCGCTCGCATCGCCCAGCAACTTGGGGCGCGCTACGCGACACCTTTTTCTGGACAGGAAACGCCATGACTGACGATCGCCATACCCACCGCATGCAGCGTAAAAAGGACGTGGTCGACGAGCGCATCAGCCGCGCCACGGAAGAGCGCGGGGTGTTGATCCTGCTGAAAGGCAACGGCAAGGGCAAAAGCAGCTCGGCGCTTGGTACCATGGCGCGGGCGCTGGGCCACGGGCAGCGCTGCGCGGTGATCCAATTTATCAAGGGGCGCCGTGAAACCGGCGAGTATTTGTTTTTCCGCGATCAGCCCAACCTTGACTGGCACATCATGGGCCAGGGGTTTACCTGGGAAACCCAGGACCGCGAGCGCGATATTGAAGCCGCTCAGTCGGCATGGGCGGTGGCCAAGGGGCTGCTCGAGAACCCTGATTACCACCTGATCGTCCTCGATGAAATGAGCTACATGTTTAAGTACGGCTACCTCGACCCGCTGCCGGTGGTCGAAGCGCTTAACCAACGCCCCGCGCATCAAAACGTGATCATTACCGGGCGCACCATGGCGACGCCGCTTCAGGAAATCGCCGACACCATCAGCACGGTGCAGGACGAGCGTCACGCCTTTCGTGGCGGTGTTAAAGCCCAGGCGGGGATCGAATACTGATGAGCACACCCACTGCAAGCTGCCCGGCGCTATTTATTACCGCGCCTTCTTCAGGGCAGGGCAAGACCACCTTTACCGCCGCGCTGGCCCGGGCGCTTCGCAACCAGGGCAAGGTGGTGCGCGTGTTTAAAACCGGCCCCGACTACCTGGACCCCCAGGTGCTGGCGCAAGCCGCCGGCCAGCCGGTGGATCAGCTTGACCTCTGGATGGCGGGCGACGCCTACTGCCGCCAGCGCTTTTACGAAGCCGCCCAGACGGCGGACATGATCTTGGTCGAAGGCGCCATGGGGCTGTTTGACGGCGAGCCTTCCAGTGCCGACCTGGCCGCGCGGTTTGGCTTGCCCATGGTGGTAGTGATGGACGTCAAGGGCATGGCGCAAACCGCGGGCGCGCTGCTGGCGGGGCTGGCGGGCTTTCGTGACGATATCCGCATTGTCGGGCTTATTGCCAACAGCTGTGGCTCCGAGCGCCACCGCGAACTGATCGAGACCACCCTGCCGCAGGGTATTCCGTTACTCGCTGCCATCGCGCGCAATCCTGAGCTGTCGCTGCCCGAGCGCCATTTAGGCCTGGTGCAGGCCGACGAGATTCGTGACGACCTGGAAGTGCGCTTTGAGAAGGGCGCAAGTGTTATCGAGGCGGAAAACCTGCCTCAAACGCTGCTTGCGCTGCCGCCGGTGACCTTTACTGCCCCGGCAGACGTCGTGACCGCCGACTTGCCTTCGCTTGCCGGGTGCGCCATCGGCGTGGCCAAAGACGCCGCGTTCAGTTTCATTTACCAGGCCAATCTGGACCTGCTCGAGCAGATGGGCGCGCAGCTGCGCTTTTTCTCGCCGCTCACCGACAGCGCCTTGCCCAGCTGCGATGCGCTGTGGCTCCCCGGGGGCTACCCGGAAATTCATGCCGCGACCCTGGCGGCCAATGCGGCCATGCACGCGGCGATCAGGCAGTTTTTTGCCGACGACAAGCCGATTCTTGCCGAGTGCGGCGGGCTGCTTTACTGCCTGGAAAGCCTGACCGACTACGACGACACCACCCACAGCATGCTCGGCCTGCTGCCGGGTCACGGTGCCATGCGCGGGCGACGGGGCTGCCAGGGGATGCAAACCGCCGCGTTGCCCGAAGGCCCGGTGCGCGGCCATGCCCACCACCGTTCGATGGCCGAGGGAACGCCTGAGCCCATTGCCCATTGCGAACGCCAGCGCCACCCTGCGCCGGGGGAAGCCATTTTTCGTGAGCGTGGATTGACGGCCACCTACTTGCACCTGTTTTTTGCCAACAACCCTGCCGCGATCGCGCTGCTGTTTAGCGGCAAAGCGTCGCCAGCGCGTCAGCCTATCGAATCTGAGGACGAGACCCATGCAGTTAAATAAGATACCCGCCACCGTGGTCACCGGCTTTTTGGGCAGCGGTAAAACCACCCTGCTGGCAAGCATTCTGCGCCAGGTGACCGGCAAGCGAATTGCCGTGATCGTCAATGAATTTGGCGAGCAGGACATCGACTCAAGCCTGCTGCGCGGCTGTGCCCTCGACTGCGAAGATGGCCAGGCGGTGGAAGGCGACGACAGCGGCATTTTCGAACTGGCCAACGGCTGTATCTGCTGCACCGTAGAGGAAGAGTTTCTACCGGTGATGAAAAAGCTGGTCGCCCGCCGCGACGATATCGACCACATTCTGATCGAAACCAGCGGCCTGGCGCTGCCTAAGCCGCTGGTGCAGGCCTTCAACTGGCCGGAGGTGCGCCAGCACTGCACCGTTGATGCCATCATTACCGTGATCGATGGCCCCGCGGTGGCGGCCGGTCGCTATGCCAGCGATGTTGCCAAGGTAGAGGCCCAGCGTCAGGCCGATGAAAGCCTGGATCACGACCCCAGCCTGCAGGAGCTGCTTGACGACCAGCTCAGCGCGGCCGATCTGGTGCTGGTCAGCAAGACCGACCTGTTAAGCCCGGACGAGAAGGCGCGGGTCGAGGCGCTGATCCAGGCGCGTGTGCCGGAATCGGTGAAGTGCCTGTTTATCGATCAAACCCTGGCCACCAATACCGTGCAGCTCGAAGCCTTGATGGGTATTGGCGCGGCCAGCGAAGAGAACATCGACTCGATCACCAATCACCACGACAAGCACCACGCCGAGGGCGCGCATCACGACCACGCCCACGACAACTTTGATTCCTGCGTGATCCGCCTGGGCGAAGTCGACGGCGATCTGCTGGCGTCCAAGCTGCAGCACATTGTCAAAACCCAGGAAATCTACCGCGCCAAAGGCTTCGCGGCGATTCCCGGCAAGCCGATGCGGCGGGTCATTCAAGCCGTGGGTGAACGCCTGGATGGCTACTTCGACCGCCTCTGGGCGGAAGGTGAAACGCGTCAAACCCAACTCGTCATCATTGGCAAAGCGCTGGACAGCGACGCGCTGCGCGACGCGCTTGCCGAAGCAGAGGTCAAAACCGCCGCCTAATGCACCTTTTTGCCGCCAAACCCGGCGGCTTTGTTGATGATGAAGGCATTGTCGATCTTCAACAAAGCCCCGCGGATGTCGTGATTCTCTCGGCCGCCGACAGCAACCTCTCGGCCCTGGCCCAGGCGATCGATCGCCTGGGCGAGCGCTATCCGTCGGTGCGTCTGGCCAACTGGATGAACCTGGTCAAGCCCGCCGCCTACGACCTCTATGAGGATCGGGTGCTGGAAAAGGCGCAGTTGGTGGTCGTGTCGATGCTGGGCGGCCAGGCCTACTGGCAATACGGCTACGAACGCCTGTTGGCCTGGCGGAATGCCAAGCCCGGCCGCCAACTGATTCTGGTGCCGGGCTGCGACGCCCCGGACGATGCGCTGCTGGAAGCCTCGAGCGTCGACTATGACAGCGCCTACCGGGTGTGGCGCTACCTGCGCGAAGGCGGCGTGGATAACGCCGAACAGCTGCTGCGCTACCTGGGCAGCGAATGTCTTGAAATGCCTACCATCTGGAAGGAACCCAAGGTGGTGCCCGCGGCGGTGATCTATGCGCCAAGCGATGCCGCAAGCCAGACGGGGCGCCAAGTGATGAGTCTGAGCGAATGGCGGGCCAACCAGCGGCCGGAGCGGCCAGTGTGTTTGCTGCTGTTCTACCGCAGCCATTTGCAGGGAGCCAATACCCTGGTCGTCGACGGCATGATCGAGGCGCTTAAAGGGCAGGGGCTCGAGCCACTCGCCATCGCCGTTGCCTCCTTGAAAGAGGCCGACTGCATCGCGTTTATCAACCACCTCATCGAGCAGACCGGCGCCATGCTGGTGGTCAATACCACCAGCTTCTCGATCAACCGCAATTCCGATGACACCCACCCGCTGGGCGGCGCGATTCCCGAGAGCGTCTTCGTCGGCCAGCCGGTGATCCTGCAGGCGATCCTTTCCAGCAGCACCGTTGAGGACTGGCAGGCCTCAGCCGCCGGGCTGAGAAGCCGGGATGTGGCGATGCAGATTGTACTGCCCGAAATGGATGGCCGGGTGATCACCCGGGCGGTGGGCTTCAAGGCGGAAGCGCTTTATAACGAGCGCAGCCAGCTATCGGTAACCCACCATGCCCTGCACCCGGAGCGTGCTGAGTTTGTCGCCAAGCTGGCGCGCCGGTTCTGCCACCTGCGCACCATCCCCAATCACGCCAAACGGCTAGCGCTGGTGCTGGCGAATTACCCCAACCGCGATGGCCGGATTGGCAACGGCGTGGGGCTGGATACGCCCGCCTCGACGCTGCAGATATTAACTGCGCTGCAAACCGCGGGTTACCCGGTCAGCGATCTGCCCGACAGTGGCGATGACCTGATTCGCCTGCTGCAGGGGGCGGTGACCAACGACCGCAACGTCATCGACCAGCGCATGTGCTGGCAAAGCATTAGCGTTGACGACTACCTGGCCTGGTTCCAAACTCTGCCCGCCGAACTCCAGGAAACGGTATGGACGCGCTGGGGCGCGCCCGCTGATGACCCCAAATGCCGCCAGGGGCGTCTGATGATCTCGGGGATCCGGCTGGGGGAGACCTTCGTGGGTATCCAGCCCGAGCGCGACTTCATCGAGGACCTGACCCAGTCCTACCACGATATGCAGCTGGCACCGCCGCACAGCTACCTGGCGTTCTACTTTTGGCTGCGCGAGCACTACCAGGTGGAAGCGGTGATTCACGTGGGCAAGCACGGCAACCTTGAGTGGCTGCCGGGCAAAAGCAGCGCCTTGAGCGCCGACTGCTGGCCGGATATCGCGCTGGGCCCGGTGCCGCATTTCTACCCGTTTATCGTCAACGACCCGGGCGAGGGCGCTCAGGCCAAGCGGCGCAGCCAGGCGGTGATTATCGACCACCTGATGCCGCCGCTGGCCCGCGCTGAGCTGTATGGCGATATGGCCCGGCTGGAAGCGCTTACCGACGAATATTACCAGGCGCTGGATATGGATCCCCGGCGCGAGGCGTTAATCCGCGAGCAGATTTTGGCGCACCTGCGCGAGACCGGCATCGACCAGGAACTGACCAAAGCGGTCGACAGCCAGGATGAAGCGCTGATCCTGAACGAGCTGGATACCTTCTTATGCGACATCAAGGAATCGCAGATTCGTCACGGTTTGCACATTCTCGGCACGCTGCCGCCCCAGGATAAAGTGGTCGGTACTTTGGTCGCCCTGCTGCGCTTGCCCAGGGGGGAAAGCATTGCCCAGCGCGGCCTGCTGCATAACCTGGCCGATGACCTGGCCCTGCAGGGCGAAAGCCAGACGCCCTTTGACCCGCTGAAGGCCGACGCCGAGCCCTGGATGGGGCCTCGGCCGAGCGTGCTGCGCGAGCTGGATAGTGCCGCCTGGCGCAGCGGCAACGACACCCGCGAGCGGCTGGAAGCGCTGGCCCACCAACTGGTCGAGGATTACGTGATCGCGCCGGGCAGCCTGGAGACGTTGGCCGCCAATTATCCCGCCACCGCCGAGCAGCTGCGCTACGCCCGGGATCAGCTGTGGATGGCGCTTCAGCAGAGCGCTAAGCTTGAAATCAGCTCGCTGCTTGACGGGCTTAGCGGCCTGTTTGTGCCGCCGGGGCCCAGCGGCGCGCCCAGCCGTGGGCGGCTGGATACGCTGCCCACCGGGCGCAACTTCTTCAGCGTGGACAACCGCTCGATTCCATCGCCCGCCGCCTGGACGCTGGGCGAAAAATCCGCCCAGGCGTTCGTCGAGCGCTACCTGCAGGATAACGGCGACTACCCACGCCGTCTGGGACTCTCCATCTGGGGCACCGCTACCATGCGCACCGGCGGCGATGACATTGCCCAGGCCTTTGCGCTGATGGGCGTGCGCCCCATCTGGTCGCTGGGCTCGCAGCGGGTGATTGATATCGAGGTGATTCCCTCCATGCTGCTAAACCGCCCGCGGGTGGATGTCACGCTGCGGGTCTCTGGCTTCTTCCGCGATGCGTTTCCCAACGTGATCCGCCTGTTCGATGCGGCGGTACAGGCGGTGGCGAGCTACGCCGAACCGGGCAACAGCAATACCATCCGCGATGCGGTAATGGCCCGCCAGCAGGTGCTGGAAAACCAGGGGCTGAGCCCCGAGATGGCCGCCCAGCAGGCAGGCTATCGGATCTTTGGCAGCAAGCCAGGGGAGTACGGCACCGGCCTTAACCGGCTGATCGACAACGGCGCCTGGGAAAATGCCGATGACCTGGCACAGGCCTACCTGGATAACGGCGCCTACGCCTACGGGCAGTTTGCCGAGTCCGGCACCGCCGCCCCGGATGCCTTCGAGCAGCAGCTTAAAGGCCTGGAAGCGGTGATGCAGAATCAGGATAACCGCGAGCACGATATCCTCGACTCCAACAGCTACTACGCCTTCCAGGGCGGCATGGCCAACGCCAGCCGCTCGCTGAGCGGCAAAACCCCGGCGATCTACCACGCTGACCACGCCAACCCGGCCCAGCCCAAGATTCGCACGCTGAAAGAGGAGCTTGCCAAGGTGATTCGCTCGCGGGTGCTCAACCCCAAGTGGATCAACGCCATGCGCGAGCACGGCTATAAAGGCGGCTTCGAGATGGCTGCCACGGTCGACTATCTATTCGCCTACGATGCCACCACCGACCTGGTCGCCGACTACCAGTACGCCCAGGTCACCGACGCCCTGGTGCTGGACGACGCCAATCAGCAGTTCCTGCGCGAGCATAACCCCTCGGCGCTGGAAGAAATGGCCGAACGCCTGCTCGAAGCCGCCCAGCGCGGCATGTGGCAGGCGCCCGGTGAGCAGGGCGATGCGCTGAAAGACTTGCTGCTGGACATGGACGAGGCCAAGGAGGTCGCGGCGGATGTCGGCTGAGCCTCGCATCAAGGGCTGGTGTCCCGGTGCCTGGCAGCCGATGGCAACCGGCGATGGCTTACTGGTGCGCGTGCGCCCGCGGCTGGGCCAGCTTGAGCGTGGCCAGGTGCTGGCGCTGTGCGATGCGGCGCAGAATTACGGCAGCGGCTTGATCGAACTGACCAGCCGCGCCAATCTGCAGTTGCGCGGCGTCACCGAGGCGAGTTGGCCCGCCCTGATGGAGACCCTGGTCGCCCACGAATTGATCGATGCTGACCCGGAAGCGGAGCGTCGCCCGCAAATTCTATTGGCTCCCGGCTGGCAAGCGGGGGACGATACCCATAAAATCGCCAGCGCGCTTAACGACCGCTGGCAAGAGTTGCCGGTGGTGCCCGCCAAGGTCGGGATCGCCATTGATGCAGGTAAGTCGCCGGTGCTGGGCGATGCCTCGGCGGACTTTCGTGTCGAGCGAGCAGAGTCGGGCGGCCTGCTGGTGCGCGCCGATGGTTATTCGTCAGGCACCGCTGTTGACTCGATTGACGCCGCCGTGGCGCAGCTTATCCGCCTGCTGGCGTGGTTTGTCGAAAGTGGCGGCTGGGACAGCAAACGCATGCGGCGCCATCATGTGCCGCTGCCTGACTGGGCCCCGACCAACGATTGGCGCGCTGCAACCGGCAGCCAATTGCCCCTGGGCAAGCACGCCCACGGCGTGGTGTATGGCCTGCCGTTTGGGCGTGTGCCCGCCAGGGTGCTGCGCGATGCGGTGACGCCGGCCGACGTCACCGCCCTGCAGGTGACGCCCTGGCGGCGTATCTGGGTCGCAGGCGCCAGCGCCGGGGCCATCGACGGGTTGATCAGCGACGAGCAGGACGCCCGCTTGCGCATTGATGCCTGCCCCGGTGCGCCCTATTGCGAGCAGGCAAGCGTCGCCACCCAGCCGCTGGCCGAACGCCTGAGTGGGGTTACCCAGGGTGTAGTGCATGTATCCGGCTGCGCCAAGGGCTGCGCCCGCCGCTCACCGGCTGACGTTTGCCTGGTTGGCGAGGCAGGCCGGTTTAATCTGATTATAAATGGCGGTGCCGATAGCACGCCGGTCAAAACAAACCTCACGGAGACTGAGGTTTTGTCTTTGTCAGAAAACTTAGCGAGCGATGGTCAGGCTAGGCAAAAATAGGCGAAAAATACGAGTTTACATGGGTGAGTAAATGAGTATTGAGAGCCGATTTTTAACAACGCATGACCGAGCGCAGTCAGTTTTCGGGCAAAGATGAGCTTATTTGGAGAGTTTTGGTGCCCTATACCTATGAAACCGACGGCCCGGCGATTTACCGGGAGTCCTTTGCCACTATTCGCCGTGAAGCAGACCTGGGGCGGTTTTCTCGCGATGAAGAGCCGATTGCCGTGCGTATGATTCATGCCTCGGGTTTGGTGGAACTTGCCGCGTCGATTCATTTTTCGGGCGATGTCGTCACCCATGCCCGCAAAGCGCTCGAAGCGGGCGCGCCGATTTTATGCGATGCCCGCATGGTCTCAGAGGGCATCACGCGTAAACGCCTGCCTGCCGATAATCCGATTATCTGCACGCTGAATGACGAACGCACGCCGACGCTGGCCAAAGAGATGGCCAACACCCGCTCGGCGGCGGCGCTGGAGCTATGGCGGCCGCACCTTGAAGGCGCGGTAGTGGCGATTGGCAACGCGCCCACGGCGCTGTTTCATCTACTCAATATGCTCGAAGACCCCGACTGCCCGCGGCCCGCGGCGATTATCGGCTGCCCGGTGGGCTTTGTCGGTGCGGCGGAATCCAAGCAGGCGCTTTGGGAAAGCCAGGTGAGCCCCTGCTGCACGGTGCAGGGCCGCCTGGGCGGCAGCGCCGTGACCGTCGCCGCCCTCAATGCCATCGCGGACCGAACAGAATGACCCAGGGAACCATCTACGGGGTCGGCCTCGGGCCGGGAAGCCAGGACCTGATGAGTGTGCGCGCTGATCGGCTGATCCGCGGTGCTTCTCATGTCGCCTACTTTCGCAAGAAGGGCCGTACCGGGCATGCGCGCGGCATCGTCGAGGGCATGCTGGCACCCGAGGTCACCGAGCTTGCCATGGAATATCCGGTGACCACGGAAATCCCCTTCGATGACCCACGTTATAACGAGTTGCTGGCCAACTTTTATGAGCGCAGCGTTGCGCTGTTGATCGAGCTGGCCGAGGCGGGGCGCGATGTGGTGGTGCTTTGCGAAGGCGACCCGTTCTTCTATGGCTCCTTTATGCATCTTTATACCCGGCTGCTGGACCGCGTTCCGGTCTCCGTGGTGCCGGGGATTACCGGGATGTCGGCGGCCTGGACCGCCACCGGCCAGCCGATCACCTGGGGCGACGATATCCTCACCGTGGTCATGGCCACGTTGCCGGAGGCAACGCTTGCGGCGCGCATCGCCGAGACCGATGCCCTGGTGGTGATGAAAATCGGCCGCAACCTGGACAAACTGCGCCGGGCGCTGGCCCAGGCCGGGCGCGAGGACGACGCCTGGCTGATCGAATACGCCGCCATGCGTCAGGAGCGCGTCCAGCCCTTCAATGACGTGGGCGAGAGCGTGCCCTACTTTTCTATTGTGCTGATTCACGGCCACGGGAGACGCCCATGAGCGGCTGGCTGAAAATCGTCGGCTTGGGGCCGGGTAGCGAGCAGATGATGACCCCCGAGGCCTCGGCGGTGCTCGCCGATGCCACCGATGTGGTGGGCTACGTACCCTACGTGGAAAGGGTCGCGCCCAGAGCCGGGCTTATTCGCCACGGCTCGGATAACCGCGAAGAAATCCAGCGGGCCGAGCAGGCGCTGACGATGGCCGCCGACGGCTGCCGCGTGGCGGTGGTATCCTCCGGGGACCCGGGCGTGTTTGCCATGGCCTCGGCGGTGTTTGAAGCCTTGGAAGCAGGCGATGCCCATTGGCGCTCGCTGGACGTTCAGGTGCTGCCGGGGATTTCCGCCATGCTGGCCGCCAGTGCCAGCGTCGGCGCGCCGTTGGGACACGACTTCTGCTGCATTAATCTATCCGACAACCTCAAGCCCTGGGCGCTGATCGAAAAGCGCCTGCGCTTGGCCGCCGAGGCCGACTTCGCCATGGCGTTCTACAACCCGCGCTCCAGGGCGCGGCCGGAAGGCTTTGCGCGTACCTTGGATGTTTTGCGTGAAGTCTGCGTTCCGGACCGGCTAATCATTTTCGCGCGGGCCGTCTCGACTCCGGATGAGTCGATTCGCGTGACCACCCTGGGTGAGGCGACGCCGGAGATGGCGGACATGCGCACCCTGGTCATCGTGGGTTCCAGCCAGACGCGGCTCATTGAAAGAAGCGGCCCTGAACAGAGCGAGCCGTGGGTTTATACCCCCCGCTCGGTGGGCGCAATCAGCCAGGCCATTACGTCATCCAGGGCGTGACACTCCCGGCGTGAGGGCAGCGTGGGCCGCTCAATCATCACCACCGGCAGGCCGAGCGTGCGGGCGGCGGTGAGTTTGGACACCGCGCCGTCGCCGCCGGCGTTTTTGCACACCAGGCGCTCAACGGCGTGAGCTTTGAGCAAGGCCAGATCGCCCGCCGTGGCAAACGGGCCGCGCGCGACGGTGATAGTCTGGTGGGGCAGCGGTATCGGCTGCTCGGGGTGATCGACCAGCCGCAATAAATAGTGATGCTGCGGCATGGCGGCAAAGGCTGCTAGGTGCTGACGCCCGATGGCCAGCATAATGCGCTGGGGCGGGCCGTCCAACTGGTTCACTGCCTCGTCGATGCTGGCAGCACTCGTCCAGTGATCGCCGGGTTGTGGTTGCCAGGCCGGGCGGGTGAACGCCATCAGGGGGACGTTACACTGTTCGGCTGCGGCCAAAGCGTGGCGGCTCATCTGCTCGGCGAAGGGGTGGGTCGCGTCAATCAGGTGGGTAATGCCCGTTTGCTGAAGGTACGCGACCAGGCCAGCCACGCCGCCAAAACCGCCAATACGCGTCGGCAAGGGTTGTGGCTTAAGGGTGCTGACCCGCCCCGCATAACTATAGACGGCCGGGATCGAACGCTCGACCAGCAGGCTGGCCAGGGCGCTGGCCTCTGAGGTTCCGCCAAGAATCAGGATGTTCATAGTGGTTAACGGTAACGAGGTTCCCTGGCTGACGATAATAGGCTGGGGGGAGAGTGGCACACAGGGTCTCACGGCGGCAAGCCGCGAGGCGTTAGCGCGTGCCGAGGTGGTGTTTGGCGCGCGCCGACACCTGCGCCTGCTTGCACCCCTGAGCACTGAATTGAACGCCGACCTGAGAACCGACTTGAAAACCAAGCTGCGTGAATGGCCGGTGCCGTTTGCCGATGGCATCCCCCAGCTACTCGCCGAGCGCGGCCGCCGCGTGGTGATGCTGGCCTCCGGCGACCCCTTTTGGTTTGGCGCGGGCACCTCCCTCATCGCCCATCTTCAGCCTCAGGAATGGCAGGCGCTGCCGTCGCCCTCCACGTTCAGCCTGGCGGCTTCCCGCCTGGGCTGGCCACTTCAGGATTGCACCTGCCTGGGCCTGCACGCCAAGCCGTTAACCCGCGTTCGCCCCTACCTGCATCCCGGCAGGCGCGTGCTGGTGTTGGTACGCGACGGCGACGCGGTAGCGGAGCTTGCCCGGTGGGTCTGCCAATTCGGCTTTGCGGATTCAAAACTAACCGTGCTGGAAGCACTGGGCGGCGAGCACGAGCGGGTGCGTGCCTTTCCGGCAGCGGCGACGCTTCCCGATGACATCGCGCACCCAGTCGCGGTAGCGTTTGAGGTTGCAGGCGAGGGGCCCGCATTGCCGCTGACGCCTGGATTACCCGATCATTTTTTTGAGCACGACGGCCAGATCACCAAACAATCCATTCGCGCCATGACTCTCGCAGCACTTGCCCCCAAGCCCGGCGAGCGGTTGTGGGATATCGGCACCGGTTCGGGCTCAATTGCCATCGAGTGGCTGCTGGCCCACCCCGACAACCAGGCGGTAGGCTTTGAGCAGAACGCCAGCCGCGCCGCTCGCGCCGTCCATAACGCCCGGCAGCTGGGCGTCGACTGGCTGGAGGTAAAAGAGAGCAGCGCGATTGAGTGCTTAAGCGATGCAGCGCTGCCGCACGCTGTGTTTATCGGCGGTGGGCTATCCCAGGCGCTACTGGAATCGTTATGGCAAATTCTGCCGAGCGGCGTGCGTATCGTCGCCAATGCGGTGACGCTGGAGTCCGAAGCGCTGCTGGCCCACTGGCACCAGCAGGCGGGCGGCGAGCTGCTGCGCCTGGAGCTTGCCAGCGCTGCGCCGCTGGGCACCCGCCGGGGCTGGAAGGCCAGCTACCCCATTGTGCAGTGGCGGGGCGTTCGATGAACGGGCAGGCGCTAAAAGTCGTGGGCTTTGGTTTTCGCAGTGGTGCGTCGCTTGCCTCGCTGGCGGGGTTGCTCGATACGCTGACCCAGCGCTTTGGGGCCATCGACGCCCTGGCGGCCACGCAATCCATGTGCCCGCTGGTGCAAAGCCTCGGTCAGACGCGCTGCCTCAATGTCATTCTGGTCGCCGATGTGCACCTGCCAAGCGTCACTACTTTCACGCAATCCGCGCAAAGCCTGCAGGCCCGGGGTACGGGCAGCGTGGCCGAAGCGGTGGCGTTATTGGCCGCCGGACCTGGGGCAGAGCTGCTCGGCCCACGGCATATTTCCGCTGACCGGCAGGCAACGGCGGCCATCGCCATAGGAACATCATTATGACCGTACACTTCATCGGTGCCGGGCCAGGCGCCCCGGACCTGATCACGCTGCGCGGCCGCGATCTGATTGCCGCGAGCCCGGTGTGCCTCTATGCAGGCTCGCTGGTACCGGAAGAACTGCTGGCGCATTGCCCGCCAGGGGCGCGCATCGTCAACACCGCGCCACTGTCGCTGGACGAGATCATCGAGGAAATCCAGGCCGCCCACGCGGCTGAGCAGGATGTGGTGCGGCTGCACTCGGGGGATCTCTCGGTATGGTCGGCGATGGGCGAGCAGACCCGCCGCCTGAGCGCGCTTGAAATCCCCTACACCATTACCCCCGGCGTGCCCGCCTTTGCCGCCGCTGCGGCCAGTTTGGGCCAGGAACTGACCCTGCCGGGCGTGGCGCAATCGGTAGTGCTGACGCGTACCTCCGGGCGTGCCAGCGCCATGCCGGACAACGAAACCCTGGCAAACTTTGCTCAAACCGGCGCGACGCTGGCGATTCACCTGTCAGTTCATAATCTCGCAAGTGTGGTGGCGTCGCTGGTTCCTTATTATGGCAGTGACTGCCCCGTGGCCATTGTGTGGCGCGCCAGCTGGCCCGATGAAAAAATCATCAGAGGGCGCCTATCCACCATTGAAGCGCTAGCCGCCAACACGCTGCAGCGCACGGCGCTGATTCTGGTCGGGCCGGTGCTCGAGAGCCAGGACTTTCAGGAAAGCGCGCTGTACGCCGTGGGCTACGACCGCCGCTTTCGGCCACAGTCCGCGGACTCGCCGTTTGCCAACCTGCCAGACGAGGAGGGCCGCGACGGATGACAACGCTTTCGCTGATCGGTATTGGCACCGGCAACCCTGACCACGTCACGCTTGCCGCCGTGCGCGCCCTCAATGACGCCGACCTGATCCTGCTGCCGCGCAAAGGCGAAGCCAAAAGCGATCTGGTCGACCTGCGCCGCCTGCTGTGCCAAACGCTGCTGCGCGAGCCCGAAAAGGCCCGAATCGTCGAGTTCGACCTGCCCAAACGAGGCGAGCGGGGTGATTACCTGGGCGCCGTTGATGAATGGCATAACGCCATCGCCGATGTGTGGGCATCATTGATGGCGACCCACCTGCCCGAAGGCGGGCGGGTCGGCATGCTGATCTGGGGCGACCCCTCGCTTTACGACAGCAGCCTGCGCATCGCCGAACGCCTGGGTGCGGCCGGGCGGCAGGTAAACGTCGAGGTGGTGCCCGGCATCACCAGCCTGCAGGTACTCACCGCCGAACACCGCATACCGCTGAATGCGCTCGCCGAGCCCATCCAGATCACCACCGGCCGCCGCCTGCGCGAACGCGGCTGGCCAAGCGACGCCGCCACGGTCGCCGTCATGCTCGACAGCGGCGGGGCCTTTACCGCGTTGCCCGCCGACGATACCTACATCTGGTGGGGTGCCTACCTGGGCATGGAAAAACAGTGCCTGATCAAAGGCCGGCTAAGCGAGGTCAGCGATGAAATCATCCAGCGCCGTGCAAGCCTGCGCGAACAGCACGGCTGGATCATGGATATCTACCTGCTGGCCAAGCAGCCGCTGATTTGACGCCGGTATCAATATGGAATGTTTTTCCATAAAATAGCTGTATCGACTAAATGACTGCGTTATCAGGAGTGACCATGAGCTTTTACGTATATCTATCAGGCGAGATCCACACCGACTGGCGCGACGAAATCCAACGCGGCGCCGACGCGGCAGGCCTGGATATCGTCTTCACCGCCCCGGTGACCGACCACGACGCCTCAGACGCCGCCGGTGACCACCTCGGCAAGCCTGACGTAGGCTTCTGGCGCGACCATCAGTCCTCCAAGGTCAACGCCATCCGCACCCGCACCATGATCGAACAGGCCGACCTGGTCGTCGTACGCTTCGGCGACAAATACAAGCAATGGAACGCCGCCTTCGACGCAGGCTACTGCGCCGCCTTGGCCAAGCCCTACATCACCCTGCACAGCGAAGACATCGTCCACCCATTAAAAGAAGTCGACGCAGGCGCCCAAGCCTGGTGCACCACCACCGACCAAGTCGTCGAAACTCTCCGCTACGTCCTAAAAGCCTAATACGCCCACCCTGGTAAGTGCACGGTGCCCTGAGTGCAATTCATTGCGCAATCAGCAACCACCGTGCCACCAAAGCCGGCGTTAAGGGGTTCGTAGGAGCCCAATTCATTGGGCGATCAGCGCTTAATCAGCCACCAAAAATGCTCGCCCGACGAAGTCGGGCTCTTACAGAAGTCCATTGCAATGGGGTTGCAACGAGCCATCCATTGCCATTCTAGAAATCATCACGTCATCAATGCCCGCGTCGAGGGGCTGTAGGAGCCCAATTCATTGGGCGATCAGCATTGAATAAGTCAACGAAAACAATCACTTGTACAGAGTTTCCTTCCCCACCTTTTCAACCCTGAACACACCACCGGCAAAATTTACCTTCCCGACGCGTGACCTAAGCCAATTTTATGAATAGAGTATGATCAGATCAGCAAAAACGAGTGAGTACGTGAATTTTGGATATATTGCCAAATTACTGTTAATTTTATTATATATTATAGGATTAGGGCCATTTCGGCTCGCGAGAAAATGTTGAATAGTGCAGCGCGTTTATTCAATATCAGAACGCACATTTTAATCACTGTTAGCTCTAGTAAAATACTATCTATCCCGCAAATTTAAAATGAAAAAACTGTGTGGTACTAATGGATCAATTAAAAAAATTGTTAGAGTACGGTGTGTTAGGATTCTATGATAGAGTTGAAATTACGGAAATTTTCGCTCACCTTCCTGATAAAACTATTTGTAATATTTTTACTATAATTGTTGCTGAGAATAGACTTGATGAAAAAATAGCAAGCCCAAAGCTCATAAATAATAAACGATTAGTTGTTAGTAAGTTAAAAGACTGGAGCTTTGGTATTTTGAGTTATACGAAAAATATCAATGATATTTTACTCAATATAAAGGAGCTGAAGGAGGAAGGAAGCTGGTCTGCATCAGGTAACATGCTAAAATTAGAAGATCAGTTTCAATATCAACCACCGAAGTTTGTACCGCCAGATTCCTTTGAAGAAGTTCCTCTTAATAAAGTGCTTAAAAATAACTTTTGGAATGGTTCTCATATTGTAGAGTTGCAGAACTCTACTAAGAACAAAGTCATTCCTTTTTTAGAGTCACCAGAACTACTTCAAGAACTGTCCGAAAAGATTCAGCAGTACATTCCCATTGCTTTAGCTAGTCTTTCAGATCGGCTTGGTAATTTTTTAATACAAATTCCTGTGACTGTAATTCAAGCTCAATTTCAGCATTCAAAGAGCGAAAATGATTTGAGACTAAAAATCGCATTCCATCCAAAGGCTAAAAATCGTAAGTTAAGAGTTAACTGTGAAATGGAATACGATAAAATTATTAATGGGTATGGTTCTTACGAAATAAAAGGTACAGATCTTGTTATACCCATGGATAGTGATTATGGGCCACACAAAGGAGTTGTTTGGGATGATGAGCATAATTTAATATTAGCAGCAACTCGACCAAGTTCTTTTGTCTCAACATTCTCAGTTGAAATTGGAATTATTGAAAATGAACCCCGAGTTTTTAAGATAAAAAATAAGGATATTGAAGAAAATATACGTATAAATGTTCGACACACTCAAAGAAATGATGTCGGAGATAAAAGTTATAATCATGATGGGTGGGTTCAGAAAAGATTATATAGAGATGAAAAAACACGGCTCACTAAACAAAAAAAGTTCATCCAATATAAACCTAAAGCAGGTGATGTGGAAAGTGAGCATCAAAAAGCTATATCTGACATTAAGTCATTAATTGTTCAGTATGGTGAAAAAGGGGTTTGGCTTTGGGATCCATACCTAAACGCAAATGATATCTTGAAAACTCTTTTTTATTGCCCTTACTTTGGTTCAGATCTAAGAGCATTAACAAATTTAAGTGCATTTAATGATAAGTGTGAGACAAAAGAAAAGGCTAAAGGAAAAAATGCACTGCTTGTTGAACAAAAAAAAATATTCCAAAATTTAGATTCGAACTTTTACGGAATAAAATTTGAGTTTAGAGCGCGAATTGGAAGTTCAGGCTGGAATTTTCATGATAGATTTTTAATATTTCCTGATACTCGAGAAGGTGTGCTTGCATGGTCATTAGGTACATCTGTTAACAGCCTTGGGAAACAACATCATATACTTCAGAAGATTGATGATGGCCAGCTTATAGCTGACTCATTTATAGAGTTGTGGGAACAATTAGACCATCAAGATAATTTAATATGGAAGCACCAATGAGCTATTATGAAGATAATCTGAAGAAGCTTGTTAAACTTTCAGTAAGCTCCAATTGTAATGATATTGTAGCTATAGATACAGAGTTGTTAGGAATTGAAGATATTAGCAATGAAGTTCTAAATGATTTCTACAGGAATTTAGAGGCAGAATACGAATGCTTTTACGTCTTGAAGTTTCAAAATATTAGCTTCCTTGAAGAAGATGATTTAAAAAAAGAAAAAATAATTAACTTAATAAGTTGGGTCATAGAAACTCTAGAAAATTGGGAATATGAAGACTTATATAGTTTCAATAAATTGGCAATACTATTTAATGTAACGAGCTTTTTGGATGAAAATGGATCCTTATGGAAAGCTCTGCTTTCAAATAATATAAACATAAGTGGTCAGATATTAGCTTACTCCAAACAGGAGCTGTCTCGCCTAAGATGTGAATTTAATGTTGAGGAAGGTGTAGACGTTCCTATACATGAAAGAGAGAGTTTAGAAAGATTTTTATTAGCTATATCCAATAAAAATTTTGAAGATATTTCTGAAATGTGGCGTCTATTTAACAATAGGCCGTTGTTAAGTTATAAGTATGTACAGATGCTTTGCGTTCTCGATTATTTTAAACCCTCGTTTTTGGTGTCTGCTTTTGAGGGGAATGAATCTGTACCAATTCTAATGCATATTATGCTTTATATAAGAGTTGAAACAGCTTTCTTTATAGGTTTTGAAACTAAAAATGATTACTTAGAGTTTTCAAGTGTATACTCAACGTTAAGTACACAGCGAGATGACAATCAATTTACTGAGGATGAAAATAAATACTTAACAAAAATTTTTAATAAAGTTGGAGATGACGGTGAGAAGTTTGTCGCGTGGATGAATGTTTTTAACAAGTATGTTGTTCGTTATCCAAAAATACAAGTTGCGCTTGGAAGAATGTTAGCTAATACATCGAGTAGAGATAATGTTAAAGCCTACATAAAATCTATTTCTATCAGTAAGTGTACTGATAATTATAGCCGTAAAGTTGTTACAGAGTGCCTAAAAGAGATTGTTATATGCTCCGACTCCATTAGGAGAAAGGACCTGTGGTGCATGGCATATGAAGCTTGGTCAGATTGGAATTTCGGTGGTAATAGTAAAAATAATCATATTTTTAGTCTTATATGCTCTGAATTAGACTTTGCTATAATTGGATACATTAAAGAATGTTTAACAGAGGAAGAAAGGCTAAAAATGGATAATAGTATTTTAAGTAACTTACGCTTATTTGAAAGTAAATGGCACGATTCATCTTCTAGTGCTACTACATACTGGTATCATAATCTTTCTTATTACCAAATTATTGCGCATGCTGGTAGAGTCGATGAAGATATTGATAAATGGTTACTTACTGGCAAGTCATATATTCCAAGTGAGTTTCACGAAAACGATTATATTGCGATGTTAGTTATGTGAAATAGCTTGCCACTTTTGGTAGTTAAAGCTAACAAGTGGCAGTAAAGGACTTGGCAACCTGTCACTCAAATTGCTGTCCAAGGGGCTGGTGTCGCTTCCGGTGTTGTACTCATATAGTGGTGCATTAATGACGTCTTATGCACTTAAAGCGAGGTTGACAAAATTGGGTATACTGATGTCTTAAAACTGATCGAGAGTGAGTGACGACAACTTTTACTCGGAAGTGTTGTTCCGCACCATCAAATATTACCCAGCGTGGCCCACTAAAGGGTTTGCATCGTACGAGACTGGATGCAGACGTTCGAGCGGGCTTACAACGAGTAACGCCTGGATAATAGTATTCGGTACTTGACGCCTGCTGACCGGTATCAAATTGTTGATCGAGAACACCACGAGCACCGCAAAGCGGTTTATGAACTTGCTAAGTGCCAACATTCTCAGCGCTGGTTTGGCAACCCCCGAAACTGGAAGGTAACCAGTTTTGTATCGCTCAATCCAGGGTAAGCTGCAGGATTTTGAGCGTAACTAACAGGCTGAATAGAGAGAGCCATTTGGGCAACTGGCTTGAAAATAGCAGAGATCGGTTGGCCCATAAACCGGCTGCCTTTCAGAAGATCAACCTATTTGCTTACTAAAAGACAACACGTTCACTCGTGAAATACAGTGATGCTGCAAGCCCAATATCATTATCAAAGCACTGCCATTATTATATAAATCCATATTATTCAAGGCGATATATCAATATTATGACGAGAAAAACATTAGGCTTGAAAACAAAAAGGCAGGTAGACGCCAAACCAACCGATAACGTTGAAGATCAATTCCCTAATGATCCCGAAAAACGGTTTTTAAATGGCGTCGCTATTCATCCTTCCCCACGCATTGTTTTAGCGCCTGGTTCTCAGCAGCGTACGGTGCGAGCGATGGATTTGATTACGCCCATTGGGATGGGGCAACGAGGGTTGATTGTGGCGCCGCCAGGCTCTGGCAAAACGACGATGTTAAAACATATCTGTCAGGCTGTGGCCGAGGCTCATCCTGACATAAAGCTGTATGCCTTGCTGATTGATGAGCGCCCTGAAGAAGTAACCGATTTTAAGCGCAGTGTGTCGGCAGAGGTACATGCCTCGTCGTCAGACGAGACCTACACACACCATGTGCGTATGGCCGATAAGCTGCTTGAGACGGCGCGTAAGCAGGCAGGCGAGGGGCATGATGTGATGATCTTGATCGATTCGCTTACCAGACTTTCGCGCGTTCACAATGCCGAGCAGCGGGGCAACGGTCGCACTATGTCGGGTGGGCTGGATTCCCGAGCGATGGAAATACCGCGAAAACTGTTTGGCGCTGCGAGAAAGATCGAAAACGGCGGATCGCTGACCATTCTGGCCACCGTGCTGGTGGATACGGGAAGCCGCATGGATCAGGTGATTTTCGAGGAGTTCAAGGGCACCGGCAATATGGAGCTCGTGTTGTCCCGCGACGTGGCCAATCAACGGATTTTCCCGGCGATCGATATTGCCAAAAGCAGTACCCGTCGAGAAGAGCTTTTGATTGATGAAATAGATATTGAAAAGGTAAGGACATTGCGTAGAGCGTTGACAACGCTTAAGCCAGTCGAGGGCGCGCAGAAGTTGCTTGGGTTATTGGAGAAGTATCCCACTAATGCTGAGTTGTTAGATGCTTTTTTACCCGCCTCGTGACATATCTATAATCAACAAGCCCACCTCTTAAAAAGGTGGGCTTGTTTGCTAAGTATTAACGAGAACTTTATTTATTATAGTTCAAGTTTGACGCGGGTACTGCTTTTTTAACCGGAAAGCCTGCAATTTCTTTGCGCTCAATCGTATTTTTCAAGCGCCTTTCAATAGCACAAAGATTTTTAAAGTCACTGATGTCTACAAGCGAGATGGCTTCACCTGAGGCACCCGCACGGCCGGTTCGGCCAATACGGTGTATGTACTCTTCGGGCTGGAAAGGTAAATCGTAATTCACCACACGGCTCAGCTCACCAATATCCAAACCCCGTGCGGCCACCCCGGTGGCCACCAGGTACTTGAGTTCGCCCGTTTTGAACTGAGTTAACACCTGTTCGCGCATGGCCTGGCTTCTGCCGCCATGAATGGAATCCGCTGCGATGCCGCGTTTTTCCAGTTGGGCAACCAGCTTGGCCGCACTGTGTTTTTTCTCGACAAAAATAAGTGCCTGATCCCACGCTTGCTCGTTGATCAAATGGCTCAGTAAGGCGGATTTGGTGTCTTTGTCTACCGTGATCAGCCACTGTTTGATCGTGGCGGCGGCGCGGACGTTGGGCGTAATGGCGATGTCAGCCGCCAGGCTGGTCATCTTGCTGTCTGAAAAAGCGTTGGCGATGGCGCGAACGTCATTGGTCATGGTGGCCGTGAACAACAGGTTTTGACGGTTTTCAGGCAGGCGCACGATGATTTTATGGATGTCATCGACAAAACCCATGTCGACCATTCTGTCCGCTTCGTCCAGCACCATCACTTGTAGCTCATCAAAGTGCAGCGCACGCTGATGCGCCAAATCCAGCAGTCTGCCCGGTGTGGCGACCAGAATATCCACGCCTTCGACTAAGCGCTCCTTTTGCGGCGCGGTATCCACGCCGCCATACGCGGCCATCGAAGTTAAGGGCGTGTGCTTAGCGTATTGAGCCACACTGGCTTCGACCTGAACTGCCAACTCGCGGGTCGGTACCAGGATCAGCGCACGTATGCGTTTGCCGCGCAAGGTTTCTGCGTTACTGAAGCGTTCCAGAAGCGGCAGCACAAAGGCAGCGGTTTTGCCTGTGCCGGTTTGTGCGGTGGCGATCAAGTCGTTACCCGAAAGAATGGCAGGAATGGCTTGTTCCTGGATGGGCGTGGGCGTTTTGTAACCGAGCTCGGTAATCGCTTGAACAAGAGGACTGGATAATCCTAGTTTTGCAAATGGCATAAGGCGCTCTGACAGGATGGTCGTAAGGGGTGTCGAAAATAAAAAGTGGTGCAGTATAGCGCGAGAGCCGCCGATGTACGCGTAAAAGGCATTGGTGCAATGTGTGGCCCATGCCCTCAAAGGACACAGCAAGGGGGGACAAAAGTCGAGGTAAACGAACAGAATGGGCAGGCGCTAGGTTTTTACCAGCATATTTGTTTTAAAGTGACCGTAACTCCCCAGTCGAGGAGCAGGGTATAGCCTATCCGTTGCTGCATATGGCGCTTTGAAAATTTAACAAGGCCTGCTATCGCGACGTATTTTTCGTTACGGGCTCGCCTTCACCACAAAACCGCGCAAGCCGGCGGCGTTAGAGGTAAAAAATGTTTCCTGTTTCAATCAAAGGTGTTCTTTTAACTCAAAGGTTTGAGTGCGTTCTCGCACTTAATGATAGAAACGAGTGGGAGCTGCCAGGAGGTCGCATTGAGATCGGTGAGAGCCCAGAGCTGTGTCTGCAACGAGAGTTTTACGAGGAGTTGGGTATTAGCATCAATGCTGATCATCTTCTTGACACATACCTCTTTGAGGTTATTCCAGGCCGACATGTCTTTATTGTCACCTATGGTTGTTCGCTGTCAGGGACCTTTTCACCTGTTGTGAGTGAGGAGCATATCGAAATCAAGGTATTTCCAGTTGAGTCACTTCCCGCCAATCTGCCCTCTGGCTATCGCCGCTCAATCGAATCATGGCATGCAAAGCTTTAAGTCGATGTCTGAAAATGGAGTGATCAGCACAACCTGCTCATCAATGCTGACATGCCGATGAGCATTCACATTTTATGCCACGGTATGAGCAGCTTTTGCGCTGGAGAGAGGCGGCTTTAAACTGGCACCTGGCATTTGTTACAAGTCGTTTCAAATGAGCCATGCTGATGAATTGGCCGCATTGTCTACTGAGATTCACTTAGCCAGCGTTGCTAAACCCGCATGCGGCTTGGCTAAGGCCATGGCTCATTATCCAGCCGTAGCGCGTCGACATCATATGAGTGTGATCATGGCGAATTGTGTTGGGCCGAGCGATAACTTTATCAGCGTGGGCCAGTCGGCGGTTTGGAGTGTGCATGGAGAGCTACTGGCCCAGATGGATGCTGAGTCAGAGGGGTTGGTTGTGCTAGACACCGCTAGCGGACGTGCGAGTGTGAAGCACTTGGCTAAAAAACGCTTTAGCTAACGCTTCCTCGAATAATGCCATGGGTCTTTTGACGTCCGTCTTGACGTACGTACCTAAAGGCGTACACTCAATCGAAAGTTAAACATTCAAGAGGTGCGTCATGACCGGAATCACAGCGACTGAGGCGCGCAGCAACCTATATCGGCTGATTGATGAAACGGCCGAGTCCCACCAGCCAATCGTCATCATGGGTAAGCGGAACAAAGCCGTCTTGGTATCCGAGGAAGATTGGTCAGCCATTCAGGAAACACTTTACCTGCTCTCCGTACCCGGTATGCGGGAGTCTATTCGTGAGGGGATGAATTCCCCTGTGGATGAATGCGATGAGGAGCTGGACTGGTGACATGGAAGTTGGTTTACACCAAACAAGCCCAGAAGGACGCAAGGAAGTTGGCCTCCAGCGGCCTCAAGCCAAAAGCTCAGGAATTACTGGCACTGATTGCAGAAGACCCTTACCGTAAGCCGCCTCCGTTTGAGAAGCTTATTGGTGATCTTGCAGGCGCCTATTCACGGCGCATAAATATCCAACATCGTATGGTCTACCAAGTGCTTGAGGATGATCGAGTGGTGAAAGTGCTCAGGCTGTGGAGCCACTACGAATAAAACGTAAACAGCTGCTGTTGCATTATCTGCCGAGTTTTACTTGGCAGCGTTGCCAAACCCGCTGGAAGTCTTGCAAAGGCCATGGCGCATTATGAACCCCGTCATTCAAGAAGAAATATCCGGCTGCGGCATTGCGGCATGCGCTGTGCTTGCAGGCATTACTTATGCGCAAGCGAAAGAGACAGCAAACGCTTTGGGTATCCATGCCGAAGACACAGCGCTTTGGTCAGACACTGAGTACGTACGTAAACTTTTACGTGCGTTCGATATAAAGGCTGCGCCCACGGAGACGCCATTCGACAGCTGGGAGAGTCTGCCAGACAAGGCGTTGTTGGCGATCAAATGGCGGATGGAGCAGGGCAGGCCTTTCTGGCATTGGGTGGTGTTTGTCAGAAAGGAAGCGGATGTGGTGGTGCTGGATTCCAAAAGAGCCTTGAAAACAAACACCCGCCGCGATTTTGGGCGCATCAAACCCAAGTGGTTCATCCGTATAGATTGAGGCTTGATGGTGATTATTCACGGTTGCTATTAATGGTTACGAGCTAGCGTTAGGTTGCTGTTCGGCTCTCGCTTTTTGCTCAGCTTGATCCAGAAGCACCGCACCGCTACCCGATTCGGCCAGTTTGTCGTCTGGGTTATAGAGCGGGCAGTTGGTCATGCTAAGGCAGCCACAGCCGATACAGCCCGCCAGGTTATTGCGCAGCTTTTGTAGATAGGCAATACGGCCATCCAGCATCTGCTGCCAGTTTTTTGAAAGCTGCTGCCAGTCTTCAACCGTCGGCGTGCGGTTATTGGGTAGTGATTCAAAGGCCTGCTTTATCTCTTCCAGACTGACACCGACTTTCTGCGCGGCCTTGATCACCGAAATCCGCCTCAGCACTTCTGGTTTATAGCGGCGCTGATTGCCCGCATTGCGCCAGCTATGGATTAGCCCCTGCTGCTCGTAAAAGTGCAGGGTGCTGACGTTAATCCCGCAACGCTTGGCGACCTTGCCAACACTCCAGACAGTTTCTGCCATGACTCACCCCTGAATATTTTTTGCCATTTTTCCGCAAAAAGCGCTTTACATCAAGTTAAGTTGAGGTTTTATCCTGCCATTTCACTTAACGCAAGGAGACGCTTATGTACTTGGAACACGTTAATCTGGTGGTTGCTGATATGGATGCCATGCTGAAATTTTACCGCGCTGTATTCCCACACTGGCGGATACGCGATGAGGGCCATGGCGAGTGGTATGGCAAGCCACGCAAATGGATCCACTTTGGAGACGATGATCACTACCTGGCGTTAAGCGATCATGGCGAAGGGGAGAACCGTGATTTGAAAGGCCATAGCGTTGGGCTGGCCCATTTTGCTTATGTAACCGATAACCTCGACGCCGTTGTCACTCGATTAAATAAAGCGGGGTTTGCTGTTGCTAAACCCGGCTCCCCAGAGCCGTTTCGTAAAAATGTCTATTTTGTCGATCCGGCTGGGTTTGAAGTGGAATTCGTCGAGTATCTGAGCGATATACCAGCTGAACGAAATTTAAACCAAGATGCCCAGTAATAAGCAGGCCAGCACCTCCGCAGGTGCTGGCCCATGATAGGTTTAGATCTTAAGCGCCATACAATACCCTCTGAATAATCTGCTAAAATTCTGGAGCTTCCGGTGTGGTGGAAGCAAAAAAGGCTATGAGCAAGTGACGAGAGGCCTTAATCCAGGGGAAGGGTCAGATCTACCCTGACGAGGGCAAGACATTCCAGCCTTATTTTTATGCAGCTAACTGCCTTGGAGGTACCAACCTATCCCAGGGGTCGCCAGTTTTTTCAGTAACGTCTTTGGCGCAGTTGACCATCAGTAGGAACATCTAGATGATTCGCAAATACCGAGAGTCAGATATTGATCAAGTGTTGGATATCTGGCTTTCAGCATCGATTAAAGCTCACGCCTTTGTTGGACCAGCGTTTTGGAAGTCAAAAGTTAGCGAAATGCGCGATGTCTACATCCCTGCGTCGGAGACTTATGTATATGAATCTGACGGGCAAGTCGCTGGATTTTATAGCCTCTATGGAAATACGTTAGCTGCGATTTTTGTGTCTCCAAGTTTACAGGGGACGGGGATAGGCTCTGAGTTGATGGATGATGCCAAGAGCAGAAGGGAGTGTTTGCAGCTCAGTGTCTACAGCCAGAACGCTCCCGGTATCAATTTTTATAAGCAGCATGGCTTTATTTCACTGGGTGAGCAGATTGATGAACAAACTGGCCACCCTGAGTTCATCATGGAGCATTACTGCTAACAACGCATAGAGGTCAATCAGTTAAGAGGCACCGATTTGGTATGGGATCCAGCAGGATTGCTTGAAGAGGCAACGGCATCGCAAGTGTCTGTCCACCTCCATCTGTCTTCATCAGGCTTATGGGCACGAGAATCAGATAGTTGCGTAAGGCTACATTTCGTCCCATGACTATAAACGCGAGGACGATAAGGTTTTAGCGGCTCTCGCTGCTAAAATCAGGCAAATGCTTAAACCCAGTCTGGCATGGTGATGCCCGCTTTAACTATGCATCGTGCTGGCGTCATGCAAAACATTACCAGTGCGAGGTACCACGACCATGTTTGACGATTTTGAGAAGCGCCGTATCCAAACCGGAGACGCCGAGATATTCGTATGCAGCGGCGGGTCTGGTCCACCGCTATTGCTGTTGCACGGTTACCCTCAAAATCACGTGATGTGGCATGCGGTGGCATCGCAGCTGCGCCATCATTTTACGCTCGTGGTACCCGATCTTCGGGGCTATGGCGAAAGCAAGGGGCCAAAACCCGATTCAGAACATATGCGGTATTCCAAGCGCGCCATGGCCCAAGACATGGTGGAGGTCATGTCGGCGCTTGGGTATGAGCAATTTCTGCTCGCGGGCCACGACCGGGGCGCACGCGTGGGCTACCGGCTAGTCCTTGATCATCCCGAGCGAGTATTGCGGTTTGCTGCACTCGATATCGTCCCGACCCTTGAGGTGTGGGAACGAATGAATAAAGATGTCGCCATGCGTACCTACCACTGGCCATTTCTTGCTCAGCCTGCTCCCTTGCCCGAGCGATTGATTGGCCACGATCCTGAGTTTTATTTGCGTCACCTGCTGGCGAAGTGGGCAGGCCAACGGGAGGCTATCACTGCTCCAGCTTTGGCCGAGTATATTCGGCACTTCAATAAACCTTCCGTCATTGAGGCAACGTGCGAGGACTACCGAGCGGGCGCTACGGTTGATCTGGAGCATGACCGGGCGGATCGCAATGCCGGTCGCCGGATTCAATGCCCGATGCTGGTCGTCTGGGGCAGGGGCTTCCTCGCAGGGCAAGCCGAGTCGCCGCTTAGCGTCTGGCGTGATTGGGCGGATGATGTACGGGAAGTCGCTCTAGACTGCGGGCATTTCGTGGCGGAAGAAGAACCGGACGCATGCGCCGCCGCGCTTCACGATTTTTTCGCTGAATAGGCGCATCATGGGTTCGCGAGCCACTGGGTAGTTTTGACGCTATGACGCTGTGACATCATAACGTCAAGACGTTACCGGCTTCGGCAAGGGGTATGCCGAATCATATATGAGGTGGTAGATGAGCTCCTTGTCGTCACGGTGGTGAAGGTGGGATATCGAAAACATGTCTACAAACAAAGCTAACGAGGCCATGCAATAGCGTTGCACTTGGAGGTTGAAACCGCCCGGCGTTAATTCTATTGAACGTTAATTTAAATTTTATTTATTTTATTAAAAGGTCATCAATAATGATTAACACCAAAATATACAAGGCCGTCTACGAACTGGCGGAAAAGCTGATGAAGGCCGCCGCTAGGGACGATAGAGAAACATTTGAGGCGCTGTATGCCGAGCTGCGGGCGATTTGCACTGAGAACGAAAATACCGATAAAGACCACCCGGAACAATGGGAGACGCTGGCTGATTTTACCGAAGAGCTGGAAGACGCGCTGCCGATTTACCAAAAGGCGCTCGATAAGGCCATTGCCAAGCCATCGAATGACCATATAGCATCAATCGGTTTGTCCATGGCGACGTTGCAAGTTGAAGCGGGCCAAACGGACGCGGCTATCGCCAATTTGCAGCGTGCCCAAACCAGTGCCCAGGGCATTGAAGATGACGAGCTGAAAGCAGAAATCGACGAGTTTCTTGAAACACTAACTACCGGCCAGGAACCCCATTTTGACCAATAACGATATTTTTCGCCGCATCCGTTATACCTTTGATTTAAAAGATAACACCATCGTGGATATCTTCGCCTTGGCAGAGGTCAGCGTGAGCCAGCCACAGGTAACCGCCTGGCTGAAAAAGGATGACGATGACACCTTTGTTGCTATGAAGAACAAAGAGTTGGCGGCGTTTTTGAATGGGTTTATCAGCTTTAAGCGTGGCAAGCGTGAAGGCCCGCCGCCCGCGCCGGAAGCACAGTTGAACAACAATATGGTGTTCCAGAAGCTGCGCATTGCTCTGAACATGAAGGCCGAAGATGTGTTAGCGGTTTTTGAGCGGGTCGGGCTGCCGTTGAGCAACCATGAGCTCAGCGCCTTTTTCCGTAAGCCAAGCCATAAAAATTACCGTGAGTGCAAAGACCAGATGCTGCGCAATTTCTTGCTTGGCATTCAGCGCCAGTTGCGGCCAAACCCTAACGGTTCAGACTCAGATGTCTGACTTTCGCTACGTCAAAGTCGCCAGCGTGCTTTAGGGTTAAAAGGTTCACCATATGGCCAGAAATATTGAGATCAAAGCTCGTATCGGCAATATCGAAGTGCTCGAATCTAAGGTGGCTAAGATCGCTGATAATGGGCCAACCGAGATATTGCAAGACGATATGTTCTTCCAATGTGAGGCCGGGCGACTGAAGCTTCGGGTGTTTTCAGAAAAGCACGGAGAACTGATTTTTTACCGGCGCGAGAATCAGGCTGGGCCGAAAGAATCGTTTTATGTTCGCTCGCCAACTGATGAACCTGAAACATTGAGAGAGACGCTTTCGCTGGCCTATGGTGTAGCTGGTCGTGTTCGGAAACATCGCACGCTGTATCTTGTTGACAGGACACGTATACATCTCGATAGGGTGGAGGCCCTTGGGCACTTTCTTGAACTTGAAGTGGTACTTGCCTCCAGTGAGTCATCACAGGTCGGTGTTGAGATCGCACACCGCCTATTGAACCAGCTCGGTATCGAGTCATCCCAGCTCATCGAAGCCGCTTATGTCGATTTGCTCGAGGAAAAGGGGAGCTAAGTATTCAGTCTAAGGCTCTAAACAAGGAGCCGCGCAGGTCGGTGAGTTCAGACGTTAAGGTAATTGGCTATGGAGATCGAAGCGGATCTGATAGAAAAAGAAAGAGCCTTGCTCAGCTTTGAGGTGCGCAGTTCACCGGCGAAACTGCGTTCTTTGTTGTCCCCAGATTTTTTGGAGATCGGAGCATCAGGCGATTTTTTCGGGTTAAACAGTGTTCTTGATAGTTTGCCGCACGAGTCCGCGTGGTCGGCTGTATCTCAGGACTTT
Source organism: Halomonas sp. HL-93 (assembly GCF_900086985.1). Lineage (NCBI taxonomy): Bacteria > Pseudomonadati > Pseudomonadota > Gammaproteobacteria > Oceanospirillales > Halomonadaceae > Halomonas > Halomonas sp. HL-93. Next base: position 1,676,629 of record NZ_LT593974.1, read on the forward strand.
GAACACAGGAGATTGAGCTCTGATCTCATTCAGCTCTTTTACCGGGTTGCGATCAGTCGTCAAAACGGCTTAATGACAAGCTATTCTCGGCGAACGTCAATATGGAGGAAAGAGGGAAACGAGTGGAAAATGGTTTACAACCAGGGTACGGCTATTTCTCCTTTTGACTTTCATTCTTAATTCGTCGATCCAGCGGGCGTTACACACTTCAATTTTTAAAATTGATAGGAAATAAATCTATGGAACTTGCTAACGTAAATAAAGGAAATATCGATGATCTTTATGACTTAAATGCCAAGCTTGCCGAATCTGAAAAGCAGAGGCATCTTTTTACTGCTGATAGAGAAAGCTATGCCGACGCTTTTTTAGCTACTACGCCTGCTTGTTTTGGGTCTTTAGCTTATCAAGACGAACAGCCCGTTGGTTTCTATATATATAATTTTAAGTTTGCCAGTTACATCGCTTCACGTGTTCTTTATGTTGAAGATATGTACTTAGTCGATGGATTTGATACTGATGAAAATAAAAAGTTGCTTCTGCAACATGCGGTGAGAAGATCACAATCTGAAAAGTGCTGTAGAGTCGAGATGCGCGTTCTTAAAGCGTTTAATCCTGGATATGGTCTTATAAAAAGCGTTGGCTTCAGTGAGATTACAAAATGGGATGTCTATCGTCTAGATCTTTAACCCTCAATAGCATAGATGTGGAGTCTGTAATGAAATCAACCGTAGAAGAGTGTATCCGCTCATTGGGCTTGGAACTACCCGTCGTTACCACGCCAAGGGGCAACTTTCGTTCCTATATAATTTCGAACAATATGCTCTATCTGTCAGGTAAGGGCGCTCCGTTGCGAGAAGAGGGAGTGGCTGTCCCAAAAGTGGGGCAGGAAGTGACTATTGAGCAGGCCCGAGCCTACGCTCAAGAGGTTGGCCTGTATCTCCTCGCACTCATCAAAGAAGCTCTAGGAGACTTTGATCGGGTTCAACGTGTTGTGAAGATGTTTGGTATGGTTAACGCTGATCCCAACTTTACTTCTCACACTGAAGTCATCAACGGTTGTTCCGACCTGTTTGTTACTGTGCTTGGTGAGCGCGGTGAGCATGCACGCTCTGCCATTGGTGTTGGATCACTGCCGAAGGGGTTTGCTGTGGAGATTGAAGCCATCATTGAGTTTTCTTCGCCACACGATCGCCATGCTTAACCTCTTCATTGAAATGCACCCACGTCTGGTAACTGCTTAACCAAACGTCGAGGGCTTAGGCGCAGTAAAGGCACACTCCTCACGACAATCAATTGTGTTCGGAGCTAGCACGTACCGAAGCATCATCAACAAGGAGGAAATGGTGCAGATGTGCGAAACGGAAAGACTATTTATACGGACATTATCCCTAGATGATGTTCCTGAGTTGACCGCTATCCTCAGCGATCCTGAGGTGATGAAATACTCGATCCGAGGCGTTTGCGATGAAGCGGCGACGCGGCGGTTTATTGAATGGTGCTTGGAAATCTATGCAGCTCACAGTATCGGGCCGTGGGCCTTAGTAGAGAAGGTTTCCGGTAAGCTTGTCGGCTTTTGCGGTGTCAGCCCCGAAAAGGTAAATGGTGTTGAGGAAAGCGGGCTAGGGTATCGGCTAGCCAAACAGTACTGGAGCAAAGGCCTAGCGTCGGAAGCCGTGCAAGCGGTACTCCATGAGGCATTTAATCAAAAGCAGCTATCGTCGGTGGTTGTTATTATTGAGCCTGAGAATATTGGGTCACTAAAAGTGGCAGAGAAAGCAGGGTTTTCTACTTTCGACACTATTGAATTTCATGGTCGCCTAGTGAGGCTGTACCGGTTAACGTCACAGCAGTGGAGTGCACTTGATACTCATGAGATGAAAGCAACAATTGCGCGATGAGTAGCATTAAGGGCTGACCCGATTATGCCAGTAACCCGGCTTTCTCGAATGATGGGCGAAGGCAACAATAGTAATTGCTTGGTTATTAACAACAGTCACAAGGGAAAAAGGAAATTGTTGAAGGATCAAACGCTTTGCGCCAAGTTTGCTTGCTTGACCTAATACAGGAACTATTGGTGGGTTGGGTGCGCTTAGCTTTTTGGTCGCTTGTTCAAAGGTATCAATAAGTTGTTCACCAAGCCCAGGCGATTCGAGTTCATACCAAGCTGCGGCTTCCATCAGCTCTTCAGCAGCTTCTGGGCTAACCTTCACCCTCAAAATTAGTTCCTTATCCGAGCTCGGGCACGTTCAAGAGCTTCGCTTACTTCTAACGACTTGGTTTTGCCAGATTCAAGATTATTGACTCTGCGACATATCTCCTCGTCCCAGGCTTCCGATACACTGATTTCAGCCATACCATCCAAGCTTGCGACCAAATCATGAGCGAGTTTGGCCCGTTCCCTCTCCGATAGGGTCATTGCTTCACTCGTGATAGTCTCAAGTTGCGCTGTATTCATTTATGTACCAAGCCTTGTGAAACGGCAATATCAAAATCATGCAGTAAATTACATCTGATGACAAGGCCATCAAGCTACAGTGAAATCAGCCGTCTGGGGTACATTTTCAGCTAATGTTGAACGGCAAAAAGAGATTCTGGAGTAACGCTGGATAAACCATTTATCAAAGTAGCTGGGAGCGCCGCCACACGCTAGGCGGTGCTTTTTCCTGGCGAACCCAACTGCGCCTTAGCTGACGCTCGTCACCGAATCCGGAGGCTTCGGCTATACGTGCTAGCGTCCAGGTCGTTTCGGTCATTAACGCTTTGGCTCGCTGCAGGCGCAATCCCATGATGTAGTCGCCTACCAGCATGCCGGTAAGACGTTTGAATTGGCGCCGGAAATGACGCTCGCTCATGGCGGCCTGAGCCGCCAGCGTTTCGATAGGCCACCTTTGAGAGGGCGCGGCGCAGATGGCATCTTGAACGCGATGCAGCCGTTCATCTACATGATTACGACCCTCAAGCCAGGCCCCCAACTGAGGCTCCTGACCACTACGGCGAAGATACAGCACCATTTCCCGTGCTACTGCCAGAGCCAGCGAGTGACCACAAGTCTGGGTAAGCCAGTACAGCATGGTATCGATCCCGGTTGAGATCCCTGCGCTGGTTAAATAGCGGCCATCTTCGATAAAAATACAATCGCTTTGCACCTTGGCCTTTGGAGCTTTGGTCTGTAACTGTTCGATTAGCGCGTGGTGGGTGGTACAGCGTCGTCCTTCTAATAGGCCCGCGTCTGCCAGCAATAATGTACCCGAGCAAACGGTCATCAGTGTATCCGCATAGCAGGCATTCGTCTTGAGCCAAGCGACGCACTCTTGCTGCGCCAATGGCTCAAGGCTATTGCGATACTGCCCTGGAATCAGCAGTAGATGTTGAGGCGGTAGCTGCTCCGGTAACGGGTCAATGCCGCTAAGGGTTAGTGGCCCTAACCACTGCATGGCTGCTTTGGGGCCGATATAGCGCACCTGAACGTCTATCGAGAGCCGGTCTGCACACTGCAAAACCTGAAGCGGGCCAATCAGATCAAGCGGCACCTGGCCGGGCATCATCAGTACTGCAATCCGCAAGGTTGTGACTCTTTCCGATTGCAGCTGGCTATGTCGTTGCTCTTCACTCACACGTATTTTGCCATTCGTTGATCATGTCTTGTGTATTGATAATACGCGCAAAGCGGTCTTCCAGTACCAGTTCGGTGCGCGCCTTAATATCATCGGCTGACCAGGTGATACCGTGGCGCGTCATGGGAAAGGCTAGGGTAGCATCGCTGATAAAGTCGACGCTAAACCCTAAATCCGACGCCACTCGGGCGGTGGTTTCACAGCACTGCTCGGTACGAATACCGCTAATGGCCAGCCGTTCAATGCCGCGCTGCCGTAACCAGCCTTCAAGCGAGGTGTCGGTGAAGGCGTTATGAACCCGCTTATGAAAGCTCACCGCCGCTTCATCATCAAAATCGTCGAGCGGACGAATCAGGCCATTCTCAGGGTCAAAAGTTCCTTGGCTGCCAGGCTCTTCATGCAGAATACGGACAACGGGAATTTTGTTTGCCTGTGCGGCGTTCAGCACTGCACGCTGCTTGGGACGCCATGCCTGAGCCAGCGATTCTACCCAGTAATCGCGGGCGGGGAAGGAGGCTTGGACATCAATTAATAACAAGGCGGTTTTAGGCTGGGTCATGGCTAATCTCATCGTGTTGACGTGAGGCTATAGATTAGCGTTTATATATTTTGCTAACGATGCGTTGCTCGGTCACAAAGGGGACAATTTCGGCCATATGCAGACAATGTCTTCTACTAATAGCACGATAAAGGGGTGATTCTCAGGACCAAGTGAGGTCTATTTCTTCACACAGACAAAAATAGCGTTTCCGGAGGTAGTGTCCCAGGGAATGATTTTGTCGTAATTGTGTTCGAATATATGAACCTCGAAGTAGGGTTCTAAAAGCGTAACTAACTGCGCAAAGCTCACTGCCACCATGGTGTGTTCATCGTTCCAAACCTGCGTGGCGGCGGCGTTGGTTTTTTCAATGCTCAATCTCAATGACTGTTTTTCACCCTGGCCGCTGTAGTGCCAGCCGGAGCGGAAGGTAAACGTATCGTCTGCCCGCTTGGCGGTGTGCTTAACAAACAGGTCGTTATCGATCTGCTGCTTATCTACCCCGTTAAAGTAGAAAACGCCGCCCGTTGTTAAGGCGCGGTGGGCGCTGGCAATGCACGCTTTAAGCTTTTCAATACCGTCGTTGTAGTGGATCGAGTATAAAAAACAGGTGATTAAATCGAGCGGTTCGCTAACCTCGAATGCGCTCATGTCTTGCAGGGTGAACTGAGCTTCCGGGCATCGGCTGGCAGCCATGTCCAGCATTGGTTGATTGATATCCAGTCCGCGGCTGGCGTAGCCAAAATCCATGAAATGGCGCACGTGGGGGCCAGTGCCACAGGCGAGGTCAAGGTGGCGTGAGCCTTCATTACCGAAAAGCTGGTGCAGCCGCCGGATGGCGTTGCTTTGGGCGTGATAGTCGATGTCAGCGCACATCAAATCGTAGTAGCCGGAAAGGTCGGTATAGAGTGCATTGACGGACATGGTCGCCTGAACGGTGGGGAACTTGGGTGGCGCATAGTAAACGAGCGGGGTGGGTTTGAGAAGTAACCCGCTCTATTGGCTGGTGCGTCATGTTTAGAAAAAACGCATAGCGAATCGACGTTATGCGTTTTTTCAGTATTGCGCCCTACCTTGGGATGCCGCACCCTGTGTGTGCGAAGTTATTGTCTGTTTTTTATATTTATTAGATAAATAATAAACATGATCAACGACCCCGCTATAAAGCACCAGACGCCGAGTGTTGCGTAGACCGCAAACATTGGCAGGAACAGGAAACTACCGAAGAAAAAGCACAAGCTGGACAAGATGCCTAGCAGGTTAGGGAGCTGTTGGCGCAGCGTCATTACCATCAATTTATCTCCGGCGTGAACTGAAAACTTACCGATATCCGGTTCCAGCTGTTCATTTCCAGTATGACGCTGGTGAGTTCCATCATACCTTGCTCGCCAAATGCGGTTATTGCGTTTTGATAGTCGTCATCGCTGACCATTTCCTGGCTGATGAGTGTGAGGGCTTCTGCCCAGGCAAGCGCGGCACGCTCTTCTTCATTAAAGCAAGGTGCTTCTCGCCAGGCGGGTAATACGTCCAGGCGCGCCTGGCGTTCGCCATCGTCTCGGGCCTCTTGGCTGTGCATATGCTGGCAGTAACAACAGTGATTGATTTGTGAAACGCGTAAGTTAACCAGGTGAATTATCGTTTTATGAACGGCTGAATCTGACGCGACTTTGCCTAAGGCATGAAGATGCTTAGGTAGGCGAGGGCACAGACGGTAAACGGATTCAGGGGATAGGCGTTGCAGCATGAGAATGCTCCGGTTAATAAGTTGAGAAGCCAGCTTAAAACCGGAAAACCTTCACGCCTTGTAAATTTGCGACAATTTGCGCTTTCGATAAGCTGCTGGGGTTTCATAGGTGAATTTATGAAAGGCGTGAGAAAAATGCGCTTGGTCGAAGTAGCCGCACTGTAGGCCTATTTCCGCGAGGGGAAGGTGGGGATTGTTAACTAACAGCTGGCGGGCATTATACATTCGGGCATAACCCACTAAATGGCCGGGTGAAACGCCTACTTCTTTCTTTAATTTGCGTTCCAGCGTGCGCCGAGTAAATCCCAGGTTGGCCATTAGCTGCTTCGGGGGCAGTTGTAGCCTGCCAATTTCTTCAACCAGGTTTTGAGTACGGCTAGTGCTGGGTGATTGGCATTCCAACTGGCTAAGCAGCCAAGCCTCTAGTAAGGCAAGGCCCTTGGCTGCATTAACCTGGTAAAGACGCTCGACCAGCGGCATCAGGCTATCCAACCAGGGCGGTTTATCATCAATGCCCAATGAGTGATGGGTATCTGAAAACTGTTGTGGCTCCAAGCCCAGCAGAGCAAAGGCACCTGCCGCTTTGAATCGAATGCTTAAACAGGTTTCCGCTGGGTTAAACGTCTCAACCAGGGTGCTTTTATTAAAGCAAAACGTAATAATTGGCTGGGTGCTGGCAAGTTTGATTGTAAGGCTGGAGCCGGCGTCGGGATAGAGCTTTCCTGTTTGGAGTGGAACAACGCTGCCTTGCCCGGCCATAGACCAAAGGCATTGCACCCAAGGGCGAAGGCGTTCGTCGGGTAAGCGCTGCTGCAAATTCAAACAGGCGGCGTTGCTGGGCAGGATAAATAAAGCCATGGCTTCAACACGCTATCGTTGATGAAAAAAGCTTCATCGCATAGCCCTTATTAAACCTTAAAGCCATAAGCTGGGGAAGTGCAGCTACGTTCGCATGAGTAAATAGACCGAACTGATATTGGCAGATCTTACAAATTCCCTAAAGAAACCCCGCCCATTTCCGATAACTCTCTATAGGACGAATTTACACGATCGTTACCCAACGTCATGAGAGCCTGCCATGCCCAACATCTTGCGCTTTATCATTTCGGCGGCGCTGCTGTCTCTCAGCTCGCATGCCTTAGCCAATACCGACGCGGCGGAAGCTGCAGCGCTTGCCTGGTTAGAAGCGATCGATAACGGTAATTTCGAACAAGCCTGGGAAGCGGCGTCGCCGATATTAAAAGCGCCGCTGTCTCAAGGTATGCTGGCCCGCACCATTGAGCTTGTACGCCGGGATTTTGGCAAGGTGTCGTCTCGCCAGAGGATGCGTGCCAGCCGCGAAACGTCTATGCCCGGCGCGCCGAGTGGCGACTATATCGTGTTTACCTTTCAAACCGGCTTCGAGAATAACGAGCGTCGGGTTGAGACCGTTACCCCTCATCTTGAAGACGGTACCTGGCGGGTGAGCGGCTATTACGTGGAGTAGTCTTAATCTGCCAGCTACCAGCGCTGTGCTTTTTTGCACTGCCTGACGATATGCTGCCGCTGTTGCTGAAGGCTTGCCCAGCGATTGGCAGGTAAACCCGCGCGCTCAAGTGCAAGTTGAAGGTCGACGCTTTCAGCAAGTTCGCTGATGGCGTCGCACAGTCGCGTAATTTCTCGTTTTATAAACGGGTAGCTGAGTTTGCCCATGGCCGCCATGGCTTGCCCGTCGCGCGGCAAAAGCTGTTGAGCAAGGTTTATTTCCCGATAGGGATAAAAATGCCAAGTTGTCGACCAATTGAGATTATTTTCCCTATAAGGAAAATAATGGTATGGCAACTAGTGGTATGAACTTCATTCGTGCATCAAGGTTACTGCCCGGCGCGTCTTTCTTCGCCCTAATCATTACGAAACCCACTACAAATGCTACGTTGAAAGTGGAACCTAATGGCGATATCGGTTGTTCAAAAAATATACAAAGGGTCATTTTTGTAAACAGAAATGATGGCGCAATGGTTGCTTGAAAAAGCGGCTCGATAAGGGTTTCAAGGTGCTAGCGCGGGGTGCTGATATGCGAAGCCTTTCATACAAATCCCCTTGGCTGTGGCTATTGCTGGCAGGCGTGCTGATGCTGGCACTGTCGTTCACCTGGCAGGCCATGGCACAAACGTCATCGCGTAACGCCTTGGTTATGAAGGTTGAAGGTGCCATTGGCCCCACCACGAAAGATTATCTTGAGCGCGGCTTGCGCCAGGCCCGCGAGCAGGGCAGCGAAGTGGTCGTGGTTGAATTAGATACGCCTGGCGGCTTGGTTGATACGACCCGCGATATGATCCGTGAAATGCTCAATGCCGATATCCCGGTGGTAATGTATGTCTCCCCTAACGGTGCGCGGGCGGCAAGCGCGGGCACTTACCTGATGTACGGTAGCCACGTGGCGGCGATGTCGCCTTCTACGCATTTAGGCTCTGCCACGCCGGTGCAGATGGGTGGCTCTGGCTTTCCAGGCAGCGCTGATGAAGAAAACGAAGATGCCGATGGCCAGCGTGAAGGCGAGAGTGGCAGCGCAGGCAGCGCCATGGAACGCAAGGTTATGGAAGATGCGGTGAGCTTTATCCGCAGCCTGGCCGAGCGCCACGACCGCAACGCCGATTGGGCCGAAGCGGCGGTGCGCGAGGCGGTAAACCTCACCGCCAGTGAAGCGCTGGAGCAAAACGTTATCGACGTGGTGGCAAGCGATATCGATGACCTGCTGAGGCAAATTGACGGTATGAGCGTGGTCATGGAGCGCGGCGACCATACGCTTGAAACGGCTGACCTCGCCATTGAGCGCTTTGACCCGGATTGGCGCACCCAAATGCTCTCGCTGATTACCAATCCCACCATCGCTTACTTCTTGTTGATCATTGGCTTTTACGGGCTGATCTTCGAGCTTTCAAGTCCTGGAAGCCTATTCCCGGGCACTATCGGTGTTATTTCGTTGCTACTGGCGTTGTTTGCCTTTCAGATGCTACCGATCAATTATGCCGGCCTGGCTCTCGTCCTGGTGGGCTTGGCATTAATGGTGGGCGAGGCGCTAATGCCCAGCTTTGGTGTGCTGGGAGCGGGCGGTATTGCCGCCTTTGTACTGGGCTCGATCATGCTGATGGATGCCGAATATCTCCCCATTTCGCTAACGTTAATCGGTGGCGTGGCGCTGGTGTCCGGCGGGTTGATGTTGTGGACGCTGACGCGCTTTGCAACGCTGCGCAAACGTCCCGCACACACAGGGATGGAGCAGTTGATTGGCGCAAGTGCCATTGCCTTGGAAGACTTTGAGACTCACGGCCATGTGCGCCTGCACGGTGAGCGCTGGAATGCGGTGAGTAATGTACCGATCAAGCAAGGCGATGAGGTGAAAGTGGAGCGCCTTAAGGGCTTGACGGTCTTCGTGTCGCCCCCGTAGCGCCTGCCTGCCGCGGGTTGTATATCACAGACCAATTGCTAGATGAGGTGCTCTATGTTGCTTTCATATTTAGTCCCTGTCGTGCTGGTGGTGTTGCTGGTCGCTGCCTCCATTCGCATTTTGCCGGAATACAAACGCGGCGTGGTGTTCTTCCTGGGCCGTTTCCAGACGGTGAAGGGGCCTGGTCTGGTCATCGTGATCCCCGCCATTCAAAAGATGCAGGTGGTCGATCTGCGGGTGATCACCATGGATGTGCCCGAGCAGGATGTGATCTCTCAGGATAACGTCACGGTGAAGGTCAACGCCGTGCTTTACTTCCGCGTGATTGACCCGGAAAAAGCAATTATTCAGGTCGAGAATTACACCCAGGCGACCAGCCAACTGGCGCAGACCACGCTGCGTTCGGTGCTAGGCAAGCACGACCTGGATGAAATGCTCTCCGAGCGCGATAAGCTCAACGACGATATCCAGGAAATTATCGATACCCAAACCGATGCCTGGGGCATCAAGGTGGCGAATGTCGAGATCAAACACGTGGATCTGGATGAGAGCATGATTCGGGCGATTGCCCGCCAGGCCGAGGCAGAGCGCGAGCGGCGTGCCAAGGTGATTCACGCCGAAGGCGAACTACAGGCTTCCAAGAAGCTGGTTGAGGCAGCCAACGTGATGCAAGAAAACTCCGCCGCGTTGCAGCTACGCTACCTGCAAACCATGAGCGATATGAGCAACAAGAACGCCTCGACGATCTTCTTCCCGCTGCCCATGGACATCATGGAGGCCTTCAAGGATATGAAGGCTAAGCACATGCCGCCCACATCGGGCACAAAACAAGACGACGCGTAAAGGCTCTTTGCGGGTGGAGTAGGGGATTATGACATCACCAAGCCCGCCAGTGCTTGCATGCCTAATGCCACCGCAAGCACTGCCAAACCGGCCACTAAGCTGGTGATAAAGGCATGGCGCTTCCATAGGTGGATGACGCGGCTACCAAAGCGGTAGACCAGCCAAGCCAGCCCGAAGTAGCGAATGCCGCGCGCGATCAGGGCCGCGAGGGCAAACAGAAGAATAGGGTAGCCGGATAGCCCTGCGGTAATCATCGCAACCTGAAAGGGAATAGGCAAAATCCCCAGGGTGAGAATAGCCACAAACCCATATTGGTCAAAAAAGTCTTGGAACGAGGCGTAAGTGTTCTGCATGCCCATGGTCTCGATAAACCAGCTACCTATCGATTGAAACAGCACCATGCCAACGCCATAGCCAATCAGCGATGCCGTAAGGCACCCGACGGTGGCCGCCGTAGCGATTGCCCAAAGGCGTGATTTATTGATTGCCATCAGCGGGATTAATACCAGCTCAATGGGGATGGGCAGAATGATGGTTTCCAGAAAGGAAAGTATTCCCAGCAGCCAGAGCATATGCCGGGAATGGTTTAAGCGAACCACCCATTGCTTAACGCGTGTTGATGCAAAAGCCATACTGGACGCTCTATTAGGAAGGGTCGACGCGGCGATAAATAGCCGCCAGTAAGCTATAGCAACCAAACGCCAGTAGGCCAATCGCAACAAACCCAAACAGCCATTGCCCGTAGGCTTGGTCCCGTAATGTGCCTAACGCCTCTGCCGTTCCGCCTGCTTCGTTGGGGTCAAATCGATAGGCGGCGATGATAAAGAAGCTACCCACGATCACAAATACGAGCCCACGGACCACCAGGCCGAAACGACATATCGGATAGGCCCATTTTTGGGTTCGCGAGGGCATGGCGAAGTGCTTGTCAAACTTGGCTTTGTAGCCTTTAAACGCGTGGGCGATGCCCGCGCCGATGATGGCGATGCCTACGGCAGCCACCAACCAGCGGCCAAAGGGTTGTTGCATAAGCCAACTGGCAACGCCTTCCGACCCACCGTTGGAGCCTCCTGAAGAACCCGAGGATAGAAAGCGGAAGATGAGGCTGGCGGCAAAAAATGCCAATAATATATGGGTCACGGCACTGACCAATAAGCCTGAGCGAATCACCACGCCTTTGACGCTGGTGCCGTGCTGGTCAGGGTCTTTGAAGGCTTGTATGCAGCGCCACATGGCGTACCCGAGCAGGCCGACGGCGATAATGCCCAACATCACCTTGCCGAACGGGGCGCTCAGCACCGTTTCCAGTGCGCCGCGGCTACCTTCCGCCTGGCCACCCTGACCAAAAGCGGCGAGCGCCGCTAGGCCGCCAACAAGAACGTAAACTAACCCGCGGGAAGCGTAGCCCATGCGGGCAAAGGCGCTAATAGCGTCGTGGTGGTCGGGCGAGCTGCTTGCCATGGTGTCCTCCTGACAAATAAGGCGGTTGCCAATCATCCATAAGCAACTTAAACGAGCGGCGACTATACTGAGTCTGCGTCGTGCTATTGTCTAGCGTAGATTAAGCACGACATGCTGACTAATTAAACGGGTTAAGCCTCTGTATTTTCTTTTATCACTGTTTGAGTAGTGCATGAATCCACCGTCTTCTCCTCTTTTCTGGCGCGATAAGCGCATGCCCCATGTGGAACTGCGTAAAATTTGCGACGCACGGCAAGTCTGCTATGCGCCTCACAGCCATGTGCATTGGTCGCTTGGCGCCGTTACCACTGGCAGAAGCACCTTTAGCTACCAAGGTACGACGTATCAGATTAGCGCAGGTGACTTGGTGATGATGAATCCCCATTGGGTACATGCCTGTAACCCCATTGAGAATCAGCCGTGGGCATACCTGATGCTCTACGTTGATACCGCATGGTTGAGTGAGCTGCGATATCAGATGGGTTTGCTTGAAGCACCTTGCTGGCAGGATATTGCCACCGCTGTGATTACTCAGCCCGAGCTTTTTGCACAATATTGCGATATGGCGTCATGTCTGCTGGACGAGCGTCGTGCTATTGAGGATAAGCAAGTGGTACTAACCGGGTACCTGTCTAGAATTATGCAGATCCTTGCCCAAGAATCTCCCGCGGCATGGCCAACATCTTCCGACACGCTAGAGCAGGTTGCCGTCTATTTACGTAATAATTGTACCGCAGACATTTCGCTTGAAAGTTTATGTCAGCAGTCTGGTTATAGTGCAGGCTACCTGATTCGCGCATTTAAACATCAATACGGGCTAACGCCCCGTGCCTATTTGATCAATCAACGCATCCAGTTAGGGCAACAAGCCCTCAAGCACGGTCAACCTATCGTTGAGGTAGCCCTTAATGCGGGCTTTAATGATCAACCCCACTTTCAACGAACGTTCAAGAAACTAGTGGCGGCCACGCCAAATCAGTATCGCTTTCCGCTGCTCGAATAATATAAGTAACTCAAAATAATAGAAATATTGCGCTGGCGGCCAGGCAAAGAGCCAGCGTGCGGTTAATCGTTAGCAGGATGAACGGGCGGTGAATATAGCGTTTGAGAAAGGCGCCTGCGTATACCCAACTGGCAAGCGATAGCCAACAAATAGGCAGGTAAAGGCCAGCGAATAGCCAAAGCTGGTAGGGTTCGTTGCCGCTGGTATAAGCACCAATGCCAGCGGCAGACGCCAGCCATGCTTTGGGATTAAGCCACTGCATCATGGCGCCTGCCATAAACCCGGGTGCTTTATCGGTGCCTTGCTCATGCAAGCGCCCATCGTGCTGCAAAAGTTGATAGCTGAGGTAAAGCAAAAACAGGACGCCCGCTAAGCGTAAGGTCTCATCCAGCATGGGTACCATATCCAGCAGCGAGTAAAGCCCTGCGCCAATGCCTAAAAAAAGCGCAACAAACCCCAGCGTGGCACCGGTTACAAATATAAGGCCCTGACTAATGGGGTGGTTCGTGCCGCTACTCAAGCAAACGATGTTGACCGGCCCAGGCGAAATCGACGCAGCAAGGGCAAATGCGGACATGGGTAAAAGCAAGGGCAGTTGTAAAGCGTTCATTGTGGTCCTCCTTGGTAGTGCAAGAAGTTTGCAGTGGTATGTGGCTAGTAGATTGAACAAAATTGATCTGCGAATAGATTTTTAGCTAATGTTAAGTATCTTTAATGCTGGCAATGGCGCTTTGAATTTATCGCAAGGAGGCAAAGGGTTATGAAAACTATCGGCTTGCTCGGAGGGATGAGCTGGGAGTCCACGCAGACCTATTATCGTTTGCTCAATCAAGGGGTTGCGGAGAAACTGGGGGGCTTTCACTCGGCGAAGCTAGTGCTCTATAGCGTGGATTTTGCCGAGATAGAAACGCTTCAACGCGAAGGCGACTGGGAGGCCATGGCGAGCATTCTGGCCAATGCCGCCTGCTCGCTGGCGGCAGCGGGCGCTGATTTTCTGGTGATCGGCACGAATACCATGCATAAGGTGGCCGCTGAGGTGGAGGCAGCGTCAGGTTTGCCGCTTTTGCATATTGCCGAGGCAACCGCCGATATTCTGGCCCAGCAGGGAGTGGACCGCGTTGGCCTGTTAGGCACCCAGTTCACCATGGAGCAGCCCTTCTACCGGCAGCGACTGGAAGCGCGGGGGATAGAGGTTATCGTGCCTGAGACCGAACAGCGTGAGGCGATTCATCGCGTGATTTATCAGGAGCTCTGCCGGGGAACGATCAACCCCACCTCGAAAGCAGCTTATCTGGACGTAGTGGCGACGCTTGCAGCGCGTGGCGCGCAAGGCGTGATTTTAGGCTGCACCGAGATTGGCTTGTTGATTAACCAGAGCGATACGCCGGTCGCGCTTTTTGACACCACCGAGATCCACGCCCAGCGTGCGGTGGCCTGGGCGCTGGCTGATGAGGTGGCGTCTTAAGCCTCGCTGTTAGTTTAGTGGCCAAACACCGACCAGCCGGTTCGCTGCACAAACATTTCGAGCGCTTGGGTGCCTAGCAAACTGTTGCCGTAGGCATCCAGCCCCGGTGACCATACGGCAATAGAGCCCTGGCCTGGCGCGATGGCCAGTATGCCGCCGCCCACACCGCTTTTACCGGGCAAGCCTACGCGAAAGGCGAATTCACCAGAGGCGTCGTAGTGGCCACACATCATCATCAGCGAGTTGATCCGGCGAGCGCGCTGAGGCGCGACCACTCGGATACCGCTGGGCTTGTTGATGCCATCCGAAGCCAAAAATAATCCCGCATGGGCGAGCTGCTCACAACTCATGGCGATGGCGCACTGGTGAAAGTAGGTGCCCAGCACCTTATCGACATCATGACGTAAATGCCCAAAGGCTTTCATGAAATGCGCTAACGAGGCGTTTCGGTCGCGGTGTGCCATTTCCGACGCCGCGACGGCGTGGTCAAAGTAGATGCTTTCATCGTCGGCGATATAGCGTACAAAGTTAAGGATCTCAGCCAGTGTTTCTTTGGGCTCATGCCCCATCATGATCGCATCGACCACCGCAATGGCCCCGGCATTGATAAACGGATTTCGCGGTTTGCCGCTTTCATGCTCTAGCTGAACGATCGAGTTGAAAGGGTCACCCGAGGGCTCGCGACCCACTTTTGACCACAGTGAGTCACCCGCTTGCCCCAGCGCAATGGTTAACGTAAATACCTTGGAAATGCTCTGGATGGAGAAGGGCGTGGTGGCACAGCCCGCCGAATACACCTTGCCATCCACGGTGGCGAGCGAAATGGCAAACTGCTGCGGGTCAACGTGACCCAGTTCGGGGATATAGTCGGCTACTGTGCCACGCTCCTCTGCTTTCGCCATGGTGGCTGCAATGTCGTCGATTAAGGCTTGCATGGGGGGATCGTTACCGTCAGTTGAGGCGGAGCCACACCCTAGCCGAAAATATTTGTGCTGTCTGCTATAGCAGTCAGCAAGATTCGGGTCGGCAAGGAGCCCGTGAGCACTTAGGCTGTGAAGGTAACGCTTGGCAGTCAATAATGTGACGATGTGAGAGACGACAATGAACGACTATGAACGAATCGAGAAAGCCATGGCTTATATGGTGGCCCAAGCCGCAGCACAGCCTAAGTTGGAAGCGGTGGCCGCGCACGTTCATTTAAGCGCCTTTCACTTCCAGCGCTTGTTCTGCCGCTATGTGGGGATCAGCCCCAAACGCTTTTTGCAGGCGCTGACATTAGAGCGCGGCAAGCAACTGATGCAATCCTCCGCCTCGCTGCTGGATATAGCGCATAGCCTGGGGCTTAGCGGTGGCTCGCGGCTTTACGATCATTTTGTGCAGCTAGACGCCGTCACGCCGGGGGAGCACAAGAGTCAGGGGCAGGGTGTCGAGATTGCTTACGGCGTTCATGCCACGCCCCTGGGCAGTGTGTTCGTGGCGGTCACGCCCCGCGGGATTTGCCGCATGGGGTTTGTGGATACCACCAGCGCTGAATCGCTGCTGGCACAACTTGCCAAGGAATGGCCGCTTAGCACGATTCACCACCATCCTGATGCTACGCGCTATGCGGTGGAGGCGCTTTTCGACAAGCCAGGCGATGACTCAGCTTCTTTGTCGCTGCACGTGACGGGGACTAACTTCCAAATAGCGGTTTGGCGAGCGCTGCTGACCATTCCGGAAGGCCAGTTGGCCAGCTACTCGCATATTGCCCAGGCGCTGGGCACGCCAAAATCTTCCCGCGCGGTGGGAAATGCGGTGGGTGCCAACCCCATTGCACTGTGGATTCCCTGTCATCGGGTGATTCAGCAAAGCGGTGCGCTTGGGGGCTACCGCTGGGGTTTAGAGAAAAAGCAGATGGTGCAGGCCTGGGAGTTGGCAAAGGTCAACAACGAGTCGCTTTCTCCCATGGCCACATCTTAATCAATTAACCCACTGGCATCATAAAACGGAAAAGGGCCGGGGTAGTGCTCGATAAAGCCTTGGTGAGTCACCATGCCGCTAGTCGCCGACCAGTGGTGTAGCAGGTAACCGGGGGGCTCAAGCTGAAAGTGGGCGGGGCCGTCTGGGGTGAGATCCAAACTCACCTGGTGGGAAACTCCAGGGCAGCTGATCGCCAGGGTGTTAGCAAAGCGGGCCTGAATCGAGCGGTGCAGATGCCCGCAGAGCATGCGCTCGACCTGGGGGTGCTGGCCAATGACGTCAGCTAGCGCGTCGGGTCGCTTAAGCGGCTGGCGATCCATATGGTCGATGCCACTCATAAACGGGTGGTGATGCACCATGACCAGCGTCGGTTTATCGGGCTGCTCTGAAAGCGTTGTATCCAGCCACTGCAGGCTTTCATCGCTTAATTCACCGTGGGGTTTGCCCGGCACCGATGAGTCGAGCCCCACTAAGCGCACTGGGTAGTCATCCACGACCCACTGCAGGTAGTCGCGGTGCTGAAACAGGTAGCGATGCTCCGGAAATGCATTACGCAGATGGTGGCGGTCGTCGTGATTGCCAGGGATCAAGTACACCGGAAGCGTCAGGTCGGCCAGGATGTGCTTAAAGGTGGCGTACTCGTCGGGGTGGCCAAAATCAACCAGGTCGCCGCTAATCAGCACCAGGTCGGGCCGTGGGGCTAGCTGATTGAGCGTGCTGAACGCTTGATGCAGCGCATTGGCGGTATCCACCTGGCGGTAAGAGCGTTTACCGCCCGCCTTGATATGCGGATCGCTAATCTGGGCGATAAGGCATTGCTGGGCATGAGGATCTTTCTGAATGTTTAAACTTTGATCAGCCATTGGCCATCTCCTTGGCATCAACTGGGGCAGTGGGCTTATCCGGGTGAAAAAGCACGTGGGAGGGGAGTGCAAGGCCAATCGCGCTGCCGTTGGGCCAGCGCTGGCGGGAGGGTGCCTCAATCTGCAGCGGTATAGCGCCACCGGTATCGACCATTAGACGTTGGCTTTGGCCCAGGAAAATACTCTGCACCACTTCTCCCGTTACATCGGCTTGGTCAAGGGGCACTACCTGAATATCCTCTGGCCGGCAGTAGACCGTGGGTACGCCCTGCAAATGTGAACCTCGGAGCTCACCGCCATGTACCACCAAACCACCATCGGCGCGGGTGCTGATGACGTCCAGGCAGTTAACCGCACCAATAAAGTCTGCGACAAACGCATTGGCTGGCTGATGGTAAATCTCTTGAGGTGTGCCTAATTGGGCAATGCGCCCAGCTTGCATCACCGCGATGCGGTCACCCAAGGCCATCGCCTCGTCCTGGTCGTGGGTGACGTAGACGGCCGTGGTGCCCAGCTCGCGCAGTAGCAGGCCGATCTCGATACGTAAGCGGTCGCGCAGCTTGGCATCAAGAGCCGCCAACGGCTCATCAAACAGCAGTACCTTGGGGCGCACGGCAATCGCCCGGGCAAGCGCCACGCGCTGTTTTTGGCCACCGGAGAGTGCTTCGATTCTCCGCTCACCAAAGCCCTGTAAGTCGACCATGGTCATGACTTCGTCAAGCCGTTGGGCAATTTCTGCCTGCGGCAAGCGCTGTATTTTTAGCCCGTAGGCAATGTTGTCGGCAACGTTCATGTTGGGAAACAGCGCATAGTTTTGAAACACCATCCCCACGTCACGCTTCTCGATCGGCAGGGCAGTGACATCGCGCTCGCCAAACAGTACTTGCCCGCCTTTGTCGGGGCTTTCCAGGCCGCTGATAATACGCAAAGTGGTGGTTTTGCCGCAGCCGGAAGGGCCCAGCAGTACCAGGGTTTCGCCCGCGTTAACGTGCAAATCAAGCGGCTGTAGCGCGGTAGTGCCACCGGCGAAGGTGCGGCTGCACTGGTGTAGGGTAATGCTGACAGATGAACTCATAGCGGATTCTCAAATAATAAAACTTAGCGACGCTGCCCGGTGAGGTGGCCTGCCCACTGAATCGCCACCAGTAAGGGCACCACCATCACCAGAAATATCAGCGTGTAGGCTGAGCCCACTTCAAGGCGCATGGAGGCGTAGCTGTCCGCCAAGCCGACCGGGAGCGTTTTGGTCGATGGGGTATGCAGCATCCAGGTGATGTTGAACTCCCCAATAGAGAGAGTGACTACCATCAGTGCGCCCGCCAGAATGCCACTCATGCAGTTGGGAACGACTACGCCGAAAAAGCGTTGCCGGAAGCTGGCGCCCAGGCTGGCGGCGGCTTCTTCAAGCTGGGGAAGCTTGGCGGTCTGCATCACGGAGAGCACCGCTCGCACCATAAAGGGCAGCGTAAACAGCACGTGTCCGACAAGAATAAACAGCCAACTGCCGCGAAATTCACGGTAGCTGCCATAGGCGAGCAGCAGGGCAAGTGCGGTGGCCAGTCCAGGCACAGCAACCGGTAACAGCAGCAGTTCTTCAATGGCGTTGGCCCACCGGCGGCGGCTGCGCAGCAAACCATAAGCGGCGGGGACGCCGATCAGAATAGTGATCAGTAAGCAGGCGAGCGCTAGTTTAATGGAGAGCCAGATGGTATCAGCGTAGAGGTGCCACACCTCATTGACCCAGCGCAGGGTCAGCCCGCTTTCAATGCCAATAAAGTAGTTCTCGGTCAGTCCCGCCATCACCGACATGGCGACGGGCACGATCATAAATAAGCACACCAGCAGGGTGAAACTGAGTTGCAGCGTGAAGCGTAGGCGCGATTTCATACCGAAGCTCCCAGATTGCCGCCTGCCAACCTACGGGCGAGGCTTAATGCCGTCCAGGTTATCACGCCCAGTACCACCGAAAGCGCAGCCGCCATGGCAAAGTTGGCGTAGTTGGTGAATTCGCCGTAGATATTGAGTGGCAGGATGCTTAGCCGCGTGCCCAAAGTAAACGCCGTGCCAAAGGCGCCCATGCTGGTAGCAAAGCAGATAGCCCCGGTTGAGAGCAGTGCGGGCGCAATGCCTGGAATAATCACGTCTTTGGTGACCTGCCAGGTGTTAGCCCCTAACGAGCGGGCTGCCTCTTCAAGGCTTTGATCCAGGTTGTCGCAAGCCGCCATTACTGTGGTGATCACACGAGGGATGGAGAAATAGAGATAGCCAATAAAAAGTCCTGCCAGTGAGTAGGCGAACATCCAGCGTTCGCCAAACAGCCAAAGGCTGGTTTGCGCCAGGGCCCCCTGGCGGCCGCCCAGCATAATGACCAGAAAGCCCACCACGACGCCAGGAAAGGCCAGCGGAAAGGTGAGGATGGCGACCAGTACGGACTTGCCAAAAAAACGCTGACGGGCGAGGAAAAAACCGGCAACCCCGGCAATGGCCACCGCTACCAGTGACACTACCAGCGAGAGACCAACGGTGGTCGCCAGACTGATCAAGTACTGCCGATGGGTGAGAATAGTCAGATAAGCACTGATGCCACTACCCGGGTCTGCCTCGGTGCCCATTATGATCAGTCGTGAAAAAGGCAGTAGCCAAAAGGCGCAGAAAACCACCAGTGCAGGCAGCAGCGCGCACAGCGCAATCAGGCGTTTACGCCGGGCTGGCCCTGCCATCGCAGGCGGTCGGCTGAGATAAGAAGCAGCCCCGGAGGGCTGCTTGGCTGCCGCTGTCATGATTAACGCACCTCCGAGAGATACCGCTCAGAAAAGCGCCGCTGAGCAGACGCCATGGCGTTATAGTCGACGGCTTCGGCGCGGGCGTAGTCGCTGTCGGGGAGGAAGACTTCGCTTGCCTCTTCGGAGATGGCGCTGTCGCGCACCGGGCGCAGGTAGGCGTCTGCCCATACCGCCTGGCCTTGGTCAGAGAGCACAAAATCGAGTACCTGCTGGCCGTTCTCGGCGTTGGGGCCATCTTTCACCAGACTCATGACGTAAGGCACCACCACGCTGCCTTCCTCGGGAATCACGAACTCCACGTTGGCGCCGTCGCTGTGGCGTGCGCGGTAAGCATTGAAGTCGTAATCAAGCAGGATCGGGATCTCGCCAGAAAGCACCCGTGCGTAGCTGGTCTGCTTGGGCACGATCGGGTCGTTGGCGGCGAGCTCATTGAAGTAGTCGATGGCCGGGGTGAAGTCATTAAGATCGCCGCCCATGGCTTGGTTGACCGCCACGGCACCGACGTAGCCGACAAAGGCGCTAGCCGGGTCAAGGTAGCCCACCATGCCGCGATACTCGGGCTTGAGCAGGTCTTCCCAGGAGGTGGGCACCGGGGCGCCATCCAGGGCATCCACGTTGACCATAAAACCGAGGGTGCCGGAGTGAATGGCAAACCAGTTGCCTTCGGGGTCTTTCAGGCTGTCGGGGATCTCGTCCCAGTTTTCAGGCTGGTAAGGCGTTACCACGTCCTCTTCCATGGCCTGAATGCCGAAGGTCACCCCGTAGTAGACGACATCCGCCACTGGGCTATCCGCTTCGGCGACCAGTTGGGCTAATGACTGGCCGGAGTTTTTGTTGTCTTGGGGCACGCGGATGCCGGTCTCCTGCTCAATCAAACGCAGCTGAGTACCCCAGTCCGCCCATTCGGGCGGGCAGTTGTAACAGATCGCGTTGTTATCTGATTGCGCCAACACGCTCCCCGACGTACTGATGATCGCCGTGGCCAATACCGCTTGATAAAGACGCTTAAGGTTCATGCGTTTAAGACTCATACCAAGTTCCTCTCTAACGTACCGAACGTGGACTAACGGGATGCCGGGGTTCCGGCACTTTCGCCCTTACGCATTGCGTGGGGCAGTGGGGCGGGCGTGCAGCGCTCCCCCCGAATCATGGCTAACAGAGTGTGGACGGCACTGCGCCCGATCTCGGCGCGAGGCTGCTCAATGGTGCATAGCGACGGGTAGAGGTGCTTGCCCAGGGCGATCCCATCGAAGCCCATGACGGAAAGGTCATCAGGCACCCTAAATCCGGCGCGCTGAAGTTCGCCCATCAGGCTGATGGCGAGCAGGTCGTTGGTGCAGATGACTCCCGTAAGAGCGTTAGCCCCTTTCAGCGCTGGCGTGAGGCTGACCAGGTCTGCTTGGGTATGGCGGGTCATCTCTACTAGTGGGCGAGGCATCAGCCCCGCTTCGTCCATCGCGTGGCAGTAACCTTCAAAGCGTTGTTGGGCGCGGTCTGACTGCAGTAGCGGGCCAGCGACCATGCCAATTCGCTTATGGCCCAGGGCGATCAAGTGGCGAGTGGCGTCGGCGCTGGCGGCACGGTTGTCGACGCCTACCGAGGGGAAATCGCTGTTGCCCGGCGGGTTGTAGACCAGCAAGCAGGGGGTGGTTTCCAAGCGCAGCTTGTCCAGCACGGCGCTGTTATCTGCTTCCGCCACGGTAAGCACCAGGCCGTCGACGCGCTGGCGCAGCATCTCCTCGACAATGTCACCCTCGCGGCTGGGCGAGTATTCGCTGGTGGTAACGATCAGTGAGTAACCCGACGCACGGGCAGCCACTTCCATGGCTTGAAGCTGCTCGGCAAACACCGGATTATCGAGACTGGGTACCATCACGCCAATCATCTGCGTGGCCTGCGAGCGTAGCTGTTGGGCAACTTTATTGGGTCTGAACGCCAGTTGCTGTGCCGCGTTTAAAACGCGTTCCCGGGTCGCTGGGCGTACCAGATCGGGGCTTGAAAAAGCCCGTGCTGCAGTTGCCCGAGAGACGCCGGCGAATTTGGCCACGCTGAGTAAATCTGCCATGCGAATACCCTGTTATCGACAAAATGAGATCGATCTCATTTATGGGGTATCAGCCTAGGATGAGGGCGTGACGAATTAATGGCGGTTAAAAGTATTTTTAAAGTGATTATGATGACAGCGCGATTAACAGCTAACTCAGGATCAGCTGTTATTAAAAGTAAGCTCGTTTCGCTGTCGCACATTGCGCTGCTTCCTGGGGCTCGCTACAGTCGCGCTCTTATCCACCTGGGCGAGAAGTCACTATGGCCACTTTGATGATTCAGGGCACCACCTCGGATGCGGGGAAAAGCACCGTTGTGGCGGGGTTGTGCCGTGTGTTGCAGCGCCGTGGTGTCTCGGTGGCCCCGTTCAAGCCTCAGAACATGGCGCTTAACAGTGCGGTCACGGTGGATGGCGGTGAAATTGGCCGTTCAACGGCACTACAGGCTCAGGCTGCGGGCGTTGAGCCGCATAGCGATATGAACCCGGTGCTGCTCAAACCGGAAACCGACCGCGGTTCGCAGGTCATTTTGCGCGGCAGGGTCCACGGCCATATGGATGCCATGGATTACCACGCTTTTAAACGTACGGCCAAAGAGAGTGTGATGGCCGCGTGGCAGGCCCTGGAAAGCCGCTTTGACGTGATTATTGCCGAAGGCGCGGGCAGCCCTGCCGAGATCAACCTGCGCCAAGGCGATATTGCCAATATGGGCTTTGCTGAAGCCGCCGACTGCCCGGTGATATTGGTGGGCGATATTGACCGAGGCGGGGTGTTTGCTCAGTTGGTGGGGACGCTTTCACTGCTAAGCGAAAGCGAGCAGGCACGTATGAAAGGGTTTGTGATCAACCGCTTTCGTGGCGATATCAGCCTGCTAAACCCAGGCATTGAGTGGCTAACGGCGCGCACCAGCAAGCCGGTATTCGGCACGCTGCCGTACCTTCAAGGGTTATTGCTGGATGCCGAAGACAGCATTGGCCTGACCCACGCCCCAACGCAAGGGGGCACTCTCAATGTCGTCGTTCCGGCGCTGCCGCGCATCAGTAACCACACAGATTTTGATCCATTACGTTTGCACCCCCAGGTAAAGCTGACCTTTGTGGGCGCGGACCAGCCGATCCCGGCCGCCGATGTGATTATCCTGCCGGGCAGTAAAAGCACCGCGAGCGATTTGGCTTGGCTAAAGCGCCAGGGATGGGTTGATGCTATTCAGCGCCACCTTCGCTATGGCGGCAAGCTGCTGGGCATTTGCGGTGGTTTTCAAATGCTAGGCGAGTGGGTGGAGGATCCAGATGGTCTGGAGGGTAAGCCTGAACGCGTCGAAGGGTTGGGGCTATTGCCACTGACCACGCGCATGGTGGCGGGTAAACAGCTACGCAACGTCAGCGGTGCGCTGTTCGGCGATGGCGCGGCGGTAACCGGGTACGAAATTCACAACGGCGTCAGCGTGGGCAGAGCGCTTGAACGGCCGCTGTTTGACCTAAGCACGCACCGTGATGGCGCCATTAGTGACGATGGGCAGGTGATGGGTACTTACCTGCACGGTTTGTTTGATCACCCCGAGGCGTGCCTAACGCTGCTAACCCGTTTGGGGTTGGAGTCGGCCCAGCCGGTCGACTATCGCGCTCATCGCGAGCGCGAGTTAGACCGCTTGGCGGATACGTTCGAGGCACATTTAGATATCGATGCCCTTATGAATCTTCTGGGAGTTGCCGTGTCGCCATCACGGTAATCTCGACGTTACTGCCACCGCAGAGGTTGGGCGATTCGGTGCAGGTGCGGGCAGGATAGCGACCAGGTTCAAAAAACTCGGCATAGACACTGTCCATATCGTTAATGGTATGCAGGTCGGTGAGGTGAACATCAACACGCAACACATCAACAAGGCTGCCGCCTTCCATCTCTAGCATCCGCGAAATTGCACGCATGACCAAGCGCGTTTCTTCCTTGATGTCGCCTTGTGCAGCATGGCCGTTAGATAGATCAGAGACGGTGAGTCCGGAAATAAACACATAGCGATCATCGATCACCATATGGCTGCCGGGGAAACTCGGGGTGGGCATGGTGGGGTCGTTAGTAAACGTCGTCATAGTCATCCTTGTATGGCTTTACGTACACGCTTCGACATGTTGTCGCTCGCTAGGTTCATGTTGTTTATCACTGTTAAAATAATCGCGATTACACTAGGCTTGCCGCTTTTGGTGAGCGGGGGATCCCATGAAAATCATGCAAATAAACCAGACAGCACAGCAAGATGCTTGTTTGGCACGGCTGTGTGCGGAGGTCTATGGCCAAACCGCCGGGCTGACGCCGCTCGTGGTATTTACCGGTACGCGCAATGTGCTTTTAGCCGAAGAAGCGGCGCGATTGCTCGCAGCCGTTGATGGTGAAGGCGCGCCCCAGGCGCTGGCATTGCTAGTGTTGGATGAGCAAGGCGAGGGGATGTCGCTCACCCACGCCTGCGATCTGGATGATCTGGAAGCCAAGGCGTGGCTGGTAGGCGAGCTGGCGCTTAAGGCGCCGCTTCGCGTTGATGCTTGCGATGCTAAACAAGAAGCGTTTTATCAGCAGTGTGGCATGAAGCGTTGGCTAGACGGCGCAGAGGGGCAGCGTATTGGATTAAGCACACGCCACCCCGCGCAAACGGTTGATGAGCTGGCAGAGACGGTCACCATCGACGAGGCGCTGATTTTGCGTCGCTTCAAGCATGACCCGGCGGCGTTTGAGCAAGCTAAACAGTTATTTATTGATGGCTTGGCGCATTTCCCTAAGGCTTTTTAAAGGCTAACTACACAGCTACCACGCGGCTACTTTTTTGCTAGCTCGCGCATAGCGGTTTCCAGGCCTTCCATGGTCATGGGGTACATGCGGTCCTCAATGATCTCGCGGATCAACTGTGTCGAGTAGGTGTATTCCCAGGCTCGGGGAGGCATTGGGTTGAGCCACGCCAAGCGCGGGAAGGTGTCACACAGACGCTTGAGCCATAAACCACCCGCTTCGTCGTTGAAGTGCTCAACGCTACCGCCCGGATGGGTCACCTCATAAGGCGACATAGCCGCGTCGCCGACGATCACCACCTGATAATCCGCGCCGTAGGTATGCAGGACGTCCATGGTCGAGATACGCTCGTTACCCCGGCGCATGTTATTGCGCCATACGCCTTCATACAGGCAGTTATGGAAGTAGTAGTGCTCCAGATGCTTGAACTCAGAGCGGGCGGCAGAAAACAGCTCCTCGCAAACGCGAATGTGGTCGTCCATCGAGCCACCTACATCCAAAAACAGCAGCACTTTAACTGCGTTATGGCGCTCCGGGCGCATCTGCACGTTGAGTAGCCCGGCGTCCTTGGCGGTTTCGCGGATGGTGCTATCCACGTCGAATTCTTCAAGCGCCCCTTGGCGGGCAAACTTGCGCAGACGGCGCAGCGCCATCTTAATGTTGCGCGTACCAAGTTCCAGCGAATCATCGTAATCGCGAAAGCGCCGCTCGTCCCACACTTTGGTGGCGCGACGGTGGCGCGAGCCATCCTGGCCGATACGAATACCTTCCGGGTTGTAGCCGTAGGCGCCAAACGGGCTGGTGCCGCCGGTACCAATCCATTTGTTGCCGCCGGCGTGGCGCTCTTTCTGCTCCTCCAGGCGTTTTTTAAACGTCTCAATGAGCTCTTCGAGGCCGCCCAGGGATTCGATCTTGGCTTTCTCTTCGTCGGTAAGCTGCTTCTCAAACTCACGGCGTAGCCAGTCGTCAGGGATTAGCGCTTCAATGGCAGCGTCCATATCCTCGAGGCCTTTAAACCAGGCGGCGAAGGCGCGATCAAAGCGGTCGAAGTGGCGTTCATCCTTGACCATGACCGTGCGCGCCACCTGATAGAAGGCTTCCATGTCGGCAAACACCACGCCGCGTTCCACCACCGCGTGAAGGTCGAGCAACTCACGCAGTGAAACGGGTACCCCTGCGCGCTTGAGGGTTTCAAACAGGCCAATAAACATGGCTTAGCGGCCTGTGCCTTTTTGGCGGCGCATCATAAACGCCAGGCGCTCAAGCAACTGGGTGTCCTGTTCATTTTTGACCAGGGCACCGGCCATCGGCGGCAAGGCTTTGACTGGGTCACGGTTGTAAAGCGCTTCCTGGGCAATATTGTCAGCCATCAGCAGTTTGAGCCAATCCACCAGTTCCGAGGTGGAGGGTTTCTTCTTCAGGCCGGGGGCTTGGCGTAAATCGAAAAATACCTCTAAGGCCTCGCTGACCAGCCGGGGGGCGATATCCGGGAAGTGCACATCGACAATCGCCTGCATGGTCTCGCGATCAGGGAACTCGATATAGTGGAAAAAGCAGCGGCGCAGGAACGCATCCGGCAGCTCTTTTTCGTTGTTTGAGGTGATAACGATGATCGGACGCTGCTCGGCGCGGATGGTTTCGCCGGTTTCGTAAACGTGAAACTCCATACGATCCAGCTCTTGTAGCAGGTCGTTGGGAAATTCGATATCGGCCTTGTCGATCTCGTCGATCAGCAGCACCACGCGCTGATTGGCGGTAAACGCTTCCCACAGTTTGCCGGGCTTGATGTAGTTGGCGACGTTTTCCACGCCTTCAACGCCAAGCTGAGAGTCACGCAGACGGCTGACAGCATCGTACTCGTATAAACCCTGGGCCGCCTTGGTGCTGGATTTGATATGCCAAGTGATCAGTTGGGTGCCCAGTGACTCGGCGAGTTCTTCGGCCAGCAGGGTTTTGCCGGTGCCCGGTTCGCCCTTGATCAACAGCGGCCGCTCTAGCACCACGGCAGCATTGACCGCCTGCTTTAGAGCATCAGTGGCAATATAGGAAGAGGTAGAGTCAAACGCCATGGGAGAGCCTCGGCTTGTCGAAAGCGGGGTTATAAAAGGGTAAACGGATTCAAACAAGTGTACGTGAGGGTCGCCTTCGAGGCCAACAGGTGGTCTAGCGTTATTGGTAAAGTTACACTTGCTTGAGTAACTTAGTTGGTCGGCAACTGTCATAGTTGCCATAATAGGGACAATGACAGCGTATAACGAGAGGTTACGCCATGCATGCCAACGTAAAGCAACTGCGTTTACAAACCAAGGCGCTCTTAGCGGCGACACAGCGTGGAGAAACCGTCGATATCACTTATCGCGGCAAGCCTTGTGCACGGCTGGTGGGTCTCGATGAGAGTGGTCTGGAAACGCGTCCAGCCCGTAACCCTGCCTTCGGGTTATGGGCTGATCAGGACTCCTCGAACGGCAACGATGTTGAGTCACAGGTTCGGCGACTACGAGCGCCGCGTACGTTCGAGGTGGGTGAATAATGCTGGCAGACACCGACGTACTGATCTGGAATTTGCGCGGTAATACTGCGGCGGCGGAGCGCCTGGATGATCTACCGGGCTTTTCGCTGTCCGCAGTGAGTTATATGGAGTTGGTGCAGGGCATGCGCAACAAGCAGGAACTCAATCAACTGCGTCAAGCGCTGCATTATTGGCAGGCAAAAATAGTCCATTTGGACGAAGGTACCTCGTCGCGTGCCACCTTCCTGGTCGAAAGTTATGCGCTTAGCCATAACATGCAAATGGCGGATGCGCTCATCGCCGCGACGGCTATGGAACTGGGCGTGCCCTTACTAACCGCTAATGATCGCCATTACCGCCATATCGATGGTTTGGCGTTAGACATCTTTCGTCCAGCTTAAATGGCTTAACTCTCATCTAACTCTATCGGTCACCCCTGCCAATTCGGGGGCACGATGCCTTGGCGCTGCATTTGCCGGTATACGGTAGGCCGCGAAACCCCTAGCGTGCGAGCCACGGCGCTTATATTCCAGTGCTGTGCCTTGAGCATTTCCAGCAATGTGTGATCGGTGTCGCCATGGGCGTCTGCAGGGTTGAGGGGGCTCTGCTGGGTAATGCGTTGGCTCAGGCATTGCTCGGGCAGATCGTGAACGGTAATTTCGTCGCTTTCCGAGGTGGCCATGGCAAATGCCAGCGCATTTTTTAGCTGGCGGATATTGCCGGGCCAGGCGTAGGCGAGCAGGGCGCTAATGGCATCGGCGCGCAGGCGGGGCGAAAGGTGACCGCCGCGTTCGTTGACCACATCGTTAAACACCTGACGAATCACGTAGAGCTTATCGGCCCGTTCACGCAGCGCGGGCAGGCGCAGTTGAGCCCCATTAAGGCGATAGTAGAGGTCTTCGCGGAACTCGCCCTGCTCGATCATTGCATCGATATTGCGGTGGGTGGCGGTAATGACCCGAATATCGACCTTCACGGGCGTATTGGCACCCAGCGGCATGACCTCCCGTTCCGCCAGTACGCGTAGCAGGCGGGTTTGCAGTGACAACGGCATATCGCCGATTTCATCGAGAAACAGCGTGCCGCCATGGGCCTGGGGAATTAGCCCGCGCATGCCTTTGGAACGGCCACCGGTAAAGGCGCCTGGCTCGTAACCAAACAGCTCGCTTTCGATCAGCGCTTCGGGGATAGCAGCGCAGTTCACTGCGATAAAGGGCCCTTTGGCGCGTTGACCGCTGTCATGTAGTGCTCGGGCAACCACCTCTTTCCCCGTGCCGGTTTCACCACTAATCAGCACATTAACGCTGGCTTCGTTGCACAGCCTCTCCGCTAGCTTCTGCACCTTGCGCATAGCAGGGTCGTCAGCGCCCAGCCGAACCAGTGGCTCCGGAAGGCCGGAGGGAGCCGGATGCGCTTGAGCCGGGCGTGGGCGGCGCGGTTCCAGCAGGCTAATAAAGTAAATGGTGTTGTCGACTCTGGCACGAAAAGCGCGCAGTTGATCGTCGGTGGCGCTATTGATGCTAAGCACATCGGCGATATCGCACTCGAATAATTCTCCTAGCATGGGCGTTGGGTCTAGCGACCAGGGTGGCCAGCGGCGCTGGTGCTCGGCGATCAATTCACGCCCTACGGCATTGGCAGCAATTACTTGCCCGTTCTCTTCAATGGCGATGAGCCCCCGTCCGTTAACGTGTACAAACTCCCGCGAGGTATCCAGGCGCACCATCAGGCAGTCGCGATAGCGCTGCAGGAAATAAGCATCCTCAATCATGCGTGCGTAAAGCGTTACCAGCGAGAGGCTGAAATTTTGGCTCTCATGCTGAGTAGGCGATTGCAGCGCGGAGATATCCAGCACCGCTATGACATTGCCCTGAGGGTCAGCGATAGGTGCGGCGGTGCAGGTGAGCGAAATATGCGAGGCGTCGAAGTGCTCCTGGCGGTGACAGATAATCGCTTGGCGATCGTGCAGGCAGGTGCCTACGGCACAGGTACCCGCAAAGCGTTCGTCCCAATCGGCTCCCAGGTAAAGGCCCGCTCTGCGCAGCTGCTGGTCTTGGTTAGGGTCGCCGCGAAACTCGACGGTAATGCCGCGGTGGTCGGTGAGCAGCAGCACATAGCCTAGCTGGGCGATTTGCTGATAGAGCTGGTCAACCCCTGCGCGTGCTACATGCAAAAGCTCATCGACAGATTCCCGGTGCTCAATCAGGGTCTGCTGGGGTACGACGCGGGCAGGGCGAGGCCGGGTGGGGTCGAGCTGGTACTCGTTTAGGCAGCGCAGCCAGGAGCGCCGAATGGTCGCTTGCGCCGGTAGTTGCGGAACGTCCAAGCCTTCGCCGAGCTGGAAAACATGCTCGATATGCTGGCGCTGAACGGATTGCAGCCGTGCAGGCAGGGGCGATTGAGTGGGCATGGCGTGATTCACCCTGGGGCTTGTTATTGTCCTTCCAGCCTATGCGCTCTGGCGTGGGTGTCAACGACGTGCCATTACGCCGTTAGTCGTGTGTTACACCTGTAACGCCAGAGTGTAAACGGTGTGACAGGTGTACGCTCTACATGACGCCCAATTGCTAACAGGTTTTTTATTTTTTATTTATATTTTTCAATATATTGAGTTTAATTTTAAGTGATTGGCATAGCGGGTGCTTAGGGTTGTGTGTCACAAGACAGTCAACAATAACAAACCTGCATGGAGTACCCGCTATGTCAGAGACACAAGCCCAACAAACCGCCACAGCTACTGTTCAAGGCTGGCTGAGTGATTTTGATCAGGCGCTACAGGCCCAGGATATCCAAGGTGTGCTCGCACTGTTTAATGACGAGTGCTACTGGCGCGATTTCCTTACTTTCACCTGGAATTTAAAAACCTGTGAAGGTAAAGACGCGATTCAAGCCATGCTCAATGCCACTTTGGAGAACGTGCGGCCTTCGAACTGGCAACTAGAGGGCGAAGCAACCCAAAATGGCGATGTTGCTGAGGCGTGGTTCACCTTTGAGACCTCGGTCGCCAGCGGCAAAGGCTATTTGCGACTTAAAGACGGCAAATGCTGGACGCTGCTCACCACGATGCAGTCACTGCATGACTTCCCAGAGCCGCGTAATCACCACCGTCCTAAAGGTGCTGAGCACGGCGCCAATAAGCAGCGCGAAACCTGGCTGGAAGCACGACAGCGCGAAGAAGCGGAACTTGGTTACACGCAGCAGCCTTACTGCGTGGTCATCGGCGGAGGCCAAGGTGGGATTGGTCTTGGGGCACGACTAAAGCAGATGGGCGTGCCGACCATTATTATCGAGCGCAACGAGCGTGCAGGGGACTCCTGGCGAAATCGCTATAAGTCGCTCTGCCTCCACGATCCGGTCTGGTACGACCACCTTCCCTATATTCCTTTCCCTGAAAACTGGCCGGTGTTTGCCCCCAAAGACAAGGTGGGCGATTGGCTGGAGATGTACACAAAGGTGATGGAGCTCAATTACTGGAGCTCCACCGAGTGTCAAAATGCACATTTCGACGAAGCCGCAGGTGAGTGGGTGGTAAACGTCAAGCGTAACGGCGAAGCGATCACTTTACGGCCCAAGCAACTGGTGATGGCCACTGGGATGTCGGGAATGCCCAATATGCCGCAATTTCCAGGGGCGGAAAGCTTTGCAGGCGAGCAGCAGCACTCCAGCCAGCACCCTGGGCCGGATGCTTATGCTGGCAAGAAGTGTGTGATTGTAGGCTCGAATAACTCTGCTCACGATATTGCCGCGGCACTATGGGAACACGATGCCGATGTGACCATGCTGCAGCGCTCGTCGACGCATATTGTGAAGTCGGATTCGTTGATGGAAGAGGTGTTGGGGCCACTCTACTCCGAAGAGGCGGTGGCCAGTGGCTTAACCCATGACAAGGCTGATCTGATTTTTGCATCGATCCCCTACAAGGTGCTGCCAGACTTCCAACGCCCGGCGTTTGAGGCGATCAAACAGCGCGACGCCGCGTTCTATCAGAAGCTCGAAGATGCAGGCTTTCTGCTCGACTTCGGTGACGACGACTCTGGGCTGTTCTTGAAGTATCTACGCCGGGGCTCGGGTTACTACATCGATGTGGGCGCCTGCGATCTGGTCGCCAGTGGCGATATCAAGCTACGCAGCGGCGTAGGCATTGAGCGTATTAACCCGCACTCCATCACGCTGACCGATGGCAGCGAGCTAGAAGCAGACTTGATCGTTTATGCCACTGGCTATGGTTCCATGAACGGCTGGGCGGCCAGGCTTATCTCCCAGGAGGTGGCGGATAAAGTGGGTAAATGTTGGGGCTTGGGTTCTGACACTACCAAAGACCCCGGCCCTTGGGAGGGCGAGCTGCGCAATATGTGGAAACCCACCCAGCAAGAGGCGCTGTGGTTCCACGGCGGCAACCTGCACCAGTCGCGGCACTACTCGCACTATTTGGCGCTGCAGTTGAAAGCACGCATGGAGGGGCTGGAAACGCCTGTCTACGGTCTGCAGCCGGTTCACCATACGTCTTAACAAGGAAGGGCAACCCATGAATCAGTCAAGCATGCAGGCAGCGGTTTGGTACGCGGCAAGAGATATTCGCGTCGAGCAGGTGCCGGTTCCCACTATCAGCGGCCCCCATGAAGTGAAGGTGAAAGTAGCTGCATGTGGCATTTGCGGCAGTGATCTGCACGAGTATGCCGCCGGGCCTATTTTTATTCCGGTAGGTAAGCCGCACCCGATCAGTGGCGAGCAGGCGCCGATCATTATGGGCCATGAGTTCGCTGGAGAAGTGGTAGAGGTCGGCGAGAAAGTCACGCGGGTGAAGGTAGGCGACCGCGTGGCGATTGAGCCGATCCTTTCCCCCCAACAAGGATGGCGCTTATCAGATGGAGCGCTATAACCTCACGCCTTTACTGGGCTTTCATGGCCTCTCGGGCGGTGGTGGTGGCTTTTCCGAGTTCACCGTGATGGGTGAGCATATGGTGCATAAGCTGCCGGATGAGCTGAGCTACGAACAAGGCGCTCTGGTAGAGCCCGCGGCGGTCGCACTGCATGCGGTGCGTCAAAGCTGCCTGAAAGCTGGTGATAGCGCAGCTGTATTCGGCGCGGGACCGATTGGTCTGATGACCATCGAAGCACTTAAAGCCGCCGGTGCTGCTAAAATTTACGCCGTTGAGGTGGCGCCTTCTCGCAAAGCCAAGGCCGAAGCATTGGGGGCCATTGCAGTTGATCCGCAGCAGGAGGATGCGGTGGCAAAAATTCAATCGCTGAGCGATGGCGGCGTGGACGTGGTGTTTGAGGTAACTGGCATTCCTGCCGTACTGAATCAGGCGCTGCATAGCACCCACGAAGGCGGGGAGGTGGTAGTGGTCAGTATCTGGGAAGGAGAGGCCAGCTTTCAGCCTAACGACCTCGTCATCAAAGAGCGCACCATGAAGGGCATTATCGCCTATCGCCATGTGTACCCAGCGGTGATGGCGCTGATGCAGCGGGGCTACTTTCGCGCAGAAGATATGGTCACCCAGCGCATTCCCCTGGCAGATATCGTGGAAGAGGGCTTTGAAGCGTTGCTAAGCGACAAAGCCCAGGTGAAAATCATCGTGACACCTAATCACTAATGTGAGGATTTTTAAGCGCAAACGAACTTACATGATACTTTGTGATGCACGAGAGCTGAAAATTGCGCAGTGCTGGTGCAGCTTACTTGCTGCAATGCGAGAGAAATGACGACAGATCAAGCAGTTGTTTTATAAATAATTGTTTTGTATATGTTTTTA
Organism: Halomonas sp. HL-93; assembly: GCF_900086985.1. Taxonomy (NCBI): domain Bacteria; kingdom Pseudomonadati; phylum Pseudomonadota; class Gammaproteobacteria; order Oceanospirillales; family Halomonadaceae; genus Halomonas; species Halomonas sp. HL-93. The sequence continues at coordinate 1,709,414 of NZ_LT593974.1, forward strand.
AAAAAGTGGCACACAGTTCGCTACATAGTATGGCAAAGGGTGAGTGAATAGAGATACAACGGCTTAAATAAGTTGCTTCTCTCCCTTCTTCACCTACATCGCGACCGCTTGGTTAGCGATACACAGAGTGAGCTGGCGTGCTCCACCTGGGTCCCCTTCGGGGGACTTTTTTTATGCGTGGCATTTGGTGAATCACTGCATATTTTGTGCTTAATTCTATAACAAAATTTTACGTGACGTTTGGAAACAGTGTTCGTATACTCATTACTGTACAAGTTATTGAGCGTCGCTGCCGTGACAGATGCAGAGTAATACGTGACGCTTGATAACGGATCCCAAGCGAAAGGCAAGAGGATGACCCAGATGAACCAATTTAAAATTTTATCTGCCGCTGTGATTACCGCTGGCTTTGCATTGGCAAGCCAAGCTGCATTGGCATACACCGCGGGCGATGTCTTTGTTCGCGGTGGGGTCGCTAAAACAGACATTGCTTCCGACGACAGCAACGTGGCGGGAGCGGACGTAGACGTTGAAAGCGAAAACGGTTTGACTTATGGCGTTGGTTATCTGTTCCATGACAAATTCGGCGTTGAGCTAAACAGCAGCGAAGGTTTTGAGCATGACCTCACGACTGACGCTGGTGATGCAGGTAGCGTAGAACGTTTGCCGGTTAATGCGCTTTTCAACTACTACCCGATGGGCGGGGTCGACTCGCGTATTCAGCCATATGTTGGCGTGGGCCTTAACTACACCAATTTCTATAGTGAAGACACAGCCGCTGACATTAGCGTCGATGACAGCTATGGTGCTATTGGCCAAGCAGGTCTCGACCTGGCGGTGACTGATAACATCCTGCTTAACGGCTACGTCAGCTATGCCGATGTAGACGCCGATATCGAATCCGGTGGCGCTAACGTTGGTGCGGTGGATATTGATCCGGTGACCGTTGGTGGTGGTGTTACGTACCGCTTCTAATCAGCACTATTGAACGCACACCGTGGCGTGAGCCAAGCTTGAACAAACGCCCAGCCTAGCTGGGCGTTTTTGTGGGTGCTATTTGAATATCGTTAAAGGCGTTAAGTTATCGGGCCCCTGGTCGGTCACGGCAATATTGTCTTCAATACGGATGCCGCCGCAGGGCAGGCAGTGGTCCACCAACGTCCAGTTGATGGGTAGCGAGTGTTGGCGAAGCGGTGCCAACAGCATAGGAATAAAATATAGCCCAGGCTCGATGGTCACGACCATGCCCTGCTCAAGCCTGCGGGTGAGCCGCAATGCCGGATGCTTGCTGGGGGCTGGGGCAGGGGTGCCGTCTGGGTGGCGCAAACCGGCTACGTCATGTACCTGTAAGCCGAGCGAGTGGCCGAGTCCATGGGGGCAAAAGGCGCGCGTGACGCCCTCGGCTACGGCCTGCTCACTGCTGCCCCGGAATAAATCATGAGCGACTAATATATTGCCTAAACGCTGGTGCATTTGCTCGTGCAGCGCAATGAAATCTGTACCCGTCGTAACCTCTTTGACCAGCTCGTCTTTTAGGCCGTGTAAGGCGCCCACCAGTTCACCGAAAAGCGCCGGTGCGTCTGGGCCAGCGTAGGTGCGGGTAATATCCGCGCAGTAGCCGCGGAAGCGTCTCCCTGCATCCACCAGTAGGCTGAAGCGCTGCCTGGGTGGAGTCGTGTCGTAGTGCTGGTAGTGAAGCACGCCCGCGTGGTCGTTTAGGCCCATAATATTTTGGTAGGGAACCGCTGACTCGCGCTGTCGGCTACCGGCTAAGTAGGCGAGTTGGATATCCAACTCGCCGGAAGCACCAAGAAAAGCAGCTTGCGCGGCTTCGTGCCCCGCAACGGCGATCCGGTTAGCTTCCCGCAGGCAGGCGATCTCGTAGGCAGACTTGATGATGCGACGTTCGTCCAGGCGATTAATCAGCGCGGTGGGATTGAGTTGTGCATTCAAACTGGACGTGGGCAACTGAGCCACATCACCGATAATCGCGGCGTTACCCTCCAGGGCGGGGGTAACCTTGTCGCTGCAGAGACGGATATCAAATTCGTCCACCCAGGGTTCTTCGGGTAAGCGGGTCGGCAGGTGCCAAAAATCAGCCGGCGCATAGAGATAAAGTTGCGGCCGTTGGTGAGGGCGTATCACCAGCCAGCTGTGCTGTACGTCGGCCAGCGGCACCCAATGCATAAAGTGGCCGTAGGTCTGAAAGGCGGGGGCCTGATCATCGGCAAAGTAAGCGTTGGCGTGCCCGCTATAAATGGCCAAGCTGTCGAGGTGGTGTTCTTCGAGCAAGGCCGCATAGTCGCGCTGCAGATGTATCAGGTGCTCTTGCTGTAACCGATAAAGTTGCGTTGACATGCAGGATCTCTAATAAGTACGAAGAAGGGGGAGTTCGCTCCAAAAGGCATCAAGCTCTCCATGGTGCTGACCTTGGTGGCGATACAGGCGAAGCTCCATGGGCACATCCCAACGGCTATCGCCCGCGCGGACCAGTCTGCCCTGGCGAAGCTCTGCTGCGACGTTGCGTTCGGGCAACCAACTCATTCCATAGCCTAGCAGTACCAGTTCTTTGATACCCGCTGCATACAGGTTTTCACTTTGTGCCGTGAGGTAGCTGCTTTGCGGCAAACGCCCCAGATGGGCTTTAACCGCTGATCCCAAAAGCCCGCGTTTTGGATAGGCCAGCCACGGGATCGGCTGCTGCCGGCTGCCCGGCAGTAGGGCTCTGGGCGCCGAGTGCTCATCAATACCGGTGACCGGGATTAACCGTTCATGGCCGATGACACGGTAGGTACAGGCGCTGGTGTCGATATCCAAATCACAGCGTCCAATGGGCCAATAGCAAATCGCCAGGTCGCATTCGCCGCGCTGGAGTGCCTGAAAGTAATCGCTGGCCACCCAGCCGGTCGCGCGCAGGTAGGGTTGCACGCGTTCCTGCCAGCCGGTAGAAGCCAACCATTCGGGCAGAAACTGCCCAAGTAAGCTTTGCGGTGCGGCCACCATAATGCGCCTTTTTTGCCCGGCGCTGATCTCGCGAACACGGTCTCGGGTTAAGCGAACGCGGTCGGTGACCTGTTCGCAAAGCGTCAAAAACTCTTCTCCCGCTGGGGTGAGCGACAAAGGCAGCGTTTGCCGGTTGATCAGCGTCACGCCCATTTCTTCCTCAAGCAGCTTAATACGACGGGAAAACGTCGGCTGAGTGACGTGCTGCTCGTCAGCGGCGCGGGAGAAGTGTCGTGTTCTGGCCAGGGCGATAAAGTCTTCTAGCCAGCGAATTTCCATGCCTTAGCTCTCCATACAGGAACGAGCGACCGCCTCATAGGCGGCCTTCTTCAACAGCGTGGCACGCCACACGCGTACCGTCACCCTGGGTTTGCAGCAGTGGAATTTCCTCGCGGCAACGTGCGTTGGCATACGGGCAGCGACCATGGAACACGCAGCCACTCGGCAGATTCACCGGCGTGGGCACTTCGCCGGAAAGCCGGATATGCTGCGGGCGATCATCCTCCAAACGAGGAATCGCCGACAGCAGCGCCTGGGTGTAGGGATGGCGAGGCTTGGCAAATAGCGTCCTGGTGGAGGCAATTTCACACACAGTACCCAGGTACATCACTGCGACGCGCGTGCCAAAATGCTCCACCACGGCCAAGTCATGGGTGATAAACAGATAGGTGAGATTGCGCTCGTGCTGGGCCTCCATCAGCAGGTTAAGGACCTGCGCCTGAATCGATACGTCCAGCGCGGAGATGGGTTCGTCGGCGACAATGAATTCTGGGTCGACCGCTAGCGCTCGGGCAATGGCGATACGCTGACGCTGGCCGCCGGAAAATTCGTGGCCGAAGCGTTTGCCCCAGTCTGGGTCAATGCCCACCGACTGCATTACCTCTTCGACTTTTGTTTCGATCTGGGGGCGATTCCAGTCGGGATGGTGTAGGCGAATCGGTTCTTCCAGCGTCTGCTGAATGGTCATGCGCGGGTTCAGCGATGCATAGGGGTTTTGAAAAATCATCTGCATGCGCTTGCGATAGGGCAGTAGCTGACGCGAACTCAGATTATCGATCCGTTCGCCGTCGTAGCGGATCTCGCCTTCGGAAGGTGAAAGCAAACCCATTACCGTGCGCGCAACGGTGGACTTGCCGCAGCCGGACTCGCCCACCACGCATAGTGCTTCGCCGCGCTTTATATCGAGGTCAACGCCGTTGATAGCATGTACGTATTCTTGATGGCGGACCAGCTTGCCACCCTTGAAGCGTAGTTGCTCAAGGAAGTCTCCTGACAGCGAAAAGCGCTTCTTTAAGCCGCGAACTTGCAGCAGTGAATCGGCACTTTTTTCGTTTTGGCTGGGCGGATCAACGGGGGTGCGGTCGGTCGCTAAGGCCTCAGTAGACGCGGTCATGAGGTTTCCTCCTTTTGGCGGCGGTCTTCAAGCATTTCGGCCACCATATGGCACGCCACGCGGCAGTTGCCGGACTCAACAAAGCCGGGAACCTGCTGGGTGCAGGCCGGGCGGGGCTGACCGTCGGCGCGGTTGATAAAGTCACAGCGGGGGTGAAACGCACAGCCGCTGGGCAGATTCGACAGCGACGGCATGCTGCCACGGATCTGATTGAGCTTTTCGCCAGGGGTGGCCATTTGCGGCAGTGCGTTGATCAGCCCCTGGGTGTAAGGATGCTGCGGATCGTTGATAATTTCCCGCGTAGGGCCTTGTTCAATCACGCGGCCGGCGTACATTACCAGCATGCGTTGGGTCACTTGGCTGACCACGCCAAGGTCGTGGGTAATCAAAATCAAGCCGACGTTGTGCTGCTCGCAGAGCTCCAGCAGCAACGCCATGATTTCTGCCTGAATGGTGACGTCCAGCGCCGTGGTCGGTTCGTCGGCAATGATGATATCCGGGTCCAGCAGCAGCGCGATGGCGATGATGACCCGCTGGCGCATGCCGCCGGAAAGCTCGTGGGGGTACTGATCCAGACGCGTTTCGGGTGAAGGAATCTGTACCTGACGCAATTTGTCCAGCGCGATGGCGCGTGACTCTTTGCTGGAAATGCGGCGGTGGGCTTTGAGACATTCGACCATTTGCTCGCCGATAGACAGCACAGGGTTCAGCGTCATCATCGGGTCTTGGAAAATCATCGAGATACGGTTGCCGCGCACTTTACGCAAGCCGCGCTCGGACATCGTGTTGAGCGTTTTACCTTCAAAGGTAATACTGCCGCCAGCAATAAAACCGGGTTTGGCAATCAAGTTAAGCAGCGAAAAAGCGGCGACGGATTTACCTGCACCGGACTCACCGACAATACCTAACCGCTCACCACGCTCTAGCGTAAAATTGACGTCGCGCAGCGCGCGTACCTCGCCTTGGCGCAGGCCGAAGCGCACGTCTAAATTTGTTACTTCTAGTAGTGCCATGTTGTCCTCAGCCTTTGTAGAGTCGCGGATTCATAACGTCACGTAGCCAATCGCCGAGCAGGTTGATGGACAGTACGAGCACCACCAGCACTGCACCGGGGATCATCGTGATCCACCAGGACCCGGATTGGATGTAGTCAAACCCAGACTTAATCAGCGAGCCCAGCGAGGGGTGGGTTTCGGGCATCCCTAGGCCAAGAAATGACAGCGCGGCTTCTGAAATAATCGCGTTGGCAATTTGTACCGTCGAAATAACGAAGATCGGTGAAAGCGTATTGGGTAGCACGTGACGGAACATGATGCGCTTGCTACGTAGACCCATTACACGGGCCGCATCGACGTATTCTTTGTTTTTTTCGGCGAGCACAGACGCTCGCACGGTGCGCGCGTACTGTGGCCATTCCGCGAGGCCAATAATCAAAATCAGCATCAGCACGGCGTAGCTGCTGTAAAACGAGCTGCCAAAAGAGGCCTTGACCACGGCCCCGACCACGATGGCGACCATCAGCGTTGAGAACGACAGTTGGATGTCGGCCAAACGCATCAGGAAGGCATCCACACGGCCGCCCAGGTAACCCGCCATCAGGCCAAAGGTGACCCCCAGGAGTGCTTGCAGGGCAACGGCACCAAAACCGATAAGCAGGGATACCCGCGTACCGTAAAGAATCACCGATAATAGATCACGGCCCTGAGCGTCGGTACCCAAGCTGTAGCGTTCGTCAGCTCCGTCAACCCAAAAGGGGGGTAGCTCGGAGGCGAGAATATCAATCTGGCCCAAATCGTAAGGGTCAGTGGGGGCAAGTAGCGGTGCTGAAAAGGCGGCAAATACCAAGCAGACAAATATCGCCAAACATAGCTGCGCGGTGTAATCGCGCTTGAAGCTGTACCACAGATAAGAGTCACGGAAGCGCTGCCAGCGGCTAGGAACAGAGTGTGTTGTCGTTGTCATGCGGGCTTCCCGGTTAGTTTGACAGTGGGATTCACCAAGCCATAGATCAAATCGACGAGGGTGTTGGTGACCACGAAAATGATCCCGACAATCATTAAGTAAGAGATGATCAGCGGAATATCGGCGCGGTTAATCGCATCGAGGAACATCAGGCCCATGCCCGGCCATTGGAAGACTGTTTCAGTCAAAATGGTGTAAGCCACCATCGTGCCAATTTGTACGCCACCCACGGTAATGACCGGTAGCATGGTGTTTTTAAGCGCGTGAACAAAATACACACGGCGCATGGAAATGCCTTTGGCGCGGGCATATTTTACGTAGTCCGACTGCAGCACTTCCAACATTTCCGCGCGGATTAAGCGGATAAACAGCGGCAGCATAATAGAGGCGAGGGAAACCGCCGGTAATACGATATTGCGAAGCCCATCCCACGAGGCAAAGTTGGTTTCCCAGTGACCAAACACCTGCACGATGCCGTCGCCACGCCCAAATGAAGGCATATTGCCCTGGGTAGAGAAAAAATTGTTTAACCAACTGCCCCATGCCGTGCCTTCAGGGAAAAGCGTGACGGTCACGCCAATGGCGAAAATTTGAATAAGGACAATAGCGGTTAAAAATACCGGTATCGAGATGCCAACAATCGACACGCCCATGAAAAATTTCGAAATAGGCGAGCGAGGTTTAATCGCGCTGTATACCCCAATGGGGACTGAAAGCAGCACAATGATAAGCGTAGAGGCAAACACCAGCTCCAGTGTGGCAGGCAAATGGCGGGCAATAACCTCCAGCGCGGGCTCACGGTAGAAATAGGAGTAGCCGAAATCACCTTGTACGGCATTTTTAGCAAAGCGTGCGTACTGGACCAAGAACGGATCGTTAAGGCCGAAGCGCTCGCGAAGTTCTTCGCGCTCGCTTTCGGGCACTGACTGCCCCACCATCTGTTGGATGGGGTCACCCAGGTTGTCCTGGATGGCGAAGGCTAGCAAGCTGATGACAAACATCACCAATATCGCGTGCATTAGCCGTTTGATTAAAAAGGCAATCATGGCGTACGCCACCTATGTGAAAGGGTTCAACGTGGGAATCGGCAAGGAGGTTATCGCGAATCGCCTAATAAAAGGCTTCGCCCCCTGGGGCAAGCCTAGGGAGCGAAGCGTCCTTGCAATAAGGTAAAGACGTTTATATTAAACGCTTACTCAGTACCTTATATATGCGGTTTATTCGTCATCTTCACGGTCAATGACGAGGTCACCAAGGTAGGGGAAGTCGATGGCGTTGACCACCGGCTCAACATTGACCCCTTCAGCGGCGGCATAGGCAAGGTTTTGCCAATGTAGCGTAATGAAGCCAACGTCTTCGTAAAGCATTGCTTCGGCTTCCTGGAGCATCTCGTCACGCTTTTCCAGGTCGTTTTCGCTGTCGGCGTCGGTCACCAGCTTGTCAATCTCTTCGTTGCAGTAACCGCCATAGTTGTACTGGCCAGCGCCGGACTCTTCATCACGGCAGAATGTCAGGTACTGGAAAAAGTTGGCGGTGTCTTCGGTATCGGCGTGCCAGCCAATCATTGCCATGTCTGACTCACGGTCGTCGTATTCTGGCCAGTACTGGGCAAGCGGCATGGTGCGCAGGTCCACATCGATATTAATGCGTGCCAGCATGTTGGAAACCGCTTGGGCAATTTGCGCATCATTCACATAGCGGTTGTTCGGCGCGATCATTTCGATTTCAAAGCCGTCCTCATAGCCTGCTTCGGCCATAAGCTCCTGGGCACGTTCCAGGTCATAACGCGGAGTAAGGTCTGGATTGTAGCCTGAATACCCTTCTGGCGAGAGCTGGCCAGCTGGGTTGGCGAAGCCACGCATTAAGCGGTCGGCGATGCCTTCCTGGTTAATTGCCAGATCCACGGCCTGACGTACGCGTGGGTCCTGGAAAGCCTCAACGCGCTCTTCGTTCATTTGGAAACCGATAATGCGTGTGCCATCGATTTCGATCAGGTTGACGTCATCTGCATCACGAACACGGTCTAAATCGTTGGGCGGTACCGCATCAATGAAATCCACGTCGTCGGACAGTAGGGCGGCAACCCGCGAGGCATTTTCAGAAATCGGGGTCAGTTCGATGCGCGATACGTTACCTTCGGTCTCGGTATCCCAATAGTCGTCGAAACGCTCAAACTCAACACGAACGCCCTGGCGGCGGTCAGTTACCTGGAACGGCCCGGTACCCGAGACGTTGCGCGAGGCGTATGAGTTGCCGGATTTCTCGATTTCACCTTTATCTTTGCCGTCATCGGTTTCACCCGAGTAGTACTCGCGGTCCATCGGGAAGATGTAAGTCGCGATGTTCATCAGCAGCGGGTAAGGCTCGCGGGTCTTGATCTCGACGGTGGTATCGTCAATGGCTTCGGCACTTTCTACCGGCTCGAAAATACCGCGGTAGTCGGGGCTTTCTTTCAAACGTTCCACGGTCCACACCACATCGTCGGCGGTGAACGTATTGCCGGAGTGAAACTTCACGTCTTCGCGCAGCGTGAGGCGCATGGTGGTGTCGTCAACCTGCTCCCATTCGGTGGCCAGGCGTGGCTCGAACTCAAAATCCTTGGTCCAGCGCACCAGCGGGTCAAAGGCCATGTGCGAGAAGCGCAGTACGCCGCCTGAAAGCTGTTCGTGAATATCCAGCGTCTCGAAGTCGGCAGAGTAGCCAATGCGCAGGGTTTCTGCACTTGCGATCGTAGGTAGTAGCGCGGTGCCGGTTAGCGTTGCACCAATAACAGAAGCCAATAGCGTTTTTTTAAACGTCATAGTCGTTCCCTGAAAGGAATATTTATTGTTCGCTTTGCTGCTTTTTCTCCAGGGCTTGTGACCCTAAGGAAAGACTATTAAAGCAGCAAAACAGACACGGTCAGCTCGAAAGCCATGCCATTAACATAGAGAGTAGTGGTTACATCCTACAATCGAAATAATGACTGACCTCATTCATCTACTGAATGACGTGGGCCGTGTTCAGGGATTTAAAGGCGGAAGATCGACGAAAGAAGGGGCTGTAGGTTTAACCAAATCGCTTGTGTAGCCAAGCGTTAATGGCGTCGGACTCATACAGCCATTCGTCGTGACCGTCGTCGTGGGTAATCTTTAGGCAGGGGACTTTGACTTTGCCACCGCCTTCTTGCAGTTCCTTGCGATAGTCAGGATCAAGTTGAGCATCGCGTTTTTCGATAGACAGGCCGAGGCGAGCCATTTCCTTGCGTACCTTGATACAAAACGGGCAACTGCGGAATTGATAAAGCGCAAGCTTTTGACATTCAGCGTCGACCCGGGCCTGTTCCTCAGGCGTGCGCGTTACCGATTGTGGCGTTGAGAGTTTCTCGGATACCAGCATGATGGGCGCGAGCACCACGCGGAGGCCGCGGAAAAAGTAGCGTACCAATGTGCGCATAAAGTAACCCTCGTCGTCTCAATGCTTACCGTCTGGGTAGAGCAATGCAATGCGTAAGCGTGTTGGCTGAGCGGGCATCGTGCAATATCTCAACGACGTTGTCACTGAATGATGCGTCTCTTGCGCCATTAAGCCGCGCATTGCAGGGTCTGGCTACAGAGAGGTGAACCGCTACGTCACAGCTTAAGAAAGGTGAGCCATAAGGCTTGGCGTGCTAGGCTTGCGAGCTGTTTGGGGGTTGTTGAGAGGCGTAGCGATGCATCTGCATATTATCGGAATTTGCGGCACTTTTATGGGCAGTTTGGCACTGCTGGCTCGAGAACTTGGCCACCAAGTGAGCGGTTCTGACGGCAATGTCTATCCGCCAATGAGTACCCAGCTTGAGGAAGCGGGTATCAGCCTGATGGAAGGCTACCAGGCGGCGAATTTACAGCCTGCCCCCGACCTGGTGGTGGTGGGTAACGCGCTTTCCCGAGGCAATGATGAAGTGGAGGCGTTGCTGAACAGCGGCGTGCCCTATACCTCGGGAGCCCAATGGCTGGCAGAACATGTGTTGCCCGGTCGGCGCGTGATTGCGGTGGCAGGCACGCATGGCAAAACGACTACGGCGAGTTTATTAGCCTGGCTTTTAGAAAGTGCTGGGGTGTCGCCGGGGTTCTTAATCGGCGGTGTGCCGCGTAATTTTAACGTATCGGCTCGGCTGGGCGCGCCCGATGCGCCTTTTGTGGTTGAAGCCGATGAGTACGATACGGCGTTTTTCGATAAGCGCTCTAAATTCGTTCACTATCGCCCGCATATCGCCGTGCTTAATAATTTGGAGTTTGACCACGCGGATATTTTTCCCGATCTCGCCGCTATTGAGCGCCAGTTCCATCATTTGGTACGTACCGTGCCCAGCCATGGCCGCTTGCTGGTGGCTGATCGGCAGCCCGCGCTTGAGCGAGTACTGTCTCAGGGAGTGTGGACTCCGGTGGATTATCTGGGTGACCACCCGGATAGCGCTTGGCAACTGCGACTGGAGCGCCCGGATGCCAGCCGCTTTCAGGTGATTTATCGCGATTCTGCAACGGCACGTGAAGAAGATGGTGTCGTGGAATGGGTGCTAACCGGCGAATATAACGCTCGCAATGCGTTGGCTGCTTTGGCTGCTGCCAGACTGTGTGGCGTGGACCTGGCGCGTGGCTGTGCGGCGCTGGCGCGATTTGAGACGCCACGCCGCCGCCAAGAAGTACGCGGTGAGGTCAGCGGTATTCAGGTCATTGATGACTTTGCCCACCATCCAACCGCTATTGCGGCAACGCTTCAGGGCCTAAGGGCCGCCACGCCCAAAGGGCGCCTGCTGGCGGTGATAGAGCCCCGCTCCAACACCATGCGGTTAGGGGCGCTGCGTGATCGGTTGAGTGAAAGCGTGGCCGAGGCCGACGCAGTCTTCTGGTTTCAACCGCCGACGGTGGCATGGTCGATGGAGACGCTAGTGGATAACCTGGCGCACTCGACACTTTACGATGACATCGATGCCTTGGTGAATGCCGTCGTCACTCAAGCGTCACCTCAAGATCGTATTGTGGTGATGTCCAACGGCAGCTTTGAAGGCGTTCACGAGCGTTTATTGACTGCACTAATGGCCAAGGAGGGGGCGTAATGACAAACGCGCCTACATCGCCGTTTAAAACCCCGGTAACCGTCGCGCTTACCGGTGCCTCCGGCGCGCAGTATGGGCTTCGCTTAATTGATGTGCTGGTGGCGGCCGAGCATGAAGTCTGGGTAATGATCTCCAAAGCGGCCCATATGGTCATTGCTACCGAAACCGAGATTACCTTACCGGCTCAGCCCGAACGGTTGGCGCAGGCGCTAAGTGAGCGGAGCGGGGCGGCGGTAGGTCAAATACGTTGTTTTGGCCGTGAGGACTGGATGGCGCCTGTCGCGTCGGGGTCGGGGGCTGCCTCTGCCATGGTGATTTGCCCGTGTTCAACGGGCACGCTGTCGGCCGTAGCGACTGGCGCGAGTAACAACCTGATTGAACGGGCGGCTGACGTAGCGGTGAAGGAGCGGCGCACGCTGGTAATAGTGCCCAGGGAAAGCCCGTTTTCACCCATCCACCTGGAGCATATGCTAACGCTGAGTCGGCTTGGAGTCGTCATCCTGCCAGCCGCACCGGGTTTTTATCATCACCCCCAGTCTATTGATGACTTAATCGACTTTATCGTGGCGCGCATTCTCAATCAGTTGGGTATTACGCATCAGCTGATGCCCCGTTGGGGAGAAGACCAATCGCCTACTTCAAGTTTCAAGGATGAATAACGCATGATGTCATGGGCCACGCTTTCGGTGTTTGTCCCCACCTTTTTGTTTGTCTCTTTAACGCCGGGAATGTGTATGACGCTGGCAATGGTCTTAGGTATGACCCAAGGCGTTAAGCGAACCCTGTGGATGATGATTGGCGAGCTACTGGGGGTAGGGTTAGTGGCTGCCGCGGCGGGCGTCGGGGTGGCGGCACTCATGCTTCGTCAGCCAGCGCTATTCATGGCGTTTAAATGGGTGGGCGGTGCGTACTTGGCCTACATCGGGATTATGATGTGGCGCTCTCGTGGGCGCATGGCCATTCCCAACGAGCTTGAAGCAGGGCCACCTGCAGGGCGCTGGCAGTTGGCTTTCCAAGGATTTTTAACGGCGGTAGCCAACCCCAAAGGGTGGGCTTTTTTTATGGTACTGCTGCCGCCTTTTTTGGATAGTAGCCGCCCACTGAGCTATCAACTGGCCATGCTGATTGCGGTGATATTGATCATCGAGTTTGCCAGTATGCTGGTCTATGCCACCGGCGGTAAAACACTGCGCCGTGTGCTGGGTAGAAGCGACAATGTCCGTTTACTTAATCGTATCGCGGGGACGCTGATGATTGGCGTTGGCGCTTGGCTAGCGCTTGGCTAATGCGCTACCGCGACCTTCTAGTCGCTGAAGATAGTGCTCAAAGTCCTCTTTAGGGCAAGGCAGGCAAGCGGCGATGCGAACTTCAACCTGCCCGGTTTCAACCAGCACGCGTCGAGACAGAGCGCGCTGAAGGCGATCTCGAACCAGCAGCGCTCCACTTTCGCTGGTGTCGGGCAGTACCAGCCAAAAGGTAGCACTGTCGGCGCGCCCCAATAGGTCATGATCTCGGCAGCAGCTGTAAACCTCAGTACATAAGGCGCTCAGTAGGGCTTCGGCGGCACGCGGGCCGAACTGTTCCTCTGCCATGTCTCGCTGGGGTAAGTGAATAACCAGCACGGCCAATCGCTGATTGAGCATGTCGGCACGCTGGTATTCACTGTGCAGGCGCTCTTTTAAGGTGTCGATGTGGTAAGCGTCGCACTCGCTGTCATTGGGGTCGGTGGCCCTTAGTAGTGCTCGGCGCCGTGCATGCTCCCAGCGCGGCAACGCCAGTAAAAGCCCTAGCGCCACGTAGCCCATCATCAACGTTGGCGATGCTTGGCTTAGTGCAGGCATAAACCACCAGAGCGGGAGCAGGGTCATGTGCAACACCACCGCACCGGCCAGCGGAAGCAGCAAAAAGGCGGCGGTCATCGGTAAGCCGAACCAGATCAGTGGCGTATTGGGCTGATAGTAAAGTGCGGCGATGACGCTTGCGTAAGTGCAAGCCAATAGCACAAGCCTAGGCAAATGGGCGCGTATATCCTGGCCTAAGTGAAGCAAAAAGGCGGCCAGCAAAAGCAGTACCATAAAACTGGGCACTACCAGATCGCGATATTCACCCATGGCATATAGCCAAACGGCATAGCTGATCATTAAGACAACGCTGGCCATATAGGCCAGCGTCATTAATTGCCTAGGGAATTGATGCTGTGTCATAGCTGGCCCCGAAGTGCGCCAGCCGGTTGTCGGGTGAGGGTGGTTAATGTCGACGCGTTTGGTGCTACATCCATCAACTCGATGGGGTCGATGGCAATGTTGTCGGGTAAGGCGGTGCTGATCGCCTGAGAGCGGTCTTGTGCTTCAAGGGCGGAGCGCGACAGCATTAATGTTGCCAGGGTAGTGCCGTTGAGACGGTAGACATTCTCGAAGTCATGGGTAAGTTCGCAGAGTTTCTTGGCCGTTGGCCATAGTTGATGGCGTTTTACATGTACAACCAGCAGCTCTCCATAAATACCTTCACGGGCACAGCGGGTCTGCTCGCGGTGAATGTCGCGTACCAACTGTTCGCCAGCCCATAGGTTTAAGCCAGGAATCAGTCGCAGCCGTTGGCGAATGGCCCCATTCATATCAATAAGCTGTTGGGCGCGTGCGAGCGCTAGCAAGCACAAAATCGTCAATGAAACGACCATCAAGAGCCATGCGGGTGTCGATAGCTGGGGAGCGATCAACACCGCGCTTAGCAGACCAGCGCTGATGTTAAACGCAGCCACCCAGCTCATTTGAGGCAACATAAACAGCGCTGCCCAAGCCCAAATTAACAGCCCATGGCGTTCAGGTGCGACCGCAATCAGCCCCAGAAGGAGCGCGCCGGGCAACAACTGCCACGGCCGCCCACGCGAATAGCGATGGCTGAAATCAAGCAGCAGCGCGGTGATAAATAACCAACCCACCGATAGCCATAATACAAGCGCCGCAGAAGGTGGCGCAGCAGGTGTCCATAAGGCAAGCGCCACGGCAGCCGCCAGCAAGTTGGCCCTTAAGAGACGTATTTTGTATTTATTTTGCATGGTGGCTTACTATCAACCTTGATAGAGGCGCGTGATGGTGAGCGCGATATACGTAAACTCGTCATCATTAACGTGGCGAAAAGTGCTAAATAAGCCCTTAGTATAGCCCTTAAATAGCCTAGTATACTGCCTTGTTCGCAAGCCAAATACCACCAAGTGGTTTACGTCCACTGAGGAATCCATGGAGATCGCATGAGCGTTTCAACATCGTTCGAAAACGATGCAAAGCTATCCCTAGAGGCCGGTGATGTCACGGCCTACATGCAGGCGCTAGGCAAGGCCGCTCGCCAGGCGGCGAGCGAATTGCGGCGTGCTGACTCAGGCCAAAAGAATCGTGCCCTGGCGGCCATGGCGGGCCGATTGGATAGCGCCCGGGCAGATGTGCTGGCGGCTAATGCCCGCGACTTGGCCAGAGGTCAAGAAAACGGGTTAGACGCGGCGTTATTGGACCGTCTAGCATTAACCGATACACGCATTGACGCTATGATCGAAGGCCTGCATCAAGTAGCCGCTTTGCCCGACCCGGTAGGTGAAATTAATGATATGCGCTATCGCCCCAGCGGTATTCAAGTGGGCAAAATGCGCGTTCCGCTAGGCGTTATCGGCATTATTTACGAGTCGCGCCCTAACGTCACCATGGAAGCCGCCAGTCTATGCCTTAAAGCCGGCAATGCCTGCGTGCTGCGGGGCGGCTCTGAGGCCCGTGAGTCCAACGCGGCCATCAGTGCTTGTATACAGGCAGGCCTTAGTGACGTGGGGCTACCCTTGGGGAGTGTCCAGGTAGTGGCGACGAGCGACCGCGCAGCGGTTGGGGCGATGATCACCATGCCCGATTACATCGATGTGATTATTCCACGTGGCGGCAAGTCGCTTATTGAGCGTATTTCCCGTGAGGCGAAGGTGCCGGTTATCAAACACTTGGACGGTGTTTGCCATGTTTATATCCATACCCTGGCGGACCCTGCCAAAGCATTAGCCATTGCGGTTAATGCTAAAACCCATCGCTATGGCACCTGTAATACGATGGAAACCTTGCTGGTGGATGCAGCGATTGCTGACCTGCTGTTGCCTGAGTTAGCCCGCAGCTATGCCCAGCACGACGTTGAACTGCGCGGCTGTGAGCAAACCCTAGCGCTGTTGCCCCAAGCACTGCCCGCCAGCGAAGATGACTGGAGTGCCGAGTATCTAGCCCCCATCCTTGCTATCAAAGTCGTTAACGACATTGATGAAGCGATGGCCCACATTGAGCGCTACGGATCGCATCATACTGACGCGATTGTGACCGAAGACTATTCACTGGCGCGCCGATTTATGGCCGAGGTGGATTCAAGCTCGGTGGTCGTGAACGCCTCGACCCGTTTTGCCGATGGGTTTGAATACGGCTTAGGGGCGGAAATTGGTATTTCGACGGATAAGTTGCATGCCCGCGGCCCGGTGGGGCTGGAAGGTCTTACTACCCAGAAGTACGTGGTCATGGGCAACGGTCAGGTGCGTGAATGACCCAGCCTGCACGGATCGCTATGCTCGGTGGCACTTTTGACCCGGTGCATATTGGTCATCTGCGTAGCGCAGTAGAACTCCGCGATAGCCTAGGCTTGGACACGGTGCATATGATACCAGCACCGCAGCCACCGCTGCGCGGCGCGCCACAGGTATCGCCGCACCAGCGTCTGGCGCTTTTGGAGGCGGCTATTGGCGACACGCCAGGCCTCAAAGCTGACGCTCGCGAGCTTGAGCGAGAGGGGCCTTCGTTTAGCGTGGACACGCTGCGCTCGCTGCGCCAGGAATACGGCGACCAGGCACGTCTGGTCATGGCAATTGGCTGGGACGCGTTTTTGCGCCTTGCGCAATGGCACAAGCCTGAGCAGCTGTTTGCGTTTGCCCATCTGGTGGTCATCGCACGCCCGGGCCATACTGAAGAACCATCGGCATCGCTTTTGGAACTGCTGGGCGAGCGGGAAGTCGATAGCGTGTCCCGGTTAATGGCTGTACCTCACGGGCGCATGTTACGCGTGACGCTACCCACCGCCATGGCCATTTCGGCGACTCAAATCCGCCAGTGGCTGAGCGAAGGTAAAAGCGTTCGCTATTTAGTGCCAGAAGCGGTGGAAAGCACCATTTTAAACGAAGGGCTGTATCAACGCTGGTAGTACGCTCATTAGCCGTTACAATGGCCCGCTTTAAAAGGCGCATTACACGGGGTTATCGTTAGGAGATATGCACATCGACACATTAAAGAGCTTAGCGCTTGATGCGCTTGAAGAATTGAAGGCTCGCGATATCGCTCAGTTAGACGTCGCTGAACTGACCGACGTGGCCGACATCATGTTAATCGCCAGTGGGACGTCCACTCGTCATGTCGCGGCACTGGCTCAAAACGTGGTGGAAAAAGCCAAAGCGGCAGGCTTGGCACCGCGCGGTGTCGAGGGTGGCGACAACGCTGATTGGGTGCTTGTCGACCTAAGCGACGTCATTGTTCACATCATGCTACCTGAAGCGCGTGCGCTGTATGACCTGGAGCGCTTATGGGCTGACTTGCCCAGTGACATCTCGCGGCGAGAGCTTCCAGTGGGGGAAGAGCAGGCCAGCATGTCATGAAGATCCGCCTGTTGGCGGTGGGCAGCAAAATGCCCGCCTGGGTGGAAGAGGGTGTTGAAACTTACCGAAAGCGCATGCCTAAAGAGTTTAGCCTGGATATCGAAGAGATAGCCTTGGGGCAGCGTGGTAAGAATGCGGACATCGCACGGGCGCGTGAGCAAGAGGCGGAGCGTATTCGCAGCAAGCTACGGGGCAACGAACATCTGGTTGCGCTGGAGGTTAGCGGCAAGGCCTGGACGACCGAGCAGCTTGCAGAGCAAGCCGACCACTGGCGGCTGCAAAGTCAGGATGTGGTGCTGCTTGTGGGTGGCCCCGACGGGCTTGATCCGCACGTGTCTGCGATGGCTCACCAGCAATGGTCGTTATCACCGCTTACCTTACCCCATCCGCTGGTGCGTATTATGCTCGCCGAGCAGCTTTATCGTGCCTGGACGCTGCTGGTGGGACATCCCTACCACCGATAATACTTCAAGCCGCCGGATGCTACGGGATGCCCGTCATCGATCGAATGAGAGTTAGTCATCGCTATGCCACAGCGCTCCGACAAGCTTAAAAACACCGAGCAAGAACTACGGATTTTCCGTTCAAGAGCGCTACTGGCCATGGTGGTCGTGGTGGCCTTGACGAGCCTTTTGGTTGGTCGGTTGGCCTATTTGCAGGTAGTGCAGCACGACGTCTATAGCACGCGCTCTGAGAAAAACCGTGTCCGCGTTGAACCCTTGCCGCCCAATCGTGGCTTGATATATGACCGCAATGGTGTGTTGCTGGCGGAAAATCGACCCACCTACAACCTGACACTAGTGCGCGAGCGCGCGAAGGACGTCGATGAAACATTGGACTTGCTGGTTGAGATATTAGCGCTCAACGACGAAGAAACCGACACGTTTTTTGAGCGCTCGCAGCAATGGCAGCGGCCTTTCCAGCCGGTCTTGCTGGCCAGCGACCTCAGCGAAGAGCAAATTGCCCGTTTAGCGATTAACCGCCATCAGCTTCCTGGGGTTGAAGTGGAAGCGCAACTGCTGCGTTATTACCCCGATGCAGAAGTCATGGCCCATGCCCTGGGCTTTGTGGGACGCATTAATGCCGAAGAGGTAGAAAACCTCGACGCTAGCCGTTATGCGGGCACCCACTTTATTGGCAAAACGGGCGTTGAGCGTTTTTACGAAGATGAATTGCATGGGCAAGCGGGGCTGCGCAAGGTCGAAACCAATGCGCGAGGCCGCGTGCTACGCGAGCTTGGTCGTACCGATCCGGTACCCGGCAAGGATTTGACGCTGACGCTGGATAAATCCCTCCAGATGCTAGCCTACGAGCTAATGGATGGTCGCAGGGGGTCCATTGTCGCGATTGAACCCGGCAGTGGCGAAATACTTGCTATGGTGTCGACGCCTGGCTTCGACAGTAATCGGTTTGTTACCGGCATCGATAGAGGTTCTTACCAAGCGCTTCAGGAAAACCTCGATTTGCCGCTTTACAACCGGGCGATTCGCGGCCATTACCCTCCGGGCTCCACCATCAAGCCCTTTTTGGCGCTTGGCGGGCTTGTTGAAGGCGCTATCACACCGGATACCACCATCAACGATCCTGGTTATTACCAATTGCCCAATGATTCACGTCGTTACCGTAATTGGCTGCGCTGGGGGCACGGACGGGTGGATTTGGAACGTTCGTTGGCAGTATCCAATAACACCTTTTATTACTCATTGGCCCATGAGCTAGGCATCGATAAACTTCATGAACAAATGAGCAACTTTGGTTTTGGCCGACGTGTAGCGCACGATGTGCAAAGCGAAAGTCCAGGTTTGATGCCCTCGAGGGAGTGGAAACGCGAACGCTTTGACCAGTCTTGGTACCCAGGCGAGACCCTTTCCGCGGGGATTGGTCAAGGCTACTGGCAAATCACACCGCTGCAGTTAGCTAGCGCCACGGCGACGCTGGCTAATCGAGGGCAGTGGGTTAAGCCGCGCATGGCCCGCAAAGTTGGCGATACGCCGCTGGAACGCGACCTGCCCGATACGCCGGACAACATCAATCTGGCGCAAGACGATTGGTGGGATAGCGTATTCAGCGGTATGGAAAAGGTGGTTAGCGGTACAGAAGGGACCGCCCGCCGTACCGGCGAAGGCCTGGAGTATCGTATGGGCGGTAAGTCGGGGACTGCTCAGGTCTTCTCGCTTGGCCAAGACCAGCGTTATGAGGCCGATGAGTTGGAAGAGCGCCTGCGTGACCATGCGCTGTTCATGGCGTTTGCCCCCGTTGAAGACCCTGAAATTGCGGTGGCGGTGATCGTCGAAAACGCCGGTGGTGGTAGTACCCATGCGGCGCACTTGGCTCGGGCAATGACCGATGAATGGTTGTTGGATGACGACGCCCCTGAAGTCGATCAAGTGCGCGAGACTCTGGAAACCGATACCAGTAACGTGGAGGGGAACTAATCATGCCATGGCAGGCAATAAGTCGTTCAATGCGCGGCCGCCCGGTGCGCCCTAGCGGTGGGATCCCCAAGCGCCAAAGTATATGGGAGCGTATTCACCTAGACCCTTGGCTGTTGGGTTTATTGCTGATCCTGATGGGCAGTGGTCTGTTGGTAATCTATAGCGCCTCAGGCCAGAACATGAATGTGGTTATTGCCCAAGCCATCCGCTTTGGCGTCGCCTTGATGGCGATGTTGGTGGTAGCCCAGTTTTCGCCGATTTTCTTCTTGCGCTGGGCGCCGGTGGCTTATGGGGTCGGCGTGCTAATGCTGTTCGCGGTAGAAATTGTTGGCGATATTGGCATGGGCGCACAGCGCTGGCTGGTGATCCCCGGCGTCATACGTTTTCAACCCTCGGAAATGATGAAGCTTGCCGTGCCAATGATGGTCGCAGCGTATCTTTATCGGTGTGAACTGCCCCCCAGATTGAGAGACATTGCGGTCTGCGCGCTGATTATTGGTCTACCAGTGGCGTTGATTGCCGCCCAGCCAGATTTGGGCACCTCGTTACTGGTGGCCAGTGCCGCGATCATTGTCGTTCTGTTAGCCGGCTTGTCGTGGCGGTTGATCGGCTTGGTCTGTGCGTTACTGGCGGCAGGTTTCCCCTTGTTGTGGATGAACCTGCACAACTATCAGCGTCAGCGTGTGTTGACCTTCCTTAACCCTGATACCGACCCGCTAGGGTCAGGCTGGAATATTATCCAGTCGACCACCGCGATTGGTAGCGGCGGGGTGTTCGGCAAGGGCTGGCTGCAGGGGACCCAGTCACAGCTCGAATTTTTACCCGAGCCCCACACTGACTTTATTGTGGCCGTGCTGGGCGAGGAATTAGGCCTTATCGGCTTGGTGGTATTTATCTTTCTGTATCTACTGATTGTCGGGCGAGGTCTCTGGTTGGCCAGCGAATCTCAAAATACCTTTGGCCGTTTAATCGCGGGCAGTATTATCCTGACGTTTTTTATCTATGTGTTTGTCAATGTCGGCATGGTGAGCGGTATTTTGCCGGTGGTTGGGGTTCCTTTGCCATTAGTCAGTTATGGCGGCACCTCAAGCGTGACCTTGCTGGTAGGCTTCGGTATTCTCATGTCGATCCACGCGCATCGTCGGCTTCTTCCACGCTAGCAGGGCGAGAGGCAAAGCAGAATGCATTTCACAGGAGCAGTGAGTGAATGAGTAAAGCCAGAAGGATGGCAAGTGTCGGCATTGTGAGCTTCGTGTTCGGCAGCATAGCGCTGCCCCTCTTGGCGGAGGACGCGACAGATTTTGACCCGCAGCACCATGAAGGCGCACGCTCGCTTGTGGAAAGCCTTGAGGAAGACGGGTTGCCAGGTGACTGGTTAACCCGCCAACTGCGACATGCCAAGCTGCGCCAGTCGGTGTTAGATGCCATGGAGGGAGCGGCTGAACGTAATCTGGAATGGCATGAGTATCGAGATATTTTTATTACCCAGCGGCGTATTGAAGAAGGCGTTGCGTTCCAGCAGACTCATGGTGATGCGCTAGCTAAAGCGGAAGACGTTTACGGCGTTCCCCGCAATATTATTACTGCGATTATTGGTGTCGAAACCTATTATGGACGACATCGCGGCCAACATCCGGTGCTGGATTCATTGGCAACACTGGCGTTTGAACACCCTTCGCGGGGCGATTTTTTCTACCGTGAGCTGGCGGCTTTTTTGCAAATTGCCTACGAGCAGCAGGTTGACCCTACAACGCTGATGGGTTCCTACGCCGGGGCAATGGGTTACCCACAGTTTATTCCGACAAGCTATCAGGCCTACGCCGTTGACTTCGACGATGACGGTCAGCGAGATTTGTGGAACAACCCGGTGGACGCAATTGGTAGCGTTGCCAACTATTTTGCGGAACACGGCTGGCAAGCAGGTGGTGATGTCTACTATCCCGCTGAAGGGCCGGATAAAGCGCCTGCTGATCTTTCCGTGAATCAAACAACACCACCCGATACGTCGTTGGGCACGCTGGAAGCGGCGGGTATTACAACCAACATAGCGCTAGATGATAACGCCGCAGTATCACCGCTAGTGCTGACCCGTAGTGATGGTCAATTGACGTATCGGCTTGGCGATCACAATTTTTACGTGATTACCCGCTACAATCATAGCCATTTATATGCCATGGCCGTGGCTGAGCTGGCCGAGGCCATTGAAGCTGAAATGACAGGTTCGCAAACGACGGGGAGTCAGGGCGAGGGTGATACATAATGGATCAAGTTAAGGGCTATCAGCGGTTAGCAGGCACGGCTGTCGTGCTGGCATTGTTAAGTGGCTGTGCCAGCCATGAGCCAAGCACGTCAGGCCCTGCGTCGGAAAAACGCTCGAGCACCACTTCCGAGCCACCTGCCGACCGTGAGACCTCAGGTGGCCGATATGCTATGAGTGGTGATGCCTATCCGCTTGAGCCACCGGATGTCTCTGAAGTGCCCGATGCCGAGCCCCGCAATGAACCGCGTTCAACAGCGGGTAACCGTTCAACCTACGAAGTGTGGGGCAAGACCTATCAGGTTTTGTCTGATGCCAAGGGATACAGCAAGCGTGGTCGCGCTTCCTGGTACGGCGAAAAATTCCATGGCTACGCCACCTCAAATGGCGAAATTTACGACATGTATAAAATGTCGGCGGCACACCGATCATTACCGCTGCCGTCTTTTGTTCGAGTTACCAGCGAAGAAACCGGAGAGTCGGTGATCGTGCGGGTGAATGACCGTGGCCCTTTCCATAGTGATCGTGAAATTGACCTTTCTTATGCGGCGGCGTCCAAGCTGGATATCTTGGACGAAGGTACTGGCGCGGTGAAGGTCGAAGCGATTGACCCAGAGCAATGGCAGGCGGAGCGTTCAGGCAGCTCATCAACGCAAGCAACTGCTTCAAGCGATGTTTCCGAAGAACCACCGGCTTCGCCATCGAGTGAACCGGCTGAAGAGAAAACGCCCAGTGACGATGCGCTTTACCTGCAGATAGCCGCGTTAGGCAATCCTCAGACAGCTCAGCAAATGCAGGCGCAACTGAGCGATAGGTTACCCCACGATGTGCGTGTAAAAGAAGACGATGACGTTTTCCGGGTGCAGGTAGGTCCGGTTGCTGCTGACCAAGAAAGTGACGCTCGCAAAGCGTTACAAGATGCGGGCTTTACCGACGTATTTATCGTGCGATAATTGCGCACCATTATTATCCAGGCGCGTGCCGTTGGCCGCGTTTTTTCAAGTCAATGAGAATGTCATCATGAATGTGTTTCACGCTTTGTTTTCTTCCGCGCGGCTATGTGTATTAGCCGCCGCGATTGTGGTTACCCCGTCTGTCAGCGCTCAAGATGTGCCAGAGCCTCAAACGATTATTCCAGCACCGCCGCAACTGGCTGCCAGTTCGTGGATACTGATGGATGCGGATAGTGGCGAAATCCTGGCGGAGAAGAATTCTGATGAGCGTCTGCCGCCCGCTAGTTTGACCAAATTAATGACCGCCTACCTGGTTGAGCGTGAGCTAGATCGGGGCAGCATTAACCTTGAGGACCAAGTGAGCATCAGTGAAAATGCGTGGCGCACTGGCGGTTCCAAGATGTTTGTTGAAGTCGGCGAACAAGTCGCCGTTGAAGATCTGTTGCATGGCATTGTGATTGTTTCCGGTAACGACGCCAGCGTCGCCATGGCCGAGCATCTGGCCGGCGGCGAAGCCCCGTTTGCTGATTTGATGAATCAGCATGCTTCGCGGTTGGGCATGAAGAACTCTAACTTTGAAAACCCTACCGGACTGCCGGGGGAAAACCACTATTCATCCGCCCATGATATGGCGTTGCTGACCCAGCATATCGTCAACGATTACCCAGAGCATTACGCAATTTATTCACAGCGCAACTTTACTTATGGCGGTATTGAGCAACCTAACCGTAACCGTCTGCTATGGCGTGACCCTTCCGTTGACGGTTTAAAAACCGGCTGGACCTCCGAGGCGGGGTATGGGTTGGTTTCATCCGCCAAACGTGACGATATGCGTCTGATTTCTGTGGTCATGGGAACGGAGTCTGAAGAGGCCCGTGCTCAGGAAACCCAAAAACTGCTTAGCTACGGTTTCCGTTTTTTTGAAACCATGAACCTCTATGAGCGTGGAGCTGTGCTGGCTAAACCACGTATATGGGGCGGTGATATAAACGAAGTTCGCGTAGGGGTTGATGAGGACGTGACCATGACGTTGCCCCGTAACCGTAACGACGAACTGCGCGCGCGCCTAAATCTCAACTCTGAACTCCAGGCACCGCTCGCCGTAGGTGATGAAGTGGGAACGCTAGAGATTCATATGGGCGACGACGTTGTCGGTGAAAGGCAGCTAGTGGCGCTGGAAGACGTTGAGGAAGGCGGCTTTTTCAAGCAATTGCTTGATCAGGTACGTCGCTTTTTCTCCAACCTAATCAGCAATTTTACTGACTAGTAGCGAGCCGCCCCGTATGCGTGGGCGGGACATTATTTGCTAAATCATTGGGTTTGTTATGTCAAAAGGTGGACAAAAAAGCTTCCGTGATATGCGCCAGCCAGCGCCTCAAGCATCGCCGACAATCAGCTTTCCGTGCCAATATCCGCTAAAAGTGGTGGGCGATGCGACAGAAGATTTTCCGGCGCGGGTTTGTCAGGTGATTGTCCGCCATGCGCCGGACTTTGATGAAACGACCATGCACGTCGTCGATAGCCGCAACGGTCGTTTTCAGTCGGTGCGGGTCACCATCACGGCAACCGGTGAGCAGCAGTTGAGCCAATTATTCGACGAGCTTAAAGCCACTGGCCTTGTGCATATGGTGGTGTAATGGCCATGCCGCCCATCGAGCTACATGTGCTTGGGCGCAAGCCTTATCTGCCAGTTTGGCAAGCCATGCGCTCGTTGACCGATAACCGAGACGCACAAACGGCTGACCAGTTTTGGCTGGTAGAGCACGACCCGGTTTTCACCCAAGGTCAGGCCGGTAAGCCTGAGCATGTATTAATGCCGGGCGACATTCCTGTTGTGCAAACCGACCGAGGCGGGCAGGTGACCTACCATGGCCCAGGGCAGGTGGTGCTGTATCCGCTGCTTGATGTGCGCCGTGGCCAATTAGGTGTACGCACGCTGGTGACCGCATTGGAAAATGCCGTGATTAGCGTGCTGGCCGCTTATGGCGTGCCGGCGAGGGCGCGGCCCGATGCGCCAGGCGTGTATGTGGCGGGCGATGCGGGGGAGGCCAAGATTGCTTCTCTAGGGCTGCGTATTCGTCGCGGGGCAAGCTTTCACGGTGTTGCACTAAACGTGGACGGTGATCTGACGCCTTTCTCGTACATTAACCCCTGCGGCTATGCGGGTATGCCGATGACCCGCTTAGCCGATTGGGTGACGTTACCCAGCGATCATCGGGTAGGCGAGCAATTGGCCAAGGCACTGGCGAAGCAGCTAGATCGTTCTCTGGTGGCGGGCGCTGAGCCGCCAACACTAACCGAGTAGCGGTGGCGGCAAGCGGATTGCTTAACCGACGTTAAGTGCCGGAATTAGGTTGGGGTCTGGCGCTTCTTGTCCGGGTACCTTTGCTGGTGAGGCCAACCCAAGGTTGTTCTTTTCAAACACGCGGTCGGCACGGTAGCTTGAGCGAACAAGCGGTCCCGACGGCACTTCCATAAAGCCTTTCTCAAGTCCGATTTCACGATAACGATCAAATTCTTCGGGGGTGACCCAGCGCTCCACCGGCAGGTGGTTTTTGGTTGGGCGTAGATATTGCCCCAACGTGACGATATCGACGCCTATCTCGCGAAGATCATCGAACGTCTGAAGTATCTCTTCGTCGGTTTCGCCCAGACCGAGCATTAGGCTGGTTTTGGTAATCACGTCGGGACGATACCGTTTTGCGTGAGCCAGGACATCCAGCGTCTTACGGTAACCAGCCCGCGGATCACGCACGCGACTGGTCAGGCGTTCAACTGTTTCAACGTTTTGCGCAAAAACTTCTAGCCCCGAGTCGGCGACTTGTTCAATGGCCGCAGGAACCCCGTCGAAATCCGGCGTTAAAGCTTCAACAACTACTTCTGGGGTGCGCGCTTTAATGGCGCGGATACAGTTGGCGTAGTGGCTGGCACCACCGTCGTCCAAGTCATCGCGGTCAACCGAGGTGAGTACGATGTAGCGCAAACCCATCAACTCGACAGATTTTGCCGTGTTGTCAGGCTCTTCAGCGTCGAGCCAGCCTTGCGGGTTGCCTGTATCAACGGCACAAAACCGGCAGGCGCGTGTGCACACCGACCCCATTAGCATGATCGTTGCAGTGCCGTTGCTCCAACACTCGCCCATGTTAGGGCAATGGGATTCAGCGCATACGGTACTTAGCCGATGGGTGGCGACGTTCTTTTTCACTGCCTCAAAGCGCTCGCCGCCCGGGATCTGAGCGCGCAGCCACTTGGGCTTACGATCTAAAGAAGGGGCATCAATCTCAACTTTACGCTGCTTCATGCCATCTTTAATCACCGTCATACCGTGTTCATTGCGGAATTTTTCACCGCTGGGGACACGTGGCGAGGTGTTATTGCTCATAGCGAGAGAGCCTCTCTACTGGGCGGCAAGCAATGTCATGCGGCGAGGTAAGCCATGTTCGACTGCGTGCCGATTGATACGTATGTAGTAGGGCATAATGTAACATACCTTGCCTTTTGCACGACACCGCTGGCTAGACGTTGCTATGGGTATGCAGGCTACGTCGTGGCAGTGTAGTGGCCGATAATGCACTGGCTTTCAAACCCTGGGTAATAGGTTATACCAATGAGTCGTCGGTAGGCATCGACCTTTCGCGGTGATTGTCCTAAACTATATTGCATTGCAGCATCATTGCTTTCGGGTTCGATGCTTCCGCATTAACCCAATGGGAGACTCTATGAACTTCTTCGCTAACCCTCTAATGCCAACTCAAGCTCGCCCATCAGCCAGCCAAGAGAAAGCGACGGCATCTGTTACTGATGCGACGGCATCTGTTACTGATGCGATGGCGTCGCTGTTTGACCCTTTCGGGTTTGGGCGTGCCGCCTTTGACTACTGGCGAGACAGCGTTGAACGTAGCGTGCTTTACATTGATGTGATGCGCGAGCGTGGCAATCAATACCTGGAGCACATGGAGCAAACCAAGCCCAACGTGCTGGGCTTTGACACCGAAGTATTGGTGGATGGGCGCACCTTGCCGCAGCCCACCAATTACGAGTTATTACGTGTGCTGCCACCCAAGGGTATCGAGATTGACCCTCTGAAACGCCCCTTTGTGGTGGTTGATCCGCGTGCTGGGCATGGGCCAGGTATCGGCGGCTTTAAGCCCGACAGCGAGCTCGGCGTGGCATTAAAAGCAGGGCACCCCTGCTATTTTATCGGCTTCTTGCCGTTTCCCGAGCCTGGCCAGACGGTAGAGGACGTGGTCGAGTCTGAGGTAGCGTTTCTCCGTCACGTGATTGAGCGTCACCCTGAAACCACTGAAAAGCCCATGGTGGTTGGCAATTGCCAGGCTGGCTGGCAGATCATGATGGCCGCTGCCCTCGAGCCTGACGTTTTCGGCCCGATTCTGATCGCCGGCGCGCCGCTCTCGTATTGGGCAGGCGAGCATGGCAAGGCGCCGATGCGCTATACCGGCGGAATGACTGGCGGCAGCTGGATAACCGCAATGACCAGCGATCTGGGGAATGGCCTGTTCGATGGTGCCTGGCTGGTGCAGAATTTTGAACGTCTCAATCCGGCGAATACCTACTGGAAAAAGCAGTACCATCTGTTTGCCAACGTGGATACCGAGTCAAACCGCTATCTCGAGTTCGAGCGCTGGTGGGGCGGCCATGTGGTGCTGGGTGGCGAAGAGATCCAGTACATCGTCGATAACCTGTTTGTCGGCAATCGCTTGTCGACTGCGCAACTGGTAACCCGCGACGGTCGCCGGATCGATCTACGCAACGTGCGCTCGCCGGTCGTGGTGTTCTGTTCGCGCGGCGACGATATTACTCCGCCGCCCCAGGCGCTGGGCTGGATTCGTGATCTCTACGAAGACGAAAGCGATATCATCGCCAACGAGCAGACCATCGTTTACTGTCAGCATGATACCACCGGTCACCTGGGTATCTTCGTGTCGAGCAGCGTGTCGCGCAAGGAACATACCGAGTTCACGGCTAACATGGATTATATCGATGTGATGCCGCCGGGGCTCTACGAAACCACGATCACCCATGCTGATGATCACGACGAAGGCGAGCTGATCGAGCGCGACTACCTGCTCGAGTTTGCCCCGCGCGATTTCGACGAGCTGGACCGCGAGGTCATGCACAAGCCGGAGGACGACCGCCGGTTTGCCACGGTGGCGCGGATTTCTGAAATCAATCTTGGCCTTTACCGTTTGTACATGCAGCCCTGGTTGCAGGCGGTCATGACGCCGGAAGCCGCCCGCTGGATTCGTCGCATGCATCCCATTCGGCTGGGCTACAAGCTGCTTTCGGATCGTAACCCCCTGACCGTGCCGTTGCCGGTAATGGCCGAACAGGTGCGTCAGTCGCGTCACCCGGTGGGTGAAGACAACCTGTTCAAGGCGGTGGAAACCATGGCGTCGGATCAGATCGTCACCGGGCTCAACGCTTTTCGCGATGCGCGGGATAGCGCCACCGAACGGTTGTTCATGGATATCTACGGCCAACCCCTCCTGCAAGCGGCTGTCGGTCTCTACGGCGACGCGCATGTGCACCGCCGCCGTCCCGGCGCCGAGCCCGAGCACCGTCGCTTTATAGAGCAGCGCCAGGACGAACTGCGCGCCAAGATTGCCAAGGGTGGCTCTCACGAAGCCGTCATGCGCGCCCTGATCTATATTCTGGGTGGGGCGCCGGCCACCGACGAGCGCAATTTCAAGCGGCTACGCGCATCACGGGCGGCTCTTGAGCCCAACGCCAAGCTGTGCGACTTCAAGCAGTTGGTGCGTGAACAGTTCTTTATCCTGAAGCTGGACCGCGAGCAGGCGCTCAATGCCTTGCCGGCCCTGTTGAAGGGGCAAAGCAACGACGAGATCGACGCGCATATGTCGCATCTGGAAGATGTGCTGTCGGCGAGCGGTGAGCTGTCTGAGCATGTCGCATCACGCCTGTCCCAGGTCAGCGAGCTGTTCGACCAGGCCCGCCCGCCTGTCCAGAAGCAGGTGGCGTCAACTCCGCAAGCCCCGCAGCAGGCTGCCAAGGAAGTGGCTAAGACGCCTGCGGCCAAGCCGGCGACGGCGAGTGCCAAAAAAGCCACGCCAACGAAACGCAAGACCCCGCCTAAAGACGAGTAATGACGTTGAATGCGCGCTGCGCCCCTGCCCATTGGCAGGGGCGTTTGCGTTTAAAGCTCAGGATTTTTGGGTTGCCGTTGCGCTAACGGCAGTCTAGTGTCTAGCTACGCTTTGATTGAAAAGGGCGATGCTCGTCACCATCAACACGACTGTATCCTCGTGCTCACCACTGGCGCTTCGCAATGGGCTGGGGTAGGGTAGGCGCATTTTTCCGACCGCGCGGCCTCTGAGGGCTGTGGCGGCAACGTTTTCATCGCACCGTCTGCGTGTGCACTAAGAAAGTGGAGCACTATGGGCAAGTCACTGGTCATCGTCGAGTCGCCAGCTAAAGCGAAGACGATCAATAAATACCTCGGCAACGATTTCATCGTAAAGTCGAGCGTGGGTCATATCCGTGACCTGCCGACCAGCGGCTCGGGCAAGGCGGCCTCTGACCCTAAAGAGCGCGCGCGCCAAGCCGCGGCAACTCGCAAAATGTCGGCGGAAGATAAGGCCGAATACAAAAAGCGCAAGGCCCAGGATCAGCTGATACGGCGTATGGGTATCGACCCGAATAACGGCTGGGAAGCGCACTATGAAGTGTTGCCAGGTAAGGAAAAAGTCGTTGCTGAACTCAAGAAACTAGCCGAAAAGGCCGACGCCGTTTATCTGGCGACGGATTTGGACCGCGAGGGTGAGGCGATTGCCTGGCACTTGCGCGAAACGATTGGCGGTGATGATAGTCGCTACAAGCGGGTGGTGTTCAACGAGATTACCAAAAACGCCATCCAGGATGCTTTCAAAGCCCCGGGCGCGCTAAATATTCCGCGCGTTGAAGCCCAGCAGGCCAGACGGTTTCTCGACCGTGTGGTGGGTTTTATGCTATCGCCGCTGCTGTGGGCTAAAATCGCCCGTGGGCTTTCGGCAGGCCGTGTGCAGTCCGTTGCTGTTCGCTTGATCGTCGAGCGCGAGCGCGAAATACGCGCCTTTATCCCCGAAGAGTTTTGGGATGTTCATGCGGACCTCGCCTCGCCGGAAGGCGAGCAGGTACGCTTTGCGCTGGTACGCCAGGACGGCAAGGCCTTTCGCCCAACGTCTGAAAAAGACACCCTGGCGCGCATTGAACAGCTCAAAAAAGCCAAGCTGTCGATCACCTCGCGGGAAGATAAGCCCACCAGCTCCAAGCCCACGGCGCCTTTTATCACTTCTACGCTTCAGCAAGCGGCGAGCGGGCGGTTAGGTTTCTCAGTTAAAAAGACCATGACAATGGCCCAGCGGCTTTATGAGGCGGGCTACATCACCTATATGCGTACTGATTCCACCAATCTTTCCAAAGATGCGGTGGAAAGCGTGCGTACCTTTATCGGTGAAGAATATGGGCCACGTTATTTGCCCGAGGACGCCAATCGCTACAGCAGCAAAGAAAGCGCCCAGGAGGCGCACGAAGCGATTCGTCCTTCCAGCGTTGATCGCCTAGCGACCGACTTGGCGGGTATGGAGCGCGACGCCGAGCGGCTGTACGAGCTTATTTGGCGGCAGTTTGTGGCGTGTCAGATGACGCCTGCGGAATACCTATCCAGTACGCTGAGCGTTGAGGTAGACGGCTACGAGCTACGCGCTAAAGGTCGTGTGCTGAAGTTCGACGGTTATACGCGGGTAATGAAACCCAGTGGTAAAAACGAAGATCAGCGTCTGCCTGACCTGCCGACCGGTACACCAATGGCACTTGATGCGCTTGATCCTCAGCAGCACTTCACCAAGCCGCCGGCTCGCTACACGGAGGCGAGCTTGGTTAAAGAGCTTGAAAAGCAGGGCATTGGGCGTCCATCGACGTATGCTTCGATTATTTCGACGATTCAAGATCGCGGCTATGTTCAGCTCCAAAATCGTCGCTTTTACGCCGAAAAGCTTGGCGATATTGTGACAGAGCGCCTGAAGGAATCCTTCCCTGATTTGATGGATTTCTCGTTTACCGCCCGAATGGAAGACAGTCTTGACGAAGTAGCCGAAGGGGAGCGTAACTGGCAGGCGTTGCTGGACGCCTTTTATGAAGAGTTTCGTGAGGAACTGGCCCAGGCCGAAAGCGAAGACGGCATGCGCCCCAATCAGCCAGTACCCACCGATATTGACTGCCCGAGTTGCGGTCGAAAAATGCAGATACGAACGGCTTCGACGGGCGTTTTCCTCGGTTGCAGCGGATATAATCTGCCGCCCAAGGAACGCTGCAAAACCACCATTGATCTAATTCCTGGCGAAGAAGCCGTAGCCGCCGATGCTGATGAAGAGGCGGAAACCAACGCTCTGCGTGCCAAGCGTCGTTGCCCGATTTGCAGCACGGCGATGGATAATTATTTGATCGATGAAACCCGCAAACTGCATATCTGTGGTAATAGTCCGGATTGCGAAGGGTACGAGGTCGAAACCGGCAAATTTAAGATCAAGGGCTACGATGGTCCGCTTATTGAATGCGATAAGTGTGGCGCGGATATGCAGTTGAAATCGGGCCGCTTTGGTAAATATTTCGGGTGTACTAACAGCGAATGTAAAAACACCCGGAAACTGTTGAGAAGTGGCGAAGTGGCACCGCCTAAGATGGATCCTATTCCGATGCCTGAGCTTGCCTGTCAAAAAGTCGACGACCATTATGTGCTTCGTGACGGCGCAAGTGGGCTGTTTTTGGCCGCCAGCAAGTTTCCTAAAAATCGTGAAACGCGTCCGCCGCTGGTCAAAGAGCTCAAAGCCCATGCCGACGAGCTGCCCGAAAAATATCACTTTATTCTCAACGCACCCAGCGAAGATCCAGACGGTCGCCCCACGCAGATTCGTTACTCGCGTAAGTTTAAAGAGCAGTATGTGATGACCGATGAGGACGGTAAGGCCACGGGCTGGAAAGCGACCTTTGAAGGTGGTAAATGGCACGTCGAGGATAAGCGCAAAAAATGAGTGATCGTTCGCGCACCAATCAACTGCTCTATCAAGCTGAGCTTTTGGCGTTGTCTTCGAGCGAAGAAGACGAGCATGCCATCGCGCGGAGCATGGCGCAGGAAGAAGGTGCGCTTGCCCTGTTTGAGCTGGCGCTTACATCGTTGCTGCGTGAAGTCACGGAGCATGCCCGTTTAACACAGCACGAATGGCGTTATCTGTTGTCCGACGAGGGGCCGGCGATGGCGGAGCTCCAGCGACTGCGTGATCTTGCTCACGATCAAGATAGCTGGCTGTGTTGGCTGGTGATGCAGCTCGACAAATTGCATAGCAGCGACGGGGCAGCCAAGCGTCGTGCTCCCCATCCGGGGATGATTGCGGTAGGTGATCAGGCCAGCTTTCGTGAGCAGCTTATAACCCATCTCAATGCGGCTAAGCGTGAAGTCGCCGCCCTTCGTGAAACCAGCCAGGAGTGGTAGAGGGCGGCTCAGTGGGTCGCATGGGTGAACGATGCGATGGAAAATGGGAGATTTAATGCGCTACAACCAAGTGAAAGATCTAATCGCCTGGGTAGAGGGTTACCATGGGCAGTTAGCTGATCAGTACCGTGCCAAGGCAGCCGCTGCTGAAAGCGAACGACTGCAGATGGTGCTCACCTACCTAGCAGATCATGAAACGCGTATGCAGGCAGGCTTGCGCGCTGTTTTCGATGAAGAACATGAAAAACGCGATGTGCTTGAGACGTGGTTTGACGACCCCAGCGATTTTCCTCAACCACCACAATTGGAACATTTAGCCGATAAGCCTCTGGGTAACTCAATCGACGCCGTGATGAAAACGGCCATCGAAGCGAATCGTAGCCTGGAAGCGCTTTATCGTCATCGTGCCAATCGGGCGGTAATTGAACCAGAAGCCGAATTTTTTAACGCCTTGGCGGAAGGGCACAATGCTGAGCTAAGGCGCATTGTGGCAAGCATTGAAGAGCTGCAAGGTGTCTAGCGCCTAGCCTATTGGTAATAACCTCTAGGTAAGGTATAAAGCTGCTGAAAGTGGCATCTCGTCATTATCCACGTCCTGTGTGAGAGTATTGAATGAAGCCGGTCACCCGCCGCCGTTTCCTAGCATTAGCCGTAAGCTGGCCTGTTGCCGCAAGTGCGGCTGCCAGCGTTACTTTGGCATCCGAAGTCTATCCCGATCTGGTTGCCGCGGAGCTTGAAAACGCCGCTGTGCCCCGCGAGCCTGGTGAGCTATGGGTGCTGGTCGATGATAAGGCAGTAACGCTATCAATTTACCGTGGCCACCAAGTGGTCGAGGAGTTCAGGCCTATATCATTAGGACGCGGGGGCGCGAGTACCCAGCGGGTGCGCGGAGATAAAGCTACGCCACTAGGCGAATTTCGCATCAATCGCTTCAACCACGATAGCAAATGGCATATTTTTATGGGGGTCAATTATCCGACGCCTACCCATGCGCGTATGGCGCTGCAAAATGGCATTTATTCTCAGGCAGATTATGATGCCTATTTCGATTATTATCGTCGCCACCGTGAGCCGCCGCAGGATACAGTACTGGGCGGTGCCATTGGTATTCATGGGCTTGGCGAAGCGGATCCAGATATTCATGGCCGTTATCATTGGACACAAGGCTGCGTAGCGGTAAGCAATTCGCAAATTGAGCGCCTGACTGAGTTAGTCGAGGTTGGCACTCGCGTAGTGATCCGCTAAGCTGGTGTTGTTGAAGGAAGTTCGAGGTTTTAAACTCGTGGCTATAGACAACCACTGTGGACTATAATAAAACAGTGTTTGACTTACGTGCTTCGCGGCACAAGTCACTGTTAAGAACCTGCACCGCAGGTAGACAAATCTAGGCTCACCTCGTAGGCTTACGTTTGTCATACCCCTAACGTTGTACCCAAGGAAGATTCAAGGAGAACATTATGACTTTTAAGACAACTCTGAAGATGTCTGCTGCCGCCGCTTCACTGGCCATTCTGGCTGGTTGTGCATCTACTGGTGCACTGGAAGAAGTCCGCATGACAGCTGAATCAGCACAAGCTGACGCCTCTGAAGCACGTAGCAATTCTTCACAAGCTCTGAACACTGCAAACCAAGCTCAGCGCGACGCGCAAGCTGCCCTGCAGATGTCTGAGCAGAACCGTGAAGAAATGGAGCGCATGTTCGAGCGTTCTATGCAGAAGTAATATGATTTAGCGGTTGTGGGAGCTTGGCTCTTTGCAATCACTAGGCATGCAAAAAACCCCGCCTCGGCGGGGTTTTTTGTATTTAGTGGTTGTGGATGAAAATAAACAGAGGCTTACGCATCATCATCCTCGTCGCGTCGGTCAGTTAGTTCAATTCGTTCAAAAATACCCTGCTCTAGAAGATCGGTTTCTTCGTCCTCAGCGGCAGGCTCTTCTGGTTCGACGGGTGCTTGGGGGCCATACAGAGCCACAAAGCGGCCGTTGGGCGATTCTACGGCGCGCCGTACCTGGGCGTAGTCAACTGGGATGTTGTCATCTTCGGTAAGCTCGGAAACGCGTTTGATGGCTTCCAACAGCGGTTCAAAATTCTCAAGGTTCTCTTCAAGCTGCGGATACGACTGGACAAAGAGAGTGCCATCCGAGGCCCAGCCAGCTTTAAACGGCGCGTCAATCAAATTAACCTTCGTGCCGCTGGGGACGCGCTCATAAAGAGACTTGATATCTTCTGGGTACATGCGAATGCAGCCACGGCTGACCCGCATTCCAACGCCGTCCGGCCGATTAGTACCGTGGATCAAGTAGCTAGGAAGACCCAGCAGAATCGCATGTTCGCCCAGCGGGTTATCCGGACCAGGGGGCACTACCGAGGGTGCTGGATCACCACGTTCGGCTGCTTCCCGGCGCATAGACTCGGGCGGTGACCAGGCGGGATCTTTCACCTTAACGGTGGTCTTGGTTTCTCCTACTGGAGTCGCAAATTCCTCGCGACCTACGCTCACCGGGTATGTTTCAACAATGCCGGGCTTATCGGCGGGATAGTAGTAAAGCCTGAGCTCTGAAAGGTTAACCACAATACCTTCACGCTCGCCCGGTGGCAGAATGTACTGCGCTGGAATCACCACCTCGGTGCCTTCGCCGGGCACCCATAGGCTCACGTCAGGGTTCGCCATGCGGATTTCTTCAAAGCCGATATTATGGCGTCGTGCGACATCAACCAGGGTGTCTTCCTGGTCTTCGATAGTGACGGTATAACGCTCGCCGATCACATCACCTTCCTCGGGGAGATAAAAATGCCCGCGGGGAAGGTCATTCGGCGATTTCAGTGCGATTTGTTCAGCGGCTTGAATGGCGATGTCGCTCAGTTCAGGCGTATCTTGATTAGACTGCTCCTGCTCCTGCTCCTGCTCCTGCTCCTGCTCCTGCTCCTGCTCCTGCTCCTGCTCCTGCTCCTGCTCCTGCTCCTGCTCCTGCTCGTCTGCAGATTGAGCCATGACAGGAATAGATAAACTTGCCGCGAGCAGAACCGCTAAGCTGGTCGGTCCCCAGCGCAAAAAGGTATGACGAATGTTCATGGGTCTTCCTAATCAGTGAATACATCGCTAACGCAGGCGATGGCAACAGGTGCAGTTTGCCGCAACCGTTACGCTGCCGCCACTTTTTGGTTGAGCGTGGTTAACAGTGACTCAATACATTCAAATCGCTGATCGATTTTTTCCATGGGAAATTCAAAGCGTAATGTATCGGAGCCGTCCAAACGGTAGTGCTGGGGTGACGTTTGAATGAGCGTCACTAACGTATAGGGGTCTACCTGAGTGTGGGCATCAAAGATAATGCGTCCGCGCTGCTCACCCGCTTCCAGTCGTTTAATGCCAAGCTGCTCGGCGCGATGGCGAAGCCGCGTTTGGCGTATCAAGTGCTTTAGCGGTGCAGGTAGAAGCCCAAAGCGATCAATCAGTTCAACCTGTAGTTCTTTAAGTTCGGCGTCGCTTTGCGTATTGGCGATCCGCTTGTACATGACCAGCCGCTGTTGTACATCATGGATGTAGTCATCGGGAATTAACGCAGGCAGATTAAGGCTGATTTCAACGCCGCTATCAAAGGGCGCGTCGATATTCGGGGTTTTGCCCGCGCGTATGGCTTTCACTGCGCGGTCGAGCATTTCCATATAAAGGGTATAGCCGATGGTTTCCATTTGACCGCTTTGCTCGTCACCCAGCAGCTCGCCCGCACCACGAATTTCCATATCGTGACTCGCCAGCGTAAAGCCCGCACCCAAATCATCCGAGGCGCTGATCGCTTCCAGACGTTTCACGGCATCCCGGGTCATGGCCTTGGGAGTAGGAGTCAGCAAATAGGCATAGGCTTGGTGGTGGCTGCGGCCTACGCGCCCACGAAGCTGGTGCAGCTGGGCCAAGCCAAACTTATCGGCCCGCTCGATGATAATCGTATTGGCGCTGGGCACATCGATGCCCGTCTCAATAATGGTTGAGCAGACCAGGACGTTAAAGCGGCGATGGTAAAAGTCGGACATTACGCGCTCTAGACTGCGCTCGGGTAGCTGGCCGTGGGCGACCGCCACGCGTGCTTCCGGAACCAAGGAGCGAATGCGCTCGGCGGCATTCTCGATGGTCTTGACTTCGTTATGTAGAAAATAAACTTGGCCGCCGCGTAAAATCTCGCGCAACAGAGCTTCTTTAATAACGCCGTCCTGGTGCTGCTGGACAAAGGTTTTGACTGAGAGGCGTCGCGCCGGTGGCGTGGCGATGATCGATAGATCACGGATGCCGCTCATCGCCATGTTAAGGGTCCGCGGGATCGGTGTGGCCGTCAGCGTAAGGATGTCGACTTCAGCGCGTAAGGTTTTGAGTTTCTCTTTCTGAGAAACACCAAAGCGGTGTTCCTCATCGATAATCAATAAACCCATTTTAGGTAGTTCAACGCTGTTGGCGAGCAGCTTATGCGTGCCAATGACGATGTCGGTTTGGCCGTTTTTGATGCTTTCCAGCGTTTTGCTCATCTCTTTGCCATGCGTAAAGCGCGAGATAAGGCCGATATTGACCGCAGTGTCGGCAAAGCGGTCACGGAAATTCTCAAAGTGTTGGCGGGCCAGCAGGGTGGTGGGCACCAGCACCACCACTTGGCGGCCCGATTGAACGGCAAGAAAGGCCGCGCGCATGGCCACTTCGGTTTTACCGAAGCCAACGTCGCCACATACCACGCGGTCCATGGGTTGTGGCGAGGTCATGTCGCTAATCACAGCCTCAATAGCGGCTTGCTGATCGGGGGTTTCTTCAAATGGAAAGCTCCCTGCGAATCGCGCGTATTCATCGCTTGGCGCTTCGTAGACTACGCCCTCTTGGGCTTCGCGACGGGCATAGATATCGAGCAATTCCGCGGCGGTGTCGCGAATTTTCTCGGCGGCTTTTTTGCGCGCTTTTTCCCACTGGTCAGAGCCTAATCTATGCAGTGGAGCCAGCTCGTCGTCGGCGCCGCTGTAGCGTGAAATCAGGTGGAGGCTATCCACCGGCACGTAAAGCTTGGCGCCGTCGGCATATTCCAGCGCCAGAAACTCATTGGCCTGGCCGCCGGCCTCCAGCGCTTCAAGGCCAATGTAGCGGCCCACACCATGGGCTTGATGCACCACCGGGGAGCCGCGGCGCAATTCTGAAAGGTGGCGAACGGCAAACTCATTATCGTCGGTTGCCTTTTCCCGGCGCCGGCTTTGGCGTACCACATCGCCGAAAAGCTCCGTTTCACTGATCACCGCAAGCGATGGGTCGGTCAGCCAGAGACCACTGTCGATCAGCCCTTCAGTAATGGCGATGGGCTGGTCACCGGCGAGAAACGCTTGAAAGCCGTCGACATGCGGCAGTTTCAGCGAAAGCGGTGCTAACACTTCTTCCAGAGCTTCCCGCCGGCCGCGTGACTCAGCCACCAGTAGCACGCGGGAAGCGTCCTCGCGCTCAAGAAAGTCGGTCAGCTCGCCGAGCGGGCGTTTGGCGCGAGGATTAACCGCCACGGGGGGGAGGGCCTGGGCCTTGGGGGTTAGCGCATGGCGCTGCTCAAGGTCGTCGGTAAGCTCCACCCTCGGGCGCTGTTTGATCGCTGCGAACACGTCGCTGACGGGGGAAAAGGCGCGGTGCGGCGGCAATAGTGGCCGCGTGGGGTCAACGCCCAGGTTAGCGTAACGGCTTTCAATCGCCTGCCAGTGCTGTTCGGCCGCCTGATAGACCTCGGGCAGCAACGCGACCCGTGTATCTTGGGTCAAGTGGTCAAACAGTGACGCCGTTTGCTCGAAAAATAGCGGTAAATAATGTTCAAGCCCAGGTGAAGGAATGCCTTTGAGGGCATCGTTGTACAGCGGGCATTGGCGCGGGTCGACATCAAAAAGCGTCTCAAATTGTTCTCTAAAGCAAGCGATCGACGAGCGACTGAGCGAATATTCGTGGGCCGGCAGCAGCTCGATCCTGTCGAGCTTGTCGGTTGAGCGTTGGTTGCCAGGGTCAAAGTGGCGCAGGGTATCGATCTCATCATCGAACAAGTCGATCCGTATGGGCGCGTTCATCCCCATAGCAAACAAGTCAATCAATGCGCCGCGCATGGCATATTCGCCAGGTTCGTAAACGGTTTCCACCGCCCGGTAACCTGCCCTGGAAAGCGCTTCGCGAAACGGCTCGCGGTCGAGCTTGTCGCCGACGTTCAGCGTCAGGACGCGCCCGGCAATGTAATCAACCGGCGGCAAGCGCTGCATCAGTGTGTTGATGGGGACCAGTACAAGTCCTCGTACGCCGTCCTGCAATTGCCTCAACGTGCGCAGACGCGCTGAGACAATATCCTGGTGCGGCGAAAAACTGTCGTAGGGCAGCGTTTCCCAGTCGGGGAAGGGCAACACTGGCACATCGCTATAAAACGACAGGTCTTGCTCCAGGCGCTGGGCGCTTGCCGTGCTTGGGGTAATTACCAGCAGAGGGGCGTCGGCCGCAAGGCGAGCTAGGGCTAACGCCGACGCGCTACCGGGTGGCGATGTCCAATAAAGTGTATCGCGCGCCCCTTGGGGCTGGGGCGGAGCAAGTAGAGAAAACGTGGGCATAGTAAGCAAGTCGTTCTGCGCTGAAAACGGAACCTAGATCATACACGATCAACGCTTTTAGGCAGAACCGACCGGCTTGTAGTCAATAGGCCGTTTGTGTAATCCCCCTACATCGTCTGCGACTATCCAGGCATTGCGGCCCTTTACGTGGCTACGGATAATACCCTTGAAAATTATTCATTACTTAATGAGGCCGCACGTGAGTCAGCAAACGCTCGATAACGTTTTTCAAGAATGGCAAAGCAACGAAGCTCTGGCGGAGCAGATGATTCCTTTGATTGGCCGTCTGTATCGTCAGCACAATGTTGTGGCGACCATGTACGGGCGTTCGTTGATCAATCAGTCGGTCATTCGCATCCTCAAAGATCACCGGTTTGTGCGCAAAATCGAAGGTACCGAGCTATCGGTTGAAGATACCTATCCGATTGTCAAAACGCTGTGTGAGCTTAACCTTGGGCCTGCCCATGTGGATGTCGGTAAGCTTGCAGTGATGCTGAAACGCCAGGGTGGTGGCAACGTTGAGGCGTTCCTGCGCAAAGAGCTCCACCACATTGTTGATGGCTACCAGCCAGGCGCCAGTAAGGGTGAGCCAAAAGATGTAGTGCTATACGGGTTTGGCCGCATCGGTCGTTTGTTGGCGCGCGTATTGGTAGAAAAAGCCGGTGGCGGCAATCTGCTACAGCTGCGGGCAATTGTGGTGCGTGGGCGCGGTGATGTAGCGAAAGACCTGGAAAAGCGTGCCAGCCTACTGCGCCGCGATTCGGTTCACGGGCCTTTTGACGGCACCATCATCGTTGATGTTGAGGCGCGCACCCTGACGGTCAACGGCAATGTGGTTCAGGTGATTTACGCCGATAACCCCAGTGATATCGATTACACCGATTACGGCATCAATAATGCGGTTATCGTTGATAACACCGGCATTTGGCGCGATGAGGCGGGGCTGGGGCAACACGTCGCATGTCCGGGAGCTTCTAAAGCACTGCTGACCGCGCCGGGTAAAGGCGATATCAAGAACATCGTGTATGGCATCAATCATGAGTCGATTACCGAGCAGGATCGCATTGTATCGGCGGCGTCTTGCACCACGAATGCGATCGTACCTGTGCTCAAAGCGCTCAACGATGAGTACGGTGTCGTTACCGGCCACGTGGAAACCGTGCACGCCTATACCAATGACCAGAACCTGATCGACAACTACCATAAAGGCGATCGACGTGGCCGCAGTGCGGCGCTCAACATGGTGTTGACGGAAACTGGTGCCGCCAAAGCCGTGGCGAAAGCCCTGCCGGAGCTTGAAGGCAAGCTGACGGGCAATGCGATCCGTGTGCCCATTCCCAACGTGTCCATGGCGATCTTGAACCTGACGCTTGATAAAACCACCGATGCCGAGGCGTTAAATGACTACTTACGCCGGATGTCGATCGATTCAGCTTACCAAAAGCAAATCGACTTCGTGGACTCGCCTGAAGTCGTATCGTCTGATTTCGTGGGTAACCGACACGCCGGCATTGTGGATGCCAAAGCCACGATAGCCAACGGCCACCATGCGGTCGTATACGTTTGGTATGACAATGAATTTGGTTACAGCTGCCAAGTGATTCGTATTCTCCAGCAAATGTCGAACGTCAGCTTTTTGAAGCTACCTGCCCAAGTGAGTTAGTACGATAATTATGATTGATTATCATTAACTGATAAACGCCACCCATGGGTGGCGTTTTTGTCGTTAGTTTCAATAAAAAATCTTGAAATGAGAGCGTCTATAGCACTTTTGGCGATACCAGTTGATGTGGTCATTAGGCTCGCTTGTCTTTATAATACGGTAGATTTTTCGGGGTGGTTCAAGCACTGCTTGGGCCTGACTGGTAACAATCTGAACAGAAAACAACAATTCACTGAGCAGAAAATAAGCATTCGAACCCCTTACCTTCGTATATCCGATCCATCAACTGGGCGAGACTATGATCGAAGTCAAAAAAGGCCTGGATCTCCCCATCACGGGAGCGCCCGAGCAGCGTATTGAAGATGCGCGTCCTGTGCGCCACGTGGCAATCCTGGGTACTGACTACGTTGGCATGAAGCCGACAATGGAAGTTCAGGAAGGGGATAAGGTCAAACTGGGCCAGCTGCTCTTTACCGACAAAAAAACTGACGGCGTGCGTTTTACGGCACCCGCAGCCGGTGAAGTGCTCGCAATAAACCGTGGCGAAAAGCGTCGTTTACTATCTGTCGTAATCAAAGTTGACGAGCAGGAGGAGGGCGTTAGTTTTACATCGCACGAACGCGCCTCGTTAGGCCAGCTTGACCGTCAGGTCGTGGTCGATCAATTGGTAGAGTCTGGACTTTGGACGGCGTTGCGCACGCGTCCTTTTTCGCGGACGCCCGCGATTGATAGCATGCCAGCCGATATCTTTGTCACCGCAGTGGATACCCACCCGCTAAGCGCTGATCCTGCGCTGATTATCAATGAAAATACCCAGGCATTTGAAGACGGCCTCAAGGTGCTAACTCGCCTGACCGAGGGCAACGTTTTTCTGTGCACGGGCGCTAACGCCTCTATTCCTGGCAGCGATGTAGAGGGCGTTACAACCGAGAGCTTTGCGGGGCCGCATCCTGCCGGCTTGGTCGGTACGCATATTCACTACCTGTCGCCGGTCGCCTTGCACA
This sequence comes from Halomonas sp. HL-93, assembly GCF_900086985.1. NCBI lineage: Bacteria > Pseudomonadati > Pseudomonadota > Gammaproteobacteria > Oceanospirillales > Halomonadaceae > Halomonas > Halomonas sp. HL-93. The sequence goes on from NZ_LT593974.1 coordinate 1,750,910, forward strand.
AAAAGGTATGGCACATTGGCTATCAGGACGTCATCGCTTTTGGCAAGTTGTTTGCTGAGGGCAAGCTGGATATGAGCCGTGTGGTCGCGATCGGCGGTCCACGTGCCGAGAATCCACGCCTGGTACGCACCCGCGTAGGGGCTAGCACCGATGAACTCCTGGCGGGCGATGTAATCCAACCCGAGGACACCCGTGTTATTTCTGGATCGATCTTCTCAGGCTTTTCCGCTGAAGGGAAGTTGACGTACCTGGGTCGTTTTGACAATCAAATCAGCTTACTTGAAGAGGGCAATAAGCGCTCCTTCATGGGCTGGTTGTCGCCGGGCGCCAACCGCCATTCCGTGCTGGGTATTTATATTTCTAAACTTAAAGGCCTGAGCAACTACGCCCCTACCACGTCGACGAACGGGTCGGAGCGTGCCATGGTGCCAATCGGCGTTTATGAAACCGTGATGCCGCTGGACATCATGCCAACGCAATTGTTGCGTTCGCTGATCGTGGGCGACATTGAGGTTGCCATGCAGCTGGGGTGTTTGGAGCTGGATGAAGAGGACCTTGCACTGTGTACCTATGTTTGCCCTGGCAAATATGAGTACGGTCCCATTCTGCGTGACAATCTCACCATGATCGAGAAAGAGGCCTGATGATGGGTATTCGACAGACACTCGATAACATCGAGCCGCACTTCCATAAAGGTGGTAAATACGAAAAGTTTTACCCGCTTTATGAAGCCGTAGACACTATTTTCTACTCGCCACCGACGGTAGCCAAAACCACCGCTCACGTGCGCGATGGTATCGACCTTAAGCGCATCATGATCACCGTCTGGATGTGTACCTTCCCGGCGATGTTCTTCGGTATGTGGAACGCTGGCTGGCAAGCCAATACAGCCATCGACGCTGGCTATTCCTCTATGGATGGCTGGCGCGAAGCGATAATGATGACGGTCGCGTCCGGGCATGATCCCAGCAGTCTGTGGGCCAACTTTGTATTGGGTGCGACCTACTTCCTGCCCATCTATCTGGTCACTTTTGTGGTCGGGGGCTTTTGGGAAGTGCTGTTCGCCATCAAGCGCGGTCACGAGGTTAACGAAGGCTTCTTCGTAACATCCGTGTTGTTTGCCTTGGTATTACCCGCAACTATCCCGCTTTGGCAGGTGGCGCTGGGCATTACCTTCGGTGTCGTGATCGGTAAGGAGATATTTGGTGGTACGGGTAAAAACTTCCTTAACCCGGCACTTACCGGGCGGGCCTTTTTATACTTTGCTTATCCGGCGCAAATCTCCGGCGACGCTATTTGGGTAGCGGCTGACGGCTACACGGGTGCCACGGCACTGTCGCTGGCTTTCCAGGAAGGCATGAGCTCACTAACCGACACTTACAGCTGGTGGGACGCCTTCCTTGGCTTTATCCCCGGTTCCGTAGGTGAAGTGTCGACGCTGGCGATCTTCATTGGGGCCGCTGTTCTGCTGTGGACGCGTATCGCCTCGTGGCGAATCATGCTGGGTGTTTTCCTTGGTATGGTGGTGACGAGCACACTGTTCAATCTGATGGGCTCGGAAACCAATCCGATGTTTGCCATGCCGTGGTACTGGCATCTGGTCATCGGTGGCTTTGCATTTGGCATGGTATTTATGGCAACCGATCCGGTATCCGCCTCAATGACCAACCAAGGGCGTTTGCTGTTTGGCGCGCTGATCGGTGTCATGACGGTGCTGATCCGCGTGGTCAACCCGGCCTTCCCGGAAGGGATCATGCTGGCGATTCTCTTCGCTAACCTGTTTGCGCCGCTGATCGACCATTTCTTTGTCCAGGCCAATATCAAACGCCGCCTCAAGCGCACAGGCGTACCGGCCGAGGAGGCAGCCTAATGGCAAAAAGTAATAACTCGATAAAGAACGTATTAATTGTCGCGTTCGCGCTGTGTATCGTGTGTTCCGTGATTGTGTCTACCGCTGCCGTGGCGCTGCGCCCGGCGCAGCAGCTCAATCAGGAGCTTGATCGCAAAACCAATATTCTGAACGTTGCCAAGCTCTACGAGCCGGGCATGGACGTAGAAGAGGTGTTCAGCGAGGAAATCACCGCTCGGGTTGTGAACATGGAGAGCGGTGAGTATACCGACGAGTTTGACGCGGATTCCTTCGATCAGATCGAAGCCTCGCGTGACCCGGCCACCGGCCGTACGCTGTCGGGCGACCAGGACATCGCAGGCCTATCACGGGTGGAAGATTACGCCACCGTGTATCTGGTTGGCGACCCTGATGACCCCGAACAGATCGTGCTGCCCATGCGCGGCCAAGGGCTTTGGGGCCTGATGAGCGGCTTTTTGGCCGTGGAAGGTGACGGTAATACGATTGTCAGTATCACCTACTACGAGCACAGCGAAACGCCGGGTCTGGGTGCTGAAGTCAACAACCCGCGTTGGCAGTCGCAGTGGGAAGGCAAGGAAATCTACGACGAAGAGGGCGACCTCATGCCGGAGATTCACTTGACCAAAGGCGGTGCCAGTGATGAGCATGAAGTCGACGCGCTGTCCGGTGCTACCTTGACCAGTAATGGCGTCACTAACATGCTGCAATTCTGGTTCAGTGAAGAAGGGTTCGGAACGTATTTAACCAAGTTCCGCAGCGGAACCGATACGGATGACGCTGAAGACGCCGACACCGACTTCCAAGATTCGGAGGGAGCTTAATCATGGCGGATGCAAATGCGAAAAGCGTTCTGGTAAGCCCGATTTTTCAGAACAACCCAATCGCCCTGCAGATTCTTGGAATTTGCTCGGCGCTGGCGGTCACCACCAGCATGAGCGTTTCGCTCGTTATGGCGCTGGCGGTAATTTTTGTGACCTCACTTTCCAGCTTCTTCGTGTCGCTGATTCGAAATCGAATTCCTTCATCGATCCGTATTATCGTGCAAATGACGATTATCGCCTCGCTGGTAATCGTGGTGGACCAGATTCTCAAGGCGTACGCCTTTGAGATGTCCAAGCAGCTGTCGGTATTCGTGGGCCTGATCATTACCAACTGTATCGTCATGGGGCGCGCGGAAGGCTTTGCCATGTCCAATACGCCTGGCATGTCATTTCTTGATGGCATTGGTAACGGGCTGGGCTATGGCTTTGTGCTGATGGTCGTGGGCTTTTTCCGCGAACTGTTGGGTGCGGGCAGCGTGTTTGGCTTTACCATCTTGCCAACCATTCAGGATGGCGGCTGGTACGTACCCAATGGCTTGCTGCTGCTACCGCCTTCGGCGTTCTTTATCATCGGTCTGATGATCTGGGTGTTGCGCTCGGTTAGCCCAGAGCAGGTTGAAGAGAACGAGTTCAAGATGAAGGAAAATACTCAGCCGAAGGAGGCCGTGTAACATGGAACACTATCTAAGCCTTTTTGTTGCTTCGGTCTTCGTTGAGAACATGGCGCTGGCCTTCTTCTTGGGCATGTGTACCTTTTTGGCCGTTTCCAAGAAGGTCTCTTCAGCCATTGGCCTGGGTATTGCGGTTATCGTGGTGCTTACCGTCACGGTGCCGGTTAACAACCTGGTGTTTACCTATCTGCTGCAAGAAGGTGCCTTAACCTGGACGGGCATTAACGGCGCGGAAAACATCGACCTGTCGTTTTTGGGCCTGTTGAGCTATATCGGCGTAATTGCCGCCCTCGTTCAGATCATGGAAATGTTTTTGGACAAGTATGTGCCGTCGCTGTACAACGCTTTGGGGGTTTTCCTGCCGCTGATTACTGTGAACTGTGCCATTTTAGGCGGCGTACTGTTCATGGTTGAGCGTAACTACAACTTTGGCGAGTCGGTGGTATACGGTTTTGGCGCAGGCACCGGCTGGGCGCTGGCCATTGCGGCGCTGGCGGGCATTCGTGAAAAGCTCAAGTACAGCGATGTACCGGCCGGTTTGCAGGGCCTGGGGATCACCTTTATTACCGTAGGGCTGATGTCGCTGGGCTTTATGTCCTTCTCAGGCATTCAGCTTTAATCGGAGCCGGTTTTTCCCGGCGGTGCGTTGGCACGGCCGGGTTACAGAAAACCCTCAGCAATAGGAAACCGATATGGTTGATACAACTATCATCTTGCTCGGTGTTGTCATGTTTACGGTCATCGTTCTTAGCTTAACGGCGATCATTCTGGCAGCGCGCAGCAAGCTTGTGAGTAGTGGGGATGTGACCATAGAGGTCAATGAAGACCCCGAGCATACCTTGAAGACCCAGGCCGGCGGCAAACTACTGAACACCCTGGCGGCCAACGGTATCTTCCTTTCATCGGCATGTGGCGGCGGCGGTTCCTGCGCCCAGTGTAAATGTCGGGTGGAAGAGGGCGGTGGCTCGATCCTGCCCACAGAAGAATCGCACTTCACCATGCGCGAAAAGAAAGAAGGTTGGCGCCTTTCATGCCAGGTACCTGTCAAGCAGGACATGAAGATTGAAGTGCCTGAAGAAGTGTTTGGCGTCAAGAAGTGGGAATGCGAGGTCATCGACAATCCCAACGTCGCCACCTTCATTAAAGAGTTGAACCTCAAGCTGCCAGAAGGCGAAGAAGTGGCCTTCCGCGCCGGTGGTTATGTGCAACTCGTGGCACCGCCGTACGATATTAAATTCTCCGATTTTGATATCGAAGAAGAGTACCGTGCCGACTGGGAAAAGTTTGGCCTGTTCGACATTTCCCACAAGAACAATGAGGAAATCATTCGCGCTTATTCAATGGCGAATTACCCGGACGAGAAGGGTATCCTCAAATTCAACATTCGTATTGCAACACCGCCTCCGGGCACAAGCCATCCGCCTGGGTTGATGTCCACTTATGTCTTCAATCTGAAGGCGGGTGACAAAGTGACCGTGATGGGGCCGTTTGGTGAGTTCTTCGCTAAAGACTCAGACGCCGAAATGATCTTTATCGGTGGCGGGGCCGGCATGGCACCAATGCGTAGTCATATTTTCGACCAGCTGAAGCGGCTGAAGTCGGACCGTAAAATCTCGTTCTGGTACGGTGCGCGCTCATGGCGTGAAACCTTCTACAATGAAGAATACGATCAGTTAGCTGAAGAATTCCCGAACTTCGAGTGGCACCTGGCATTGTCCGACCCGCTGCCCGAAGATAACTGGGAAGGGCCAACTGGCTTCATTCACAATGTACTCTACGAAAACTATCTTAAGGATCACCCCGCGCCTGAGGATTGTGAGTACTATATGTGTGGGCCGCCCATGATGAATGCCTCGGTCATCAAGCTACTGCTTGATCTGGGGGTTGAACCGGAAAATATCCTGTTGGATGATTTCGGCGGATAACGACCCACTTTCGGGACGTTTCGGGGCTAGCCAATGGCTGGCCTCGTTTATTTTCACGTCACGGATTTAAGGCACTAACTAGGCTGGTTACTGTCTATGGGGTAGCCCCATCGTAAGAGGAGGTAATTATGGCCACTTGGCTACTTGTTTTCGGGTTTATGGCACTGGTCATGACCGTCATGGCCGTTGGCGTCATCATGGGTCGTAAACCCATTGCTGGCTCTTGTGGCGGCTTGAATCAAATCGGTATGAAAGACGGCTGCGATATTTGCGGCGGTAAAGACGAGGTCTGCGAAGAAGAAAACCGCAAGCGTGGCAGTGCACGTCGCCGTAGCGATGAAAGTCGTGGCGCTGACCTAGGCTACAACGCTTCCCGTCGCTAATCCGCGACTTCCAGACTGTTCGTTTTTTTCAAAACGCCGTGGCTTAGCCACGGCGTTTTCAGTTAATCTTCCAGTTGATTTTCCAACACCTCCTGAGCACGCGCCTGCCAGCTACCTTCGATGGAGGCCGCTTTATCAAGTGCCTCTCTGGCCGCTTCCGGCTGGTCGTTCTGCAACTGCAATAGCCCGATATTCAGCCACGCCGCGCCCATTTGCGGGTCTCGCTCAGTGGCCGCTTGAAAGGCATGGAGCGCCTTTTCCGGCTGTTGATCGGCGTAATACGCATTACCCAGTGCAAATTGGGCAACCGCATTGTCGGGATAACGCTCGACCATCGCCTGCCAGCTGCTTAACGCTGCCTCGGGACCATGTGCTTCTTCGTAAGCACTGATCGCATTAACCGCGTTACGGGCGGTGATGCCCTCGGGAAGGGTGCCCGGTTTGGCCACCACAAAGCCCCAGCGGTCGGTTCGTGCCCAGGTCGCATCAAAGCGGCTGAAAGACATCGTGTGTCGCTCGATTTCACCGCTGTGCAGCGTCAGGGTTTCGTCATCCAAATCGTAGCCAATTGCCACCGCGTAATGCCACATGGGATACACCGGAAGCGACAGGTTCTGCATGACGACGACCGGATCACCGGCGGCTAAGTGCGCTAGCAGATCGTCGAGGCTGCCACGAATAGGAAAGGCAAGCCGCTCGTGGCGTCGCACGGTGGCCAGCATTTCCGGCTGTACGCTGCCTTCGCGGTCAGGAATAAACACCTGGGGGATCAGCGTCTCAACGTCCGTATCGACACCCTGGTGGTTCAGTACCATGGCCAGGGCCGCAGGGCCACACTGGTATTCGGTTTGAGCGTAAAAGGGAACGTCGCTCAGTTCGCTTTGGCGGGGCAGGCGCTGTTCTGTGCTATCGCGTAGCTGAGGGGCGCTAGCGCAAGCCGTCAGTAACAACACTAGGACGAAAACGCCCGCTAAGCGGGCGTTGTGAAGTTGATGAACAGAGATCATGGATTAGCGCGTAAACGGATAAACGTCGGTCAGGCCGAGAATATCGGTCACCAGTAGAATCACGAATACCGCAAACAGGGCACCGATCACCCCTGCGCCAGCGGGCAGTTCTTCGAGCTGGTTGGCCATTTCTTGCGCTTCGGCATCGCTTAACGCTGCCACTCGAGCGTCTACTTCATCCAGGTCAACGCCTTGCTCGACCAGTGCATCCTGAATGTCGGCGCGGTTGAGTAGCTGATGAATGCGTTCGCGATCAGCCTGCCCGCTATCGTTGGCGAGTACCGATTGCGTACTGACAAGGTCCGTTGAGGGTGATGCAGCCGGGGCGGCGGCGGCGGGTAGGCTGGTAATGACCAGTGCGGTAATCAGCAGCGTCGAGAGGTAGGCACGTAATTTCTTCATCGTCTTGATCCTTAGACATATTTATAGGGATGGGCCAAGCACATAGGGCTTGAATAAAGAGTATAGGAATAATTGAGTATTTTTTTAAGCTAGGTATACCGTTGGGTACCGAGAATTCACGGTTATTGCTTATTCCTAACCTGGGGGTAATGGGGAAAGCTGTCGTTGACTTGTCGCGCTTAAAAGCTGGGCGCAACGCGATAGGTCCAGGCGGCTTCGGCAAGCAGGCCCCGAGCACCGGCCATGGTCATCGCCAGGTCGTGTAACCCTGGCCATAAAGGAACCGGCGAGGCGCCTTTCACGGCGAGATCCAAGCGCTGAGCCATGAGCAGCAGTTTGTGCAAACGCTTCATAGGCAGACGCTGAATGGCCTTTTGATAACCTGGACGGCGCTTATCAAAGATCATCGGTTTTTGTGCTTTGCAGGCGTGTTCAAAGCTCTGACCTTGGTCCAGGTGTTGATGAAGCGACAGCAGCGTACGCAGCTCCCGGGTTAACGCCCATAGGACAATAGGGGCTTCCACGCCCTCGCCACGTAGCCCGGTAATAATCCGTGAAACGCGACTGGGTTCACCTTTCAAACAGGCGTCGGCCAGGGTGAAGACATCAAAGCGGGTGCTGTCTTCCACGCCCTGGGCGATGCTTTCTGCGTTTAGCCGTGCGCCCTGGGGGTGAATGAGGGCCAGCTTCTGCATCGCCTGGTCGGCGGCCAGCAGGTTGCCTTCGGTACGCTCACCCAGTAGGCGAGCGGCGTCCAGGTCAATCTGCAAGCCGTGCAGCGAGGCACGGTCGCGTAGAAAATAGCCCAGCCGCGAGACATCAACCGGCCATACCGGGACAAACAGACCATGTTTATCGAGCGCCTTGAACCAGGCGCTTTTTTGCTGCTTGGCATCTAGCTTGCCCATGCTGATCAGCAGCAGGTCGTCGTTATTGTCCAGATGTTGGGCGTACTCAGTGAGCGCTTTGCTGCCTTCCTGCCCCAGCTTGTGGTTGCCCAGGCGAAGTTCGAGCAGTTTGTTGGTGGCGAACAGCGAGAGATTGCTGGCGACTTCAAGCAGCCGCCCCCAGGCAAAGTTAGGTTCAACGTCCAATACCTCGCGCTCTTCAATGCCCGCCTGGCGGGCGGCGGCTCTCACCGCGTCGCAGGCGTCGCGGTGCTGCAAGGGCTCTTCGCCCGCCACAATCACGACCTTGGGCAGCGATTTGGTCAGTGCCGCGGGGAGTTGATCGGCGAAGACTTTCACGAGGCGTTATTCAGTGCGCTGAGACGTTCGATAATACGCTCTGCCAACTCTCTGTTGAGTGACTGCTCAGCGTCACTGAACAGCGTTTCGCGGTTGAGCAGGTCATCGTCGTTTACGCGTATGCGCGTGCTTACCGACAGCGTCTCGTCGTTGAGCAGGTAGGCATTGTCATCCAGCCGCTGAACCGACACCGTGCTGCTCAACGTCAGTTCATGGTCACGGGTCGCGCGCCCTTCGCCGCCCAGGCGCCGTTCGTCCAGGTTGGGCGACCCCAGCGTGACGCGCCATTGCGCATTATCACCGCCGGTGTTGCCCTGGCGTTCCAGCCGCGTCGCTAGCTCGCGGGCCATGTCGCTTTGGGTATCACCCTCTAGGGTCAACGGCGGCAGGTTCGGCATCGAGCCGGTGCCGCGTAGACGAAAACCGCAGGCACTCAGGAGCAGGGCCGCTGAGGCGGCCATGCTGGTGGCTAAGAAAGTCCGTCGATTCATCCGCTCACCACTATGTTAACCAGCTTGCCCGGCACGACGATGACTTTACGCACCGTTTTGTCTTCCAGGTGACGCTGGACGTTCTCATTTTCCATCGCTAATTGCTCGATGGCTGCTTTTTCAGCGCTGGCCGGGGCTTCCAGGCGGGCGCGCAATTTACCGTTGACCTGCACCACCAGTTCAATGGTGTCGCGGGTCAGTGCTGCTTCATCGACCGTGGGCAACGGCGTTTCAATCGCCGGAGTCGAATGGCCGAGCTGCTGCCACAGGCGATGGCACACGTGTGGGGTAATCGGTGCCAGCAGCAACACACAGGCTTCAAGAGCTTCGCGGCTTACCGCCAGCCCCTCAGCGGAGTCGTCATCAAAGCGGGCCAGGGCGTTGGAAAGCTCCATTACCGCGGCAATCGCTGTGTTGAAGGTTGTCCGGCGGCCGATATCGTCACTGGCCTTCTTGATCGTTTCATGGGTTTTGCGGCGCAGGGTTTTTTGGTCGTCATTGAGCGCGGCAACATCCAGAGCGCCGGGTGTTCCGGCTTCCAGATGCTCGTGGACTTGGCGCCACAGGCGCTTGAGGAAGCGGTGGGCGCCTTCCACGCCAGAATCCGACCATTCCAACGACTGCTCCGGCGGGGCTGCGAACATCATGAACAGGCGCACGGTGTCGGCGCCGAACTTGTCGATCATCGACTGCGGGTCAACGCCATTGTTTTTCGACTTGGACATCTTCTCGATGCCGCCCATTTCCACCGGCTGGCCGTCGCTCATCAGGATCGCACTCAGCGGGCGGCCCTTCTCGTCGCGCTTGACTTCCACGTCGGCGGGGTTGAACCACTGCTTGCCGCCGTTATCGGTGGGGCGGTAGTAGGTTTCGGCGATCACCATGCCCTGGGTCAGCAGCTGCTGGAACGGCTCGTCGGAATCCACCAGACCGAAATCGCGCATCAACTTATGGAAGAAACGTGCGTAAAGCAGGTGCAGGATGGCGTGCTCGATACCGCCGATATACAGATCCACCGGCAGCCAGTAGTTGGCGCGCTCATCGAGCATCGCTTCATGGTTGTCGGCGCAGCAGAAGCGCGCGAAGTACCAGGAAGACTCCATGAAGGTGTCGAAGGTGTCGGTTTCGCGGGTCCAGCCGTCGCCCAGATCGGAAAATGCCGGCATCTTCTTGAGCGGCGAGCCCGAGGCATCGACGGTGACTTCCATGGGCAGCTCGACCGGCAGTTCGTCGTCGGTGAGCGGAACCGTCTGGCCTTCGGGGCCGTATTTGACCGGAATCGGCGCGCCCCAGTAGCGCTGTCGGGCCACGCCCCAGTCGCGCAGGCGGTAGTTGGTTTTCACTTCACCGCGCCCCAGCTTGGCAAGCTTGGCGGCAATGGCGTCAAACCCGGCGGCAAAGTCCAGACCATCGAACTCGTCCGAGTTAATCAGCGTGCCGTGTTCGGCGTACGCGCCTTGGGACAGATCCGGCGTGTTGCCGTTTTCATCGGCGATGACCGGCTTGATCTCGATGTCGTACTTGGTGGCAAACTCCCAGTCGCGCTGGTCGTGGGCGGGCACGGCCATCACAGCCCCGGTGCCAAATTCCATGAGCACGAAGTTGGCCACAAATACAGGCACTTCATCGCCGGTGAGCGGATGAATTGCGCGGTGCCCGGTCGGCAGGCCTTTTTTCTCCTTGGTCGCCATTTCGGCTTCCGAGGTGCCGCCCCGGGCGCATTCTTCGCGGAAGGCTTGCAGCTCAGCGTTGCCTTCGGCGGCCTGTTTGGCGAGCGGGTGGTCCGCCGCGACGGCCATGTAGGTAACGCCGAACAGCGTATCCGGGCGCGTGGTGTAAACCGAAAGCGGCTCGCCGCTCGAGCCGTCGGGGGCCTTGATGTCGAAAGACAACTCGACGCCCTGGGACTTGCCGATCCAGTTGCGCTGCATGGTCTTGACCTGCTCGGGCCACTCGACATTGTCGAGGTCCGAAAGCAGCTCATCGGCGTAGTCGGTGATTTTCAGGAACCACAGCGGGATTTCCTTGCGCTCGACCAGCGCGCCGGAACGCCAGCCACGGCCGTCAATCACCTGCTCGTTGGCCAGTACGGTCTGGTCGACCGGGTCCCAGTTGACCGTCGACATCTTCTTGTACACCAGGCCCTTTTCCACCAACTTGGTGAAGAACCACTGCTCCCAGCGATAGTAGCTGGCGTCGCAGGTGGCGAACTCACGGTTCCAGTCGTAGGCAAAACCGAGCGCCTTCAGCTGGTTACGCATGTAGTCGATGTTCTGGTAGGTCCACTTGGCGGGCGGTACCTGGTTCTGGATCGCGGCGTTTTCCGCCGGCATGCCGAACGCGTCCCAGCCCATGGGCTGCATGACATTCTTGCCCTGCATACGCTGGAAGCGGGACACCACGTCGCCGATAGTGTAGTTACGCACGTGACCCATGTGCAGCTTGCCGCTGGGGTAGGGGAACATCGACAGGCAGTAGAACTTTTCGCGGTTGGCGTCCTCTACCGCTTTAAAGCACTGATGTTGATCCCAATATTGCTGGGCGTCACGTTCGATTTCACGAGGGCTGTATTGTGCGTCCATCGGTTTTTTAAAGGCCTTGGCGTATCGCCCAACTGGGGCGCAAAGTGAATGATAGATGACGACTGTCAGATAAGTGGCGTCGATTGTATCCTATGCAGGTGTATCCTTGAACGGCTAGCCGATGATAGGCCACACCCCGCGTCGACAAAAGGAGAGGTACCATGAGTGAACAACGCAATGACCATCGCCTGCGCGAAGGCTACGAGCGTTTGCTGGAGCGGATGCAGGACGGCGCTGACGAGCTGACCTGGGATAACCTGCAAAAGGATCTGGACGACGCCGTAGAGTTTGAAGCGGAGCTGGAAGAGTACACCAAGGACGAACTGGCGCTGCTGCGTGCCTGGGTCGAGCGCGACCTGAAAGACATGCGCCACTACATGTCCGATACCGGCAAGCAGGTAGCCCACTGGCTGGGCATCGATCTAGAGCACCTATCCCGCCGTGTGGTGGAGTCGCTGCTCTCGATTGCCGACCGTAGCATTGTCGATCGCGAGCGTTTTGCCGACGACCTGGAAGCCGCCCGCGCCGACTACTGCGAAGGCGAAATGGCCGCTCCCGGCCTGATGGCCTGCGTGCACTGCGATGCGCAGGTGATGCTTGAAAGCGTCGCCCGGCTGGAACCCTGCCACCAGTGTGGCCACCGCTACTTCTACCGCTTCCCCAGCAAAATCGTCGAGACCTGATGCCTTCTCGGCCAAAATGCTAGCCGACAATCAAACTGACGCCTGCAATCGCCCCAAGCGAGAGCAGGCTCAGCACGCCGGCGTACAGCAGATTATGGGTCATCATCCGGTAGCCGCTCACCCCGTAGCGGCCCTGAAGTGACAGGTTGATGCCCGACAATGGCCCCACGCTGGTACCCACCGCCCACGAGCTTAACGCCACAAAGGCAAACAGCGTTTGCTCGCCGCCCTCCAGGTTGAGTATCGAGGCCAGTACCGACACGCCGATAATCGGGTGCAGCCCGACCAGTGCGCTCAGCGAAATGGCGGCGAAGCTGATCATCGCCTGGGGCGTGCCAAAATCGGTAAACAGCGTCCAATCGTCACCCGCCGCGGCCGACACCAGCGTGGAAAGCCCCAGCGTCAATAACCCCGCCGCCAGGAACAGCGACACCTCGCCACGCATAGCGGGTAAACGGGTGAGGGTATGCTGACGAACTCGCCGCAGGGTATAGCGTGGCCCCTCGCGCAGGTTGCTAAGCACGGCAACGGCCGGCAGCAGAAAGGTAATAATGCTGACAATGGTCAGTGATGGCGTCAGCCAGAAGTGAAACAGCATCACCAGCGTCGCCATGCCCACCGGCATCAGCAGGCTACGCGGTGCCAGCGAATAGCCATCGACCTCGCGTAAGTCAAACCGGCGACGCAGCTCCAGCGTGGTGAACAGCCCCGAGAGCATCGCCAAGGGAAAGCCTACCAGAGCAATTTGGACGTACTGGACGTCTGGCACCAGCGAGATCACCAGACCCATCGAGGCAAAAAACGGCGACCACAGTGCGGCGCTGGAAAGCCCACGGTTAAGCGCCAACAACTGCGGCATCGTCAGCGGCCCACGCCTTGCCAGCTTATCGCCAACCATCAGCACGGTGGAAAGATTCAAAATCGTGCCCAGAAAATGCACGCCCAGCCAGGTGCGCAGCACGCCACCCGCACCGGTCACCCGACTCCCCGAGGCACCTTTGCTGCCTTGCTTGCCAATCAGCGTAATAAAACTGACGCCCACCAGCATGGCCACCACAAACACATTGCCCTGAAGCATGGCAGGCCAAGCAACGTCAGCGCCGTAAACAAACCGCGCCACCAACAGCATGCCCGCGCCCAGCGCAATCAACACCCCCGCCTGAATGCGCGAACGGCTAGGGATATCCCGCCAAAGCAAAAAAACCGCCGCCCACAGCACATAGCTAACCGCCTGAGTGGTAGCCACCCATCCGGTAAAGCCTGCAATTTGCACCATCAAGCCAAGTAAAATCAGCACGCCCGCCAAGCGCTGCCGAGAAGTCGTCTCTTGCATCTCAATCCTTTACTGGTTGAGTTAGCAGGCTAATCGGGTTTGCAATGGAAGGCCAGCCCCGAACCGATCTGCAAGGCCTCAACACTTGATACATGCGTAAGTTCGGTAAAAGCCCCCTCGAAATGCACAGAAATCCACCGCGCCACGCAACCCCCTAAAAGCACCACACCAATGTAGGAGCTCGACTTGTCGGGCGATTGATAAGGCCACAACACCTAACGCATGCATGGGTCCGAGAAAGGCACTAATCGAAATGCCCAGAAATTCAAAGTGTCACGCAACCCCCTACAAGCACCAAACCAATGTAGGAGCCAGACTTGTCGGGCGATGATAAAGCCGCAACACCTAACGCATGCTTGGATTCGAGAAAGGCACTAATCGAAATGCCCATAAATTCATAATGTTACGTAACTAACTATAAGCACCAGATCAATGTAGGAGCCAGACTTGTCGGGCGATTGATAAAGCCAAAACATCTAACGCATGCATGGATTCAAGAAAGGCACCCACCGAAACGCTCAGAAACCCACCGCGGCCCGCACCCCCTACAAGCACCACACCAATGCAGGAGCAACACTAGCCAAGCGATGAAAAGGCCAAAACCCCGCCATGAACTCGCGGTGGTAAATGTCATATAAAAATTAGCTTACGCTTTGCAATCCCGAAGAAAGCTGAGTAACGTCAACGATATAACGTCTGTGTAATCCAAAATAGACGAGAAAAATTGATGAGACGGTCGCAGGCGGAGCGTTTTAACGCATCCCAGACGTACCGGGGCGGTAGCGTGCCTTGCTTTAGCTCATTAGCCTAAAGGGCTGCGCACACCGGCAAATTCCTTTCCTATCACATGCGTATAAATTTGCGTTGTCTCGATGCTCTTGTGGCCTAGCAATTCTTGTACCGTGCGAATATCCGTGCCTTGGCTCAGTAATTGGGTGGCGAAACTGTGGCGTAAGGTATGGCAAGAGCCAGGACGAGGCAATGATGCAGACTTCATCGCTTTCTTCACTGCCTTTTGCACAGCGGATGAGTGAATATGGTGAAGAACGACGTTACCGGCATCATCACAGCATGGCCGGCTGGCAGGAAACAGCCATTGCCAACCTAGGGAAATGCCCGCGTTTGGGTACTTACGATTCAGAGCATGAGGTAAAGTGACTGGTACGCGACCACGTGCTAGCCGATAAGCAAGTTGCTGTTTAGCCGACTCAATTTGCGCCTCTAACGCTGGAAGACAGACAGCGGGTAGTAAAGTGGTTCGGTCTTTATCACCTTTCCCTGCCCTGACGGTGATGATATGGCGTTCGGTATCAATATCTCTTACGCGCAAACGGCATGTTTCGATGAGTCTCAGTCCCGAGCCATACATCAGGGTTGCCATCAAATGCATAGGTTCAGACAATTGATTTAATACGCGCATAACCTCTTCGTGTGAAAGCACGACAGGTAATCGACGCGGGCGTTTAGCTCGTGAAAAGGCGCCAATATCACCCAATGGCATATCAAGGATATGGCGATACAGAAATACCAAGGCATTTAGCGCCTGGTTTTGTGTAGCCGCAGCCACATATCGCTCTACGGCAAGGTGCTCCAGAAAAGCCTGCACTTCAGAAGGGCCCATACTGGCAGGGTGCCGCACCCCATGATAGCGAATAAAGTAACGTATCCAGTAACAGTATGTTTTTTCAGTACGCGGGCTATAGCGCTTTACCCGCATAGCAGCTTTCACACGATCCATTAGTTTCGGAGGCCTGTTTTGCATATCCATTTGGTGTCTATCTCCTGGTGGTGGATATGCATACAGTATTATTGAGCTTGGCAAAACGCGCAAGCGTGTGAATTCAGCAAATGCAGCCTAATTAATATTAATTTAATTTGAAATCATGTGGTTATGCACGAACAGGTAGGCTACATTTACTAAGTAAACATGCTGGCGCGTTCATCCAATCATAGAACGCGCCGTCTAATACCTGTTAGCTTGGGAAGCTTCATGGAAAAGTTTTACGATCAATCCATCGGGCAGGACTTTCAGTCCAGGCTAGAGGGCCTCAAGAAAAAGTTGCGTTCGCAACCTTTTGAGGTAGATTCAAGTAGCTATGGAATAGCAGGTAATACATTCCGAGCATACCGCGGGTACAACTTACGACCTAGCGTCGTTTACCGTCAGTGGGCTTCTCTAAAAACCAAAGACCTTGTAAGCAATAGTGATCCAAGCATAGAAAACCAAGCTGAGTTTGACGCTTGGCATCAAGACTTGTTCGAATCTATATCCGAATATTGGCTTGCTGAACAGCGCCAAAAAATGAGTTTTGCTCATACGTCAAAATTGTTAGATTTATATATTAAGTGGTTAGTTACCAACCAAGAATGTCCTCAGCGGCTTGCTACAGCCATCCTTCGTTACGGTTACTGCGCGCTAGACAGCCAAATTTTGTTCCGTTTAAATCAGTGTCTTTCTGGTGCTTTGCCAATCAAAAACCCGACAATGGGTGACATACTGAACAAAAACACCTATTTATTTTGCCAAGAATTGATAAAAGGTTTCGCTGAAAAATTTGGCGGAACCCGCATTCTTTTTGATTATTACGCATGGGAACCGGGTGGTTTCCTAAGAACCAGAAGCTAACCAGGGGCTGCAGCGGACCGCTTTTCCGGCGCGTTGCGCCTCCAAATCGGCCGCAGAGCCCAAGCGTTAGAAATTACGAGGTGCAAGCTTGGTTGAAGCCGCAATACCTACACACGACTGGGTGGACTACCTCTCAGCACTTCTGACCCCGACTATAGCGATAGCAGGGGTAGCGATTGGTTTGCTTCAATGGAGAACCAACCGGAATCGCCTGAAGCATGAGCTTTTTGATCGTCGCTATGAACAATTTGAGGCTGTTAGAGACTTCTTGGGCTCAATCATGGGGTCAGGGCGAGCTCTTGATGAGAAACAGGCAGATTTCCTTTTCAAAACCAGGGGGCTCCGGTTCATTTACGACAAAAAGCTGGCCGACTATATCGATAAGAATATTTGGGGACCTGCAGTCGATTTGGCGTGCCTTCATTCTGAGCTGGAGGGCGTTCCTGTCGGAGAAGAGAGAACCAGGAATGTGCGTAAGCAATCGGAAATAAAGAAAAACCTCTATCAAGAGTTTCAGAACCTAGATCGGTTGTTCTCCAGGTATTTGCAGTTACGCCACTAGGTTTTTCTAACAATCACAGGCACAGCGACGGTTACTGCATTGCGGCTTCGCCTCCATTCCGTAACCGCGCGTGCTGTTGGCGTTAAAGGCCTTACTCCGGTGTTCTTTGGCCTGGTGTTTAGCCGCAGTTTCGGGGCTTGCCAGCAGGCAGAAAACAGCCTTCGGTCTGGCAACGGTTTTGGCCGCTAATCTGGTGTTCAGGTCGCGGGGCAATCCGGCGCAATCATCGGGCAGTTTCCGCACATTCGGTGTTCTGGTTCCTGGCGCCATGGGTCGAGTTGGTGCAAGGTATCGGGAGTCGGCATTCTGCAGTGGGTACCATAATAAATCACCGGGTAACCGGCATTTAACCAGTCGCTGCAGTACGCGGCCGATGGCCGCCGGACGGCCTTTCCATTGCGGCTTCGCCTTCATTCCAAGGCCGCCGCTGAGCTTCGCGTTAAATCGAAGATGGTCCTCGGAGTTCACAAAGAATGAATGAGCCATTGTCATACACGACAACTGTAATGTCGTGGAACTTCCTGCTCTCGTCTTTCAAAAGGGCTGAGGCAGCTGCGAGTACCAATGGCAAGATAGATCTTAACCTTGAGGCGCCTTCCTCAATTGTTCTCTGTTGTATATCGATAGAAGCATTCTGTAATGAGATATCTTCATTGTCTCGTGCGTTTTTATTTGACCATAAAAAAGAGATGATTCCGTCGTGGGAAGATTTCGCTGGTATCTCTTACGAGAATTTGAACACACTTTGTGCAATAAGCGAGGACTCTTCAGGTTCGTTCTATGACCGTTATAAACGAGTTAATAGACTGCTTGCGGAGAAAAGTCCCGGATTTATGGCTGATCTAGTTCATCTGCGTGATCTCAGGGACTCATTAGTCCATTTTCGGTCTTGTGATGTTCCTATAAAACAGAAAGAGGATGGGGTCATCCGATCTGCACAGGAGTCTCCAGCTGTCCTCCATGCGCTAAAAAATAGGAGAATATCAGGGAAACCGGTCATCTCGGCAGGTAAAGGAGAAGAGTGGACACTGAGGATATCAACCAGTGCCATGGCTATTTGGGCACTTGATCTGACATGCCAAGCTATCTTATATCTACTCGACTCATTGCCAGACGGGTGTTTCCAAAAGTTCGTTCTCGAAAGATATGCACCGAGAGACAGAGGCTATAGGGATCTGTACTCTAAGGCAAAATACGACATTGGTGCCTGGGAGCGTGAGATTTTAGGTTGACACCCGAGCAGGATTTAACAAGGCCGTGCACCGGATGCCAAAACCTCCGCTTCGCTCCGGCGTTGTCACCGGTGACGGCGGGCGTTAAGTTCTTGGGGGATTTCGGTGATTGTCAGGAAAATGAACGAGAAGGATCTTGGAGCTGTAAGCGCAGTTTGCTTAGCTTCGTTTTCAAAATCGGTTGCAGGTACTCTGTCTGAGGAAGGAATTTCAACTTTTTCCAAAATTGCTGCAAGCGATGCCTTCCTCAACAGAATGAAAGAAGATAATTTGATGCTTGTCGCAGAATGCGACGGAGAGATTGAGGGAGTAATCGAACTGAAGGAAGGCTGTCATGTTGCCATGCTTTTTGTTGAGCCTGAAAAGCAAATGAAAGGCATTGGGAGGAGGTTGCTTTCATCAGCTCTGAGTTATGCGAGGGTTGGTACTGTAACCGTAAGTGCCTCTTTATCCTCAGTTCCTGCGTATAGAAAATATGGTTTCGAGTGTAAGGGCGATATAGCCGAATCAGCAGGCTTGATTTATCAACCCATGGAAATCGAACTTAACAAGTCAATCCAGCCGACCGCTATCGCGTCGGCTGATTGAAGCGTTAAATCGAAGATGGTCCTCGGAGTTCACAAAGAATGAATGAGCCATTGTCATACACGACAACTGTAATGTCGTGGAACTTCCTGCTCTCGTCTTTCAAAAGGGCTGAGGCAGCTGCGAGTACCAATGGCAAGATAGATCTTAACCTTGAGGCGCCTTCCTCAATTGTTCTCTGTTGTATATCGATAGAAGCATTCTGTAATGAGATATCTTCATTGTCTCGTGCGTTTTTATTTGACCATAAAAAAGAGATGATTCCGTCGTGGGAAGATTTCGCTGGTATCTCTTACGAGAATTTGAACACACTTTGTGCAATAAGCGAGGACTCTTCAGGTTCGTTCTATGACCGTTATAAACGAGTTAATAGACTGCTTGCGGAGAAAAGTCCCGGATTTATGGCTGATCTAGTTCATCTGCGTGATCTCAGGGACTCATTAGTCCATTTTCGGTCTTGTGATGTTCCTATAAAACAGAAAGAGGATGGGGTCATCCGATCTGCACAGGAGTCTCCAGCTGTCCTCCATGCGCTAAAAAATAGGAGAATATCAGGGAAACCGGTCATCTCGGCAGGTAAAGGAGAAGAGTGGACACTGAGGATATCAACCAGTGCCATGGCTATTTGGGCACTTGATCTGACATGCCAAGCTATCTTATATCTACTCGACTCATTGCCAGACGGGTGTTTCCAAAAGTTCGTTCTCGAAAGATATGCACCGAGAGACAGAGGCTATAGGGATCTGTACTCTAAGGCAAAATACGACATTGGTGCCTGGGAGCGTGAGATTTTAGGTTGACACCCGAGCAGGATTTAACAAGGCCGTGCACCGGATGCCAAAACCTCCGCTTCGCTCCGGCGTTGTCACCGGTGACGGCGGGCGTTATGTGTCTAAAAATGGTCAATTGAGATGATTGAGTTCAGGGAGATAAACAACAAGGTCATTTTGTCCTACTCAAGCGAGTACCCTGGGCCTGCGTGGGTGTATCACGAGTTGGATGAAAATGGACAGGTAACGATAAGTAAGGCTTTCTCATTCACCCGCAATGAACTGATTTCCTCGCGGGACGAAGATAATGAGGATGCACCTATTGAATTTGAGGTGGCAAAGAGGACGGGCCAATACTATTGTTTTCCAAAAAAGGTCTTGACACTAGAGCACGATCTTTATATTCATGAAAATGTTAGTCTGGAAAGAAAACTGTTTATAGCAGAACGAAATATATCAATTTTTCCGAAAATTGACCGAATGGTTTCAAAGTCAATATATGTGGGCGGAGATGATCAAAATGCAATCCCAGAATCAGTGTTTAGGGACTTACTAAAAAAATTTCCCAATACATATGAATTAAACAGATATGCGTCGGCCCGCATCAGTAGTGTTTTGTCGTCATACTTAGATATAAAAGAAGACTACGAAGAACAATACCAACAATATCTAAATAATAAGGTCAGCAAAAAGGGGGAAAACCTAAAGCTTAAGTTTTCTGAAATTGAGCTATTAAAATATTCCAGCTTGCTAGAAAAGCTGAAGTTCATGCTTGATGATGAGATTTCATACTCAGAAGCTCAGTGGCAAGAAGAGTTGCTTCATATTATCCTTCTGCTATATCCAAAATACATATACGTTTTCAAAGAGGCACCTGTAAGGGATACATATAACAACTCAAATAGAAATATCGACTATTTGTTAATCGATTCGAGCGGAAATACAGATATCATAGAAATAAAAAAGCCATTTGATAAGTGCATTGTTACCGAGCGGGCCTATAGAGATAACCACATTCCTTTAAGAGAGCTTTCTGGGACTGTGATGCAGATTGAGAAATATATATTTTACTTGAGCAAATGGGGGCGAAAAGGTGAGGAAAAATTAACGAAACACTACAAAAACGATATAGCAGATGGTTTTCAGATTCGGATTACCAATCCAAGCGGAATAATCATTATGGGTCGCAACAAAGGAATGACAGTTGCCCAGAAACAAGATTTTGAAGTCATCAAAAGAAAATACAAAAACGTTATAGATATCATCACGTATGATGATCTAATGCAGAGGCTTGAGTTTACAATAGCTCAGTGGACAGAAACACATAACAAGGCCATGCACCCGACCGCTACAGTCGCTGCCGCTCCTTCCGCGTCGGGTGATGGCTAGCGTTATGCGCTTTCACGTATCGGAGCTTGATTATGGATCTTAAAGATTTCGTTAAAGAAACGCTTGTTCAAATATCTGTCGGAGTTCAGGAGTCTATCGAAGCAGTTCGGGAGTCTGGCGGTTACGCTAATCCCGCCGCCTCCGGCAATGTCAAAAGCGACGTAAGCGCTCCACTAACCCCATCTATTCACGCGTCGCTTAGACCGGCAATGTCTCTTTCCACTGCCAGGGCAGCAGCGTGTGGAGCTCATCATCGTCGAGGGCGGGCAGTGTCGCAAAGACGTACTGCAAGTAGTCGTAAGGCGAGAGGCCATTGGCTTTGGCGGTTTCGATCAGGCTGTAGATCGCCGCGCTGGCGTGAGCACCGCTCGGGGTGTGGCTGAACAGCCAGTTTTTACGCCCCACCACGAACGGGCGGATAGCGTTCTCTGCCGGATTGTTGTCGAACGGGATCAGGCCATCGTCCAGGAACCGGGTCAGGCGAGGCCACTGGTTATCTAGATAGTGTAGGGCTTTCCCCAGCGCGCTTTTGGGCAACACCTGGGCCAGTGACTTGTCGAGCCAGGTGCGCAGTTGATCGATCAGTGGGCGGCTCTTCTGGTCACGCAGCGCGTGACGCGTCTCAGGCTCAAGGGCCTTCGCCTGTTTTTCCACGCCGTACAGCTTACGGATCTGGTTCAGCGCCCAGTCGGCTTTGCCAGTTTTGCCTTTGGGCTGCACCTTCTGGGCCTCGATGAACTTGCGCCGGGCATGCGCCCAGCAGCCCGCATGGGTGATCCCATTGCGACGCACGATCTCGGCGTAGCCTTCATAGCCATCGGTGATTAAGCGCCCCGCATAGTCGCCCAGCAGGTCAACGGGCACCCGTCCGGCGCGGCTGGCGGCGTAGTCGAACAGAACGACTTGTTGTCCCGGCGGACCACCGCGCTGCACCCACATATACGAGGTGGCACTGGCGGCACGATCCGCTTCTTGATTCACCTGGAGCGTCGTCTCATCCATGTGGATCAGCGGGGCGTTTAAGAGGTGATGGCGCAACGTGTCGATCAACGGGGTGATCCGTTCTCCCGCCTGCACCATCCAGCGTGCCAGGGTATTGCGGGGGATCTCGGCGCCATGGCGGGCAAAGATCTGGCTTTGCCGATAAAGCGGTAGCGCGTCCTGGTATTTAGCCGTCGCGATATAGGCGAGCAGCGTGGCGCTGGCATTACTCTTGGGCAACAGTTTGGCGGGTGCTGGGGCTGTGTTGACGCCCTCTTCGCACGTCGGGCAGGCATATTTGTGTCGCACATGGCGGATCACCTCGATCCGCGCGGGCACCACATGCAACTCCTCGCTGACCTCCTCACCGATCACCTTTAGCGCGGTGCCGTCATCGTGGCAGTGGCGAGCATCGTCGGGCAGTTCATGGACGATCTCGACACGCGGTAGCTCTGGCGGTAGCGCAATACGCCCGCCGCGTGTACGACGCTTAGCAGGCGTGGCAGTGTCGATCGTCGCGTCATCAGCGGTGGCGTCGCACTCCGGTGCAGCATCGTTGTCTTCCTCGTCAACCGACACTTCCGCTTCATTGATAAGCAGATCTTGCTGGTCGACACGGTACTTCTCGGTGGAAGGGCCGAACTGACGCTCCAGGGCAAGCCGGAACTGTTCAAATAGCGACTGTTTGGTGGCTTCCCACTGCGCTTCCTTTTTTTCCATCAACGCCAATAGCCGCGCATTTTCAGCGTCAGCAGCGGCCAGCTTGCGCTCAAGCTGGGTAACCGTCGTCGAGGAAGAGGCCGTGTTTTTCATACCGCGTAGTATACCAAAAGCGCCACCAAAATAGGAGGCGATTTTGTTAGCCAACTCGCTGAAAATACAGCGCTTTGTGAGGCTTCATGGCCTTCAGGTCGTAGCCATCCAGCAGCCAGTTAAGCTCTTGGCCGGTTAACGTCACGGTCTCGCCATTAAGGTGCGTTGGCCATTTAAACCGCTCACGCTCCAAGCGCTTGTACCACACCACAAAACCGTTACGTTCCCAGAACAGCAGTTTCACTTTATCCCGCTGGCGATTACCGAACACGAACAGCGCTTGATCGAACGGGTTCAAGGCCATGGCTTCCTGAACCAGCAGTGCCAAGCCATCGATTTGCTTACGCATATCCACGGGCTCTCGGCACAGGTAAACCTTTAGGTCAGTGCCTGGACGAATCATGCGACCACCTCCACCGCGACAAACCGGGCGGGACGACAACGCGGTGGCACGGGGAAGCCTTGCACGATTAACCGATTTTCCCACGCCATCAGGTCGGCTAACGTCACTGCCTGTGCGTTGGCATATTCACTTAACGGCATCTGCAACGCGGCAGCATAAGACAGATGCCCTAACCAAAACGCTTGAGTGGGATTGAGTTCGCGGCTCATGATGATCTCCAAAGCAAAAGAGACCATCAGTGTGATCAGACAACGTTAATGTGGGTAGATGGGGTTTATGGCGCGCTTACAAAGCGACAACAGCTCCCATTTTGGCTCAATGGGCGAGGGTCAAAACGTTTTTCTGGTAGATTTCGATGTGGCAGTTACGGTAGATGATAGCTCCGAAGTTAGTGGTGGCGGTAAGCTCAAAGTGGCAGGCATATTGTCGGTTGGCGGTGAAGCTGGGAATATCAGCAAGAGTTCATCGACTAACCGGGTTAGCTTCAAAATTCCCCTCGCGTTACCGGTAGACCCTATATCTCGAGAAGAGGCGAAGCAGCGCCGTTCACGAGAAATGCAAAAGGTGAACGAAGGGCTTGAGAGCCTTACTCGGGGCCTTGCTGGGCAATGAGTTGCGCATAACCATGCCATTAAATTCGCTCCCTACGGTCGCCGGACGCTCGCAAGCTCGCGCCGTTTATGGCGGGCGTTAGCCTCTATGATGATACGGAAATTTCAAGAAAGCGATTTTGAGAAAGTGAACGAAATTTACTCGCTGTCGAAGCTGGACGAACTCCGCTTTGAGCGAGAGGTATTCCAGTTATTGCCCCTGAAGGAGGACGAGAAACGACTTCGAGATCTCATGGAGTCCGAAATTTTTGTTTATGAGGACGGTGGTATTCTTGGCTATGGTGCTATTTACCAAAATGAAATTAGATCTCTTTTTGTCCATCCGTTGTATCGTGGCGAAGGGGTTGGTAGCGCGTTGTTTGATCATCTGATTGCTGAGGTTGGGACTCCTACTAAACTATACGTTGCGAAGAGCAACTTGCCAGCAAAATCCATGTACCATAAATACGGTTTTACGGTTACTGGGGAGTTTGAGGCGTCATACAACGGAAAATCAGTATTGGCAAACGAAATGGTGCGAATCAGTGAGTAAGGCTAACAAACGGCTGTTATCGCCCCTTCGGGGCTGGGACGGCCTTTCCGCCGCTGCGCGGCTATAAGCCAGCCCTAAAGCCGGGCGTTAGGGGTGAAATGAACCATCGATTCGTAGTCACTGGCGGCCCCGGTGGCGGCAAAACTACAATCCTTAATGCCCTAGAGGGTCGTGGATATCGCGTCGTGACGGAGGCTGCCCGTCGAATCATCAAAGAACGATTAACGGCTGGGCTATCACCTCGACCAGACCCGATTTCTTTCGGCCAAGCGATTCTCAGTTCGGATGTTGAAAAATACCGAAGTGCAGCTTCCTGCGACCATGCTGTATTCTTTGATCGCGGGGTGCTGGACGCACTGTATGTGCTTAATGCAGTGGGAGCGTTAAAACGCGATAAAATTGAGCAGTACGTCCAACAGTTTCCCTATAACGGCGTTGTTTTCCTGCTTCCCCCATGGGAAGAAATTTACGTTAAAGACTCAGAGCGTGATCAAAGTTTTGAGGAATCTATAGAAGTTTTTGAAGGTATGAAAAAGTGGTATTCGCAATGGGGCTACGAAACAGTAGAAGTACCACGTGACAATGTTCATGAGCGCGTATCGTTCATTTTGCAATGTATAGATACCCCCTAGCAATTCACTGTTGGCGGACAATTTTTCCGCCGCTTCGCGGCTCCAAAATTGCCGCAAAGTTCAGCGTTATGTGCTTAAGGAGGAACAGTCTTGAACATCACTAATTTGCCTTTTGGGGTTACTGATTGGTCTGAAGTTGAGAAGACCGAGCACTCTGGGGAACAGGGTGTGGCTTACTGGAAAACTCGAAACTTCGGCGACATCAGAGTGCGAATGGTTGAGTACAGCCCAGGCTATCTGGCCGATCATTGGTGTGCCAAGGGGCACATACTTCTCTGTCTGGAAGGCGAGCTTCATACTGAACTAGAAGACGGTCGGCATTTCTTACTCAGTCCCGGTTCGAGCTATCAGGTCGCAGATAATGCCGAGCTTCACCGTTCATCGACAGAGCGAGGCGCTAAGCTATTCGTTGTCGACTAAACACACATAACCAGGCTATGCACCGGATGCCAAAACCTCCGCTGCGCTGCGGCTTTGTCACCGGTGATGGCGGGCGTTAGCAGCTACAGCTTCCTTCCGAATCTTGCGGGTTGAGTAAAAAAGGAATAATTTGTACTCATGGATGAGTTTGAATTCGACGAAGCCAAAAGCAAGGCCAATCTGGACAAGCACGGTATAGATTTCGTTGCTGCCCAAGGGCTATGGAAAGATCCATACCTGCTGGAGATCCGCGCTAAATCAGAGGATGAGCAGAGGTTTTTGCTGATAGGCAAGATTGGTGAAAAGCACTGGTCGGCTGTCGTCACATACAGGGATGCTTGTATTCGTCTGATTTCAGTCAGACGTTCCCGTAAGAAGGAGGTTGAGCTCTATGAAAGCTAAAGACTTCGACAAGAAATTTGAAGAAGGGCAGGAAGATATCGTCGATGACCTCGATTTGTCCTCTGCTCGCCGCGTTAATCAGGAACAAAAGCGAATCAACGTCGATTTCCCGGCTTGGGTTGTCGAGTCGTTGGATCGTGAGGCTGCACGCATAGGCGTTACCCGTCAATCAATCATCAAAGTGTGGCTGGTGGAGCGTCTTCAGGCAGAATCTGCTAACAAGCCACTCAATGGTGACGCCGCAGGCGGCGCACATTAGCGGAGCTTTGTCGCACAAGTCGCCGAGGACTCTCTCACATGCCCGAAGAACCGAACTGGAACGCTCTTGTACCTGAATTCACGGTCGAGCAGATCGAAGTCTCGCTTCGCTTTTACACAATTGCTGGCTTTTCTATTCGATTTCAGCGAGACGACCCTCAGTTCGCCTACCTAGAACTTGGGCACGCTCAGCTGATGTTGGAACAACAGCACGAGCGCGGATGGAATGTCATCCCTCTTGATCGCCCACTTGGGCGAGGCATTAACTTCCAGATCGAGGTCCCGGACGTCGATACGGTTCATTCTGCTTTGGTGGCTGCCGGCGTGACCATCTTTAGGGAAGTTAAGGACACGTGGTACTCGGTCTCGCCCGATCTAAAAAAGGGCGGCGCGAGTTCCTTGTTCAAGACCCGGATGGCTACCTACTTCGTTTCGCGCAGCATCTCGAGAGTCGTGGTGCGGCCTAACAATTCGTCCAAGCCGATGCTGCTTCGCGGCACGGCTTAAATCAGGCGTTAACCCCTCCAATCATCCATATTGCAAAAGTCCGTCAATGACGTATATTGGTCGTCATGTTTACCATCATCGAAACCCCTACATTCGAAGCAGATGCCAGAAAAATCTGGACTGAGGAGGAGCGGAGTTCCTTCTTCGCCTGGTTAGCAGCCAACCCGGAAATTGGGGATCCCATTCCAGGCAGTGGCGGGTGTAGAAAAATTCGTTGGTCGGTGGCGGGTTCAGGAAAGCGTGGAGGGGTGCGAGTCATCTACTTCACCAGGTTGGCTAATGGTGAGATCTGGTTGTTGATGATCTACAAAAAGGACGCTAAGGATAACATACCCGCGCATATCCTGAAGTCGATTCGTGAGGCACTGGAAAATGATTAACGAGACCCTGAGTGCAGAGGAACTTGGTAACAAGCTGCTCCAATCTGTTAAAGAGATGAAAGCGGGCAAAGCTGCACGAGTCAGTCGTGTTGAGCCCAACGAAGTTGCAGAGGCCCGCGGCAAAACTGGCCTGACACAGGTAGAGTTTGCTGAGGTGCTGCATATTTCTCCGCGTACCCTGCAGGAGTGGGAGCAAGGTCGACGTAAACCCTCCGGGCCGGCAAAAGCACTCATCGAGATAGCTTTCCGTCATCCAGAGGTAATCCGAGAAGATCTTGAGCTAAGGGGTTAACAAGCGGCGGCTGTCGGACGCGCCTGGGCTGTCGCTCCGGCGCGCCGCCAAGCCGGGCGTTAGGATGCTGCAATATCCTCAGATGAGGAGAGTTGCGGCTGCGAGATAAGTAGTCCCGAAGTGATATCAGGCCTGATTGCGAGGTTTGGCACGGCTGCTGAAATCCTCGCCTGTGTCGGCTATTAGTGTAGTTCGTCGATCAGCATGCTGCGGATGACGCGCTCCGCGTCAACTTGCTGGTCGCGCCCGTCCGCGATCGTGTACTGTTACCTATCGACCTAGACCGGAGAACGCCATGCCTTCCCCCCTCGTGACCACCGACTGGCTGCACGAGAATCTGGATAACGAACATTTGGTACTGATCGACGCTAGCATGGCCAATGTCGTTGGTAAGGAGCCGATCATTTATGACCGTCCGATGTTGATCCCGGGAAGTTTCCGGATCGACCTGGAAGGAGCGCTTTGTGATACCGGAGCTTCCCAAGCCCACGCCTTCCCGACGGAAGAGCAGGTCACGGCGGAGACCCGTAGATTGGGCATCGAGCCCGAGAGCCTGGTGGTGTTGTACGACGATCAGGGTATCTACTCGTCACCACGCGCTTGGTGGATTCTGCGGGCTATGGGCCTCAAACAGGTGTTTGTTCTGGATGGCGGCCTGCCGCAGTGGTTGGCCGAAGGTCGGGACACCGTTTCTGCTCCGGTGCCGGATGCGGCCAAGCATGGCAGCGTGGTTGGCAAGCTCGACGACACCCTGGTTCGAGATTCAGCCTACGTTTTCCAGCACCTGGAGGACGAGCAAGTAACGGTCATCGATGCGCGATCACAGGCACGTTTCCTGGGGCAAGCGCCAGAACCCAGGCCTGGTGTGCGCGGTGGCCACATCCCCAATTCCCTCAACCTGCCGTTTACAGAGGTGCTGGAGGGCTATCGGTTCAAGCCAGCCAGCCAGTTGGCGTCAACGTTTGCCCACCTTGCTCCCTCCCTTCAGCCCAGCAACGGACACCAACTGGTGTTTTCCTGTGGCTCCGGCATCACCGCCTGCATCATCCTACTGGCGGCCGAGCTGGCCGGGTATACTCAGCTGTCGCTGTACGACGGTTCCTGGGCCGACTGGGGCAGCAGTGAGTCGTTGCCGGTGGCGTAGCGGATATCATCTCGCTACGAGATGAATCGGCAGTTCCTAACAATCACAGGCACGGCGGCGTCGGCTCCATTGCGGCTTCGCCTCCACTTCTCTTTTTCCCATCCCCGGCGATGTGCCTATACCAGAGTAATGCCACGGCAGACCTCGAATAATCATACCCCACCCCAGTAATGCCTCACATAAACGTCCAGGCCAACACCCTCGTAACCTTATTTCCCTGCCTCATCTCTATTTCCCGACTATCAACGGCACCGAGCTTGCGAATCAACTTCTTGGCAGGCTTAACATTGTCGGCTTTTGAAACCAGGCTGCTAAACCAGCGGCATTGAGTCGAATACACCTGGCTTTCTCTTATCAGTTTTTTAAGAAACAGCTGTTCGCCCCCCTTACACCAAAGCTCTGCTTCCAGTCCGCCAAAATTCAGGGTAGGCGACTTGGCTTCTGCTTTTTGTTCACCGCGACTACGCGCAAGGTTATTGAGTTTACGTTGGCTACCTTTAAGTGCTTCATCGAGCGAGGCATGGAAGGGTGGGTTGCATACGCTGACGTCAAAGAACTCTCCCGCTTGAATGATCCCTTCAAAGATATGGTTTTTATCGTGCTGAGTGCGCAGCGTGAAGCGATCTTTGAGTGTGGGGTTGTGGGTGATAATCGCGGCGACGTTCTCAAGCGACTGAGGATTAATGTCACTACCGACACACTGCCAGCCGTAAATTTGGCAGGCCAGTAGCGGGTAGATCCCATTGGCTCCCGTCCCTATATCGAGCAGCTTGATGTTGGGCTGTTCACGCCCAAGCCCAATTAAGTCAGCCATGTAATGGATATAGTCGGCTCTGCCGGGGATGGGAGGGCAAAGCGCGCCTTCTGGAATATCCCAATCGATAATGTTGTAGTGCCGGTTTAATAACGCGGCGTTGAGCGTTTTTACTGCCAATGGATCTGCGAAATCGATGGAAAGGTCGCCATAAGCGTTCGGTTTCACATAGGGGGCGAGATCTGGGTGGCTTTTTACCAGAGCAGGGTAGTCATAGCCTTGGTTGTGTTGATTCTTCGGGTGCAGGCCTTTGCGAACAGGCTTTTTCGTTTTTTTACTGTGATGGAGAGTGTTCACTGTCATAGGCCTAAGTCTTAGCGTTCAAGAGTCGAGTGGGTCTGGACAACCGATGTTGTCATGAATTCGCCCGCCTGCCGAATGCCGGTTTCTAATCGGACTCAATCGCGCCAGGTGCTCACCGCCTGTTCGATGGCCTCGGGTGAGACCTGGACCGCTCCCCGGAAGGGGTTATCCTGAATGGCAATCAGCCATAGGGCGACGACCGCAGCGAGGCTGAAGACGACAATCGCGTGCCGGTTCGAAGACGCCCGATCGAGGAATCCCATGCCCATCACAAATTGCGTCAGGAAGCCGAGCAGGAACAAGGCACTCCACGAGAATTTCTGGTAATGATTGGCCACAACGGCGATGCGATCTGTCCGCGCGTCGACAATATCTTGTGCCAGCGCCAGCATCTGACCATGGGCCGTGGCCGAGTAGCCCTCATCATTCGCGGCGTCTCGAACGGCGCGCAACAGTTCTAGCAGCGCTTTTTCCGTCCTGCTGCTGCCGCTTTCCTGAAGCAGGCGCGGCCATTCGTCTTCCACCACCGAGTCAGCGTAGTCGAGAATTGCCGCGCGGATCCTTCCTTCGCTGTCTATTGTCGTTTCACTGGCGACGCCGAGGCCGAAGATCGCCGCACTTTCGGTTTGCACGGCTTGGGACGCTCGATCTTTCCGGGCCATGGTGTCAGCGAGCAGGAAGGACGCGAACAGCGCAAACAAGGTCGAAACGGCCACGAAGGTCGGCAAGCCTAGAGCGCTACCCTTGAGGCGAGTGCTGAGTGAAGAATGAAACTGGAGCCAGTGGATCAAAGCTCCGGAAGCTAGAAATAGAATCAGCAGGAACAGCAGGATCAACAGGGGGTGGAACTCGAACCAGAGGCGGATCATCGCAATGCGTCGACTGAGGTGCGGTACGGCTCAAGTCTTGCCGTTGGCCGGCCCAGCCGTAAGAAATCTCGGCTTGTCTTCCCAGAGATAGGCGTTGGCAACAGGAAAAGCGGGCGCATCGTTCACCTCGGTTCTTGCGTTCTTATACGACTATTATTGGCTACCGCATAACATCGGCAGGGCAATCGAGGACACCAACTGCAAGATACGAGCTACGTATAGCACACTCATGTACCCGGCAAAAGCACGAACATAGACACCCTGAGTTTGAGAGCGCTCTATCAAGTCTATTGATGTCGCCGGTGTCAGCTTGGGATAACTAGGTGTCACTGTGGCCCCACAATGGGCTCGAGCCGACGCCCTAATGGCCGCGGCTCAGCCCTAGCGTTAAGAGGCAAAGACTGTGGAAATCCTTCCTCTGGCTGATAAGAAGGAGTTCATCGCCGAGTTAGCGGAGCTTCACCACGCAGAGTGGCAGCATCTTAATCCGTCGCTTACTCTGGAAGGGCGAGCCGAAGCAATCGCTAAAGCTGCGGGGCGAGGGGGTATTCCTTCAATCTTTATTGCCACGTCAGGGAGTCAGCTTATTGGTTCAGCTGCGCTAGTACAGAACGATATGGACACTAAGCTGGATTTATCCCCTTGGTTGGCAGCTGTTTATGTAAAAGAGGGCTTCCGGCATCAAGGAATAGCAACCAAATTGATTGCTCGGTGCGAAGATGAGGCAGTCCGCTCAAATGCTAATGTCTGGTATCTCTACACCGAGTTCGCCTCGAAACTTTATGAAAACCTTGGCTGGTGTCATTTGGAGCGATGCGAATATAGGGGCGAGACGGTTGATGTCATGTGGAAGCAGATCGCCTCTTAACCATGTGGTAAACGGGGCGCCAACTACGCTGCGCTCCGTTTCCGCCCATTACTACTGGCGTTAGAGCTAGATGAAGCCTGCTTCGGGAGGGGGAATGACGGTAAAACGTATAGTATTGAACATTGCAGCGTCCAACCCTGAAGACGCGGAGAAGTTTTATTCTGCCGTTTTCGGACTAGACGTGGTAATGGATCATGGGTGGTTAAGAACCTATAGCTCAGGCGAGAAAATGACCACGCAGTTAAGCGTGGCTTCGCAGGGCGGATCTGGTACCCCGGTTCCTGATGTGTCTATAGAAGTTGACAGCCTTGAAGCAGTTTTGGAGACAGTGAAGAACCACAATATTGAGGTTGAGTACGGGCCAGTAAGCGAGCCTTGGGGCGTTCGCAGATTCTATATCCGTGATCCTTTTGGGAAGCTCATCAATGTATTACAGCATGAGTGATTTTCGGGCAGGCTTTAGCAATTCCAAGCAAAGCGGCGGCTTTCGCAGACCTTGGCGCACAGCTTGCGCTGACGGAGAGGTGAGCCCTAACGATTCTATAAATCCGCTTTTACCAGTAGACCAGTAGTGTCACTCAGGAGGTCAAATCACATCCAGGTCGAAGACGCTACTTGGCGGGCGTTACGTGAAGAGGTCATACCTCAAGCCTTTTCTGATTCGCCCGGAACCAGGAAGGCGATCCGCAGTGATCTGGCGGCGGCCGTCGATCGTGACTCTTCGGCGCATGGTATGTCTACCCCTTTTCTGAATCACAAGGGGGTTCATTCCTTGCAGGCTTATCGAGTATCCCACTGGTTCTGGACGAAAGGGCGATGAGTGAGTTAATTGTTTGGACCTATGATTGGGTGCCGGAAGGCCCCCGTGGTTTTGTGCGCGACATACGGCTGAGGTGGGCGTGCGAGGAAGCTGGGCTTGGCTATACCGTGCGTACCGTTCCTTTCAAGGACCGCGGTCCTGATCATTTGGCGCGTCAACCATTTGGTCAAGTCCCATTCCTGAGCGATGGCGAGCTTGAGATATTCGAAAGTGGTGCGGGGCTGCTACATCTCGCCCGAAAAAGCGAAAAACTGCTACCGCGCGATCCAGTCGGGGAAGCTCAAACGCTGCAATGGACGATTAGCGCGCTTAATTCGATCGAGATGATGACAGTTCCCTGGTGGTTTCTGGAAGTGTCCGGTGCAAAAGAGAACCATCTTACCGGCTGGATGGAAAGTCGCCTCGATCACATTGAGAGCATCCTGAAAGACAGGGAATGGCTTGTGGCCGACCGCTTTACTGTCGCAGATCTGCTGCTGGCCGATGTCCTGCGTGTTGAGAAAATTCGCTCTTTCGGAAATCGACCGGTGACAGAACGTTATGTGGCACGGATCACAGGGCGCCCTGCATTTAAAAAGGCCCTTGCAGATCAACTCGTGCATTTCGCGAAGGCGGACTGATTGTCAATGGCTGAGTGCTACGGATTCATATGCGAATCGCTAAAATTGGCAAACTGTAGAATTACCCGCATAACAAGCCACTCCAAAATAGCGCCTTACACTTCGTTTCAGGCGCTCAGCAAATGGCCGATGCAGTTCTCTGCAGCGGTGAGGCTTTCGGCCTTGTGACTGTCGTTCAAAGCCAGGCCTTCGGCGTGGACGAACTCGACATCCGTAATGCCTATGAATCCCAGAATTTCGCGAAGGAAGCGGGTTTGGGAGTGATCCTCGCCGTAGATCCCGCCACGGCTGATGAAGACGTAGGCTTTCTTGCCGGTAATCAGCCCTTCGGGGCCGTTTTCTGTGTAGCGGAATGTGACGCCAGCGCGTGCGATGTGGTCGAAATAGGCATGTAGCACGGACGGCACATTGAAGTTGTACATTGGCACGCCAAGCACGATTACATCGGCATTTTTCACCTCTTCAATTAACGCATCCGAGTAGGCAACGACTTGGTGTTGTTCTTCGGTCATTTCATCCGGACTGGTAATGAATGCCTGGAAACTGTCCAGGGTGAGGTGTGGAACCGGGTCTTTGGTCAGGTCGCGGGTGACGACCTGGCCGTCCGGGTTTTTCGTCAGCCATTCGTCGGTGAAACGAGTGGCGAGGGCGGATGACTGCCCATGGTTATTAAAGATGCTGCTCTGGATTTTCAGTAAGGTGCTCATGGTGTAATCCCCAATAAGATGATGTTCGATAGGTGTTATTTGAGCATTGAATAGTTAGATATAAAAATGTAAAAAATTACTTAAACCCATCGAATGGTTTGATATATGGCGTCCGACCCGATCTCTACCCCGCACATCAGCTTGGAGCAATGGCGCAGTCTGGTTGCTGTTGTTGACGCTGGCGGCTACGTGCAGGCCGCCGAAGCACTGCACAAGAGCCAGTCGTCGATTACCTATGCGGTACAAAGGCTGGAGCATGTACTGGATGTAAAAGTGTTCTCCATGCAGGGACGAAAAGCCGTGCTCACACCCGTTGGGCAGATGCTGTACCAGCGAGCGCGCCAGTTGTTGGAAGATTCCCTGGGAATGGAGCGGGCGGCGGGCAGAGCATCCGCTGGCTGGGAGAGCGAGATTGCGATAGCGGTGGAGGTGCTGTTCCCGACTTGGTTAACGCTGGGTTGCCTTGATGAATTCGGTGATATCAGTCCCCAGACCCGGATCAGTCTGTACGAAACCGTTATTGACGGTGGCGCGGAGCTATTGCTGCAGGGCAAGGTGGACTTGGCGATCTTACCCCGGATACCGCCGGGGTATAGCGGTGAGGTCCTATTGCGAGGGGCAACCATTGTCCCGGTTGCACACCCTGATCACCCTCTGCATCAGCTTGGTCGTGAGCTGTCAGTACGTGACCTGCGTACACAGCGGCATATTGTCGTGCGAGATACCTCCGTCAGACGCAGCGACAAAACCCACACGGTGGATGTGTCCAAACGATGGACGGTTACCAACATGGCGACGTTGATCGGTGCGGTTTCCCGCGGGTATGGCTTTGCCTGGCTGGCCACGGACAAAATACGTCCCGAGCTGGATGCGGGTGTTCTCAGGCCTTTGCCATTGCGTGGTGGCGAGCGGCTGGCCGATTTTTACCTGATTTTCGCGGACGTCGAGGCCATCGGCCCCGGTGTCGAGCGCCTGGCACAGGTTTTCAAGAACAAGTGCGGAGGCTCTGGTATCGGGTCAGCTTCTTAAAAACATAAAAACCAAAGGAGAATCTCGAATGCGTAAGGTCACGGCGGGTATCTTACTTTTGCTGCTTCTACCCAATGCTGCATGGTCAGCGGAGTTATGGGGGCCAACCACTGCGGGAATGACGGTAAAAGAAGTATTGCGCGATGTGGATGACGCCTACCGCATTGAGGATGGCGGCCGCTTGGCCACCACTGCGGTAGAAGAAGTGCGCAAGGATGACGTGGAGCTCGCGGGCGAGTCATTTACCCAGCAGTTTTACTTTATGAATGGCCAGCTTACCCAAGTCACCTTCAAGTTGGATGACGCGCAGGATTTCGATACCAATATGGAGCTGGTGGATGCGCTAACGGAAGACCTGCGCGAGCGATTTGGTGAAGAGGTCGATTCCGAAACCACCAAGGCAGGCATCATGCGAAAAGCAAACGTGTCCTGGATCGAGGGTAACCGCAAAATTGGTATTTTTCTGATGTCCATGGGGCAGGACGATTCCCTGCTGAAGGTGAACTACCAGGCTTCTTTTGGCGATTAAAAGTGAGCAGGGGATCGCGCATTTATGCGTGCTTTATATATGACGCTTTACGTAAGTATAGGGCAGGTTCGCTGTAAGGCGGCGCATCCATTCAGGCCTAGCGGTGGCCTAAATGGATGCGTTGATGAGGGCGCTAATTTGTCATTTGGCTGGTCGTTTTGGCGTTTGCCTGCGTTTGCATAATAGGCTCGCTCTCAACTTGATGATCTACTTTATTAGGTACCTCAGGCGTTATCTGCTGAGGGGTGTGCAGCTGGCGTCTTAGATAGCTGGAGTACAGGCGTTTGTTATAAAGCGCCCAGCAGTGGAATGTTAGGAAGGTGACAATAAAACCCACCAACACCACCTTGATCATGATGGACTCATATAGGTGTTCCAGAGCGGCATCATCGATAATAAAAAATAAAAAAAGTTTCGCCATCACCAGTGTCCATAGTGCGAAGGCAGCAAGGGCGAAAAGGCTATCACGGGAACGGTATCCCCAGCCTTTTTGGTTGGGTCTGGCGATGATGACAGGCACTAGTTTATTGTTCATTAAAATGCTCTCCTCTGTCAGGGCTGGTCCATGTGGCTTGCCTTCCCTTTTGCCGCAGTAGGGCTTTGGGGAAGGCGATAACAACGGTGGTCATGTTGAGAATCCAGTAGGCGAAGGGGTACCAGATCATCCAGTAAATGCAGCGGAATATCTCTTTGTCGTAACGGCTATCAATATGAAAACTGACGGTAAATTGGATAAAGCTAAGGGCGACCAGGATGCTGCCGAAATAGGAAAGCAGATGGGCCGTGATCGGCCATGCAGTGGGTGCGACAAGCTGAGAAACCAGCCACACGAGCAATAGGGTAATGACTGAGTAGCACCACATGACGCTTATGATGTATTCCAGCGTGAGCAGCCAAAACCGACGATTAGCCCAGCGAATCGTCTGAGGGAAGTAGCGTAGAAAAACTTCGCCTCCCCCTTGAGCCCACCGTAACCGCTGCTTGAACAACCCCCGCAATGTCTCGGGCATCAGCACCCAGCAGAGGGCTCTGGGCTCGTAGCGCACTTGCCCGCCTGCTAGCTGTAGCCGCCAGCTAACGTCAATATCTTCAGTGACCATGTCGGTATTCCAGCCACCAATTTCTTCCAGCGCCTTACGCCGAAAGGCGCAGATAACGCCGGAAACGGTGAACACCATTCCATAGATGCGCTGGGCGCGTTTGATCAGGCCGATAATGGCGGAAAACTCGCCGGTTTGAATTTTACCAATGGCAGTCGAGCGGGTCCTCACACGGGGATTGCCGGTCACGCCGCTGACGTTAGGGCTGCTAATGAAGTGGCCTACCATATAGCCAATGGCGTCGTAGTCGAGAATGGCGTCACCATCGATCCCGACAATAATCTCGCCATTGGCCTTGCTCAAGCCATGGTTCATGGCGCTTGCCTTACCTTCATTGGCTTGGTGTAGCACCGTTAACGCTGGGTATATTAGCGATAACCCATTTAATCGATCGGCGGTATCATCGAGGCTGCCATCATTAATGGCGATGACCTCCATATGCGGATAGTTCTGCTTGAAGAGGTGATGAATCGTCTCTTCTACATTCGCTTCCTCGTTATAACAGGGCAGGAGAACCGTGACGGTGGGGGCAGTTTCGTCCCACTCGAATGTCGCTGGCCAGGGCTGCTTGAGTTCCCAGTGCCAATAGAAGTAAAGGCCGCCGCAGATCCATATAGTGGCCATCAAGCTTGGGTAGCCGAGGGTAAAGATGGCTAGGTAATCTAGTAGGTTCATTGGATGGCCCTGAACCGGCGTCCTATGGAAAAGACGGGTCTCATGGTATTGATATCAGGATGATTCTGGTGAAAATCATCAGGGTAGTAACCAATGTGCTTGATGCCTTCTTCGCGGAGTACGCGAACCCATTGCGCTATCTCCTCGCTGGGAATGGGTGTCTGGGTGTGCCAGTTCTGCGCCTGAAGCTCGAAGACCAGCTGGTCGGCGCTTACCTGCGAAAGCGAGCGCTGGGCAAGGCTTCTTAACCACGCATCGGGGTTCTCGGCTTCTTCCATATAAGGCATGGCCATGACGGCCACATAGTCGTAGCCGGTGGCGAAGTCCCTGGGATCTTGAGCAAACCATTGCTGGCTACTCGGCTCCATCACCGTCTTGGCATAGAGGTTGCGAGCGGTGGTAAAGACCACGTTGTCGGCTTGGCGATAGTAGTTAGCGGCCTGCTCCAGCTCCAGCGTGAAATCGGTGAGATACTCTGTCTTGAAGCGAGCCCAGGTCGACATCAAGTCATCGTCGTTGCGTATTGCGTTGATATCCCCCGGTAACGAAGCGCGCTCATAGGCGGCTAGGGCTTCTGGGTTGGCGTCTTCAAAGTCAGTAAAGAAGGCGTCATCGTGGAAGAGCAGGCCGTCGAATTTGGTCAGCCGACCGAGATCCTGATAAATTTCACGGATTATACGACGGTTGCTTTCTACATAAGGCGATAGGCGCAAGTAGTGATCGGGGGACTCGCGCCCGGTTGTTACATCGGTGACATACCGGTGGCCGCTCCCCAGGTCAAAGGACAGCACCGGCATCCAGGCGTACACTTTTACATTGGCACGTTTCTTCAACTGCCACGCAACGCGATTGAAAAGGTCTGCCCTGACCGGTAAATGGCGGTTAGGAAAGTAGAGGGCATCGGCAACGCCGTCTCCATCAGGGTCTGCAAAGGCCTGAAGATAAACGGTGCTAACGCCGTACTCAGCAATGCGCTCGATCAGCCTGTCGAGATTTTGTGCCTGCTGGGTAGGGTCCGGGTCATACACGTAGTCCAGGTCAACGTGAACAATGCGCAGCTTTTCTGGCTCCCATATTCGGTTGGAGAGAATCTCTTCGATGGTTTGCAGGCTGGTTTCCTGATCGATGAGATAGCGGTTCATGGTACGCATCGAGTCGCTGAGACGGTTGGGTGCGCTGAGTAGACTGAAGGTGTAGTCCATGCCGTATTCCGCGGCGATATCGAGCGTTGCCTGGCTATAGGCACCGTAGGGCCAAACCATGATCCTAGGGCTTCGCCCCATCTGTTCCTGAAAACGCTGCTGTGTCCGTGCCATATCGCTGCGTACCCGCTCGATATAGGCCGTTTCACTTTCATACCCGTTGCGTGCGTTCCAAGTGCTGGTAACGGCGGCGGCTTGCTCGTTACCCATGGGGTTACCGACAACCCCGTAGTGAAGGTCGTAGGAATGCGAGGCTATTTCCACCAGCGGTGATTCGTCCAGGGTTTTAACCTGTTCCCATGACAAAAAACGCTCACGGGGCAGGGTGGTATTGCCGTAGGGCACCCGGCCACCTTCAGGTACATCCAGCCAACTGCCGACCACTGCCTGCACGGCGGGAAAACCATATAGTTTGAGTAATGGAAAGACGATGTCGTAAAAGCTGCGATATCCGTCATCGAACGTCAGCAGCACGGCTTTTTCCGGCAGAGGTTGCTTACCTGCTTTGGCATCGATGATCTGTTGCAGACTCACCGGGTTATAGCCGCCGACATCAATTAAATTGAAGTGCTCGACCAATCGGTTGCGGGTAATGGTCTGGGGATAGATATCAAGGTTGGGGGTAACGCTGGTATCGACAATATCGTGGTAACTGATTACCACGTAATCATTCGGCGTCCGGGCTGCCTGGGCTTGTTGAATACCCACCATTGCTATCATAACTGCGC
The DNA here is from genome assembly GCF_900086985.1 of Halomonas sp. HL-93. Taxonomy (NCBI): domain Bacteria; kingdom Pseudomonadati; phylum Pseudomonadota; class Gammaproteobacteria; order Oceanospirillales; family Halomonadaceae; genus Halomonas; species Halomonas sp. HL-93. The sequence continues at coordinate 1,789,128 of NZ_LT593974.1, forward strand.
CCATCACAATGATGCGCCAGAGTGTCATAGGAATCTCCATACAAAGCCGGCTGAAATAACGTTGTCATACTCAGGAACACCGTCGTAGACGGCTCTTTCGCGGGTGATGCCATATTCGAAGTTTACGGTAGGGGTCAGCTCCCAGCTGTGTTGATAGCCGATCGACCAGGTATTCTCTGTGTCGTAATTCTTCTGCCAGTAGCGGCCTGAACCGAGGGAAAACGACTGAATGAAGGACTGGCGATAGTCGAGCGGCGTCTCGTAATCGAGCGTCAGCACACCCGCGAGGCTGGCATCGCGGCGCGGATTGAAATAGCTGGCGTCAACTTCATCATTGCGTGACGCGGAAATCTGCACTTCGCCGTTGAGTTGCCAGCGATCCAGGTGGTAGAGCGTCTGATTCCAGTAGCCGTAGACAGAATGCCGCAGGTTGCTGTCATCAAAATCGGTCGCCATAAACCCGATGGCGCCTGCGCCACGCTCGTTGCGCCGGTAAGCCAGTTCACCACGATAACGGTCGGCGTTGATATCATCGCGCAGCGCCCGTAGTGGGGTATCGGTGGTATTGCGCTCAATACCTACCGTGGCAGTGATATGGTCGGAGGCGGCATAGCGCAGTTCAGCAAGCGCAAGGAAATCTTCGTTAAGCTGTGATCCATGGCCTGCGGCCAAGGTGACCGTGGATGGATGCAGGTTCCATTCGTAGCCAGCCATGTTGTAAGACGCATAAAGATTCTCGTCATCAAACTCGCCGAACTGGCCGATCCGTTGGGCGAAGGGGCGAGAGCCATTCGCGTTGCGGGGCCCTTCAAACAGAACTTCATAGGTCCACTCACGTGATGCTTGAGTGCCGCTTCCTTGCCCCTCGCTACGCTCGAAGGAAGTGCTTAACTGAGGGGCGCGCAGTTCGCGCCATTCCCGCTCTAGGTCATCCCGTGTAACGCTTGGCTGGGCGTCTTCGATTTCTCGGGCGATGTCGGTGGTGGTGCCTTTCCACTGACCGCGCTGCAATCGTGAAAGCAGTACGCCGTGACGGGCGGAGTCCTGTCGTTCTGGGGGCAGTAAAGGGAGGGCCTGCTGGAAAGATGCTTCGGCCTTTCTGGGCCAACCTCGATCACGTTCGATATCGCCTTTCATCAACCACAGATAAGGATCCTCAGGTGCCTGGTTCTGATAAGCAGCCAGGCGTTCGCTGGCCTCGTCTGTGCGGCCACGCCAACTGTCGAGCAGTACGCTAAGCAGCAACACTTTTTGATAATTGGGGTTGTCTACTTGCGTGGTTCTGGTGAAGTCCAGGCGCTTTTCGGGCTCGCTTGCGATCCAGTCTTGCAACAGGCGATCAGCGTCCCGGAAACGTTGCGCATCGGAGTAACTGTAAAAAAGCCCTTCATTGAGAGGATCATCGGGGTCAGTCGCCTGCTCGGGGGACTGTCGTATAAGGTGTTCGTAAAGGGTGATGGCTTCTTTGGGACGACCCATGCCATTCAGGGCGTGAGCTCTGGCGCGATCCACATAGCTTGGTAACTGGCCATGCTGGTTTTCAAGCTTTTCGGCGAGCGCTACCGCTTCGGAAAAACGCCTTAATTGGGCCAGGGCCACTACCTTGTCGTATTCCGTAATGGTAACAAGCTCCTCAGGCGCGTCTGGGCTACTGAGTACGCTATTCAACTGCTCCAGGCCGTTACGGGTTCTTGAGGGTTGATCCGTGTGAATGCCGAGGCGTATATCCGTCACGCCTTCATAGTAGGTCAGCCAAAGCCGGTCACTTCCAGAGAATACATCCGGGTTCGACTGCATGATGCGGCGCGCCGCTGAGCTGGCGCCAAGGCCAACGGCCAGTCGGTAAAGCGCTTGTAGTTCACTTGTGTTGCCTGGGTCTTGCGCAACCAGTGCCTGGCGGGCATCCAGCTCTTGCATCGCATTCGCGGTGCCCGCTGCCAAGTAACCTTTAGCCTCTAGCCCCGCTTTGGTGGTGCCAGCCACTTGGTTGTATTGTTGCAGGGCGATATCCGCCAGGGTATAGCTGCCCATATCGGTATGTACCAAGGCTTGGCCAAGCCAGCCCTGTTCGTTTGACGGATCGCGATAGGTAAGTGTCCGAAATAGCGTCAACGCCTGTTCGTAGTCACCCTCACTACGAGCCGCTGTGCCCAGGTTGGCAAGTTCGGAGTCACTGTGATTCTCTGTTTCACACCAGGAGCAAACGGCTAGCGCCTCCTGATGCCGATTGGCACGCACCAGCAGTGCCACTAAATCCTCGCGAACACGCGCATTGCGCGTTTGGTGGTAGAGGGTCTTCAGGCCATCAATTGACGGTGCCAGCTCCCCTTGGCGTGCCTGGATAACCAGCGCTTCGCGTTGCGCATCAGTCACGGTTTGGCCCTGCGCCACACCCGTAGTCAGACAGGCCAGAAGGCAAATTGGCAGTAGGGAGTTATGGCGACGGTGCATGTTGATATTCCTACCCTGGAAACTAATGGGCACATGTTTGTGCGCAACGATGTTTGCCAGTGTATCGAAGTATCGTTAAGTAAATACTGAACAAAATTGTTAACTTGCAAAGGATTATCGTCAGCAAAAAAGGTGGGGAGGTTTATGTTTATCTAATGCGGTCAACGCTTATGTTCTTGGTGGAAAGTACTGATGATAAGCAAAAACGGCTTGTTTTTATTTATAAAATATCAGTGTGAGTGACTTGATGCTGCTGGTTGGGCGAACTGCCAATGGCGTTTTTGTGAGGCTTTGAATTATCGTGTTAGATTTTTCTGGTGGCTTCCAACGCTTCGATCATCTGCCTTGCGGCGTTGGAGAGCGTGCGGCTGGTATGAACCAGATAGCCCAGCGGACGGTGGAGTGGGGCAGTGGCAACGTCGAGCTCCACCAGTTCGTGGTCGATCATCTTCTCGGGCAGCAGACTCCAGCCAAGACCCACGCTGCACATCATCTTGAGCGTTTCCAGGTAGTTGGTCGCCATGCTTACCGGCAGCTCAAGGCCTGCTTCTTCAAAGCGCAGGGCGATCAGCGAGCCGGTAAAGGTCTTGGCCCCCGGCATCACGCAGTTGTGTTCGCACAGGTCGGCGAGTGACAGCGTGCTTTGCTGAGCCTGGGTGGCGAGAGGGTGGTCGTTGGCGCAAACGAAGCACAGTCGGTCGCGCCATAGTTCCACCACGTGCAGTTGCTCGACGGGGTGGGGCGCAAGCGTCACCACGGCCATTTCCAGCGAACCATCGCGCACCCCCTGGTAGGCCAGCTCCGAATCCAGAAAATGCAGGTCCAGCGCTACCTCCGGGTGGCGTTGGGTATACTGCTTTAACACCGGCGGCAAGCGGTGCAGGCCAATATGGTGGCTGGTGGCCAGGGTGAGCGGCCCGCCCACCTGACCGGATAAATTGGCGAGCGCCCGGCGGCTGTCTTCCACCGTGAACAGAATCTGCCTCGCCTGGGGCAGCAACAGGCTGCCCGCTTCGGTCAACGCGATGCGTCGGCCAATGCGATCAAACAGCCGCGCGTCTACCTGAGACTCTAAAGTGGCAATGCGCTTGCTGACCGCCGGTTGTGTTAAATGCAGCTGTTCCGCCGCGCGGGAGAAACTTTGTGTGTCGGCTACGGCCAAAAAGGCTTGAAGACTTTGGGTGTCCATCGCGTCGCGTATCCACTAAGCAAATTATCTTGTATTCCATGTTGGAATCCAATCTATGAATAACATGAATTGCTTTTATCTGCGAGCCGCGTGACACTCCTACGACACGCAATATAAAGCAGCGCCAAAAAAAGCTGTCGCTACGAACTAGCAGGGCCTAGCCCGGGAGAAGCACATGTCAGGTCAAACCCTTTACGATAAGTTGTGGAATCAGCATTTGGTCAAGCAGCGCGATGATGGTACCGCGTTGATTTATATCGACCGTCACATGCTCCACGAAGTGACCTCGCCACAGGCCTTTGAGGGGCTGCGTTTGGCGAACCGCAAGCCGTGGCGTTTAGACACGAACCTCGCGACCACCGACCACAACGTGCCGACCACGCTGATTGAGCGAGCACAAGGCAACAGCGGCATTAAAGACCCGGTGTCGTTGATCCAGGTACAAACCCTGGATGATAACTGCCTTGAATACGGCATCACCGAGTTCGGCATCAACGACCCGCGCCAGGGCATCGTTCACGTGGTGGGGCCGGAGCAGGGCGCGACGCTGCCAGGCATGACGGTGGTGTGCGGCGATTCCCACACCGCGACCCACGGCGCTTTCGGGGCGTTGGCCCACGGTATCGGCACGTCTGAAGTCGAGCACGTGCTCGCGACCCAGTGTTTGCTGACCCAGAAGATGAAGAACATGCAGGTGCGCGTTGAAGGCGAGTTGGGCCTCGGCGTGACCGCCAAAGACGTGGTGCTGGCGATTATCGGCAAGATTGGCACGGCGGGCGGTACCGGTTATGCCATCGAGTTTGCCGGTAGCGCCATCGAGTCGTTGTCCATGGAAGGCCGCATGACCGTGTGTAACATGGCCATTGAAGCGGGCGCGCGGGTCGGCATGATTGCCGTGGACGACACCACCATCGACTACATCGGCAACCGCCCCTATTCTCCCACCGGCGAGCAGTGGGAAGCAGCGGTAGCGGACTGGCGCAATCTGGTCTCCGACCCGGACGCCGTGTTCGATAACGTCGTCACCCTCCAGGCTGAAGACATCGAACCCCAGGTTAGCTGGGGCACCAGCCCGGAAATGGTTACCGGTATTTCCGGCCAGGTGCCGGACCCCGACGCCGCACCGGATGAAACCGTGCAGCGCAGCCACACCCGGGCACTCGAGTACATGGGGCTCAAAGCTCACCAGAAAATTACCGATATCAAGCTGGATAAAATCTTCATTGGTTCCTGCACCAATGCGCGCATTGAAGATTTGCGCGAAGCCGCCAAGGTGGCGAAGGGCAAGAAAATCGCCGACTCGATCAAGCTCGCCATGGTGGTGCCGGGCTCTGGATTAGTGAAGCGCCAGGCAGAAGAGGAAGGCCTCGACAAGATATTTATCGAGGCAGGCTTTGAATGGCGCGAGCCAGGCTGCTCCATGTGCCTGGCGATGAATGCCGATAAACTGGGTGCGGGCGAGCACTGCGCTTCGACTTCCAACCGCAACTTTGAGGGGCGCCAGGGCTACGGCGGGCGTACCCACTTGGTAAGCCCGGCCATGGCGGCTGCGGCGGCGATTGCCGGTCATTTTGTCGATGTGCGCAGCCTGCCCGCCAACGACGCCACCCACGCTCAGGAGGCCTAAGCCATGAACAAGTTTGAACGTTTTGAAGGCGTGGTGGCCCCGCTGGACCGCGCCAACGTGGATACCGATCTGATTATCCCGAAGCAGTTTTTGAAGTCGATCAAGCGCACTGGCTTTGGCGTCAATCTGTTTGACGAATTGCGTTACCTGGATGAAGGCCAGCCCGGCCAGGACTGCTCGCAGCGACCGCTGAACCCTGATTTTGTCTTGAATCAGCCGCGTTATCAAAACGCCGAAGTGCTGCTCGCACGGCGTAACTTTGGCTGCGGCAGCTCTCGCGAGCACGCGCCTTGGGCGCTGGAAGATTTCGGCTTCAAGGTGGTGATTGCGCCCAGCTTCGCCGATATTTTCTATAACAACGCGTTCAAAAACGGTTTGTTGCTGATCACGCTTTCGGAAGAAGCGGTGGACCGCTTATTCAACGAAGTGGAAGCCAAAGAAGGCTACCAACTGGATGTCGATTTAGAACAGCAACGAATCATCACGCAGAAAGGTGAGATTCTTGAATTTGAAGTGGATGCGTTCCGTAAGCATTGCCTGCTGGAAGGCCTGGACGATATCGGCCTGACGCTCAAAGACGAAGATGCGATTCGCACCTTTGAAGAACAGCATCGCCAACAGCGCCCCTGGCTGTTTCGCCAGCCTGCGTAAGTCACCGCTCAAATAAATGCTAAGGACGTTGCATGACACATAAGGTTCTATTACTACCGGGTGACGGCATTGGCCCCGAGATTGCTGCCCAGGCGGCGCGCTTGTTAAAAGCCTGCCAGGAAGCCGGACTGGATATCGACGTCGAAGAAGCGCTGGTCGGCGGCGCAGCCTACGATGCCCACGGTGATCCGCTGCCGGAGCAAACGCTGGAAAAGGCCAAGGCAGCCAGCGCCATTCTGCTGGGGGCGGTGGGTGGCCCCAAATGGGACAAGCTCGAAGACCTCTCCAAGCGGCCCGAAAAAGGCCTGCTGGGGCTGCGCAAAAACCTGGGCCTGTTCGGCAACCTGCGGCCCGCGATGCTCTACCCGCAGCTCGCCAGCGCCTCCAGCCTGAAGCCTGAACTGGTGGCTGGGCTGGACATCATGATCGTCCGCGAGCTGACCGGCGGCATCTACTTCGGCCAGCCGCGCGGCATCGAAGAGCGCAACGGCGAGCGGGTGGGCTTTAATACCTACGTGTATTCCGAAAGCGAGATCGAACGTATCGGCCGCGTGGCGTTTGAAATGGCTCAGAAGCGCGGTAAGAAACTGTGCTCGGTGGATAAAGCCAACGTGCTGGAAGTGACGATCTTGTGGCGCGAAGTCATGGAACGCCTAGCACCGGAATATCCTGATGTTGAGCTATCGCACATGTACGTGGACAACGCCGCCATGCAGCTAGTGCGGGCGCCGAAGCAATTTGATGTGGTGGTCACCGGCAACATGTTTGGCGATATCCTCTCCGATGCTGCCGCCATGCTCACCGGCTCCATCGGCATGCTGCCGTCCGCATCGCTTAACGAGAGCGGCCAGGGCATGTACGAGCCTTGCCACGGCAGCGCGCCGGATATCGCCGGGCAAAACGTCGCCAACCCGTTGGCTATGATGCTCTCGGTGGCCATGATGCTGCGCTACTCGCTGGGCGAAAACGCCATGGCCGAGCGTATCGAAGCGGCCGTGGGCAGTGTGCTGGATGACGGCCTACGCACTGCGGACATAGCCTCTGAAGGTATGCAAACCATCGGCACAGACGCCATGGGCGATGCGGTGCTGGCGGCGTTTGCTAAGCAGTGAACGATTTATCGTGGTCAAAATCACCATAAAGAATCGTGTATAATGCAGGCACTCATTCTTTGCAGGAGGACTTCATAATGTTGAAAGTCGGTTTCGTGGGATGGCGCGGCATGGTGGGCTCGGTGCTCATGCAGCGCATGCTGGAAGATGGTGATTTCAACGGCATCGAGCCGGTGTTCTTCACCACCTCCCAGGTCGGCCAACCCGGCCCCGACATCGGTGTGGACGTGCCTCCGCTGAAAGATGCTTTTGATATCGAAGCGCTCAAGGCGCTGGATGTCGTCGTAACCTGTCAGGGCGGTGACTACACTAAGCCCGTCTATAAAGACCTGCGCGCCGCTGGCTGGAAAGGCTACTGGATCGATGCGGCCAGCACGCTGCGTATGGAAGATGACGCGACCATCGTGCTGGACCCGGTCAATCGCAAGGTGATCGACGCGCAGCTGGCCAAAGGGGCCAAAACCTTTGTCGGTGGCAACTGCACGGTCAGCCTGATGCTGATGGGCCTGGGCGGTCTGTTTGAAGCCGATATGGTCGAGTGGATGACCTCCATGACCTATCAGGCGGCCTCGGGCTCCGGTGCCAAGCATATGCGCGAGCTGCTTAATCAAATGGGCACGCTGCGCGACAGCGTGGGCGAAGAGCTGAAAGACACCTCAAGCGCGATCCTGGATATCGACCGCAAAGTGACGGCGGCCATGCGCGGTGGCGACTTCCCCACCGAGAACTTCGGTGCACCGTTGGCGGGTAGTCTGCTGCCGTGGATCGACACCAAGCTTGAGAACGGTCAGAGCCGCGAAGAGTGGAAAGGCAGCGTCGAGACCAACAAGATTTTAGGTCTCGATAGCAACCCGATTCCCATCGATGGCCTGTGCGTGCGTATCGGCGCGATGCGCTCGCACAGCCAGGCGTTCACTATCAAGTTGAAGCAGGATGTGCCGCTGGATGAAATCGAAGACCGCCTCGCCAAGCATAACGAGTGGGTCAAGGTAATTCCCAACGACAAAGACGCTACCATCGAAGGTCTAACGCCCGCCGCGGCAACGGGCACACTGCAAGTTCCAGTAGGCCGTCTGCGCAAGCTGGCGATGGGCGGTGAATACCTCTCCGCGTTCAGCGTTGGCGACCAGCTGCTGTGGGGCGCGGCCGAACCGCTTAAGCGTATGCTGACGATCCTGCGCGAGCAGTAAGCCTCGCCAAGGCTAATTCCGCATCCTTAGCGGACGAAAACGGGGAGCGAATCAGACGCTTCCCGTTTTTTATGCGCGCTTGTTTTTTGTGCGTAAAGGGGCGGTACTATGGTAAAAACGTATGAGACCGCAACACGATAAGGCGTTAGGTTGCATATAAAAAAGCCAGATTGGGAACAGGGGCATCCATGAAACAGGTAGGCGCGCTGGCCGTTGGGCTTTGGCTAAGCATGGTGGGGTCATTGGGCTGGGCGCTTGATCTTGGGCCCGCCGAGGTGCAGTCACGTTTAGAGGAGCCACTTCAAGCCACGTTGCCACTTGTCGATAGCGCAGAGTATTCGCCTTCAGACCTTGAAATCAGTGTGTCTGATCAACGTGCATTTGAGGACGCAGGTGTTGAATGGACATCGCTTGCGGGGCGCGTTCAGGCCAACATTCAAGAGCGTCAAGGCCAACCCGTAGTGGTGCTCACCAGCGACGATCCGGTGACGTCGCCGTGGCTTGACCTGCTGTTAACCGTGTCATCGCCCGATGGGCAGCAAACTCGAGAAATGACGTTGTTGTTTGACCCGCCCGATTACGGCGCCCGCGATGAGCCTGCCGAGCGTGCGCCTGCTCAACCCATCGCCGAAGATGACGCGTCCGCTGAGCCACCCAGCCGTGAAGTTGCCCAAGGGGACGCTTATGTACGCAGCGGCGATACGCTGTGGAGTGTTGCCGCGCGCACCAAGCCTGAGCAGGCAAGCGTCCAGCAAATGATGTTGGCATTGCTGGAAGCCAATCCCAGCGTGTTCCCTTCGGGTAATATCCACGCCATGCGCGCGGCCCAACGTCTCAACCTGCCGGACGATGATCGCGTAACGGCCCGCTCGGCGGAGCAGGCCGCTACCACCATTCGTGAAATGAACACTGGGGGGCAACGCCGCGATGAAAACGTCCCCGTTCCGGTGGCGTTACCCGAAGTGGATGGCACTGGCGAAAGTGAATCGTCTGCTGAAGTGCAAGAGGACGAGTCGGCGGAGCCAGAGAGCACTTCAACAAATCAGGCGGTGGCTTCCGCGCCCGCGACTGGGCAAAATGACGGGCAATCGATTGAGCCCACGGTGGTGAGCGCCGTCAATGTGCTTGCTGGCGGGGAGCAAGAGGGCGCGAATCAAAGAGCACCATCACCCTCGGTTGCGCCAGCGCTTGCGCTGCAATGGCAGCAAGAACGCGACGACATGCGCCGTGAAATAGCGACGCTTCGCGAAGAAGTGGAACGGCTAAGCGAAACCGTCGCCTCGCAGCAAATGGTATCCGCCTCGCCAGCCCCGGCAACTGAGCGCCGATCCATTATGGAGCGGCTGAGCGAGTATCAGTGGTGGCTAGCGATGATTGCGTTGATTCTGCTGTTAGCGCTGTTGGTGATAATGCGCCGTCGTCGCCAGCACTGGGAAGCGCCGCCTGCTATGGCGGCGCCGGGCACCAATCAACCTCATACGCCGTCGGCAAGTAACGTAAGTCCTAGGCGTGACCCCTCCATGGTGTCGCCGACGCCACCCCCACAAGCTGACGCAACAATGGCCGCCGAGCCAGTGAACAAAACGGCAACAGACGAAGCGGTCAGCCGGTCACCCGCCGGCAATATCGATGAGACATATCCCGCTTATGAGGCGCCATTTGACCGAGCAGCCATGGCCAATACCCAGGCGGCCGGGCTGATTGAAATTGGCCAGGAGCGCCGTTTGGCGCTAAAGGCGCTACCTGTCGGGCACAACCCTGCGTTATGGCTGGCGCCTCCCGCTGACCCTTTAACGGTGGCGGCCATGCTGTCGGCGATGGGGATGCGGCCGATTGAGGAAACGCCTGCCGCTTCGCCTGGTGAGGCTCAGGTGCCGGCCGATAACGAGCGGGCATGGGTCATCGATTATCAGCCGCCAACGCTGGCCTCAAGCAATGCGCCTAGAGAGGAAACGCCTATGCAACCCTCCGTTGAGTTCGATACCCAGGCGCCTGCACCGACGCCATCTCCTGCTGCCCGTGAGGAAGAGTGGGATATTGAAGAGGTGGCATTTGCCCCCACACCTCGCGATAATAGTGCGCCTTCCACTCCCGGCAATGTTGATAAGAGGCGATGACGCTGTTTTACCATTTTGATGAGACGCAACCGTTAACCGGCCGCTTGGCGATGGCCATCGAATATGATGGCACGCGTTTTTGTGGCTTTCAGCGGTTAAAACACGCCGCTTCGGTGCAGGCATCGGTGGAAGACGCGCTGAGCAAAGTGGCCGGTGCGCCGGTGCAAATTCATGCCAGCGGGCGAACTGACTCCGGCGTGCATGCTACCCGTCAGATTGTTCATCTGGATCCGCCTGCCCAACGCTCGGAAAAAGCCTGGGTGTTCGGCGCGAATACTTACCTGCCTCGCGATGTATCGATACGCTGGGTCAAGCCGGTTTCAGATGATTTTCACTCGCGGCTGGGCGCGCTGGGGCGTCGCTACCGTTACCTGCTGCTGAATCAAATCAGTCGCCCGGTGCTGGAGCGGCATAATGTCACTTGGTGCAGAGACCCGCTGGATGCTGATGCCATGCACCGTGCCGCCCAGGCGCTGGTGGGAGAGCATGATTTCTCCAGTTTCCGTGCAGCGGGATGCCAGTCGAAAACGCCGTGGCGACAGATGCACTTTGTTGACGTCAAACGCTATGGCCCGCTGGTCATGATCGATATCCAGGGCAATGCGTTCTTGCACCATATGATTCGCAATATTGCCGGGGCCTTGGCCAGTGTAGGTCGGGGCGCTCAAGACGAAGATTATATCGAGCGGCTGCTGGCGCTCAAGAATCGCAAGATGGGCGATGTCACCGCGCCTGCCTGTGGGCTGCACTTTGTCGACTCGATCTACGATGAGCGGTTTGCGCTGCCCAAAGAGCCGCTGGGGCCAAACCTGATGGCCTTTTCCGGGGAGTGGACCGGTGAGCGGGAGCTCCCCGAGACCCCGCGCGTGGCCGCCAGGCGAAAGCTGACCTTTGCCAAAAAGCCCCAGGAGACGCCGTGATGAGTGCTGGGTCCTTGACGCGTACGCGAGTGAAATTTTGTGGTTTTACCCGCCATGAAGACGTCGCCCATGCCGTGGCGCTGGGCGTGGATGCGCTGGGCTTTGTGATGTGGCCCCAAAGTTCGCGCAGCATCAACGTTGAGCAGTTGGCGGTGCTTGCGGCAAAGGTGCCCGCGTTTGTCAGCCGCGTGGGGCTTTTTGTCGACCCGTCTGCCGAGTTGGTCGAAGCGTGTCTGCCGCACCTGGACCTGCTGCAATTCCATGGTGATGAAACGCCCGAATTCTGTGACAGTTTTGGCCGCCCCTGGATCAAGGCGCTACGCATGCGCGATGCCATTGATCTTGCCCTTGAGGCCGAGCGTTATTTCCAGGCCCAGGCGCTGCTGTTAGATGCCTATCGACCGGGAACTCCGGGCGGCACCGGCGAGTCATTTGATTGGTCGAGAATCCCCGCAACGCTGGCAAAACCTGTTATTCTCGCAGGCGGGCTAACGGCGGATAATGTCGCGCAGGCAGTGCACCAAGTGATGCCTTATGCGGTTGATGTTTCCGGCGGGATTGAAGCTTCTCGCGGTTGTAAGGACGCCGGAAAAATGGCGTCGTTTGTGCGTCAAGTAGCGTTAGCCGACGCCCGTTAGTTCGCTACGCCGTTCGCCTCGCCGGTGTGCTGCGTCGTAATGTGAATTCATTTATTGTTTGCCTGTTCTGGCGATCTTGTGAGGTATTCCTGTGACTGTCTCAGCAACTGGTGCTTCTGAAACCGTTCCGAAAACACGTTTCAGTGAACTGACTAAAATGCCGGATGCCCGTGGTCATTTTGGCCCCTATGGCGGCCGGTTTGTGTCAGAAACTCTGAGCTTTGCCTTGGAAGAGTTGGAGAAGACATATTTAAGTCTACGTGACGATCCCGACTTTCAGGCCAAGTTTGACCGTGATTTAGCCCATTTTGTAGGGCGGCCCTCGCCGCTCTATCACGCCGAGCGGTGGTCGCAGGCGTTGGGTGGGGCCCAAATTTGGCTGAAGCGCGAAGACCTGAACCATACCGGTGCTCACAAGGTAAATAACACGATTGGCCAAGCGTTGCTGGCCAAAAAAACGGGCAAACCAAGAGTCATTGCGGAAACCGGCGCTGGGCAGCACGGCGTTGCAACCGCTACTGTTGCGGCACGCCTGGGCCTTGAGTGCGATGTTTACATGGGGGCTGCGGACGTTGAGCGTCAGAAACTGAATGTGTATCGCATGCACTTGCTTGGCGCGCGGGTGATTCCGGTTGAGTCGGGCACCCGCACGCTAAAAGATGCCATGAACGAAGCGCTGCGCGACTGGGTCACCAACGTTGATAATACGTTCTACATTATCGGGACCGTTGCGGGACCTCATCCTTATCCGCAGTTGGTGCGTGATTTCAACGCGGTAGTGGGTCGCGAGGCGCGTCGCCAGTCGCTGGAGCAGATCGGCCGACTGCCGGATGCTCTGGTCGCTTGCGTGGGTGGTGGCTCCAACGCCATTGGCCTGTTCTATCCCTTTGTGGAAGACGATGATGTCGCCATGTACGGTGTTGAAGCCGGTGGTGATGGAGTTGAAACAGGGCGTCATGCGGCACCGTTGTCGTCTAACGCGCCGCGCGGTGTACTGCATGGAAACCGTACTTACCTGATGTCGGACGAAGCCGGGCAGGTATCGGATACTCACTCGATTTCAGCCGGGTTGGATTACCCTGGGGTGGGGCCCGAGCATGCCCTTTGGAAAGACGTCGGGCGGGTAAACTATGTCGCGGCGAATGATAACGATGTGTTGGTGGCTTTCCGCGAGCTCACCCACATGGAAGGCATCATGCCTGCTCTTGAGACCGCACACGCGTTGGCCTATGCCAAGGTTTTGGCACCCACCATGCGTTCTGATCAACATATCATCATCAATTTATCAGGTCGCGGTGACAAGGATATTATGACGGTAGCCAAAATTGACGGCATCGAATTTTAAGGGTCCACGTTATTTTAAGGGTAAGCATGAACCGTATTGATCAGCGTTTCAGTGAACTTAAGCAGCAGGGCCGTAAGGCCCTAATCCCTTACATTACCGCTGGGGACCCTGCGCCTCAGTATACCGTCGGCTTTATGCACGCTCTGGTGGAAGCCGGTGCGGATATCATTGAGTTAGGCGTACCGTTCTCCGACCCAATGGCGGATGGCCCGGTCATTCAAAAAGCCTGTGAACGCGCAATCAAACAAGGCACTCGGTTAGTCGACCTGCTCGATATGGTGGCCGAGTTTCGCCAAACCGATGCCACCACGCCTGTGGTACTGATGGGCTATCTCAACCCCTTCGAACGGATTGGCTACGAAACCTTTGCTGATAAAGCAGCGAACGTGGGCGTCGACGGTGTATTGACCGTGGATATGCCGCCCGAGGAAGCGGATATTTTCGGTCCGCTTTTGAAAGCACGTGATTTAGCGGCGATTTTTCTCGTTGCACCTACCACTTCCCATGCACGGGCCGCTACAATATGCGCCCACGGTGAGGGGTATCTGTACTATGTATCGCTCAAGGGCGTGACGGGTGCGGCGACACTTAATGCTGATGACGTGGCTGAGCACTTGGCGCCGTTGCGTGGTATGACCGACTTACCATTGTGTGTTGGGTTCGGTATCCGCGACGGCGCGACAGCCGCAGAAGTCGCCAAGGTGGCCGATGGCGTGATTGTCGGCAGTGCGCTGGTCAACCGGATTGCCGAGAGTGCTGATGCGCCGGACACCATCGCTGCCCAGTTAAAACAAGTGCTCGGCGAAATGCGGGCGGCCATGGATGCTTAAATAGTCCTTTCATCGTCTACACTAACTGACATTAGTTTGACCCCATTCATCAAGCTTGGCGTTGCCAAGCGTTGACGTACAACGGAAGTCTTTTTGATATGAGCTGGCTAGATAAGATTGTGCCCTCCATGGGGCGTATCCAGCGTAAGGACCGTCGCGCTAGCGTTCCCGATGGTCTCTGGCGTAAATGCCCCAAGTGCGAAGCCGTTCTCTATCTTCCTGAGTTAGAGAAACATCACAGCGTTTGCCCTAAATGCGAGCATCATTTGCGTTTAACCGCACGCAAGCGCTTGGATTGGTTTCTAGACAAAACGGGCCGCGAGGAAATCGCCGCCGACATTGAGCCGGTTGACCGCCTCAAGTTCCGCGATTCCAAAAAATACAAAGACCGTTTAGCTGCGGCGCAAAAAGAGACCGGCGAAAAAGACGCGTTGGTCGCCATGCGCGGTGAGTTAAATGGTCTTCCTGTAGTGGCCGTGGCATTCGAGTTTACCTTTATGGGTGGCTCTATGGGCGCGGTGGTTGGTGAGAAGTTTGTACGCGCCGCCACTTTGGCACTGGAGTCTCGCGTGCCGTTGGTCTGCTTTGCGGCATCCGGTGGGGCGCGTATGCAAGAAGCGCTGTTCTCGCTGATGCAGATGGCGAAAACCTCGGCTGCCCTTGAAAAGTTAAAGCAAGAAGGCGTGCCCTATATTTCGGTGCTGACCGATCCGGTGTTTGGAGGTGTGTCAGCATCGCTTGCCATGCTGGGCGACCTCAATATCGCCGAGCCTAATGCGTTGATTGGTTTTGCCGGCCCGCGGGTTATTGAGCAAACCGTTCGCGAAACCCTACCCGAAGGCTTCCAGCGTAGCGAGTTTCTGCTTGAGCACGGCACGGTGGACATGATCGTGCATCGTCACGATATGCGCGAGCGTGTAGGAAGTGTGCTGCGCAAGCTGACCCATCTGCCTGTGGCGGATGACGAATCTTCAAGCGAAGAAACCGTTTTCTCCGAACCAGTGGTAGATGAGCCCCAGGTGACCGATTACGCCGAAGACCCCGAGTGGATCGAGGCAATTAACGGCAGCAGCGAGTCGGATTCTGCCAAGCGCGACGATTCCTCTCGCAATGTCTAAAACCCTGGCGCAATGGCTGGACTATTTAGAAACCCTCCATCCGGTGGGCATCGAGTTGGGGTTAGCGCGGGTAAGCCAGGTAGCTGAACGGATGGGGCTTTTAAATCGGCCCATTGCAAAGCGGGTAATTAGCGTCGCAGGCACTAATGGTAAAGGCTCAACCCTGGCAATGATCGACAGTGTGGCACGCGCTCACGGGCAGCGAGTAGGCACCTATACGTCTCCGCATTTGCTGCATTATAACGAACGCGTCCAGCTTAACGGCTGCATGGCAGACGACGATCAATTGGTAGCGGGGTTTGAAGCCGTGGAGCAAGCCAGGCTTGCTCCGCCGGCGATTAGCCTGACCTATTTCGAAGCCGGTACGCTATGCGCTCTGTGGTGTTTGGTTCAGCAACCGCTGGATTTGGCGGTACTTGAAGTCGGCCTTGGCGGACGTTTGGATGCCGTCAATATCGTTGATGCCGATGTGGCCATCGTTACCACCATCGCCCAAGATCACGCCAGCTTTTTAGGTACTGATATCGCCCAAATCGGGCGTGAGAAAGCCGGTATTTTTCGTTCGGGGCGGCCTGCGGTATTAGGCAGCCGCGAACTACCCGAAAGCGTCTTAGACGTTGCAAAGGCGCTACAAACGCCAGTATACCAACTCGGTAGTCACTTTAACCAAGAGGGTGAGCCGACTGCTAGGTGGTGCTGGCAGGGCTGTACCACCGATGGTGACCCGCTGTCACTGGATGCCTTGCCTGACCCAGGCCTACCTCTCGATAACGCCGCCACGGCGCTTCAAGCGCTGGTATTATCAGGACTTTCGCTTGCAGTTGCCCCCACTCGGGGAGCTCTGGCCAATCTGGTGGTGCCGGGGCGTATGCAGTGGCGTGGCCAATGGTGTCTTGATGTGGGTCATAACCCCCACGCGGCAGCCTACCTGGCGCAGCACTTGCCTTCAGTCGGTGTGGGTGGGACTCAGTGGGGAGTGATCGGCATGCTCAGCGATAAAGATGCCGACGGGGTGATCGCCGCGTTATCATCACGTATTAGCGATTGGGTGTGCGTAAGTTTAGACGGCGAACGAGCTCGCCACGCCGATGAACTGGCCGAGCGGATTGCAGCCCAGGGCGGACGCGTGCATTATTGCGCGGCAACGCCCGCAGCAGGGGTGGAGTGGTTGGCGACCCGGCTAAGCCCGGAAGATCGTGTGCTGGCAACAGGTTCTTTTTTTACGGTGGCAGCGTTATTGGCGCAGCCACTGCCACAGGCGTAGCGTCGCTTGATGGAGAGGGATATGAAATACGGTAAAACGGAACGCATTAGCGGTATCGTCATCTTGCTCGCGCTGTTGGCCATTATTGTGCCTTGGTTAATGAGCGACCCCGCGCCGCGTGAAGAACGTCCACAACCGAATTTTGTGATTGAGCAACCGGTAGAGGCTGAACGTCGTGACGTTGAAGCCCCAGAGCGACCTGACTCTATTGACGATCCGGCCGAACAGGAACAGGTAGACCCGGGTGTGGCCGCCCAGGCGACTGAAGAGCCGCTTGAAGTCGACCCTGTGAGCCCCGATACCGACCAGCTGGCGAATAACGACGAAAGCGATGACGATAGCGCCTCCGATGATGAGGACACTTCGAATGAGACCGAAGAACCTTCAGCGGATGAGCAGAGCGATCCGATAGCCGATCTTATTGCTTCTAATAGTCAGGCGGTAACTGATTCGTCCGAGGAGCAGTCCTCCAACGAGCAGACTGAATCAACCTCTCAGGCAGACTCAAACGGTGAGTGGGCCGTTCAGGTGGGTAGCTTTGGTGATGCGGATAATGCCCAGCGCTTGAGTGATCAGTTAAGCGAAGAAGGTTTTACCGTTTATCAGCGCGAACGCGACAATGAAATGACGACCGTCTATGTTGGCCCTTTTGCAACCTCGGAAGAGGGTGAAACCGCGGTGAGCGATGTTAAGCAACGGGCTAACGTACAAGGCTTGCTGGTTCGAGTTCGGGAATAACCATGGCGCTCACCTGGATAGACGCCGCCTTTTTAGCCGTATTGGCTCTTTCGATGTTGGCGGGCTTTGTACGTGGCTTTGTACGTGAAGCGCTGGGGTTAGCGGCTTGGGTGGTGGCGTTGATGGTGGCCCGGGTGCTGGCGGAACCCGTTGCCGAGTTGATGAGTGGTTTTATCGAAAGTTTTGACGCGCGCCTGGTGTTGGCCTTTGCGTTAGTGATTTTTGCGGTGATTCTACTTTGCGGTATTGTCATTCGCTTAGTTCATGCCGCGGTTGAGTGGGTAGGGATGGGTTTACTCAATCGGTTTGCCGGGGCCGCGTTCGGTGTCGCGCGAGGGGCGGTCATACTCTTGGTGGTGACTGTCCTGATTACGCTCACGCCACTTTCTGAGCTGCAAGCGTGGCAGGAGGCCGAGCTACGCCCCACTTTTATCGAATTGCGTAACTATGCCATCAGCCAATTAGATCAATGGGGCGGCGAACTTCCCGAAGCGCCGTCCTCGCTAAACGACATCACGCTGCCTGACTTACGTCAGGGGCGCGAACTTTAATAGTTTTAATCAGTAATGTACCGGCTTACGTAGGTTAAGCCAGCATACAGCGAGGTAACGGGAATGTGCGGTATCGTCGGCCTTCTGGCCAAGCAAGCGGTGAATCAGGGTATTTACGATGCTCTGACCGTTCTTCAGCATCGTGGCCAGGACGCTGCTGGGATGATGACTTGGAGCGAAGGACGCTTTTTACTGCGCAAGAGTAATGGCTTAGTGCGTGATGTGTTCCATACGCGGCATATGGCGCGTCTCAAGGGCAACCTGGGTATCGGTCACGTGCGTTACCCCACCGCTGGCTCCTCCAGCGAAGCCGAATCGCAGCCATTTTATGTTAACTCTCCTTATGGCATTGCGCTGGCCCATAACGGCAATCTGACGAATTCTGAACAGCTCAAGCAGGAGCTGTTTTCGACTGATTTACGCCATATTAATACCAGCTCCGATTCTGAAGTGCTGCTTAATGTGTTTGCCCACGAATTGGGCAAGCAGGGGCTGCACTTGGAAGCTGAAGATATCTTTGATGCCGTGCGTAGAGTCCATCGACGCTGTCAGGGCGGTTATGCCGCCGTGGCGATCATTAACGGCTTTGGCATGGTGGCGTTTCGTGATCCTCACGGCATCCGGCCGGTGGTGTTTGGTACGCGCCAGGCGGAAAACGGCCAGGATGTCATGATTGCCTCCGAATCAGTTGCCCTGGATGTGGGCGGCTTTGAGCTTGAGCGGGATTTGTCGCCTGGCGAAGCCATCTTCGTTGACATGCAGGGTAAAATTCATACCCAAGTATGCGCCGACCGGCCCCAGCTACGCTCGTGCATTTTTGAACACGTTTACCTGGCGCGTCCCGACTCGATTCTCGACGGCGCTTATGTATACGGCACCCGCATGCAAATGGGCCGTAAACTCGGCGATCGCGTGCTTAACGAATGGCCCGACCATGATATCGACGTGGTGATTCCGATTCCCGATACGTCGCGTACCTCGGCGTTGGAAATGGCGCAACATCTCGGCGTCACCTATCGTGAAGGGTTCATGAAGAACCGCTATATCGGCCGCACCTTCATTATGCCGGGGCAGACCCAGCGCAAGAAATCGGTGCGCCAAAAACTCAATGCCATCGACATTGAGTTTAAAGATAAAAATGTGCTGCTGGTGGATGACTCGATTGTGCGCGGGACTACCTGCAAGCAGATCATTCAAATGGCTCGCGATGCCGGGGCTCGTAATGTGTATTTTGCCTCCGCCGCACCGCCGGTGCGTTACCCCAACGTTTATGGCATTGACATGCCAGCGGCATCAGAGCTGATTGCCCATGGGCGTACGGAAGAAGAAGTTGGCCAATTAATAGGCGCGGATCGCATCTTCTACCAGGATTTAGAAGACTTAAAAGATGCCTGTCGTGAAGTAAATCCCGAGATGGAAGCCTTTGACTGCTCGGTGTTTGACGGTAACTACGTCACCGGTGACATTGATGACGCCTACTTGGCGGTGCTGGAAGCCAGCCGTAACGACCTGGCCAAAGACCAGAGCGCAGGTGACCATGCCCTTGTCGATATGCATAATCAGGATGATGACGATCTGGATGACTAGGAGGCCAGCCCATGCATGATGACAGCCAGCAAGACGCGTGGTCGCTAGAAACCCTAGCGATTCGGGCGGGACATGAGCGCACCTTTGAGCAGGAGCACTCCGAGCCGATTTTTCCTACCTCCAGCTTCGTTTACGGTAGCGCCGCCGAGGCGGCGCGCAAGTTTGGTGGCCAGGAAGCCGGTAACGTTTATTCTCGCTTCACCAACCCGACAGTGCATACCTTTGAGCGCCGTTTGGCGGCGTTGGAAGGCGGTGAGCGCTGTGTGGCGACCAGCTCAGGGATGTCCGCCATCTTGTCAACGGTGCTGGCGCTGTTATCCGCCGGCGATGAAATTGTCGCTTCACGTTCGTTGTTTGGCTCAACGGTAAGCCTGTTTGATAAGTACTTTGGTAAGTTCGGCATTACCACACGCTATGTGGAGCTTTCTGATCTAGCCGCGTGGGAGGCGGCGATCACCCCCAAAACGCGATTGTTGTTTGCTGAGACACCGTCGAACCCGCTGTCTGAAGTTGCCGATATCGCTGCGCTGTCAGCGTTGGCGAAACGCCATGATGCTTGGCTGGCGATTGATAACTGCTTTTTAACGCCAGCGCTTCAGCAGCCCATCGCGCTGGGGGCTGATCTGGTCATTCACTCCGCAACCAAGTACCTGGACGGGCAGGGCCGTGCGGTAGGGGGGGCGGTGGTCGGTAAGCACGATGTGTTAGAGGAAGTGTTTGGCGTCGTGCGGACCTGTGGCCCGTGCATGAGCCCTTTTAATGCCTGGATATTTACCAAAGGGCTGGAAACGCTCTCGCTGCGCATGAAGGCGCACTGCGAGCAAGCAATGGTGCTTGCCCAGTGGCTGGATGCCCACCCGGCGGTCAGCAAGGTGTTTTACAGTGGTTTGGCAGACCACCCTCAGCATAGGCTCGCCAAACAGCAGCAAGAAGGCTTTGGCGCAGTGCTTGGATTCGAGGTTATCCATGGACAGGAAGGCGCGTGGCAGGTAATCGATGCTACTCGCATGCTGTCGATTACCGGTAATCTGGGTGATGTCAAAACCACCATTACGCATCCGGGCACTACCACCCATGGGCGTTTAAGCGATGCGCAAAGAGCGGCCGCCGGCATCACGCCGGGGCTGATTCGTGTCGCGGTGGGGCTAGAAAGCCAGCGGGATATTCAAACGGATCTTGCCAGGGGCCTTGATGCGTTGCTGATGCGTTAACCGCTTCTCCTGAATTAACAAAACCGGTCGTAAAGGCCGGTTTTTTATTTCACAACGCTGAACCTTGGCGTCGATCAACGGTTTTTACGAATGGTGTGTTCTGCTTTTTTCAGCAGTTTACGATCTGCTTTGACGCTATCATCTTTGGTATTACAACGCCCACGGCGGGCGTAAGATTAAGGAAGGCACGATGTGGCGTAACACGCAAATGGGTTGGGGAGTCGTCAGCATTGCGCTGCATTGGCTCAGTGCTATTACGATTGTAGGGCTATTTGCCCTAGGCTGGTGGATGACCGGGTTAGGTTATTACGACACTTGGTACAACTTAGGGCCCTGGGTGCATCGTTCCATTGGCCTGTTGCTATTCATGGCTACGCTGGCGCGGATCGTGTGGCGATGGTTGCAGCCGACACCCCGTAGCCAGGGTAGTCGCGTTGAAATTTTGCTAGCTCATGTCGGTCACATCACGCTGTATCTCTTGCTGATAGTAGTAATGACCACCGGCTATTTGATTTCAACGGCGGATGGGAGCGGCATCAGTGTTTTTGATTGGTTTATGGTGCCAGCACTGGTGTATGACCTTCCCCAGCAAGCGCGTATTGCCGGAGACCTGCATTGGTATAGCGCATGGGGGTTGATTGTACTAGCCGTTGGTCATGCGCTGGCAGCGTTCAAACATCATTGGCGCGACGGCCACGACACTCTGGTACGCATGCTTAAACCTACGACGCGTTAAGATATGAGGCTTCCCCATTGGGATGGCTTTAAAAGGGCACCCCTCAACACGGTGCTTGTTCATCGAGAAAGGAGTTGCACGCATGTTAAAGAAAACCGTACTGAGCACGGCAGTCGCCGCTGCGGCGTTTGTAACGCTGGGTCAGGCCCAAGCCGCTGACTATACGATCGATACCGAAGGTCAGCACGCCTTTGTGCAGTTTAAGATTAGCCATTTGGGGTATTCCTATATTCTGGGTAGCTTCGAAGAATTTTCGGGCGACTTCAGCTATGATCCTGACGATCTTGAGGCGTCATCGGTCGATATGGAAGTTCAGGTAGATAGCTTGAACAGCAACCATGCTGAGCGCGATCGCCACATTTTGGGCAGCGATTTCCTTAACGTCGATGAATATCCCACTGCCACATTTACTTCGACAGGTTTCGAGTCGAGCGGTGATAATGAAGGTGTGGTGACGGGTGACCTTACCCTGCACGGCCAAACCCAAGAAATTGAAATGCCCGTAACGTTAATGGGCGAAGGCGATGACCCCTGGGGGGACTACCGTGCTGGCTTTGAGGGCAGCACCATGATTACGTTGAGCGATTTTGATATTGATATGAGCGACTTCCCTGAAGCCATGCATGAGTTAGAGCTTTACGTAACGTTTGAAGGTATTCGCCAGTAATACAGCGCTGAAAAGCGCCACCACCCTATTCGGGGTGGTGGCGCTTTTTGCGTTTATTCATTAGGAGACAGGCGTTGGTTGTTAGCAAGCAGCAAACGGAAGGGTTAGTCAAGACCCTGTGGCGGCAAACCTGGCCCATGGCCATTGGTGTGCTCTCGCTACTTGGGTTTCAACTGGTCGACAGCGCCTTCATCGCACGGTTAGGAACGGTGCCGCTAGCGGCACAGTCTTTCACTTTTCCGCTGTCATTTCTGATTATTGGTATCCAGGTGGGTATGGGTATCGCGATTGCCGCGCTGATTTCCCGAGCGTTGGGCGCTGGCGAGCAGGCGCGGGCAAAACGCTTGAGCAGTTTGGTGTTGATGGCCGGTGGCGGTGTGATTGCCTGTCTAGGCCTCGTCCTTTGGGCTTTCCAGATACCGATATTTAGTTTGTTAGGTGCTGAAAGTAACACCTATGGGTATTTACAACGTTATTGGCCACCGCAGCTTTTAGCGGCCTGGCTAGGGGCGCTGCTGTACTTTGTATACAGCGTTTTTCGCGCCTACGGCGACACTAGGTTGCCAGGTAAAATGATGGTGATCACCAGCCTGATTAATCTGGTGCTGGATCCTTTGTTGATTTTTGGCATTGGGCCTTGGGAGGGCTGGGGCCTGCCCGGCGCCGCTTGGGCCACGGCAATTGCCTTTAGTGTTGGACTGCTGGTTACCGGTGGTCGTCTGTGGGGGCGTGGGTGGGCCTCACGGGATGGGCTATGGCAAGAAGGCCAGCAGTCATGGCGGCCCTTTATGGGCATTGCGGCGCCTGCCATGGTGAGCCAATTGATGCCGCCACTGGCGGCGATGCTGGCTATCTCGGTGGTGGCAGGCTTGGGCGAAAGCCAGGTGGCTGCCTGGGGATTGGCCAGCCGACTGGAAACGTTGTCATTAATGGTAATTCTCGCCATGACGATGTCGTTGCCGCCATGGTTGGGGCGTTGCTATGGGGCAGGTGATTGGGATCAAATCCATCGACTTCTGCGGCTGGCGCTTGGCGTTGCCATGGTATGGCAGTTAACGCTGGGCATATTGCTGGCACTAGGCGCGCCGTGGCTTGGCATGGCGTTGGCAGGCAATCCCGACGTCCAAGAGGAACTGGTAATACTGATTCGCTTTCTGCTGCCCAGCTATGCTGCCCTCGGCATTTGCATGCTGATCGTATCGGCAGGTAATGCGTTGGGGTGGCCATTGCGTGCCATGCTTTTGTCTTCTGCGCGCCTGTTCGTATGCTACTTACCCTGCCTGTGGATAGGCGAGAAGTTGGCAGGGTGGTGGGGACTGGCCGCCGGGGCGGCCATCGGTAATGTGCTAGCGGGGTTGCTAGCCTGGTTATTGCTTAAGCGTATTTTGTCTCGTCCGCATCGCCAGTCGGGCGTCACCCCGCAGTAGATTTGGGCGTCTCTTGAAAGGCGAAATAGCTAAATAGTAGTGCCATGGCGATATAACCCAAGACAAAGTTGGGTGCTGCATTGATCGCAAGTTCAGGGGCATGCATTAACCCGACAAACGAAAAGGCCGCCGCGATGAGCGCAAAAACGGCTGCTCGGCGGAACTGATGATCAATCACTGAAACCGTCATCGCGCCCAGGAAAATCGCCATGAACATCGCGCCCTGACCGGCGGCTACAATCGATGTTGAAATATCGCTGACAACCTCTTCCGCACCACGATTAAAGCGCGTCATCACGTAGTTTGCAAAGTAGGGCAGCATTGCCAGTGCGACGGCGGGATAGTAACGGCTATCGTTGGCCTGAAACGCCGTGGCAATCATGGAAATCCCCACAAAAACCAGAATCGGAGCGACCACCGATACAGGGATGATTGCCGAGATCATGGCGATTAGGCCAAACATAGTGGCGATGGCGTAAACGGCTCCGTTTAACAGGCTATAGCCCCGGCCAGCGCCCATCCATTTCGCTCCCACGGTGGCGATATACACGGTGGTGGGAAACACGCCGCCAAACAGTGCGCCTATCATGGTGCCCACGCCATCCACCGCTTGGCATTCGCGTACATCGTACTTGTCGCCAGCGGCTTCCATGGCTTCGACGTTGTTCATGGTTTCAATGGCGTTGTACAGCGTAATCGGCAAGACCACGGTCAGAATAGCGAGCATCCCCGTGGCGAGAAGCCCTAAGCCTTCCCACCAGGCCAGGTTGGGTAGCAAAGGATAAAAGCCAAGGTGGGTAAAGGCATCGCTGAATCGCTCGCCGCCTGCGTCGCCAATCATGTAGGCCATGGCGGTGCCCACGATGATGGCAAATAGTGAAGTGGGGATTTTAAACGGCATGCTTACGCGGGCAATTAAGCCGACGATAATAATGGCTAGGACTAGTAAGCCAATTAGCGGCATTTCCAGTGTTTTGAACAGCATTTCACCGGCGATGAAGGTAAGTGCGACCCCGGCGACGGCCCCCAACATGGCAGCACGGGGAAGGTGATATTGTACCCAGCGGCCAATTAAACTGATGGCCGCTTCAATCGCCCCGCTGATAAAACAGGCGGCTACCGCCACTTTCCAGGCAAGATCCACATCCCCCGTCAGCTCTTTGGCGGGCAACAAAACGCCAAACAAGAAGACAAACATCACCGGTGTTGAAATACCGTAGGACAAGGCCGTGACGTCGGTACGCTGCTCTTTGCGTGCTAGCCTCGAGGCGCTCCAGGCGTAATAAAAATTGCCGACCATCACCGCAATGGCCGCCCCAGGAAGAACTTGCCCGTAAACAATTGAAGCGGGGAAGTCCATGCCGAGCATGGTGATGGCAATAATCACAAAATTCGCAATGTTGTTCTGGAACAGCGCGAAAAATGCGTCGGTGTCTTCTTTTTTGTACCACGGGTAGTAATGTTGCGTCGCCATGAGTGCCTCTGAGTTATGGGTTTTTTGTAGCAAGGCTCAAGTGAGTGTGCCGCCGATCTGACTGATCGGTCAACTTCTGCTTTCCTGGTTTCGCCGCGAGGCCTCCCAAGCACTGGCGACGAAGCGCGATTTTACACAACTCAATATGTTTGCCCAAAACATAAAAATGCCCAGGCAAGCCTGGGCACATGGTTACGACGGTGGTCATCGACTAGTCGTTAACCGCCGCGATCGCCTTGGCGAGGTAGGGGAGGTTTTCCTGGGAGAAGCCTGCCACGTTGGCGCGGCCTGAGCGCACCATATAAATCCCAAACTCATCGCGCAACCGGTCAACCTGCTGCGGTGTAAGGCCCGTGTAAGAGAACATGCCACGCTGCTCGGCAACGCAGGCATACTTCTCATCAAGCCCGTAGGGTTTGAGGGCTTCCACAAAATCACGACGCAGCGTGTTTATGCGGTCACGCATTTCGGTCAGCTCTTCGCGCCATATCGCGGAAAGTTCAGCATCGTGCAGAATCTCACTGACAATGGCGCCGCCGTGTGCGGGTGGGTTGGAGTAGTTTTCCCGGGCGACGATCGCGACCTGCGAACGAATATTTTCCATTTGCTCGGCGTTTTTAGCCACCATAATCAAGCAGCCGGTCCGCTCGCAGTAGATGCCGAAGTTTTTCGAGCACGAACTGGTGATGATGACCTCGTCAAGCTGCTCGGCAAATAGCCGAACGCCGTAGGCATCTTCGTCAAGCCCCTGCCCAAACCCTTGGTAGGCGAAGTCGATCAGCGGCAGTAACTGGCGTTCTTTAACTACTTCAAGTACTTGCTGCCATTGAGATTCAGATAGATCGAATCCGGTTGGATTATGGCAGCAGGCATGGAGTACCACGACATCGCCTTCGGGGATTTTTTTCAACGCGCCTAACATGCCATCAAAATCAAGGCGGTTGTCTGGGTCAACGTAGGGGTATTTATGCAGTTCAATACCGGCTGCGGTAAAGATACCGTGATGGTTTGGCCAAGTAGGGTCGCTAACCCAAATGCCTTTGCCGGGCAACTGAGTGGCAATAAAGTCGGCGGCTAAGCGTAAGGCCCCGGTTCCACCCGGCGACTGGGTGGCGCTGGCGCGATTGGCTTCCAGCACCGGTGAACTGGCACCCAACATCATTGGCAGCACAACACCACCGTAAGCGGGCGCGCCGTGCGACCCAATATAGGTCTTGGTGGTTTCATTGCTGAGCAAGCGAGCTTCGGCTTCTTTGACCGCACGCATCACTGGCGTGTTGCCCTGCGCATCACGGTAAACGCCAACGCCTAAGTCGACTTTCTGAGGGTTGGTGTCTTTTTTAAAAGCTTCGATTAGCCCAAGAATGGCGTCTCCAGGGACTCGCTCAATGTGCTCAAACATTTATTCGGCTACCTCGTCAGTTCTAGCGGCAAGAATGAAATCATTTTGATGCAGGCCATCGATGGCGTGGCTCCACCAGGTGACCGTGGCTTTCCCATACTCGGTGGTGATCACGGGGTGGTGGCCTGCCTGTTCGGCCACTTCGCCAACGCGCTGAGTAAAGTCCAGAGCGCCAACGAAATCACGAAACGTATAGCTTCGTGTCAGCTTCATGATGCCATCGTGATCGACAATCCGCCACTGGGGGAGGGCCTTTAACTGGCTTTCGCACTCGCTTTGGGTCATTGGCTTTGCGTTACCGCTGCAGGGTTCGCACGATTGTTGGGCAAGCGATGTCATGGACGGCCTCCTTAACATTAATAATGAATGGCTCATCCTTTCAGGGTAGAAGGCAGACGCAGTCCCGGCCAACGTCTTTGGCACTGTAGAGGGCTTGATCAGCCCGTTCGATAAGGCTCGTCAAGGGTTCGCCGCAACGATATTCGGCGACGCCGATGCTCAGCGTTACTTGTCCGACCCCGATGCCGAAATCATACTCTGCAATATGTTGGCGTAACCGGTCTGCCAACTGATGGCACTGCTTGACAGGGGTAAGCGGCAAAACAGCCATGAATTCTTCACCACCCAGCCGAGCGATCATGTCTTCGCTACGCAGCAGCGACTGGGACAGACTGGCCAGCTGTTTTAAGACCTCATCGCCTTGTAAATGCCCCCAGCGATCGTTGAGATGTTTAAAGTGATCAATGTCGACCATCATGATGGAAAGCGGGGTGCCATGACGAGAGCTGAGCGATGCCAGGTTGGTTAGATGCACCATTAATTTACGCCGGTTTGGCAGGCTGGTAAGCGGGTCGGTATCACACAGTTTGCGCAGCCGCTGCTCTTCAGAGACTTGGTCGCTGATGTCCATCATGATGCCGTGCCACCGCACGCCGGACGGGATAGGCTCGGGGGTAGCGCTGACAGCCATCCATGGGGATTTATGCCCAGGTAGCGCTAAGCGAAAGCGAGTGGTTAACGGCAACATCCAGCGGGCCGAGCGTTCAATGGCAGACATCAGCTTTGGGTAGTCAGTGCCGGTCAGCTGTTCGAGCGCGGTGTTGGCATCTTGCGCTAGCTGGTCTCGGTCAATAGGGGCCACCGTTAGCCCAGCGCCTTCCATAAAGGGAAATGCCATATGGCCATTATGGGTACGGTGAAATTGAAACACGACGCCAGGGACTTGACGGATAAGTTGCTCGGCGTTGAGCGTTAAAGGGCTATCATTCACGGGCATGCGTGAATCTCCGAAGCTGTGCTATTGAAAAGCTATGCCATTTAAAAATCAATCGACAAGGGTAGCGCTAAAAACGTAATTAAAATGTAAGCGATCGCCTACAATTCGACACATTTTTATACCTTTTTGCTATATCTAATGAATAAATAAGATTAAAAAGGCATATAATACGTTGGTTTACGATTACTGATGGCACGTGCTCGTAAAAAGCATTATTTTTGTGCATATAAAATACTTTTTTTATTCCTTTGGGGTGTGTCTTGTCGCACAGCATGTCTATATCTGGTGACTTCTCTTCCGTGCAAGGGCGCGTGAGTTTGGTGGGCGCTGGGCCAGGGGACCCTGAGCTACTGACGCTCAAGGCATTTCATCGTTTACAGCATGCCGATGTGGTGTTGCATGATCGCTTGGTTAGCGATGAAATCTTAGCGTTACTGCCGTCGAAGACTCAGCGGTTTTATGTCGGTAAAGCGCGCTCGGCGCACAGCGTCCCACAGGAGGGGATCAATCAAGCACTGGTCGAGTGGGCTCAAGCAGGTAATCGCGTGGTGAGGCTAAAGGGAGGAGACCCATTCATTTTTGGCCGCGGTGGAGAAGAGCTGGAAACACTGATAGCTGCTGGGGTGCCCGTGGAAGTGATACCTGGGATTACCGCCGCTTCGGGGTGTGCCGCTTATGCGGGGATACCACTTACCCATCGTGACCACGCCCAATCGGTACGTTTTGTGACCGGGCACCTCAAAAACGGTAAGTGTGACTTAGATTGGCAGACCCTAGCGCGCCCTGGGCAGACCCTGGTGTTTTACATGGGGTTAGGCAGTGTCGATGTGATTTGCCAAGCGCTTATCGCCCACGGCATGGCGCCAGAGACGCCGTTGGCCTTGATTGAGCAGGGCACCACACAACAGCAACAGACCCATATTGGTAGTTTGCATGCTCTGCCTGATGCTTTTTTTGCTGGCAGAATAAAGCCTCCAACCTTGTTGATTGTGGGGCACGTTGTGTCATTGAACGCACAGCTCGCATGGTTTGATGTGGATCAGACCCACGCCAAGGGATTTAGTGAAGGTAAACATCCCACGCCGCCACCCCATTCTGAAACCTAACGTTAACCAATCAACGTTTATGTCGTCATACGAAACTGGCTAGATACACTAAGCTGTGTATGCTGGTAGACAGTAGGCTGAAACTTAATCGCTGTCTGCGCAGCTAGTAGCAATACGCGTTACGTGCAGCGACTATCTAAGGGAGAGGCGACATGTCAGACGAGCAGCATTCCGATCACAAGCCAACCAATAGTAAACCGGATATGAAAACTCTCTTCCGCGATAATCGCGTGAAGGGGATTGCGGGCATCGCCGCGATAGCGGTGATCTGGGCGATCATGGCGCAGTCAAATGTAGGCACCAGCAACGACCGCGTGGCGGCACTTGAAGACCAAGTGACCAGCGTTGAAGAAGAAAATGACTCGCTTAAACAGCAGCTTAGTGAAGTTGATGATGCTGAAGCCGATCTCACGGCATTGCAAGATGAAATGAGTACATTAGAGGAGCAGCAGGCAGAGGAGCAAGAAGCGCTGGAAAGTACGCAGCAACAGGTCAGTGATACCCGTTCGGAGCTTGAGTCGCTGGAAGAAGAGCGTGACTCGCGGCAGGGTGAAGTTGACGAGTTGAACCAGCAGGTGAGTGACGCTGAAAGCGAGATGGAAACGCTGCGTGAAGAGCGCGAAGAAGTCCAGCAGGCCAGTGATGAGGCCGACAAAGCGCGCCAAGAGGCTGAAGAAGCACGTCAGAGTGCTGAAGACGCACGACAAGAGGCTGAAGATGCGCGGCAAGAAGCGGCAAGTGAGCGTCAGAAGGCGGTTGATGAGCGTGATGCTGCCAACGAAACGCTGGATGAACTTAATAGCGAAATAGAACAAGCCAACGAACGCTTGTCTACCCTCGAAGACGAGATTGCAAGTGCAGAGTCTGAGCGCGAAGAAGCGCGTGAAGAGCGTGATAACGCCACCAGCGAGCGCGATACGCTTCAAGAAGAAGTCGATTCACTGACTGAGCTACGCGAAGAAGAAGAAAGCTCTTTGAGCGATGTGCGCACTGAATTGGAAGATATAATGGTGGCACTGGATATGGGCCGCGAAGAGCTGGCCAGCGTAGAAGACGATGTGGCTAATCGTGAAGAGCAACTGCAGCGCTTGGAAGAGCAATTGAATGATTGGCGCGATGAGCTTTCAACATTGGATTCTCGCATAGCGGATGCCGCCAATGATGCGGGTGAAGATGCCCAGCAAAATGGTGAGTCGCAAAACAATGAAGAGAGCAGCGAAGAGGAATCGTCTGGAGATGAAGGGGATAATGAAGAGGACGGCGAGGAAGAGGAAGCTAGCTAAGCTTCTCTTTATAAAGTAACCCTTCAGTCGAGCGGGTGCTGACATGGTCAGTACCCGTTTTTTTGGGCGTTGGTTTATGAATGCTCCCGCGAGGAGTATGATTTGCACACTTATTGATACAACGCCAAACGAGGAGTCTGTCTAATGGAAGGCGTCAAACATATAATAGCCGTAGCCTCAGGTAAGGGCGGTGTTGGTAAGTCCACGGTTACCGTTAACCTGGCACTGGCGTTAGCCGCCCAAGGCTATCGTGTGGGCGTATTGGATGCGGATATCTATGGTCCAAGCCAGGCGCAAATGTTGGGGGTCGCCGAAGGGGTGCGCCCTCAAGCGGCGGGTAACGATAAGTTTTTACCGCTCCAAGCGCATGGTCTTCAAGCCATGTCGATGGCATTTATGGTCAATACCCGTGAAGCCATGGTATGGCGTGGACCGATGGTGGTTGGGGCGTTCCAGCAAATGCTCAATCAAACTCAGTGGGATAACCTGGATTTCCTGCTTATCGACATGCCGCCCGGCACCGGCGATATTCAATTGACGCTGGCCCAGAAGGTAGCGGTATCAGGCGCGGTGATTGTGACAACCCCTCAGGACATCGCCTTGTTGGATGCGCGTAAAGGCATTGAGATGTTCCGTAAAGTGAACGTGCCGGTTCTAGGCGTGGTTGAAAACATGAGCCTTTACCACTGCGAAAACTGCGGCCATGAGGCACCCATATTCGGCTCTGGCGGCGGTGACCGTATTGCCGAAGAGTACCAAACTGAAGTGTTAGGCCGTTTGCCATTAACCTTGTCGATCCGTGAGCTTACTGATTCCGGGCGGCCTAGCGTGGTGTCGGAACCTGATAGTGCCGTCAGTCAAACATTTGCTGCGATTGCCACCAAGGTGGCGCAAAGCGTGGATGGCCAAAATAAAGAAAGCCCTACTATTTCCTTCAGCGAGTGAATACGTAACCAATGAGCATCAAGTCTGATAAATGGATCCGGCGCATGGCGAAAAGTGATGCCATGATCGAGCCGTTCGAGGCCGGCCAAGTTCGTTATAATAATGATCAGCGCGTCATCTCCTATGGCACCTCAAGTTACGGCTATGATGTACGTTGTTCGGATGAATTTAAGGTATTTACCAATATTCACTCGGCGATCGTTGATCCTAAAGCCTTTGATGATAAGAGCTTTGTCGATGTGAAGGGTGATGTCTGTATTATTCCGCCTAACTCATTTGCGCTGGCGCGCACAGTGGAGTACTTCCGTATTCCCCGTAATGTGCTAACCATCTGCTTGGGTAAATCAACCTATGCGCGCTGCGGCATTATCGTCAACGTAACGCCGCTAGAGCCTGAGTGGGAGGGGCATGTGACGCTGGAGTTTTCGAACACCACCAATTTGCCGGCTAAAATCTATGCCCACGAAGGTGTTGCACAGATGTTGTTTCTGGAGTCCGATGAAGTGTGCGAAACCTCTTATAAAGATCGGGGAGGTAAATACATGGGCCAGCGGGGTGTGACGTTGCCGCGTACTTGATTACCTTGAGTTGTCATATTAAAAAAACCGAGCGGTGTTGGCCGCTCGGTTTTTTTGATATCGCCAAAAGTGTCGCGAGACCTGCCGTGGTCAGATAGATTCGTCGAGTTCTTCAGCAGCATCGGCGTGGGAAAGCCGCATGCCGTGGGGCGGTAACAGATGGCCGTCCATGGTAACGCCTTCTCCGCTATATTGAAGACGACCTTGTAAAAACCATTGCACGGCGATGGGATAAATAAGATGTTCCCGGTCGTGGACCTTCTGTTTTAGCGTTTCAACGCTGTCATCAGCAGCAACGTTAAGTTCGGCTTGCAAAACGACCGGCCCGCCATCCAGCTCTTCGGTAACAAAGTGAACGCTGCAGCCGTGCTGAGTAACCTGATCTGCAAGGGCGCGGGCATGGGTATTAAGGCCTTGGTAAGCTGGTAGTAGCGACGGGTGTATATTTAGCATACGACCCAGATAGCGCTGAACGAAACGTGGTGTCAAAATCCGCATAAAGCCAGCCAGCACAATGAGGTCAGGCTCATGTCGCTCAATGACTTTGATCAGCGCTCCGTCATAGGCGTCACGGCTATCGTATTCACGGTGCGGCAGGGCAACGGCATCGATTCCCGCTTCGTGGGCACGCTTAAGGCCATAGGCGTCGGGCTCGTTAGAGATAACGGCGACGATCTCGCCGCCTAGCCGGTCATGGGACTGAGCCTCAATCAACGCTTGAAGATTGCTGCCACTGCCGGAAATTAATACAACCACCCGGGGCGTCGTCGCAGGCTCGGGTGTCATGTCCGTTAGGGTGTCGCTGTTGTAGTCGGTGCTGCTCATGCCGGTAAATTCTCCAACACCACGGCGTCCTGCTGGCGCGCTTCAATTGTTCCCAGACGGTAGACGGTTTCACCTTGAGCTTCTAAGTGCGCAATGGCTTGGCTGGCGTCGGCTTCAGGAACGACGACCACCATGCCAATACCGCAGTTAAGCACCCGGTGCATCTCTGTGTCGGTCACATTGCCTTGGGTTTGCAGCCAGTCAAAAACAGCTGGCCGCTTCCACGCCTGAGTGTCGATGCGCGCAGCAAGCGTGTCGGGGAGCACTCGGGGGATATTCTCAAGCAGGCCACCGCCAGTGATGTGTGATAGGGCGTGAACCGATAGGTTGCTATCACGCAGCAGGGAAAGCAGTGCCTTGACGTAAATTCGTGTTGGGGCCATCAGCGCATCGCCAAGGGGGGTGCCGTCGACCTGGGTGTCTAAAGGGGTATTGCTGCGTTCGATGATTTTACGAATCAGCGAGTAGCCGTTAGAGTGCGGTCCAGAGGAGGCCAGGCCGAGCAAAACGTCTCCTTCAGCCACGCGACTGCCGTCGAGAATCTCACTCTTCTCAACCACGCCAACGCAGAACCCGGCCAGGTCGTAGTCGTCGCCTTCGTACATGCCCGGCATTTCGGCGGTTTCACCGCCAACGAGGGCGCAGCCAGCTTGTTCGCAGCCAGCGCCAATGCCGGTAACGACATCGGCGGCTATATCGACATTTAATTTACCCGTGGCATAGTAGTCGAGGAATATTAGCGGCTCGGCACCGGCAACAATAAGGTCATTGACACACATGGCCACCAGGTCAATGCCAATGGTGTCGTGCTTACCTAATGTCATGGCGAGACGCAGTTTGGTGCCGACGCCGTCGGTCCCGGAGACCAATACCGGCTGCCGGTATCCCTGGGGTAGCTCGCATAGGGCGCCAAAACCACCAAGCCCACCCATCACTTCCGGGCGTGTCGTGCGTTTGGCAACGTGCTTGATGCGATCGACCAGCGCATTGCCGGCATCAATATCAACGCCTGCGTCTTTGTAGCTGAGCGATGGAGCCGATGAGGCGTGGGAAGAAGAGGTCTCGGTCATGACAGGTCCTATGGAGCAAAGTGCGGTGCAATAGTAACTGGCGTACGCCGCCAGAGCTGGCAATAGCTAGGCGGATTGTAACACCCGGTGGCGTGGCCCGCATCGCTCGCGCTTGACGTGAACAAAAGCAGGCGGTTTTTATTTATATACGGCATAGTAGGCTGTCGCCAAAGTGGTCGTTAAGGGAGAAATATGCGCAATTCATGGTGGGGCATCCTGCTGTTAGTCATTGTTGTGGGGCTGGTATATTTACTGGACTCGGTACTAATGCCGTTTGTCGCCGGTGTCATCCTGGCGTATTTGGCGGACCCGCTGGCTAACCAATTCCAGCGCTGGGGTATGAACCGCGCGGTAGCGGTTAGTAGCGTTTTTTGTGTGCTGTTGGCTGTGCTCGTGGTCAGCCTGTTGATTTTAATTCCGCTCGTCATCCAGCAGATAAAGCAGTTAGGCGAAGCCGTGCCGGGTATTTTTGCCTGGGGGGAAAACTCCCTGGCGCCGAAGGTATTTGAATGGACCGGTTACGATCTGCGTGCTGAACTGGTTAACGTGCGTGAGACATTGGTGGAAAATTGGCGCGATGCCGGCGGCTATTTGGCCCAAGCGCTCGGCCAAATAGGCCGCTCGGGGATGGCATTCGTCTCCTGGGTGACCTATGTCGCTTTGATCCCCGTTGTGACGTTTTATTTACTATTGGACTGGGACCGTCTTATTAACAATATTGCCAACTTGATTCCGCGTCAGTGGGCAGACGATGTAGGCCGCCTGGTGCGCCGCTGTGATGAAGTGTTAGCGTCTTTTTTACGTGGGCAACTGCTGGTTATGCTTTGCTTAGGCATTATTTATGCGGGCGGGTTAACCCTGTTGGGGCTTGATTTTGGGCTATTAATCGGCGTGGTATCCGGGTTAGTGAGCATTGTGCCGTTTCTTGGCTTTATTTTAGGGTTATGCATTGCGTTGATTGTCGCGCTTTTCCAGTTTGGCACCTTGTGGGCAGTGTTGGGCGTCATTGCCGTATTTGCGATTGGCCAGGTGGCGGAAAGCGTGGTCCTACAACCTAAGCTGCTAGGTGACAAAATTGGCCTTCATCCGGTGGCGGTCATCTTCGCGGTGCTGGCGGGCGGTAATTTATTCGGCCTGACAGGGGTGCTGCTTGCTTTGCCTGCGGCTGCGATCATTATGGTGCTGTTACGGGAAGCGAAAGACCGCTATAAGAGCAGCGACCTTTATAATGCTGATGACGAATACGATCAAAAGCCCGATAAGTTGCCCGCAATCGGTGATAAAAGGGAGCCCTCATGAGCCAAGTGCCGGCGCAACTTCCCCTTGGGGTTGGCTTGCGCGACGACGCTACGTTTCATAACTATTACCCTGGGAAAGCCAATGCTGCCTTGTTGAATCGTCTGCAGCAGCAAGGTACGACGGCCGGTGAGGACTTCATTTATCTATGGGGCCCGCCGGGCTCAGGGCGTAGCCATTTATTGCAGGCCGCTTGCCATGCCGCCTCGGATCAGGGCAAGCGGGCACTGTACTTGCCGCTGGCCGAGCTGGGCCATTTCCCGCCCTTGATGTTGGAAGATATTGAACGACTAGACATGGTGTGTATTGACGATTTGGAACAGGTGTTAGGCCGAAAGCGCTGGGAAGAAGCACTTTTTCATGCCTTCAACCGCTTGCGCGATGCGGGTAAGCATCTGGTTATTGCTGCTAATGCGCCGCCCCGTCAGTTAGGCGTAGCGCTTCCTGATTTGGCTTCTCGCTTGAGCTGGGGAACAATCTTTCATTTGCACCCGCTGAATGATGAGGAGCGATTGGCGGCGCTAACGTTACGTGCCAGCGTCAGGGGCATGCTATTACCGGATGATGTGGGGCGCTATATACTTCACCGCGGGCCCCGCGAGCTCGGTGCACTCTGTCGGGCACTGGAAACCCTGGATCAAGCGTCGCTTTCGGCGCAGCGTAAATTAACCATTCCGTTTGTGAAATCCGCACTTAATTGGTAACAAAAAAAACCACCAGCGATTGGCTGGCGGTTTTTGGATGTCACTATCGCAGCTTAGCTGCGTTTAGCGATCACTGTTAGGCTGTTTTAGCCATCTTGCTGGCAGCGGTTTGTGCCTGCTTGATGTTTTCTTCGGTGAGCTTTTGGCTTTTCTGCACGAAATCCTGTTGCAAGGAAACCACATTGTCAGCGTCGCTCTTCAGGCGTTCAGCCACTTCTTTCGCGACTTTTTGCTGGCCTTCCATATAGCTGCGTAGGCCTTCAGCGTCTTTAACGCTCATCAACTGACGCGCTTGGGCGATGTTGGTGTCCATGTAGGCTTTCTGAGCATCTAACTGGGTGTTGAACAGTTTTTCTGTCATGTCGACACTCAACGCGGCATAAGCGCGTACCGGTGCCATGAAGAAATTATCAAACTGTTGTGTCCATTCGTTAGTATTGAAAGTGCTCATAATTAAATCTCCTGATTAGCGGTGCTAACGCGTCTAGATAAAATGGGTAGCAACGCTAGACGAAATTTCGTCCGGTGGTGCTTTCCCTGATGTTCTGCGTTGCAGCATAGCAGGCGTTTTTGTGCAGTGCAACATTGGTGTTCAATGTTGCTTCAGACAGGTCACTTGAGTTTTACCCTGCGAACACTAGCCTAATAAGGCGAGACGCTGAATTGAGCTAACTATGTGCGCCAGTTAATGACCATGTGTAGCGGGCGACTCAGTATTTACCAGCCGATATCTATAAGGAGATCACCATGACAACGCGCCTTGAACGCGACAGTATGGGGGAATTGGAAGTTCCAATTGAGGCGTTATATGGCGCCCAAACCCAGCGCGCGGTTAATAATTTTCCTGTTTCACACACGCCGATGCCGGTTGCGTTTATTCATGCGATCGCACGGATTAAGCAGGCCGCCGCGCAGGCTAATTTAGCGCTGGGTGAGTTGGACGCCGACCGTGCGGAGGCCATTCAGCAGGCAGCGAAAGAGGTGATGAACGGCGAGCACGATGACCAATTTCCAGTGGATGTGTTTCAGACGGGCTCTGGCACTTCTAGCAACATGAACGTTAATGAGGTGATTGCCACCTTGGCGAGTCGCCAAGGGGTTGAGGTGTTACCCAATGATCATGTCAATATGGGGCAGTCAAGTAATGACGTGATTCCTACCGCGATACACGTATCGGCTGCACTGGCCGTACATGAGTCGCTGCGTCCGGCACTTGAGCATCTTCGCAACACGATTGATTCACGGGCGGCCGAGCTATCAAACGTGGTCAAAACCGGCCGTACGCATCTTATGGACGCCATGCCACTGCGTATGGATCAAGAGTTGGGGGCATGGTCGAGCCAGCTGGGCCAAGCCATTGAGCGCTTGGATAGCTGTATGACACGGCTGTGTCGTTTGGCTCAAGGCGGTACTGCCGTGGGCACTGGTATTAATGCGCCAGAAGGGTTTGCCGATCAAGTGGCGAAACAGTTAAGCAACCAAACAGGCTTGCCATTTACGCCCAATGATAGCTTCTTTGCGAGCATCGCTTCCCAGGATGCGGCCGTAGAGCTCTCCGGACATCTCAAGGGTTTAGCCTGCATTGTAATGAAGATTGCTAATGACTTGCGCTGGATGAATTCCGGCCCGCTGGCGGGGCTTGGTGAAATTGAGCTCGAGGCGCTGCAGCCGGGTAGTTCCATTATGCCAGGCAAAGTCAATCCTGTGATTCCGGAGTCTGCCGCTCAGGCTGCTGCACAGGTGATTGGGCTGGATACTGCGATTACCGTGGCGGGGCAGAGTGGTAACTTTCAGCTTAACGTGATGCTGCCGCTGGTCGCTTATAATTTGTTGACTGGTATATCGCTGATGAGCAATACCACGCGGCTATTGGCCGACCGTGCTATCGCGACGTTTAAAATTCGACAAGACAACATTGAAGGTCCGCTTGCCCGCAATCCAATTTTGGTCACGGCCCTTAACAGTGCGATTGGCTACAATGCGGCGGCGGCTATTGCCAAAGAGGCATATCAGACCGGACGACCAATTATCGATGTGGCCGAAGAGCACACCGACCTTGACCGTAATACCCTCGAGCGGTTACTTGATCCGAAGGCGCTGACGTTGGGCGGTGTGCCTGACTAATCACAGTAACGGCTAGCAGGCTCTTTACGTTTTCTGCTCTTCGCGTTGCCCCTGGCGGATCGTTTGGCTAGCCTCGCTTTCCTCTTCTGCGCTTGCCGTGGGTGTTTCATGCTCGTCCTTGCGGGCGGGCCGATAGCACAGCGTGGCAAGGATCGGAAAATGATCCGAACCAAAGCCTTTTAAGCGACGCATGTTGCCGAGCATGAAATGTTCACTCACAAAAATATGGTCGAGGGGCCAACGCAGTATTGGGTACTGGGCATGGAAGGTACTGAACATGCCACGACCGCGACGTGGATCCAGCATGCCGCCCACGCGGCAAAAGCGCCGCGTGGTACGTGACCAGGCAACGTCGTTAAGATCACCGGCTACTAGCGTGGGCTCAGGTGTTTTTTGGATCTTTTTACCGACCCATAACAGCTCGGCGTCACGCCAAAGCGATTTTTCGCTTTCGCCGGGCGCAGGTGGCCGAGGATGTACGGCAATCAGTCGGATCAAATCGCCACTAGGTAGCTTGACGTGGGTATGAATAGAAGGGATATCGTCTTGGATCAGCCACTCGATGGAAGTGTCTTCAAGCGGCAGGCGCGAGTAAAGATGCATGCCGTAGAGGTTGTCGAGAGGGATTTTAACGCTATGCGGCCATTGCGCCTCTAGCTCAGGATCCAACTGGTCTTGCCACCACTGATCAGATTCCAGGGTAAGAATGATGTCGGGTTGATGTGAATGGATTTGCTTGATCAAACCGGCGGATTGACGGTTCGGCGTTAGCACATTGGCAATGAGCAGTGTCACGTCCTGTGCTTGGTTGTCGACCTTGACCGAGTGAACCTGTTTTGGCCAGAGACGTGTCCAAGGAAGAATATAGCAGGCTTGTATGATGATCACGGTCAGGCAAGCGAGGAGCGTTATTATCTGCCACGTTGGCGATATGGGGAGCAGTAGCGCTGCTATCAAGCAAGCGATAGCGAGGCTTGCAATCTGCAAACGTGGAAACTCGCAGCTGCGAATCCACCACCAGCGTAGCCTAATACGGGCAATGAAAGTCGCTAGTAGTAAGACGATCGCGATGCTTCCTAGCATTAGGCCTAGCATGGCCGGTCTCCTTTTGTCGGGCGCTCGTCGATTTGGCGTGATACCAGTGTAGCACTTAGATTCTTTAGGCTGCGCATTTTGCAACGGGCTAAATACTCACCGTGTTGACGGGTCGTAAAAGCCCGGGGAAGTGGATAAATAGCTTGCAATTCAGTGCCGGAAACGTAAAATACGCATCCGTTGCTCGGCAGGACCATAGCTCAGTTGGTTAGAGCGCCACGTTGACATCGTGGAGGTCGGCGGTTCAAATCCGCCTGGTCCTACCATCACATTTTGTATAGTGGTTGATAGCGTTTGCTATTCAATGTAGTGATAGCTCACCTTTTATAGGACCATAGCTCAGTTGGTTAGAGCGCCACGTTGACATCGTGGAGGTCGGCGGTTCAAATCCGCCTGGTCCTACCAGATCACGCCCCCTCATTTAATGACGGGGCGTTTTTTGTATGGGCGAGTATCCGAGTAGCGCTATAAATCCGCTAAGGTGTCGGCTGTCAGGGCTTCCAAAGAGGTAAGTCTGTTTGGCGTTTAAAGGTCTCTATTAAGGCCTCAATGCCGGTTTGGTCTTCATGGCTAAAGCGTGCTTCCAGTGGGCTATCAATATCCAACACGCCCCACAGTTGACCATCGTTAACAATAGGCACAACCAACTCCGCCCGTGACGCACTATCGCATGCAATATGGTCGGCAACGCTATGCACGTCATCAATGCGCTGGGTGACTTGCTTTCGAGCCGCCGCGCCGCAAACGCCCTTGCTAAACGGGATCGGATGGCAGGCGGGCTTTCCCTGAAAAGGCCCTAACGCAAGCATCTCGGGCGTTCGTTGCAGGTAGAAGCCCACCCAATTCAAATGGGGGAGAGCCTGCATGATAAACGCACAGGTTTGCGCACTGTTGGTTAGCCAGTCACGGCTATCTAACAACGCCGCGAGTTGGCGATCCAAAAGATCATAGTCCACGGTATCAGCTGACATGTCATCTCTCACATTATGTTTCCTCGGCTATTAACGCACTGGGCCGACAGTAGTCGGCCCAGTTGTCTAACGTTAATGGCGGGGTGATTGATTATTCCCAGCCGGGGACGGCCGCGCCATCAAACAACTCTTCGGCTTTTTCAACCACTTCTTCGCTCTGGTAGGCGCTCACCAGTTGCTGGATTTCCTTACGGTCTTCATCACCGCCTCTAACCGCAATCAAGTTGACGTAAGGAGACTCAGGACCTTCTTTAATCAGCGCGTCGTCGAGGCT
Source organism: Halomonas sp. HL-93 (assembly GCF_900086985.1). Lineage (NCBI taxonomy): Bacteria > Pseudomonadati > Pseudomonadota > Gammaproteobacteria > Oceanospirillales > Halomonadaceae > Halomonas > Halomonas sp. HL-93. Next base: position 1,828,920 of record NZ_LT593974.1, read on the forward strand.
TAGGCCGGCAGGCTGTGCAAAGGTGTTATTGATGAAGGCCATATCCACATCCGGCAAAACGCGGGGAAGCTGGGCGGCTTCGATTTCGCGGAAGCGGTAATCGTTGGGGTTTTCCGCGATATCGATGGGAGTGGCTTCCAGATTTTCAGGGTCGTTGAGCGTGATGAGGCCTTCGTTATGCATTAAAATTAGCGCACGACCTTCATTGGAAGGGTCGTTAGGCAGCGCGATTTGCGCTCCCTCTGGCAGCTCTTCGATGCTGTCGTATTTCTCAGAGTATGCGCCAATAGGGTAAACAAAGGTGTAGCCTGCGATAGCGAAATCGTAGCCACGATCATTGACCATCGACTGCATGTAGGGCTCGTGCTGATAGGCGTTGGCATCGAGGCTGCCATCGTCTAAAGCGGCATTGGGCGTTACGTAATCCGTGAACTCAATGATTTCAACATCAAGGTTGTACTCTTCCTTGGCAATCCGCGCGGCGACTTCCATCACTTCGGTTTCAGGGCCGGCGACGGTGCCCATCTTGATACTGGCGGCTTGTGCGCTGGCGCTAACGGCCAGGGCTAATGCGGTAACGGTACTGAAGGCTAGCGTTTTCATCGCAACTCCTGTTATGTCTTGGTTTTCTTTTTGGTGATAATAAAGTTAATTTTAATGCTTTTTCGTTATATGTCTACTAAAAGCAGCGCCGCTATTTCCGGTCGGTTTTGCGTACCAAGTAGTCACCCATGCTTTGGAAGCCTTGTACCATAATAACCAGCACCACCACCGTGATCAGCATAACGGTAGGGTTAAAGCGGTTATAGCCATAGCGAATGCCAAGATCGCCAAGGCCGCCACCACCAACAGCGCCTGCCATCGCGGAGTAACTCACCAGCGTTACCAGGGTGATGGTGAGGCCGGTAATAATGCCTCCGCGTGCTTCAGGGATGAGAACTTTGACGATAATTTGCCACGGTGTTGCGCCCATGGACTGGGCGGCTTCAATCAAGCCCGGCGAGATTTCATTCAGCGCCCCTTCAATCAGCCGAGCGACGAAGGGAATTGCCGCAATGGTCAGCGGTACCGCGGCAGCATTGATGCCAATGGAGGTGCCCACCAACATCCGTGTAAAGGGAATAATCGCCACCATCAAAATAATAAACGGAATGGAACGACCCACGTTGGTCACAATGCCCAGCGTGTGGTTGAGTGCAGGCTTGGCTAAAATCTGTCTGGGGCGCGTCACGTAAAGCATGACACCTAGCGGCAACCCCAATAACGTTGAGATCACCCCTGATATTGCGACCATGTAAAGCGTGTCTAGCGTTGCCTGAAAAATAAGCTCAATCATTGCGCTGGACATAGCCAAGTACCTCTACCTGTAATTGATGATCTGCCAAGTAGTTCATTGCCGCTTGGGTTTGCTCAGACGTACCCAGTAGTTCAGCGATCATTAAACCAAGTGTGCGATCCTGGATCGATTCCACCTTGGCTTGGAGAATACTCACGTCGACGCCGCAATCGCGTGCTAAGCGGGAGATAAGCGGTGTGGACACCGCATCGCCTGAAAACGTCAGCCGTACAACAGGGTGTGCATTGACGCTCGAGTCGTCGCTGAGACGTTCAAGCAGTTCCTTGGGAGGGGTAAGCTGCAGGAAGTCGTTGAGAAACTCGCGACCTAACTGGGTGCGTGGTGCGGTAAAGAAATCGCCAACTTCAGCGTCCTCGACCAGTTCACCATCGGATATTAAGCTGACTCGATGGCAGATCGATTTAACGACCTCCATTTCGTGGGTAATCAACAAAATGGTAATACCCAACTGCTGATTGATATCGCGCAGCAGTTCCAGAATCGAGCTGGTCGTCTGGGGGTCAAGCGCGGAGGTGCCTTCATCGCAAAGCAGCACCTGAGGGTTGCTGGCCAGTGCGCGGGCAATCGCAACGCGCTGTTTTTGCCCGCCTGATAACTGGGCCGGGTACTGGTCTGATTTATCCGATAGCCCCACCAGATTGAGCAGCGGAGTGACGCGTTCTTGGATATCGCGGCGGGGTTGGCCCATCAACTCCAGCGGTAGCGCCACGTTGTCGAACACGCTACGCGTAGTAAGCAAGTTAAAATGCTGGAATATCATGCCGATCCGGTGACGAGCTTGATTAAGCGCTGTGGTGCTTAACCCCGTGATCTCTTGGCCATCAACGGTGACCGTCCCTTGGGTGGGGCGTTCTAGTAAGTTGACGCAGCGAATGAGAGTCGACTTGCCCGCGCCAGATAGGCCGATAACACCGTGAATGGCTCCTTTGGGGATCGCCAGATTGACGCCTTTGAGGGCGTGAACGGCGTCGCGGCCAGAACCATAGGTTTTGCTGACATTATTAAGTTCGATCATAGCGTCTGCCTTTCCTATAGGCCAAAGACGAAGGTGAGAGCGCAAGCGTAGGGCGGGAAATAAAAAAAGGCCACCCTGGCGGGTGGCCATCAACGCTGGACACACCCTTTTAGCTGCACTTCACCAAGCGTGTACTTGGTGGACGCCCGCAATCTGGGTACAAATCGGCGTCTTTACATTTGCGGCGAAAGTCTAAAGAGGCTGTAAAAGGAAGTCAATCTAAAAGCACAGTATCTTATGCGGTTGTGAATTATGGCAATTTTTTCAACTAAAAAATTGAATTATAAAAGTGTTAATTCCTTTTGGGGTAGGGCATCTATCATCTCGAGAGGCCTCCATCGCGTCGTCACTGCTTTAGTGGAGGAGACGTTTGGGGTGCACAAGAAGGTTCGTGCAGTAGTAAGCTTGCACGCGGATCATTTAATGCGAGGGCGCTATGTTCACTGGCATCGTGCAAGACAAGGTAGAGGTAGTGGAAGTACGCGAGCTTGATAAATTCCGTACCCACGTATTGGAAATGCCAGATGTACTGCGTGAGGGGTTAGCAATTGGCGCCTCAGTTGCGCATAACGGGGTGTGTTTGACGGTCACTGAGATTTCAGGTGATCGGGTGAGCTTTGATTTAATGCGTGAAACTTTGCGCCTGACCAATCTTGGTGCAATTACCCCCGGGCAATGCGTCAACATCGAGCGAGCAGCGCGCTTTGGCGATGAAATTGGCGGGCATGCCATGTCGGGTCATGTGATGTGCATGGCAGACGTAGTCGCCATTGATGAGGCGCCCAACAACCGTCGATTGTGGTTTGCGTTACCGGCCTCGATGGGGCGCTTTGTTTTTGAAAAAGGCTACATCGGTGTTGATGGAATAAGCCTGACGATCGGCGATGTGCGGGCTTCGACGCAGGGTGATGGTGTCGAGTTCAGCGTTAATCTTATCCCTGAAACACTGCATCGCACTACGCTCGGTGAGCGGTTGCCCGGCGATCAGGTCAATATTGAAATTGATCCCCAAACACAGGTCATTGTTGAAACGGTGGAGCGTGTTTTGGCGAGTCAGGCGCGCTGATCTTCGCTGCTGGCAAGCGTTATAGTGCATTTCTGACCGATTGGTTATAACGTGGCCTGAAGATTGCTTATGCTAAGCGATGAGGTTTAATAAGCGGGCGCTAGCCCGCTATCGACGGCTGCACAAGGTGTTCGCATCATGCGTGACCTTTCGGTAGTATGTGCGGCTTTTCGCGCTGCCAGGGCGCATCAGCGTTTACGCGAAGGATAAAAATACCTATGAATTTTCTGGATAAGCAATTCGGGCTTACCGAGCACCAAACCAGTGTTAAGACCGAGGTCATCGCCGGAATAACCACCTTCCTTACGATGGCGTACATCATCTTCGTTAACCCCAGTATCCTTTCTGAAGCTGGGATGGACTATGGGGCGGTGTTTGTCGCCACTTGCGTAGCCGCCGCTATTGGCTGTCTCATCATGGGGCTGTGGGCCAACTATCCGATTGCCCAGGCACCAGGCATGGGGCTCAACGCGTTCTTTACTTACGGTGTCGTCCTTGGGATGGGCTATACGTGGGAAGCGGCATTGGGGGCCGTGTTCTTCTCGGGTCTATGCTTTTTCTTGCTGAGTATTTTTAAAATTCGCGAGTGGATTATTAACTCTATTCCGCTCTCGCTGCGTTTAGGGATTGCCGCGGGTATTGGTCTGTTTTTGGCCATGATTGCATTGAAAAATGCCGGTATCGTGGTGGCTGATGACGCGACATTAGTTGCGCTGGGAGATCTCTCTGAACCGGCGGCACTCTATGCGCTGCTGGGCTTTTTCGTGATAACCGCTCTGTCCTATTTAAAGGTCACCGGTGCCGTCATGATCGGTATCCTGGGGATCACCATTGCGTCGATCGTGCTTGGGCATAACGAGTATGGCGGCCTTATGTCTATGCCGCCCTCAATTGCCCCTACCTTTATGGCAATGGATCTCATGGGGGCGCTTGATGTCGCCATGCTAAGCGTGATTTTCGCTTTTCTGTTTGTTGATCTGTTCGATACGTCAGGCACGCTGGTCGGTGTGGCACATCGCGGCAAGCTTTTAGATAAAGATGGCAAACTGCCGCGTCTGGGCCGGGCCATGATGGCCGACAGTACGGCTTCAATGGCCGGCGCTGCCTTGGGTACCTCCACCACGACCAGCTATATCGAGTCGACGGCGGGTATCGCATCGGGTGGCCGGACAGGTCTGACGGCGGTCGTCGTCGCCGTGCTGTTCCTGTTCAGTTTGTTCTTTGCCCCATTGGCAGGCTCAATTCCCGCCTTTGCGACCGCCGGTGCATTGCTTTATGTGGCTGTGCTAATGGCAGGTAGCTTGGCGCATGCCAACTGGGATGACCCGACCGACGCCGCGCCGGTGCTGATTGCGGCTCTGGCGATGCCGCTGACCTTTTCGATCGCCGAGGGTATTGCCCTTGGGTTTATTAGCTATGCGGCGATCAAAACCCTGTCGGGACGCTTTAAAGACCTTAATCCAGCAGTGATTATTCTGGCACTGCTGTTTGCGGTGAAATTTCTGTTTCTAGACTAACGTAATTTTATTAACCCAATGAGAGACGCGATGAGCATCTACGGCGATTACATTAAGTCCGTGATACGCACAGTGCCTGACTGGCCAGAAAAGGGGGTCAACTTTCGTGACATTACCCCGCTGCTGCAAAATAGTGCGGCATTTCGCAAGCTGATCGATAGCTTTGTACACCGCTATCAGGAAATGAACCTGGATGCCATCGCGGCTATCGACGCGCGTGGGTTTATCATTGGGGCTCCTTTGGCCTACGAGCTGGGCTGTAGCTTTGTCCCGGTGCGTAAGAAGGGTAAGCTGCCGTTTAAAACCATCAGCGAAACTTACACGCTCGAATATGGCCATTCAGAAGTTGAGCTTCATTCGGACGCTTTCCAAAAAGACGACCGCATCTTGCTGATGGATGACCTGATTGCTACCGGCGGGACCATGCTGGCCGCCGCGAATCTTATCCAGCGCAGCGGTGGGCATGTCGTTGAGACGGCCACCATTATTGATTTGCCTGAGCTGGGTGGCTCGCAAAGGATTCGCGACGCGGGCTACAGCGTTTTCGCGGTTTGTTCTTTCACCGAAGACGAGTAATGAACGATATGAGCAGCGAACGCTACCATCAGCATTTTACCGTCTCATGGGATCAGCTCCATCGCGATGTGCGCCAGCTTTGCCATCAGCTGGTCGAACGTGACTTCAATGGAATTGTGGCGATTACTCGTGGGGGGCTGATTCCTGCCGCCTTGATCGCGCGCGAGCTGAACGTGCGGCTCATCGATACCGTGTGTATCAAAAGCTATGACCACATGGATCAAGGTGGGCTGGATATTCTTAAAGGCGTTGATCACGACGGCGAGGGATGGCTGTTGGTCGATGACTTGGTCGACACGGGTAAAACCGCTCGTGCGGTGAGCGAAATGTTGCCCAAGGCGCATTTTGTTACCATCTATGCCAAGCCGGAAGGGCGTCCTTTGGTTGATCAGTATTTAACCGAAGTTGCCCAGCACTGCTGGATTCAGTTCCCCTGGGATATGGGCGTTGCCTATGTTGAACCACTGGTTGATCAAGTGAAGAAATAATCATGTCGAATCCGCTTCCCGACGACTGGAATCACTGGCTGGGAAATGAGTTTCAGGCTGACTATATGCGGTCACTGAAACGCTTTCTGGCTGACGAAAAAGCGGCCAAAAAAATCATTTATCCCCATTCATCTCAGTTGTTCCGCGCCTTTGAGTTAACGCCACTCAATGACGTAAAGGTGGTGATATTAGGTCAGGATCCTTACCACGGACCCAACCAAGCACACGGGCTATGTTTTTCGGTACAGGCGGGGGTGGCGGTGCCTCCTTCGTTGCTGAATATCTATAAAGAACTGGCCAGCGATGTAGGTGCCGAACCTGTTAGCCATGGGCATTTGGAAGCCTGGGCGAAGCAAGGAGTGTTGCTGCTAAACACGTCGTTAACGGTTGAGAGGGGCAATGCTGCGTCTCACCGAGGGAAAGGCTGGGAACCTTTCACGGATAGGGCGATTGAGACGGTGAGCGCGCATGCGCTGCCTAGTGTATTCCTGCTCTGGGGCAGTCACGCCCGCCAGAAGAAAACGCTGATTGATACACAGCGTCATTTGGTATTGGAAGCGCCGCATCCCTCCCCGTTATCTGCCCATCGGGGTTTTTTTGGAACCCGCCATTTTTCACAGGCGAATCGCTTTTTGGTCGAGCATGGGCGCGCTCCCGTTGAGTGGCAATTACCCGCCACCCCTTAACCTGGCGGCGGCTTACGGGTAGAATGCCGCCCAATTTTGCAAGTCTGCGACCAGCCGCGTTGCCTATCACCCCCTGCAGTGAGGACGTCCCATGAGTGTCTATTCCATTAATCATCCGCTTGTTCAGCATAAACTGGGACTGATGCGTGAAGTTGATATAAGCACCAAGAGCTTTCGGGAATTGGCAGGTGAAGTGGCTAAGCTTTTAACCTACGAAGCAACCAAGGACCTTGAGCTCGAAGATCACACTATTGAGGGATGGAATGGTGAACCTATTGCTACGAGGCGGCTAAAGGGTAAAAAAGTCACGGTTGTGCCGATCCTTCGTGCTGGGTTGGGTATGCTTGAGGGTGTCACTGATCTAATTCCCAGTGCGCGTGTCAGTGTCGTTGGGCTTTATCGTGACGAAGAGACGCTGCAGCCTGTTCCGTATTTTGCCAAATTTACCAATGACATCGAAGAGCGCATGGCAATCGTAATTGACCCCATGCTGGCGACCGGGGGGTCAATGGTGGCCACCTTGGATATGCTGCGTGAGCGCGGCTGCGAGCACATGAAGGTGATTGTATTGGTGGCGGCGCCAGAAGGTATCAAGCGTGTGCAAGAGGCGTATCCGGGCATAGACATTTACACAGCCGCGGTGGATGAGCGGCTGGATGAGAACGGCTATATCGTCCCAGGCTTAGGCGATGCTGGCGATAAAATCTTCGGTACAAGATAAGCCTTTCATGTTAACCGGCCCCTGGCGTCTTACGTTAGGGGCATTTTTTTGCCCTAGCATAAATCTGAGAGGAGCCGCGTGATGAAAGATGCCCCAAGCCAGCCTGAATCTTGGCCTAGAGTGTTGCTAACCGGGGCCCAAATGCTATTTGTGGCATTTGGCGCCTTGGTCTTAGTGCCACTGTTGACGGGGCTTGATCCGAGTGTGGCGTTGTTCACCGCCGGGGTCGGTACGTTGGTGTTTCATACGGTAACCGGCTTAACGGTACCGGTCTTTCTTGCCTCTTCGTTTGCCTTTATTGCACCGATTCAAGGGTCGATAGCTAACTTTGGTGTCTCGGCAACGCTCGGTGGTTTGATGGTGGCAGGGTTGGTATACGTGGCCATTTCGGCGGCGATCCGCGTGAAGGGAACCGAGTGGCTGCATCGCCTATTACCACCCGTCGTAGTAGGCCCGGTGATTATGGTTATTGGCCTGGCGTTGGCTCCAGTGGCGGTTGATATGGCCACCGGCGAAACCAGCGATCACATCGGTTATGGTGCGGCGCTGTTTTTATCCATGGTAAGTCTACTGGTTACCTTGGTCTTGGCTGTATTTAGCCGTGGATTGCTGCGTTTGATCCCTATTATGGGCGGCATAATAGTTGGCTATTGCCTGGCGCTGTTAATGGGCCTGGTCGACTTTACGCCGGTGCGTGAGGCTAACTGGTTGGCCATCCCTGCGTTTACTGCGCCAAGTTTTCACTGGGCGGCCATTCTGTTTATGATTCCTGTCGCGATTGCCCCAGCGGTGGAGCATATTGGTGATATGGTGGCTATTGGTTCGGTAACTCGGCGTAACTACCTGGAGAAGCCGGGGCTGCATCGTACGCTGTTAGGCGATGGTTTAGCGACCACGGTGGCCGCGCTATTTGGCGGCCCGCCCAATACTACATATTCAGAAGTAACGGGGGCGGTGACGCTAACCCGGGCGTTTAACCCTCGCTATATGGTGGTCGCGGCGGTACTGGCCGTTGCGCTGGCCTTTATTGCCAAGTTGGGGGCGCTTCTGCAAACCATCCCCGGGCCTGTAATGGGGGGGATTATGACGCTACTGTTCGGTTCTATCGCGGTCATCGGGATGAATACGTTGGTGCGTGCCGGGCATTCATTAACCGCCCCGCGTAATCTGGTCGTTGTCTCGTTGATTCTTGTTTTTGGTATTGGCGGCATGCAGGTGGGCGGTGGCCAGTTTACGCTGCAAGGCGTTAGCCTGGCGGCGCTGGTCGGTATTGCGTTGAACTGGATACTGCCAGCCGAGGAAAAAGCTGACGCTGGCGATGCTCACTAACCCTTGTCTATTTGGAGCAGCTCGCTTATGCAGTTGAATTCATCGCTAGCTTTTCCCGTGTTGGGGATTGCTGCCTGGAGTGGGACGGGGAAGACGACGCTGCTCGAGCAGTTGTTACCGCGGCTTCGGGCCGAGGGCATTAAGGTGGCGGTGATTAAGCATGCTCACCATCGCTTTGATGTCGACCAACCCGGGAAAGATAGCTATAAGCTACGCAGTGCCGGGGCGACACCTATTCTGGTCGCATCAAACCAACGCCTAGCGTTGATGCAGGAAACCCCAGGCGGTGAAGAGCCGGATTTAAATCAGCTACTGGCGATGATGGCTGTACACTCACCTGATCTGGTGCTGGTGGAAGGCTTTAAAGCATGGCCCTTGGCCAAGCTGGTGCTTTATCGTAATGGCATTGGGGACGCAGATATTCTACTAGGCCCAGGCGTTGAAGCCGTCGCGCTTGATGGGCCGTCGCCGGTCGCCTTGCCCGCTGCAAGGAGGCAGCTAGCGCTTAATGATACGGACGCCATTGCAAGTTGGATAATCGAATGGATGGCGGGCCAACGGCTCAATGATGTTTCACGCACTGATAGGTGACACCATGCAGTTAACTCATCTCAATAGCCGCGGCGAAGCCCGTATGGTAGACGTTTCAGATAAACAAGAGACGCGCCGCGAGGCGGTTGCATCTGGGCGCATTGTGATGCTTCCTGCCACCCTGACGCAGCTAAGTGAAGGCTCTTTACCTAAAGGTGATGTACTGGCAACTGCACGTATTGCGGGGATTCAGGCGGCAAAACGTACCCATGAGCTGATCCCGCTTTGTCACTCGTTGGCGCTTTCTAAAGTGGCCATTGAGTTTGATGTGGATCCCGCAGAAAGCTGTGTCCATGTTACCGCGAGTTGTCGATTAAATGGGCGTACCGGGGTCGAGATGGAAGCACTGACAGCAGTCTCGGTGGCCTGTTTAACGCTTTACGATATGTGTAAAGCGGTAGATAAAAGCATGCGTATTGACGCGGTACAGCTTGATAGCAAACGCGGCGGTCAGCGGGGAGAGTATCAGCGCGAGACCACGCCTGAAGCGCCGCCGCCGATTGTCACAGGCCAAGGCACCGCCGGTGAAGTCAGCTTGGGAGATCGTTGTCATTCGCCTTGCGTACTGGTCAAGTTTCTTGCCGAGCTGCGTGAGCAACTGGGTGAAAACGAACGGGTGGTGACTTTTGACCAACTGCCCAGTCGCGATATTGCGGGGCTGAAAGCCGCTTTAGCGGCTCAGGACGAACGCTTTCAACTATTGCAGGACCAACGCACGCTTTGTGCGATCAACCAGGTCATGGCCAACGATGGCGCGCGAATTACCGACGATGACGAGGTGGCTTTTTTCCCACCCGTTACAGGGGGCTAAGATGGATATTAGCATCCGCGTTCAAGCGGCGCCTTTTGATATGGCCTATGGTTATGATGCCTGCATCGCCGGACGCACGGATATAGGAGGGGTTGTTAGCTTCACTGGGCTGGTACGTGACTTTAACGAAACCCCTGACGTTACGGGGCTGACCCTGGAGCACTATCCAGGAATGACCGAGGCCACCCTCCAGCGTATTGCTGAGCAGGCGGGGCAGCGCTGGTCACTCAACGCCGTTACGATTATTCACCGAGTGGGGCATATGCGTCCGGGTGATGCCATTGTTAGAGTGCTAGTGGCAAGCGCGCATCGCCGGGAAGCCTTTGAGGCCTGTGATTTCATTATGGACTGGTTAAAAACCCAAGCGCCTTTTTGGAAAAAAGAACACGGCCTTCAGGGTGATTACTGGGTTAAAGAGCGCCGTTCAGATATCGACGATGCCGCCCGCTGGTAATTTCGCAGGCCGACAGAACGGCGAAGTAGCGTTGTCTTAATCGTCAACGATGGGAGCAGGCAGTTCGCTGGCCATAATCTGCAGGTGAACATCAGGTAAATGCTGTAGCCGCTCGGCTAACCAGGCGATTAAACGCGGCTGGAGGCCAAGTCTCAGGTCCGCTAACGTATCAGCGTGCAGTTCGGCAAGCTGGTCATCCAACCATTCGCTGAAGCTGTCTTCGTCCAGCGCATTGGCGCTTGTGTTATCCAGCATTAGGCGTCCAATGCGCGCCCAGCCGGTAGTCGTAGCGGTAACTGGCAGCGCTAAATAAAGGCTGCCCCGGCGCGGGTGGGCGCTACTGTCGCTTTCCAGCCCAGGGTGGGGGACAACACTGTTCTGACTGACGATGCATGGTGGTTGCGGGTAGTGCTGCTCGTGATGCAGCCCCTCTTGATCAAAGCGAATCATGTCGCCATTGACGGGTGCTAGCGGTGCATTAATACCAAGAGTCGCCGCTAGCTGTTGATGGGCCTGTTGATGTTGGCTTTCCCCGTGGACAGGCAGCAGGTGTCTTGGCATTAACCACTCATAAAAGCGAGTCATTTCCTCCTGTGCCGGGTGCCCCGTCGCGTGTAGTTCGGGGTGGCTGAATTCATCGAAGAGCCGAACGCCAAGTTGTTGCAAACGCTTTTTTAGCTGCTCAATGGGTCGCTCATTCCCGGGAATCGCTTTCGCGGAAAAAATCACGTTGTCGCCTGGCTGTAAATCAACGTGAGGGTGACGGCCCTGAGCAAGCCGTTGAAGCGCAGCACGCGGCTCGCCTTGGCTGCCTGTGGCAATGACGACGACTTCATCGGGGGGGAGGTAACCGAGGTCGTGGGCGGGCACTAACGTCGGAAAATCGTCCAAATAGCCGAGACCGCGGGCGACGCCTACCATGCGTTCCATTGAGCGTCCCATCAAACTAACACGCCGTCCGCACTGATAAGCTGCGCGCCCAATTGCCAACACGCGGGCTAAATTACTGGCGAAGCAGGAAACAATCACTCTGCCTTCGCAGGCGGCGAGCGTTGCGGCAAGTGCTCGGGCGACATCACCTTCGCTGCCCGAGTGGCCTGGCATCGGAGCGTTAGTGGAATCGCCTATCACCAAGTCAACTGGCGCGAGTGCCTTGAACTGTGCTTGATTGATCGGCTCACCGATGATCGGCTCGGGATCAAGCTTCCAGTCCCCGCTATGCAGCACGCGGTAGAGACCTGCCATGACGATCAACGCGCAGCTCTCGGGTATTGAGTGAGGAACCGCCAGATAGCGAAGGATGAAAGGGCCGCTTTGCAAGGCCTCACCGGGCTCGACTACATGGATGGCGGCGCTGCTGAGTTGATGCTCGGCAAATTTGAGACGCAATAAGCCTGCCGCCAGGGGCGTGGCATAAATGGGGCATTGCCAGTGAGGCCAGAGCCAGGCAACTGCGCCAATATGGTCTTCATGCCCGTGGGTGATATACAGCGCTTTAGGCGCGATGCCCAATGCTTTCGGCGTCGCCAGGTTGGGGACTTGGAGCGGAGCGTTGGGTAAATCCTGACGAATCATCATGCCGCAATCCACGGCGATCCAGTGATCCTCGTAGCCATATAGCGTCAGATTCATGCCAATCTCCCCACAACCGCCTAACGGCAAGATGCGCAATGGGGGGCGACGACGGGGACGAATATGAGCGCGCGGTGGATGCATCAGAGTAATAAAGCCTAAAAAATAATTCCTCAACTATACGGTAAGCGGCGGTCGGCTAACAATCATCGCCGTGACAGTCGATGATTGCGGGCGTCGCATTGGGTACACTAGACGTTTGTTGAATGCCCATGGACGGCCATGACAATAGCCGCGTGGTAAACCGTTAAGAGTAATGACTATGTCGCATTTTTATCGTTTAGTGGTGTCCTGCCCAGACCAGGTGGGAATTGTGGCGGAAGTATCGAGTTTTATTGCCGCGCAAGGCGGGTCTATTACTGAGGCTAGTCAGCATTCTGATCTGCAAACCGGGCGTTTTTTTATGCGCTACGAAATATTAGCGGATTCATTGGGTATGTCGGCGGAAGCGTTACGTTCGGCCTTTGAACCTGTGGCTGCGCAGTTTGATATGCAGTGGGCGTTGGTCGATACCCAGAAGCGTCGGCGGGTCGTGTTGATGGTATCGCGAGAATCACATTGTTTGGTTGATTTACTCTACCGCTGGCAGGTAGGTGAGCTTGATTGCGATATTGTTGGCGTGATATCGAATCATGATGATATGCGGTCGTTAACCGAGTGGTACGGTATTCCCTATCACCATGTTCCCGTGGATCCCAAGGATAAACCAGCGGCCTTTGGGCAAGTGCAAGCGCATATTGACCAAGCGCGAGCAGACTGCGTGGTGTTGGCCCGCTATATGCAAATTCTGCCGCCAGCGTTGTGCCAGCGCTATGCGGGGCAGGTGATCAATATCCACCACAGCTTTCTGCCCTCATTTGCCGGTGCCAAGCCGTATCACCAAGCCTATGAGCGCGGTGTAAAGCTAATAGGCGCAACTTGCCATTACGTTACCCAAGAGCTGGATGCGGGACCTATCATTGAGCAAGACATCCACCGGGTCAGTCACTGTCATACACCGACGGCTCTGGTGCGCTTTGGGCGTGACGTGGAAAAAGCCGTGCTAGCACGAGGTCTTCGTTGGCACTTGGAAGACCGCGTGCTGGTGCACGGTAATAAAACCATCGTGTTTAGCTAGCGTTAGCCAAGCGCTTGGCCATTGCCACCGCGGATAACGCCGACGCCCACACCTTCGATTTCGAGTGGCTGGCTACGTAGGTCGATCTCGATCGGGGCAAAGTCGGTGTTTTCCGCGATTAAAGTGACGTGATGGCCTTCGCGTTTAAAACGCTTAACGGTCACTTCATCTTCCAGGCGGGCAACGACAATTTGCCCATCCCGAATGTGCTGGGTACGGTGTACAGCGAGCAGGTCGCCTTCCAGAATGCCGATGTTTTGCATTGAAAGCCCGCGCACACGTAACAAATAGTCCGCTTTGGGCGTGAAGTAGTCGGCGGGTAAGGGGCAGTAGCGGTCAATGTGCTCGGCGGCCAGGATAGGACTGCCTGCCGCGACTTCGCCAATAATAGGTAAACCCGTCGCCTGATCCGTTGCTGATGGTTGGGTATCAAGCGTCTCCTGGGGCTCTTGGTTGGGTAAGCGGATACCGCGGGATGTGTTGCGGATGATGCGTATGACGCCCTTGCGCTCAAGTGCCCGCAAATGCTCTTCTGCCGCATTGGGCGAGCGAAACCCTAGCGCTTTGGCGATTTCGGCCCGGGTAGGCGGATAGCCAAACTCGGCCATGGTTTTGACAATAAAGTCGAAGACATTTTGTTGACGAACAGTTAACGGCCGCGACATACCAGCCTCCAATTGAATAAGTGGGCAAGACAGCGTCTGTTTACCTTTTGGCTATGTGGTTAAGTATACAGTATGTTTCCCTGTCCAGTATATCTTTGAGTTAGTCTGGCTAACAACCTGATGTATAAGGAGATGCGGTTGCGCTACAGGTGCGTCTTTTATCGCCAGGTAAACGTTGAGAGCTATCTAGCGATAACGTAGTATCCTAGTTTGTTTAAAACAGCCGTTTTTATGGACCGTTTTTATGGAGAGCAGCATGGCTCAATCGGATACGGTGACGCGCATTCTAGATACTGCGGAAGTGCTCTTTGCAGAGCGTGGTTTTGCCGAGACGTCCTTACGCAATATTACCAGTAAGGCGCGAGTCAACTTGGCCGCGGTGAATTATCACTTTGGCTCTAAAAAAGCGCTTATTCAGGCGGTATTCGCGCGTTATCTGGATCCGTTTTCGCAGCGTTTTCATAGTGCTCTAGACGATCTTGAAGCTCGCTATGAAGGGCGCGATATTCCCCTTGAGGTGCTGCTCGAAACCATGGCGACAACCGTGCTGACGGTGCCCGCTGAGCGCAATAGCCTAAAAGTCTTTATGCGTTTGCTTGGCCTTGCGTACAGCCAAGCCCAGGGCCATTTGCGCCGCTACATTCAGCAAGAATACGGGGATGTCTTTAGCCGATTCACTGATTTAGTGCGCCGCGCCACTCCTGATTTGCCGGACGCCGAGCGCTTTTGGCGGCTACACTTTATGTTAGGTACCGTCATCTTTACGCTTTCGGGACTGGATGCGCTGCGCGATATTGCTGAAAAGGATTACCACCAGCACGTCACGGTGCGCGACTTGGTTCGCCGCCTTCGACCGGTGGTGGTGGCGGCAATGAACGCGCCGCTACCTGACGAGAAAGACATTGAGAATCATGCAGACACCGTCGCTCATTGAGTTGCCTCCCCGCCAGGCGTTATGGCTCGAAATTGCCATTCAGGCACAGCAGTTACGTGCCTGGCAAGGCGATGTATGTCGCTATGAGTGTAATATTTCCACCGGGCGTGCCGGCGTTGGGTGTCAAGACGGGAGTGGGAAAACGCCTATTGGCTGGCACTATATTCGCGCCGCGATTGGCGGTAATGCCCCGGAAAACGCCGTGTTTAAAGGCCGTCGCTGGACGGGGGAAGTGTTTAACACTGAGATGGCTGCTGAGTTCCCTGAGCGAGATTGGATTCTGACGCGCATTCTATGGCTATGTGGACTTGAATCGGGGTTAAACCGTGGCGGCCTGGTGGATTCGCAGCGTCGTTATATTTATCTGCACGGTACGCCGCCGGATCAACCAATGGGCCAGCCAGCCTCGCATGGTTGTGTGCGTTTGCGTAATGACGACCTCCTTTGGCTCTTTGAACAGGCCCCACCCGGAACGCCTGTCTGGCTTCACGACAGGCATTGATCGTTGGATTCACGCTAATCATCGTCTAGTATTGGCGCTTTTTTTGGACATCCCGCTATGACACATCCATTAGGCTCGGTCATGTTGGACCTTGAGGGGACCACGTTGACCGCTGCAGACCGGCAGTTGCTGAAAACGCCCGCGGTGGGAGGCGTCATCCTATTTTCGCGCAATGTCGAAGACGCCTATCAGGTACGTCGATTGTGTGGCGAGTTGCGCAAGTTACGGCCTGATTTGTTGTTGGCAGTGGACCAGGAGGGCGGTCGCGTTCAGCGCATCAAGGAAGGATTGACGCGCCTGCCGCCGATGGCGCGTCTCGGTGAGTATTATCAGCAGGATCGCGCGGCGGCGCTTGCCTTTACCCAGGATGTTGGGTGGCTACTGGGCATGGAGATGGCCGCCTGCGGCTTGGATATTAGTTTTGCCCCCGTGCTGGACGTTGACAGCGGATTGTCCAGCATGATTGGTGATCGCAGCTTTGGCCCTGAGCCCGAGCAAGTCAGCGAATTGGGCGGGGCGTTAGTGGCGGGGCTTCATGACGCCGGTATGGCGGCGGTTGGCAAGCATTTCCCAGGGCATGGCGGCGTGGCGGCGGATTCGCATCTTGCGCTGCCGATTGACGATCGCTCGTTTGAAGCCCTGAAACAACACGATCTGATTCCCTTTAGCGCTCTGGCGAAAAAGCTCGATGGAGTCATGCCCGCGCATATTGTGTACTCGGCCTTTGACTCGCGACCCGCTGGTTTTTCGCCTAGCTGGCTTGGCATGCTTCGCCAGTCGCTGGAGTTTAGAGGTTGCATCTTTTCAGATGACTTGAGCATGGCTGGTGCTCATCAAGCCGGGGGGCCACGCGAACGTGCGGCGGCTGCGTTGGCAGCGGGTTGCGATATGTTGCTGGTATGCAATGATCGTAATGCGGCGCTTGAAGTGGTGTCCGCCGTCCCCGC
Organism: Halomonas sp. HL-93; assembly: GCF_900086985.1. Lineage (NCBI taxonomy): Bacteria > Pseudomonadati > Pseudomonadota > Gammaproteobacteria > Oceanospirillales > Halomonadaceae > Halomonas > Halomonas sp. HL-93. The sequence goes on from NZ_LT593974.1 coordinate 1,845,328, forward strand.
ACCCCAGTCCGTCCGGCCTGGAAAACTTCGCTATAAGCGTGCTCGGCCAGACTTGGATGCATTGCCCGCGCTCAGCCGCTGGCGTCGCACGCATGCCCAGCTTGAGGCAATGGCGACCCTGTCAACTGGCAATTAAAGACCGTTTTTACCCAGCAGGTTGGAATTTTAATGGCAAAGCTAGATAAAGAAGCGCTCGCGTCGCTCGACTCCATGCGCGAGCTAATGGACAACGCCGACTGTTTGATTTCCCAGCAGCAGGTGGAGCAGGCGCTGGACCGTATGGCCGAACAGATCAGCGACGATCTAGGCGATAAACTGCCGGTTTTTTATTGCGTCATGAATGGCGGGTTGATTACCACTGGTCACTTGTTAACCCGACTGGGGTTTCCCCTTGAGGTGGATTACTTACATGCCACGCGCTACCGCAATGAAACCCGCGGTGGTGAGCTGTTCTGGCGGGTGTCGCCGGAAATCCCCATGGCCGGACGGCACGTGGTCATCGTCGATGACATTCTAGATGAAGGGACGACATTGGCTGCGATTCTGAATTACTGTCAGGAAGCGCAAGCGGCCAGTATTACCACGGCGGTGCTGGTCGATAAGCGTCATGACCGAAAAGCAGTCCCTGGTTTAAAAGCGGACTATTGCAGTCTGGAAGTTGCCGACCGTTACGTGTTTGGTTTTGGCATGGACTACAAAGGCTACTGGCGTAATGCCCCAGGGATTTTTGCACCCAAGGGCATGTGAGCCTGCGATTTCCGGGGTTAGCGGGGCGAAAAACGCCGCGCTAACCCGGTTTCGGCAATCATGCGAGTGGATATCTCTTCCACTGAGAAACGAGTGGCATCGATGTAAGGCACATGCAGTCGTCGATACAACGCTTCGGCCTGCTCAATTTCCTGCATACATTGATCCATCGAGCTATACCGACTATTAGGTCGGCGCTCGTTGCGGATCGCCGCCAGACGCCGTGCGTCAATCGTTAGGCCAAATAATTTGTGCCTGTGGGGTGCGAGTGCCTTGGGCAGTTTTAGCATCCCATCTTCATCCAGGTCGTCTTCTGTAAGCGGGTAGTTGGCGGCGCGAATACCAAACTGTAAGGCCAGATAGAGCGAGGTAGGTGTTTTGCCGCAGCGCGATACGCCTACCAGGATGATATCGGCTTTATCGTACTGATGGGTGCGCGCCCCATCGTCGTTATCCAACGCGAAATGCACTGAGTGAATGCGATCCATGTAGACGTCGTCGCTACCAATCGAGTGCGTTCGCCCCACGCTATAGGACGAATGGGTGGCGAGTTCCTGCTCCAGAGGTTCAAGAAACGTAGAGAAAATATCTACCTTGAAGCCGGAGGCTTGACGAATCACGTCGCGGATTTGTTGGTCGACAATCGTATCGATAATAATTGGCCTTTGGCCGTCGTGGACCGCCGTGGCGTCGATGATCTGAGCTAAGGCCTTAGCTTTTTCCACGGTGTCGATATAAGGCTTGGTTTGCATATTGATCTCGACATCACTGAATTGGGCTAAAAGGCTCCTGCCCAGACTCTCGGCGGTAATGCCGGTCCCGTCCGAAATAAAAAAAGCCGTGCGCTGCATGGTATTCGCTCCCCGTAACGTTGCGCATATTGTGTGCTGGGATAGCGTTGGGCACAACTGTGCTTGATCGGTGACTACAACAAACGCTCAAAAATGCCACCTGTTGTAAAAATCCTCCACTCTCTTCGCTATTAGACTAATGGCGAATACGCAGAGGCGGTGCTAGGGTGAGCGCATTCATCTTCAGCGGTTGACATGACCGCTGGCCTATTGAGCGAGGGGGTTGCGTGAACAATTACATTCTATGGTTCGATCAACTGGGCATGGCCGACGTCGAACGCGTGGGTGGTAAAAATGCCTCGCTTGGCGAAATGATCTCCAATTTATCCGGGGCAGGGGTTACCGTTCCCAGCGGGTTCGCGACGACGGCTCACGCCTACCGCGAATTTCTTGCCCATGAGGGACTCAATGAGCGTATCAACCAGACCCTGGCGCGTCTCGACGTTGATGACGTTAAGGCGCTGGCTGAAGCGGGCAAAATGATACGCCAGTGGGTCATTGATACGCCGTTACCCCCCACCTTTGAAAACGAACTGCGCGCTGCGTACGAGACGCTTCAGCAGCGTCATCCTGCGTTAAAAGCCGCGGTGCGCAGCTCGGCCACCGCTGAAGACTTGCCCGATGCCTCCTTCGCTGGACAACAGGAAACCTTCCTCAATATCGAGGGGTTTGACAATATCAAGCGTGCTGTCCACGAAGTCTTTGCGTCACTGTTTAATGACCGAGCGATTTCTTACCGGGTTCATCGTGGGTATGCGCATGAGAATGTTGCGCTGTCGGCGGGCGTGCAAAAAATGGTGCGCTCTGAAACCGGCGCGTCGGGCGTCATGTTTACGTTGGACACCGAGTCGGGTTTCCGCGATGCGGTATTCGTTACAGCGTCTTGGGGGTTAGGCGAAACCGTTGTGCAAGGGGCCGTTAACCCAGATGAATTCTATGTTCACAAGCCGACCCTGGCGGCGGGGCGCCCTGCGGTACTTCGGCGTAACCTGGGTTCAAAACTGATCAAAATGGTCTATGGCGAAGATGCCAGTGCGGGTAAATCGGTTGAGACTATCGATGTGCCGTTAGTCGATCGTGGGCGTTTCTGCATTAACGATCAACAGGTGATGGCATTGGCGCGACAAGCCGTGACCATTGAACAACACTACCAACGACCCATGGACATTGAGTGGGCGCTGGACGGCGACGATGGTGAACTATACATTGTGCAGGCGCGGCCAGAAACCGTCGTGTCGCAGCAGGAAGGCGGCAAGCTTGAGCGTTTCCACCTGCGCGAGAAAGGCCGCACCCTGGTCACCGGCCGCGCGATCGGCCAGCGCATTGGCCGTGGTACTGCCAAGATAGTCATGACCCCTGACGACATGGATAAAATCCATGATGGCGATGTATTAGTGACCGATATGACCGACCCTGATTGGGAACCGATCATGAAGCGCGCTTCAGCCATCGTGACCAACCGTGGGGGTAGAACCTGCCATGCGGCGATTATTGCTCGGGAACTGGGAATCCCTGCCGTCGTCGGCTGTGGCGATGCCACCACGCGATTGAGCGAGGGCAGCGACGTTACCGTGTCATGCGCCGAAGGGGATGCCGGTCATGTTTATGAGGGGCTGCTGGCCTTCGACTGTAAAGTTTCTAACGTCGATACCATGCCCGAGATCCCCTTCAAGATCATGATGAACGTGGGTAACCCGGACCGCGCGTTTGGGTTTGCCGGTCTTCCTCATGCCGGGGTGGGGCTTGCGCGACTTGAGTTCATTATTAACCGCATGATTGGCGTTCATCCCAAAGCGCTGCTGGAGTACGACACACTGCCGTCTGATCTGCAGCAGGTGATTGATATGCGTACCGCCGGCTATGCCGATCCGGTCAGCTTTTACGTTGATAAGCTTGTAGAAGGTATTTCGACGTTGGCGGCAGCCTATTATCCTCAGCGCGTCATCGTGCGGCTTTCCGACTTTAAGTCAAACGAGTACGAAAACCTGATTGGTGGCAAGCTTTACGAACCCGGCGAAGAGAATCCGATGCTCGGTTTCCGGGGGGCTTCACGCTATATCTCAGAGGCGTTCCGTCCCTGCTTTGAGCTTGAGTGCCGGGCGCTCAAGCGTGTGCGAGAAGAAATGGGGCTTGATAACGTTGAAATTATGGTGCCTTTCGTTCGCACGACAGAAGAAGCTCGCGAGGTGGTCGAACTGCTGGCGACCAACGGTCTCAAGCGTGGCGATAATGGCCTTAAGGTCATTATGATGTGCGAACTACCCGCCAACGCGCTGCTTGCGGATGAGTTTCTTGAGCATTTCGATGGTTTCTCGATTGGTTCCAACGACCTAACACAGCTAACCCTTGGGTTGGATCGCGACTCCGGTATCGTGGCGCATCTCTTTGACGAGCGAAACGAAGCGGTCAAAAAGCTGCTGTCGATGGCCATCAAGGCCTGTAAAGCCCAGGGCAAATACGTCGGCATCTGCGGCCAGGGGCCTTCTGATCACCCTGATTTTGCGAAGTGGCTGATGGAGCAGGGCATCGATTCAATATCGCTCAACCCAGACGCAGTGATTGAAACCTGGTTTATGCTGGCTGGCGAAACCATCGCAGAATAATAATTAGCAGGCTAGTTGATAAGCGCCCGGCCATTGTGCTGGGCGCTTGGGTTTAATAGGCTAGCGATCTAACGCGGTTGGATTGAACGAATTGGCGGAGTCGGTCGTGATGCCCTCGAAAAAAATTGCCTGGTTACTGCCCGGCCTATTGGTAGTGTCTCTCCATAGTTGGGGCTTCGATTATGAAACGCCCTCCATCTCACCTGAAGACGGTTCTGGCTATGAGGAAAAGCCTGGCTGGTCTGCTGACTCCTTCGCGGTGGCAGCTGCCAATCCGCTGGCCACCGATGCGGGTTACCAGATATTAAAAGCCGGGGGCAATGCGATCGACGCGGCTATTGCCGTCCAGATGGTGCTCGGGCTGGTTGAGCCGCAATCCAGCGGCCTGGGTGGCGGGGCGTTCTTGCTTTACTACGATGGCGAGGACGTGCGTGCTTACGATGGTCGTGAGACCGCGCCGAGCGCCGTGGACGGCGAACTGTTCATGGAAGATGGCGAGCCATTGGCGTTTATGGAGGCGGTGGCTAGTGGCCGTTCCGTGGGCGTACCGGGTACTGTTCGGTTGATGGAAAAGGCGCATGCGGCCCATGGCAGCCTGTCCTGGGAAGCGCTATTTACTCCGGCGATCACTCTGGCGGAAGAGGGCTTTGAAGTGAGCCCGCGGCTCCACTCTAGCTTAGACAGTGATGATGCCTTGCCCGATAACGAGCTGGCGCGGGCCTTTTATTATGATCAGGAGGGAGAGCCCATTGAGGTAGGCGAGACCCTCAAAAATCCGGCTTTAGCCGAGATATTAAAACGCATCGCCGAGGAAGGCAGCAGTGCTTTTTATGAGGGTGATATAGCTCAAGATATTGTTGACCGAGTCAGTGAGCACCCCGAGCGGCCAGGGGAGCTGTCACTTGAGGACCTTGACGCCTACGAAGCCGTTACCCGCGATCCGATTTGTACACCTTGGCAGCAGTGGAAGGTGTGCGGCTTTCCACCGCCCTCGTCAGGGCATCTTACGGTCATGCAGATTTTAGGCATGCTCGATCAACAGCCTCTACTCGAAGCGCCCCTTGATGACGGCGTGACCAGCAGCGGCTGGCTACATCAGTTTTTAGAAGCTTCGCGTTTAGCCTTCGCAGATCGTAACTACTATATCGGCGATCCGGATTTTGTTGATGCCCCCGGCGGTGACTGGTCGACAATGCTGGCGCCACGCTACCTTGCCGAACGCAGCGCGATGATCGGTCAAGAGAGCATGGGAAGCGATGCCGAGCCCGGCCAACCCGGTGATATTGAAACCAGTTGGGCACCGCAGCCAACTCAGCCCGAATACGGGACGAGCCATATCAGTATTGTCGATGCTGAGGGTAACTCGGTTGCCATGACGACCACCATTGAGCAGGCATTTGGCTCGCGAATTATGACCGATGGCGGTACTGATCTGCCGGGGGGCTTTTTACTCAACAATGAGCTTACGGATTTTGCCTTCGAGCCCGAGCAGGACGGCGAGCCCGTGGCTAATCGTGTTGAACCCGGCAAACGGCCACGTTCCAGTATGAGCCCAACGTTGATCTTGGATAATGATAGCGGCGACTTGATAGGAAGCCTCGGCTCCCCCGGTGGTGCGGCCATCATTCATTATACGGCGCGCACGCTGATGGCACTTCGCGACTGGGGAATGAACGCACAAACAGCGTTAAACCTGCCCCATGCAGTTACCCTTGGAGACGATGTGTGGGTAGAGGAAGGGCGTTTTCCTGAGGCGACCCTTGAGGCACTTAGAGAGCGGGGGCATAACATCAGCGAGCGTGAACTAACCAGCGGTCTACAGGCCATCATGCGCTCAGAGGATGGCGAGCTGTTTGGCGGGGCCGACCCGCGCCGGGAAGGGGTGGTGATGGGCGATTAAGCTTAACGACGCAGCCAGTTGCGAAGTTTTACTAACATCAGCGCGCCGTCGCTTAGCGCGCGGCGATCATCACGCAGTTCCACCAGTTGACTAGGGTAATCGGTGATGATGGCGTCTACACCCAAATCAATCAGCGTGGACATACGCGCTCGGCTGTTGACTGTCCAGGCGTGTACTTCATAGCCGTAGAGTCTCGCTAAGCGTATTTCCTGTGGTGTGATGCGATTGTGACGTAATCCCAGTGCGTCAAAGGCACTGCGATCCAATGTACCTGGCAAGATAAGCTGTGCGATTAGCGTGACCTTGAGCTCTGGAGCCTGCTGTTTGATAAAGGTCAGTAATCCAGGTGACATGGTAGCAATACGCATGCTGTACATGGCATTCGGGTAGCCACACTCTGCATAAGCATCTATTGGGCTACCAGCGGATGCCCAGCAGCGATAGCGCGTGTCGGTTTCCTGTTGCAATTCCCGAACCACCGCATCGCTGAGTGCTTGTCCTTGACCGGGCAAGGGTTTTATTTCGATCATCAAGTCAGCGCGCCCACGTACTAGTGCGAGCGCATCGTCCAGCCCTGGAATGGGTTCACCTTCATAAACATCGCCAAACCAGCTGCCGACGTCATAACGCTTGAGCTCCTCACGCGTTAAGTCTCCGAATTCCTGCTGATCACTGGTAAGGCGTGCCATGTTGCGGTCGTGATAGAGCATGACTTCTTGGTCGGCCGTCAGACGCACGTCGATTTCAATGGCGTCGGCACCATCCACAATCGCCTGATCCAATGCCGCCAAGGTGTTTTCCGGGGCTGCCATTGAACTGCCTCGGTGAGCGATCACGTCTACGTCGTCGTGAATGTCGAAACTTGTCAGTATCCACCAGGCTTGAAGCGCCGCGAAGGCCAGTACGCTGAGTTCAACTGCCCATGCCAGGCGCCCAGGGTGGGCGTCGGCTGGCGGAGGCGCGGGGCGCGCTTCGCGATGCACCAGTTGCAGATACAGACAGGCGGATAGCAGCGCATTGGCGGCGATGCCCACAAAAGTGACCGCCAAGGTAATCAGCACATAGCTGGTTAAATAGCCCAGCATGGCAGGAACCAGGATGGCGGTATGCTCGGGTAACCACCATAAAATTGGGGTGAATAGGTGGTCGAATAACAGTGTGGTGGCAAGCGGTAGGGCAATAATTAGCACCAGCACCAAAAGAACAGCACCTCCAATGGAGCCGTGCCAACCGCGGGTAAGCACAACACTGCGGCGTAGCGCCTGCCAGGGCGAGTAGCGCTCCAGCGCCACTAAGGGAAGTGCCAATAGCCAGCGTAAATAGAGTTTGGCCGCCAAGCCCATCCAGAGGAGTAGCAAGGGGACTGCACAGGCGAGAAAGTACCATAGAGAGGGTGGTTTAACGCGCTGTAAGTAATAGGTATCAATGCCGCTCAGCCATATATCATATAGCCAGGCCAGGGCCACCATAAATGGGGTGAGCAATAAAAGATGGCTGCCGACTTGTAAAACCACCAAACCACTGAGTGCAGGCAAGCGGCGACTACTGAGCCAAAGAGCCTCAAAGGCGAGGCGGTAGTGGTTATCTCGGGGGCGTATAGCGACTTGGAGCATGCCGGCTTGTTGCCAATAAATCACTACAAAAAACAGCCCAATGCCTATCAGCATACCCAATAGCCCAAGAGGGCTAAATACCAGTGTCACGAGTTCATTGTTGGTGACCACGCTGCGTTGTAGCTGCGCGAGTAAGGCACGCACTACCCAGGCAATGGTGGGCAGTAGGAGAGCTGACGCAAGGAGGGTGAAAAATAAATGAAACGCAATAAGTGGGCGCAAATGATCGCGTAACGTGCGAACAAGTGCTGAGCCCAACTGGGTTAGAGGCTGCATGGTCACAATAACGTCATGATATGAAGGGTTAGGGTGGCAGCAACCGCCACCCCTGGCAAGGGAGGTGCTTTATACTCGATCAAGCGCTAGCGCATGGTCAGCAATCAGGATGCCGTTGTTGTCTGCGTAAAGCCAGTCGCTTGGCGTGATAGTGACACCTGCGAAAGTAACGGCCACATCGCGTTGCCCCTCTCCACGTTTTTCACTTTTGCGCGGGTGACTGCCAAGCGCTTGAATGCCGAGCGCAAGCGTAGCGAGGATGTCCACGTCGCGCACGCAGCCGTACATTACGACGCCAGCCCAGCCATTTTCAACGGCTTGTTCAGCCAGCATATCGCCAAGCATAGCGCAGCGAGGGGAGCCACCTGCATCGACCACCAATATGGCACCGTCACCGGGTTCGGCGACTGCCTGTTTAACCAACGAATTATCTTCAAAGCATTTGACCGTGCGAACGGGGCCGTGGAATGCATCTACACCGCCATAGTTGGCGAAAATAGGTTCAAGTACCTGAACGCTGGGAAAGGCATCGCAGATATCGGGGGTGATAATCGTCGTCATGGGGTATTCCTGTCAGTGTTGAGCCTGCGTCAATGATGAGTTTAAAAAAACGCCCCGCCCTGAAGAAAACAGTGGCGGGGCGTTCGTTCATCGACTCAAAAGAGTACGTAACTCTTTTGTGATGGTGCGAGCATCGGCGATGGAGCGGTGACGATAAAGCCTAAGCTTCTTGAGCCACCGGAATCACGTTTGAGGCAACCTTCTGGTACTCCTCAATTTCGTGAAAGTTCATGTAACGATAGATTTCGCCCGCCATGGCGTCAAATTCGCCCATGTAGCGGCGATATTCGTCGACCGTAGGCAGACGCCCTTCAACAGCGGCAACGGCGGCCAGTTCTGCGGACGCCAGATACACATTAGCGCCGTCGCCAAGGCGGTTGGGGAAGTTCCGCGTTGAGGTGGAAACGACGGTACTCTTGGCCGCTACACGTGCTTGGTTGCCCATGCACAGTGAGCAGCCGGGCATTTCCATGCGTGCGCCTGCACGGCCATAAATCCCATAGTAACCTTCTTCGGTAAGCTGGTGCTGATCCATTTTGGTCGGCGGTGCTAACCATAAGCGGGTTTTGAGGCTGCCGGCAGGTTGCTTCTCAAGTAACTTGCCTGCGGCGCGGAAGTGGCCAATGTTGGTCATGCACGAACCGATAAATACTTCGTCGATTTTCGTGCCGGCAACGTCTGAAAGCAAGCGGGCATCGTCGGGGTCATTCGGCGCGCACAGCACCGGCTCTTTGATTTCGTCGAGATCGATCTCAATAATTTCCGCGTACTCAGCGTCCTGGTCGGCGCGCATAAGTTTCGGGTCGGCCAGCCACGCTTCCATGCCTTCGATGCGGCGACTGATAGTGCGCTCGTCGCCGTATCCGTTAGCCATCATCCACTTAAGCAGCGTAATGTTGGACTTGAGGTATTCGGTCACACTTTCGTCTGAAAGCGTGATGGTGCAGCCTGCGGCTGAGCGCTCTGCGGAAGCATCGGAAAGCTCAAAGGCCTGTTCGACGGTCAGATCTTCCAGGCCTTCAATTTCCAGTACGCGTCCTGAGAAGGCATTTTTCTTGCCGGACTTCTCGACGGTGAGCAGGCCCTGCTTGATGGCATAGAGCGGAATGGCGTGAACCAGATCGCGCAGTGTCACGCCCGGCTGTCGCTTGCCCTTGAAGCGCACAAGCACAGATTCCGGCATGTCGAGCGGCATAACGCCCGTTGCCGCGGCGAACGCGACCAAGCCAGAGCCGGCAGGGAACGAAATGCCCAGCGGGAAACGGGTGTGAGAGTCGCCGCCGGTGCCGACCGTATCTGGCAGCAGCATACGGTTGAGCCAACTATGGATGATGCCGTCGCCCGGGCGGAGTGATACGCCGCCGCGATTCATAATAAAGTCGGGCAGGGTGTGGTGGGTGTCCACGTCTACTGGTTTCGGATAAGCGGCAGTATGGCAGAACGACTGCATTACCAGGTCGGCCTGGAACCCAAGGCATGCCAAGTCTTTCAGTTCGTCACGGGTCATGGGGCCGGTGGTATCCTGAGAGCCGACCGTGGTCATTTTAGGCTCGCAATACATACCGGGGCGAACACCCTCAAGGCCGCAAGCCTTGCCGACCATTTTCTGTGCCAGAGTGAAGCCTTTGCCAGTGTCGTGAGGCTGCTCGGGAAGACGGAATACATCGGATGGAGCAAGGCCCAGGGAATCACGCGCCTTGCCGGTCAAGCCACGGCCAATAATCAATGGGATTCGGCCGCCAGCGCGTACTTCATCGAGAATTAGCTGTGTTTTTAGTTCGAAGGTTGTGAGTACTTCGTCGGTGTCGTGCTTACAAACCTTGCCTTCATAAGGATAGACATCGATAACGTCGCCCATGGCAAGTTTTTCGACATCCATCTCTACCGGCAGTGCGCCGGAATCTTCCATGGTGTTAAAGAAGATCGGGGCGATTTTGGCGCCAAAACAGAAACCGCCAGCGCGCTTGTTGGGTACATAAGGCATGTCATCGCCAAAGAACCACAGCACAGAGTTGGTTGCCGATTTGCGCGAGGAGCCAGTGCCCACGACGTCGCCGACGTAAGCCACGGGGAAGCCTTTAGCTTTCACCTCCTCAATTTGCTTGAGTGGTCCGGTAGTGCCTGGGGTTACTGGCTCAATGCCTTCGCGCTCGTTTTTCAGCATGGCATTGGCATGCAGCGGAATATCAGGACGTGACCAAGCATCTGGAGCGGGTGACAGGTCGTCGGTATTGGTTTCGCCAGGCACCTTAAATACCGTTAACGTGATTTTTTCTTCCAGTGCCGGTTTGGAGAGGAACCACTCGGCATCCGCCCAGGATTGAATAACGTCTTTGGCGACGGTATTGCCTGCTTTCGCTCGCTGCTCAACATCGTGGAATGCATCGAACATTAATAGCGTATGTTTGAGTTGTTCACCGACTTCCCGGGCAAGTTCCTGGTCGTCAAGCAACTCGACCAGCGAGACGATGTTGTAACCACCCTGCATGGTGCCCAGCAGCTTAACCGCGTGCACTTTATCAATGAGGGGGGATGTGGCTTCGCCTTTGGCGATAGCGGTTAAAAAGCCCGCTTTTACGTAAGCGGCTTCATCAACGCCGGGAGGAACGCGGTTGGTGATTAACTCGAGTATGAATTCCTCTTCGCCGGCCGGGGGTGTTTTTAGTAGCTCAATCAAAGCTGCGGTTTGCTCGGCGTTCAGGGGCTTGGCTGGGATGCCCTCTGCGGCGCGTTCCTCGACATGTTGGCGGTAAGCTTCAAGCACGTTGGGGGCCCTCTCATCTGCTTTTATGGTGGCGGCGGTAGGTGGGCAATACGCTGCACGAGGCCGCCGGACACTGACATGCGCTTGACAAACAGCGCTGGTTGGATGGCGGCAATTCTACGTGAAACTGTCGACAATGTTAAGGTGAGTCCGTCGTCAAGGCGTTGTACTTTGTGATGATAAAAGCGTGCAAGGCATACAAAGCCTGCTTGGACCAAACGTTCTGGCATGCTTTACTTGCGGAAAACCACAAACTATCGACAGAGGTTGCTTAAAGTGTGATTCTCGTAACACCGCGTTACTACTGGGAGGGCTGATGGCCTCCTGATACGCTGATAAGGCGAATTTAATGCAATGTTCGCATTACCCAAGGCGTTCTAGTGTTGTACAATAGTTTGATAACCATTTGGCGACGGTGTTATGTCTATACAAGTAATCTCTGGTAACAAGGCCAATCATTCGCTCATCGCTGATGATTTGCTGCCCGACAGCCTGCACAGTTTTTTGGCCTGTCCAACGCCAAACGCTTGGCTGATGTGGGCATTGGATAACCCTGAGATTTTGCTCATTGATCATGCCCAATGCGAAAAAAAGGCGGCCTCCACGGCGATGAGTCTTCTCTATCGTTATGTGAATCAACCGCTTCTATTGAGCAAGATGTCACAGTTAGCGCGTGAAGAACTCCTGCATTTTGAGCAGGTAGTGGCACTGATGGAGAGCCGTGGCGTCGTATACCGGCATTTGACCGCTTCACGTTATGCAGAGGGATTACGTCGCCATATTCGCCCTCAGGATCCTGAGCGATTAATTGATGTGCTGATTATTGGCGCGCTTATTGAAGCGCGGAGCTGTGAGCGTTTTGCGTGCTTAATTCCTTATCTTGACGAAGAGTTGGCAAAGTTTTACCGCACTCTCGTCAAGTCAGAAGGCCGCCATTTCGAAGACTATTTGTTACTTGCTCGACAGCAGACCGACCAATCGATTGATGAACGAATCGCTTTTTTTGTCGCATGTGAAGCAGACTTAATTACTTCGCCGGATTCGGCTTTCCGTTTTCATAGCGGCGTGCCAGCGTAAATCGCCGTTCGTCCAGATAGGATGTTTACTATGCGCGATGCTCATAAGTATGACCAACTAACCTTGTTCGGCCATTTCGCCTTGTACCAAGGGGATGACGTACTAACTCACTTTAGCTACGACAAAGTGAAGGCGTTGCTAGTCTACTTGTTGCTGCATCGTCAGCCGATCAATCGGGCCGCGTTAGCAGAACTCCTTTGGCCGGATCAAGGGCTTTCATCGGGCCGAACCAACCTGCGCCACGCGCTGCACTGCCTACGTCAATCGCTAGGTGAGGATGCCGAGCAGGTGCTCAACGTGTCGCGCCAGACGATTGCTTTTCAACTGCCAGCCAGTTGGCAGGTAGACCTGCATGAATTACAAACCCTGCTTGAGGGACCAAGAGACCTAGCTACGTTGAATGCGGTATTAACCTGCTACCAAGGTGACCTCATTGAAGAGTTGCAGCTAGCTAATTGCAGTGAATTTCAGCGCTGGCTAGTACAAGCGCGAAATGAATGGCGTCAGCGTGTTATTCGTTTCGCTGAGCATGTGCTAGATAACCATCAGGAGGTGCCTGATGGCCTCCTGGAAACCTTGGTTAGCCGTTTTTCAGGGTATGGCCCGTTCCATGAGCGGCTGGTTAAACAGCTTGCCGAACAAAAGCAGATGGCGGCGGCTCATGAGCAATACAATAGCTATCTTCAGCTTCTTGCCCTATCCGGCCAGCAACCCGAGCCAAGCTTTCTTCAGCTGGCCAGCTATTGGTCTGATGGACACCACGATGCTCGTGTCATGTCGCCTCAGGGGGCATTTTCACGCGCGCTGGCGACTGACAGTAAGCCTTTGCGCGAAGATGAAATAGAGCTCCGCCAGTTGTCGGTGATGGCCATTCGCTTACGGCTTCAGGGTGACTGGCAGGATCGCGCAGCCACGCGTAATTGCCTTGCGCTTCAGCTGGAATTGCTGCGCTGGCTTGAACAGCAGTGTCATCATTTGGGTGGTTTTTGGTTGCCCGGTGCTACGGGGGGATTGGGGCTTGCTTGTTTTGGTACCCATGGTCCCGCCCATCAGTTAGCTGAGTTAGTTGCGCTTTACGAGCACTGTCGTCAAACGCTTCCGCAAGAATCTGCCAAACATTGGACCGGTGAAGGTGAGCCGCCGCAGTTTGAATTAGCGGCGGGATTGCATAGCGGTCGGGTTGTCTACTTGCCCGAGCGTCAGCTAGCAGACCCGCTGGGCCAAGTAACGCAAATCTCCCTTGAGCTGATGAGTGTGGCAGAAGGTAGTGAGTTGGTGATCTCCCAGGAATCGAGTCAGCATATGCCGCCGGCACTCGACCTTCAGCCACGATTGGTTTCACGTGTGCTGGCAAGTGATGGTCGCGTGCGCCAGCGTGCGCTGGTGCTGGGTCAGAATGAAGGTGGCCGTGATGCGCTGCCGCCAAGTCTTGTCGGGCGCGAAACCTCGTTAAGAACCCTTAGAGATGCGTTAGCCCGTGCTGGCATTGGGCTTCGCCAGAGCGTGCTGGTACGCGGGGCTTCGGGTATGGGCAAATCGGCCTTGATGGTTGGCTTTCGCCAGCTTGAGCTGAGCCGAGACGCCGCTATTTGCTGGCAGCCTACTACCCGCCTATCGGTTTTGGAACCCTATGGGGTCGCACGGACACTATTGTCTTGGTATCTGAAAGGTGCGGCCGATCTTGATGCCCTTCACACCCTGCAAACAGACCTAGACTTCAATGCGTTGAGCGATGAGCAGCAATGTTTGCTGGAAGAAGCGCTTGGAGTGCGAAGCGTGCAGGAAGTAGCGCAGCTCACGCAAAACGGTGAAGCGGTTGAGCTGGTGGTTATGTTGCTTCACCGACTAATTGAGCGCCAGGCGGCTACTCATACGCTGGTTTTGATGGTAGATGATCTTCAGTGGCTCGATGAGCCGTCATTTAAAGTACTGTCAGGACTTCAGGCCCGGTTGCCGATTAATACCGCCTTTATGCTAGTGGCGAGTCATCATGGCCGCGAGCCTTTACCCGTGAAGCTGCATTGGGACCAGCAAATCAGTTTGGGTCGACTGGATGCACTGCAATCATCACGGCTGCTATCTCAGCTTTCGCGGCGGTACCGGATTCATCTAAGTCCGCGGCTGCGTAATCAGATTATCGAGCGTTGCGATGGTGTTCCATTATACATGCAAGAGATTTGTCGGCGTCTGGATATGGACCGCCGTGAAGGGCGTAGTGTGCAGTTTGATGAGTTACCCAAGGGGCTTTTAGGACTGTTGGCCAGTCGTATCGACCAGTTGGAAGCCGATCGTAACATTGCGCATATCGCTGCCGTGTTAGGTAAGCGGTTTCGTCTAGATTTTCTTCGCGAGTGCAGCGGTTATGACACCACGCGCCTGCAAAAAGCGATGGATCATATGCGGCAGCTTGAAATTATCGAGCCAGTGGATAATGGTTCAAGCAGCGAAGTTGAATTCCAGTTTAGCCATCAGCTTCTGCAAGAGGCCGCCTACCTTTCTTGTCCTCGAGATGTTCGCGTCACGCTCCACCAGCAGGTGGTCAGCTTGATAGAAGAGCGATTCCCGATGTGGATCAGCCGTCATCCTGGTGATTTTGCCACCCACCTGCGGCGCAGCGGGCACTACGCCAGAGGCGCACGCTATTTTGAACTCGCTGCCCGAGAAGCCTTGAAAGTGAGCGCTAATCGTACCGCGCTGCGCATGGCGGATTTTGGTCTCGCCAGCTTGCGGCACGTTGAGCATGAAGTGGAGCGCGAGGTGAGTTTGCTGACGGTGCGGGGCCAGGCGGCGTTCGCGCTGGAAGGACATGGTTCGCCCACGGCCCATGAAAGCTTTGTGCGCGCACGCGAATTGTTACGTCATTCAGGGGCCGACGCGTTGGAAGACCCAGAAGACCTTGAGCAAATCTTCCTGGTTAAGTGGGGGCTATGGGTAGGGCGCAGCCAGCGCTACGCCCACGCCGATGCGTTTGCGCTTGCCTCAACCCTGGCGGATATCGCGGCTCGGCTTGACGATCCGCGCTACCAGCGGCTAGCGGACTACGCACGCGCTCACTGCGAATACTGGGCGGGCCGTATTCCCCAGGCTCATGATCATCTTAATGAAATCGATCCGCTAAACGCGCCGATGATGATCGAATGGCTACCGTTCTCGGATCATCCTCAAGTAACCGCTGCGTGTTTCCAAGGATGGGCGCTGTGTTTACGTGGCGATTACCAACGGGCTGAACGGCAAGTTTCGGCCGCAATACGCTTGGCTGAGAAACTCGGCCATCCAGGTACGCTTGCCATGGCGCTTCTGTTTGCTGCCTCGCTCTACCGTCAGCTTGGCCACGTCCATTTAGCCGCGCGTCATGCTGAAAAGGCTGCGGCGATGACCGCCACACCGGATTTGCAGCTATGGCAAATTTCAGCCCAGGGAATTCTGGGATGGCAGCGGGCTCTAGCGGGTGACCATGGAGGGCTTGCTCAACTACGGGATAGC
Organism: Halomonas sp. HL-93; assembly: GCF_900086985.1. Classification (NCBI taxonomy): domain Bacteria; kingdom Pseudomonadati; phylum Pseudomonadota; class Gammaproteobacteria; order Oceanospirillales; family Halomonadaceae; genus Halomonas; species Halomonas sp. HL-93. The sequence continues at coordinate 1,861,203 of NZ_LT593974.1, forward strand.
CTTGATCAAATGGCTGAACTCAATGGACGCGATCGCTTTCAGCGACCGGTATTGTGGTATTCAGATGCCTGTATAGCATTGGGGGAACTAAGAGCAGCGGAAGATTATCTGGATCAGTGTTTGGTGATTGCTAAGGAGAGAACCACGCTATTCCTACCCGAACTTGCGACACAGCTTGCCCGGGTGCGTATTATGCTCGATCACCCCGCCAATGAAGTACGCGCTTTGGCTGAGATGGCCATTTCCCAGGCCCGCGAGCACGGTAACCGCCACCAGGAGCTGGCGGCACTGGAATTATGGCTGACCCGAATTGCGCCAGACGATGAACCTGCGCGGCAAGCCTTTCACCGCCTGCTTGGCGATGTAAGTCACAGTGACGCACCGGTTTTGGTCCGCTGGGTTAGTCTGCTGGATCATCGCTTGGCATCTCCTGAGCGTCTGGAGAGCTAGTTTGAGTGTGACGCTCAAGCCATGTGAGCGTGATCAGCGCTTCGTCTCGCTGTTGCCCGCAGATGGCAGCATCGAATTGAAAATTTTCGCAAACGGCGGGCCGGCGAGGGTCGCCGAACAGGCGGCATAAGTTTTGCTCGTCTAACTGAGCGCATCTTACGCCCCCAGGCTTGCCATCAGGCATGCCTGGAATCGCTGAACTGATAGAGGGGGCAATACAGCATGCCCCGCATCCTGCTCGACACCCATCCGTCATAACTCGCCTACTGCGATGGCACCTTTATTGAAACCTTCAAACGCCAATACCTTGGTGGTTTCGCGACTTTGAGCGGCGATTTTGTCGGCTAACCAGCTGGCAATATTTTCTACGGTTGTGGGAGTGGTCAGCACAGCGCATCGCTCACTGGGGAGTGTGAGACTAAACGTTCCTTGGGCTGCTTGATAACGGCAAGTCAGTGTTTGCCTGTCGTGCTCGATAATATCATCCGCTTCTACTAAGTAGCGATCATCAAGCCAAGCCGCCCACTGCTGTTCAAGCTGGCGCTGGCGGGCGCCTTGCTGCCAGATATGTAAGCGCGAGCGGTGGCCATGTGCAATTCGTTGGCAGTTGCCCGCATGGCGCTTAAGACCATGGCTATACCCGTAGGCGGCGCCTTCGATAGCTTCATCGCTGAGTGTAAGATGTACACGCGTGACATTGTTCGGCCGATGCTCTGTGAGCTGGGCGCTTAATGTCTCGGCCACAGCATCACGCTCAATCGCGGCGACAGGTAGTAAGGTGAACGCTTCCTCTGGTCCTTTCACTTCCATGGCGTAAGGCGTGGTAGTGGCAACACATAGTCCTTCCTCGCACTCATTGATGGTGACGCCAGGGGCATTAACGGGTACCAGAAGCGTGTGGTCCAAACCCGTGTCCAGATGGTGTTTGATCCATGGCTTAACTTCGCCAAAATCAAACAGCATGCCATCCACACCAAGCTTACCCTCAAGTAGCGCGTCGACTTGCCAACTCACGCCCTTGAGGCCTTCTTTCGAGCACCACAGAGATGCGTCGATATGGGTCAATTGATTAACAAATAGGGACATCAGTCAAAGCCTGCGATTTTGTGCGTTTGTAGCGATAAACGCCACTGCGGATGAGCTAAACAATAGGCAGTGGTGCGGGCAACGGTGTCAGTGCCATCGTGCACTGGCGATAGATCCATGGGTTGAAGATAAAAGTGGCGGAAGTTCATCTGAGCAAATGCCTCAGGAGGCGCCTCAACTTGAGGAAAAACTAATTTTAACTCATCGCCTTGATGAACAACCAAGGGGTTTTTGCCCTTGGGGCTCACGCAAAGCCAGTCAATGCCGGCGGGGGGCGGAAGCGTCCCGTTGGTTTCAACAGCCACTTCAAAACCCAGGCTGTGAAGCGTAGCGATTAAAGGTGCGTCAAGCTGAAGGAGAGGTTCTCCGCCGGTAAACACTACATACGGTACGGCATGGCCTGCGTCGCTTGGCCATAGCGAGGTAATGTGATTCGCAAGTGCGTCGGTTGTAGCAAACTTACCGCCACCGTTACCATCGATGCCGATGAAATCGGTATCACAAAAGGTGCATTTTGCTGTTGCCCGATCCTGTTCACGGCCACTCCATAGATTGCAGCCGCTGAAACGGCAAAAAACACTAGCACGACCAGCCTGTGCCCCTTCGCCTTGAAGCGTGTAGAAAGCTTCTTTGACTTGATACATCAACGTACCTCCTGCGTTTTAGCATAAGGCAATGGGTCGGTAACGTTATTGGCTGCAAAAGCGGCCAATCGCTCACGACAGCTACCGCAGCGGCCACAGGCAAGTTCGCGCCCTTCATAGCAGGTCCAGGTGTGGCGGTAGTCGAGCCCCATTGCCAAGCCTTCTTCAAGAATGTCGGCTTTACTGGCATGCAAGTAAGGGGCATGTACTGACACGGGAGAAAAGTTGGCAATTTTTGCCACCTGATCCATGGCCTCCACAAAGGCCGGGCGGCAGTCGGGGTAGAGGACGTGATCGCTGCCATGAGCGCCATAGTCAACGCGCTGCGCCCCAATATTGACAGCATTTGCGATGGCTAATGACAGCAAGATCATATTGCGGTTGGGGACGACGGTGGCGGCTAGATTGTCGCGGTCATAGTCACCATGAGGCATGGGATGGTCGGGGTTGGTTAACGCCGAATTATCGATTAGCGAATGGATCGCCCGGATATCTACGACTTGGTGAGGGATGTCCAAACGTTGGCATACCAAGCGGGCGGTATCGAGTTCGCGAGCGTGGCGTTGACCGTAATCAAATGACAGTGCATGAACGTGATAACCTTCATTTAGCGCACGGTGAAGCAGGGTGAACGAGTCCATGCCGCCGGAATAGATCACCACGACGGTATCTCTATGAAGAGATGGAGAAGTTGACATGATAAGCACTCTTTTGCCGGAGAATTTATTGATCGTAGCGTGAATAAACGTCGCTACAGCGTTCCGGGGTCCGGTCCGGAAGGGCGTGAGTGTACGCAATTGACATGTTTCTGGCTAGCGCAAGTACACTCATAGAGTACGTCGAAAGTGCTACGCTAGAGGCTTCATTGAAGGGATTTTCGTTATGGCCACTATCGAACACAGCGCCATCGTTAAGGCAACGCCCGAGCGGGTTTTTGCATTGTTAAGACGTGTTGAGGACTTTGCCGATTATTCGGATCTGATAACCGCCATTGAGCCACTTGGTGACGAACGCTACCGGTGGCATGTCCGCGCACTCAGCATGGACTGGACTTTTGATGTAGTGATCACTGAAGTCAAATCGCCTCATGTACTCGCCTGGGAGTCGGTAGACGGAGTGAAAAACCAAGGGCGCTATCAACTGCGTGAAGTGCCGGAAGGAACTGAGGTAGGGCTAACACTTAGCTATGCAATAGGTAGCCGTTTGATGGAAAAAGCCGTGAATAAGGCCGCCACCCCTCTGGTAGGTAAAGTGAGTCGTCAGATTCTAGAGCGGGTGGAGGCGCGGTTGCAGTGCTAGTAATGTCGGTCTTAAAGATGCCAAGCCTTCTGTGATAAAAAACGCAAAACTTGGCATTTTTATAGCTTAGGGGGTTTTGTGCATGGATGCGTCGAGATGGTCGACGACTTCAGCCCAGTCTGCGTCTTCCTCTACGGCTTCCTTGAGGAAATCTGCTTGTCCCTCATTCCAGCAGGGCGCATCGGCTAGCGGCATCGCGTCGGGAAGTGGCGCATGACGTTGAATAAAGCGTTCAATCGACGCTGCATCAGAGGCAAGGCCTAGCTGCTCGAACAGCTCGCTGAAGTAATGGACCGGCTTTTCCATAAATGACATTCCTGTTAATCCGCTGGGTGTGCTTTCACCTTAGCGTTAAACGTCGCGATTGCCAGGGCTGTATTTAACGCTCACCTACCAAAGGTGTTAAGAAGCGCTGACGACGATTCTCGTTCGTTAGCGGCTGCGCCAACAGATGGACGAGTTTGCTAAACGTAGCTTCCGGTGTCATGTCATCGCCTGATAAGACGCCGGCATCGTGCAGCCCCTGACCGGCGGCATAAGCTCCTAAATGCACGCTGCCTTGAGGGCACTGGCTAATGGCGACGAGCAGTTTGCCTTCGCCACTGGCCTTTGCAAGAACGGCTAACAGCGATGGATCGTTGGGAAGGTTGCCAGCCCCCCACAACTGGAGCACACCTCCTTTCACGCGTGGGTCGTCTAACCAGGCCGCTAATTGCCAAGCCGTGATACCGGGCCACAATACCAAGCGAATGATAGAGCCTTCACGGAGTGTGTCGTAGTCGGGTAGTTCAAAACGAGGGGCTCCTCGCTGCTGTTCGGCCAAGCCGCGACTGGGATAGTGAACAATATCGTCACCTACACGTTCGCCCAGCAACGGGTAGTTCGGGCTGGTAAACGCATCGACCGATTCGCTGTGTTGCTTGGTCGCGCGAACGCCACGTAGCAATCTGCCGTGAAAGTAAATCGCCACTTCTTGCACGTTTGATTCGTCTGCAAAGCGTAACGCACCGTAGAGATTGTCCAGAGCGTCGCTGCCCGGTGCTTCCAGAGGCAGCATGGCGCCGGTGAAAATAACAGGCCGGTCAATTCCTTGAAGTTGATAGGCGAGGCTCGCCGCTGTCCAACTGAGCGTGTCGGTACCGTGAATGATCACAAACCCTTGGTAGTCAGTTAAGCGCTCAGCGATATCATGCGCTAGCTGCGCCCAGTGGCTGGGTGTCGCGGCACTGGAGTCGATTAACTCAAGGTAACTTAATACGTCATAACTGGGTAACGCCTGCTGTTGCATTAGCGGTAATTGACGAAACGCGTTTGCTAATCGAGATTCAATATCGCCCGAGGGGACTAGCCCATATTCGCCGGCGCGCATGCCTAGCGTTCCGCCAGTGTAAATGATTAACAGGCGAGGGCGCGGCATCGTGGCTGATTGCCGAGAAGAAGCAGGGGTGCTCACGGCGTCTCCTTATTTAGGCGGTCATCGTATTTTTCATTGTGCACTAAAAGCTGCCCCGAACTATCGTCGAGCCAGCGTTTGCGTCCGGCAAGCAGTGCGAAACCACCGCACACCAACAGCAGCGAAATCAGCAGCCATGTGATTTGAGCACCGCTAGCACCGTGCTGCAGTAATAAGCCCACTCCGAAAGGGCCAATTGCCGCGATGGTATAGCCACCGCCTTGAACCAGCCCGGAGAGTTGACCTGAAAGGCGTGCATTCGCCGTGCGCAAGACCAGCAGGCTGAGCGCTAAGCTAAAACTCCCGCCTTGGCCTAGTCCGAGAAGTACTGCGCCTGGCCATTGCCAGTGAAGTGGCGCTATCAACAACATCCACAAACCGCAGGCGGTGGATAGTAAAACGCAGAGTAACGCCGGGCGCTGATCACGTCCTAGGCGGGCGAGCCACGGGGCGGTGAGCGCTGAGGCAAGTTGGCAAAGAATCGAGATCGCCATGGTCCATCCAGCAGTGGCTTCGTTATAACCACGGTAGACCAGGAGTGTCGGTAACCACCCAAACACGATATAAGCCATCGATGATTGAATGCCCATAAAGAGCATGACGTACCAGGTAAGCGGCTGGCTGAGGAGCTTCAGCGTACCGGTTTGAGGTACGGCAGTAATGGGTGACGAGGTTTTAGTATTGGGCATATAAATGCCCCATAACACCAGTGCGGTAAAGGCCAGCAGGGACCAACTCATTAAACTGGCTTGCCAACTGCCAAGGTAGTGGGTAAGGGGGACGCTTAGTCCTGCTCCTAAAGCGCCGCCCAGACATAGTGCCATGGTATACAGACCGGTCAGGAGGTCGGCACTATGCGGCAGCTGGCGTTTTACCAGTGCAGGAAGCAGGGTGCCCGCAAGCCCGATGGCAGCGCCAGAAAGCGCTGAACCGATAAAAAGAACCCCAGGAAACGGCAAGCCTCGCATTATCAGGCCAACCATTAGCAGACCTAGTGCAGTGCTTAACGCCTGTTCGCTACCAATGCGTTGAGCAAGGATAGGGGCAAGCGGCGCCGCGAGGCCCAAAAATAGCACCGGCAACGTGGTGAGCACGCCCGCTGAGGCAGCCGAAAGGCCAGCGACTTCCTGTAAGCGATTAAGTAGCGGTGCAACCGAAGACATCGCAGGGCGGAGATTGAGCCCTACGATGACCATCAGCGCAATAAATACGGTATGGCGTGCCCTCATGGCGGCGGCTTATTTTAAATAGGGGCGTAAGTCTCCGCGTACGGCATCTATTAGCGTAATAAAGTGATAATCCTCGGTGGTTTCCAGGCAATCAACGCGTACGCTGGTTCGCATGCCTTTATCCACCTGAACTTGGTCGAAAATTTCAAGAGTCAGTTTACGCGCTGGTTTATCGCCGGGTGCCATGGTCCCATCTTCGAGAGAAAAGGTTTCGACTAGAGTGACTCTTACCCGAGTGCTATTGCCTTCGCTTAGTACTCGGCGGACGAACAGCCAGCCTTCGCAGGGTAGGGCATACTGGTCATCCCGCTTACGTAAAAAGATGGTGCGGTAACATGCCCCTTCCGTCGAGGCTTTTTCCGCCATGCTGCGATACGCCTGAACCACTTGCGTTGAAGACGCACGGGCATCTTCTAAGCGTTGCACAACGCCAAAATGCTCTCTGCTTAACTGCTCTTGACGTTGGAACGTTTGCCACTGACGGTATTGCGCAATAAGTTGGGAAGACGCCATGATCACTCCATGAAAACCGGTGCTTAACGAGTAAGCCTAATAAAAGCGCTACCATCGCATATTCTTTTCGGCCGGGCTAGCGGCGAGCGCGACGCTTGGGGGCCGCATCTCGGTCGGTATGCTGACTCGGTTTGCGTTGGCTGCGAGCGTTACGCGGTTGCCGACGGCCATTTTCGATAGGCTGGGCTGTGGCATTCGGGTCGGGTTCAAATCCGGGCTCAATGTGCTTGGTGAGGGTCTGTTTAATTAGCCGTTCAATGCCGCGTAATAACGCGTGCTCATCGACGCATACCAGTGAAATCGCCTCGCCATTACTGCCAGCACGACCTGTCCGCCCGATGCGGTGCACGTAATCTTCCGCTACGTTGGGCAACTCAAAGTTGACCACGTGAGGCAGCTCATTGATATCGAGACCACGTGCGGCAATATCGGTGGCGACCAATACTTGCAAATCTCCACCTTTAAATGCGCCAAGCGCACGTGTGCGGGCACCCTGGCTCTTGTTGCCGTGGATGGCCATCGCGGGGATGTCTTGTTTGGATAACTGTTCTGCCAAGCGGTTAGCACCGTGCTTGGTGCGCGTAAACACCAACACTTGATACCACTGGTGTTGCTTGATGAGGTGCGCCAGTAGTTCGCGCTTTTTCTCTCGGTCAACCCGGTAGACCGATTGGGCAATTTTGTCCGCCGTGGTATTGCGTGGCGCTACGTCGATAAACGCCGGGTCGCTCAAGAACTGCTGCGCCAGCGTCTGGATCTCGTCAGAAAAAGTGGCGGAAAACAGTAGGTTCTGGCGTTTGCTGGGTACCAGCTTCAAGAGACGTTTAATATCATGGATAAAGCCCATGTCGAGCATGCGATCAGCTTCATCCAGAACAACAATTTCAACGCTTGACAGATCAACGTGCCCTTGCTGTTGCAAGTCGAGCAATCGTCCCGGTGTGGCCACCAGGATATCAAGGCCACGTTTCAGTGCGTCGACTTGGGGTTGCTGGCCGACGCCACCGAAGATGATATGTGAACGCAGAGAAAGATGTCGCCCGTAAGTGGTGACACTTTCACCTACCTGGGCGGCCAGTTCTCGGGTTGGGGTCAACACTAAAGCACGCACTTGGCGTTTGGTGGCAGGCTTACCTGCTGATAAACGCTGCAGCATGGGCAGTGTGAAACCGGCAGTTTTGCCTGTGCCGGTTTGGGCGCTGGCGAGCAGGTCGCGGCCTTGCAATACCACAGGGATGGCTTGACGCTGAATAGGCGTCGGCTCGGTATATCCTTGATCGGTTACCGCGCGAAGTAAGTCGGCATCAAGGCCGAGATCAGAAAAGTTCATGCGTTCTCCCAGTGGCTGCTCACGCATGCTTTAGGCATCGTTAAACAGCGCACTGTTAAGATTGAGAATGAAGGGCGCTCTAGAAGAGCGCTAATAACCGTAATGAATTGAAGATAACAATGGCCAGCCACTTTAGAATTGACGATTCACGCCTCTCGTGAGCATGCCAGGAGGGGCGTTAGTGACCAGTGACAAGATTCACTCATAACGAACGATTGATTAAGCGAGCACTATATCATGCTATAGGCGTTCAGTCTGGTGTCTTGACGTGTTGGGTGCTGTGGAGCGATGCGACACGAGCGTGAGACGCCGGAGGCAGGTCCAGTGCCTTAAGTGCGTTAAACGATAGGTCAAATAGCTGTTCGGGGGTAAAAATGCCACGCTCCATTAGCTGCATAGCCGTTGCAGGGCCAATGCCATCAAGGGCCATTAAACGGTTGCCAAACAGCTTCGTCCGCTCGTTCCCGTTGAGGGTTGTCTTGGAGCTATCAGGTAGCTGGCGATAATAGTCCTCGGCAGAGGCAATGATAAATTGTTCTGTACGTGCCAATGCAGCTCTTGTCGCGGCTGAAGGTGTATCAGCCATCAGCGTCTGATGGACTTTATGGCAATGGGTCATGGCGGTAATAAGCCGCGCCTCGGTGGCGGGTTCGTAGAGTAGCTGCTCCACTGTTTTGTAGAGTGTTTGAACCGCTTCAAGGCAGCCATCTAAGTGTTGGGGCGAGTCCGTCATTGCCGTTCAACTCCGTTTGTTGTGGGCTTAATCGATTCTATCGAACATCTTCAAGCGCCTGGGCAATCTGCTCACCTACGGTGTCCCAACTTTTACCTAGGGCCCGAACGAGCGCAGGGTACCCGTCTTCCACGAGCGGTGTTTCAGCATGGAATGTTTCCATCGCCAATACATCACCCTGTTGATTGAGTAGTTGCCATTGACCACTGGCAATGGCACGTCCGTCATGGCGTCCTTGGAATTGGTCTACCTCTAAGCGTAGCGTGATCACTCGCTCGTCGCTAGATGTGTCGCGCACCACGCGCCATGTGGGCAGCGCATTGGACAGGCGGGCCCGCAGCCCGCGTTCCAATTGGCGGCCAATGGCTTCTGCCCACTGATGGCTGTTTGCCTCCTGCAAGGTAATGTCATCTACTTGCATGACAATACCTTCGACATCCAAATAGTGTGGCAAGCGCGGCGCTGTCACTTTAAGGGTGCCTTCAGGTGCGCTGGGCGGGCTTGATAATGACCCGCTCGGCAATACATAGCGGCTGGCCGAGGGTGTGTTGCTGGCACAGGCACTGAGTAAAAGCGGCAGCAGTAACATCACAACTAGTTTTCGAGACAAATAACGCATTGTGTGTCCTTATTCGCGTGGTGCGCGAGGTATCGGGTCTTCGGTTTCGACACTGTCGAATAGCAGTGCGCGTGGGTTTTCGCTGAGCGTTCGGGTTAATGGCTGAACATCGCGTATTACGCGGTCAAGCCGTTCGACCGTCGACGTCAGTTCTTGATAGGCCGCCGACTCGGGGGACAAGCCATCGAGCGTCTCTTGTAGTTCTTCAAGCGTGCGGTTCACGTTGCCGCCCAGGGATTGGGTTTCTGGATCGTTAAGTAGCTGATTCAAGGATTCGCTTACGCCGCGTACTTCTTCAAGCACCGATTCAGAAGCCTGTAAATTCTGGTCAAGCCCCGTTAATAACGGCTCGATTTCCAAGCTGTTAAGCTTTTCCAATAAATCGGTTACCTGGGCTTGGATTTGCGCAAAACCACCAGAGACCGTGGGGAATACCGTGCGATCGGAGAACGATTCCGGAACATATTGGGAAGCTAGCTCGCGGCGGAAGTTTAAATCCACAAACATGGCACCCGTCAGTAGGTTGCCGTTCTTAAGTGACGCGCGCAGACCCAGTGTAAACATTCTTTTTAGACGACCATCCCACTCATCTAAATCGACCTCGCTATTTTCAATGCCCAGACGCTGCGGTTCGATACGGATCAATACCGGAATAGCAAATTGCTCGCGGGAGTCAGGCTGTGGCGCTGTGAAATTCCATGGCACAGCCGCCACGGTACCAAGGCGGACGCCACGAAACTCGACTGGAGCCCCTTTGGAGAGACCTCGTACGGTATCGTCGACAAGCAGGACGTACTCCAAATAGCGGTTAAAAGTGCCTTGCCGAGCGCTATCTTCATCCGTGTAGAGCTCAAAACGAGTGTCATTATCGACAGGTTTCCCCATTGGGAGGTCTTCTGGTACGCCAAACGTAACCCCACCACCCAGGAGGGCCTCAATTGATTCAACATTGACACGCACCCCGTCGGCATCTAAGCGAAAATCGATGCCGCTGGCCGTCCAGAAACGCGTGCTTTCAGTGACCAGTTGGTCGTAGGGTTCTTCAATGAATACTTGATGGTGCATGGTGCTTGATTCGGCATCGAAGCGAGTTTCTTCTATACGACCTACGGTGAAACCCTGATAGGAAACAGGGTCGCCAACTCTCAATGAATTGCCCAACTGGCTGACTAAGCTGATTTGCAATCCAGCGACCCCTGCGGGCGCCACAGGTGGGGTATCCCTTACTTCGAACTCTCGCTGAGGTGCGGATGAAGAGCCGGGTTGGAGTTGGATATAAGCACCCGAAAGGACCGTACCCAAACCGCTAATTCCTTCACGCCCAATGCGCGGTTTAACCACCCAGAAGCGACTATCTTCACGCAGCATGGCTTCTGCTTCAGGCTGAATGCGCGCTCGCAATACCGCCTGAGAAAGATCATCAGACAGCTGAACGCTTTGCACGCGGCCAATTTCCACATTGCGGCTACGAATCAGTGTGTTACCTGCTTCTATACCTTCGGCGTTCTCCATCGTTAAGGTAACCATCGTACCGCGGCTAGAATAGTTGTCGTACACCAGCCATAAACCGATGACTAAGGCGACAATGGGCACAATCCAAATAGGCGAGAGCCGTGTCTGGGGGCCGGGTTTGGCTCGGTGCAAAGCCGCATCACTATGTGGCTCATTGGAGTGAACATTGTTTTCGTCAGCCATCAATTATTTCCTTACGGGCGGCTTGGCGTCCTGGGTGTTTGGTAATGGGCGCATCCCATAGTAAACGTGGGTCGAAAGTCATTGCGGCCAGCATGGTTAAGACCACCACCGATCCAAAGGCGAGGGCAGCCGGCCCAGGGTTGACTGTCATCAGTGAATCTGCGCGTATCAACGCGACTAAAATCGCGACCACAAAGATATCGACCATCGACCAGCGTCCAATAAATTCGGTGATTCGGTAAAGCGTTGTCCGCGTTTGGGCGTTGAGGGCATGGCTTCGGTTGGCAACAGTGCATAGCCAAGCCAATGCACATAGCTTGCCGACGGGCACAATAATACTGGCGACAAAAATAACGCCAGCCACTGGCCAAGAGCCTGCTTGAATAAGCTCGACAATACCGCCAACGATAGTCGACGGTGAGCTATCGCCCAAGCTTGTCGTGGTCATGATGGGGTATATATTAGCAGGAATGTACATGACCGTAGCGGCGGCGAGTAATGCCCAAGTGCGTTGAATACTATGCGGCAAGCGAGGGTGCAGTCGCTCGTGGCAGCGCACGCAATGATGTTTTCTGTCCGGAGATATTCGATTAATTAGCCCGCAAGTAGGGCAACTGGTAAGCCGCTGGGCAGCGGCTGACATACCTGTTTGGGTGCCCTCAGGGACGAGTGGCTCGCCTTCTAGGGCAAACCACATCCAGTCCGCATCAATCGATTGAACGGTCATCAGTAGCAAAATGGCAAAAACGCAAAATGCCCAAAAAGCCAATCCAAGATCAATATCGGCAAGCCCGGCTACTTTAAATAAGCTGACCAAAGCGCCGACAATAAATACATCGGCCATCATCCAGGGAGTTAAATGGCTTAGTGAACGTGCCGTTGATCGGCTAAAGGGCAGGGGATCGTTACGCAATAAACCATATTGCAGCCAAAGGGTGCCGAGTAAATACACGGCAGGTAGCACTACGATGGTCATGACAACGCCAATAGCGACCACGGGTTGATGAAACGTTATGAGCGTACTAGCCGTTTCGGAAAGTTCGATACGGTTGCTTACTCCGCTATAGCTGAAACTCACAAACGGGTAGGAGACCGCCAGCAAGAGAGCAATAAGCGATGCCGCAGCGAGTGCCATACTGCGTTGTGCTGGATAGCGATGGCGTTTCACTAACACATGTGAACATCGTGGGCAGCTGGCTTTTTCGCCTGATTTGAGTGGTGGTAGGGCCGAGACCCAGTCGCATTCGTGGCAGGCGCGCAGGCGTCGCCGCTGAGTGCGGATTTCAGGTGGTTGCTGGTCAACCAGCGGCGCATTGACATGCAACGATGGTCGTTTAGGGAGCCAGTGCTGTGACAAATAATGTTCCCACTCATGTTGAGAAACTAAACCAATACGCTGTCGGTGATAAGTCTGTCAATTTTCAGATAAAATTGGTGTCCCAGTAGCTTCTTTACCGTTGACCTAAAGCGGTGAATGGACAATGATCGGCTCCGTCGATATCGCCGGTCAGAGGCTGCCGAGAATTTCAACCTCCAACTATCACGACTGTCCTTGGAATATGTCACCAAAGGGAATCTTATGTTACTTGCTCTCATCGCCGTTGTCGTTGGCTTGATACTACTTATATGGAGTGCTGAAAAGTTTATTGACGGCGCAGCGGCGACCTCCCGCTGGCTGGGGCTATCGCCGCTATTGATCGGCATGCTGGTGATTGGCTTTGGCACTTCGGCCCCGGAAATGATGGTGTCGGTTCTTGCCGCCATGCAGGGCAACCCGGGGCTGGCGGTGGGTAACGCCTACGGGTCGAATATCGTCAATATTGGACTGGTGCTGGGTTTCGTGGCCTTGCTTGCCCCCTTGGCTGTTCACTCAAGCGTCATCCGAAAAGAAATGCCGTTGTTACTGGTGGTAATGCTGGTAACCGGCCTGATGTTGCTCGATGGGTGGGTGGCCCGTTGGGAGGCTGTCTGTCTATTGCTGACGCTGCTGGTATTTATCGTTGTCAGCATTGTGCGTTCGCGAGGCCAGCAGGACGATGCGCTTGTCTCTGAAGTGGCCGAAACCCTCGATAGCAAGCCGATGTCCCGTGGCACAGCCATGATGTGGACGCTGGTAGGCTTGGTGTTGTTGATCGCCAGCTCGCGGCTGCTGGTGTGGGGGGCCATCGAGATCGCCGTGCGTTTTGGTATCAGCGATCTGATTATTGGCTTGACCGTTGTGGCCATTGGTACGTCCCTGCCGGAATTGGCGTCGTCGATTACGGCGCTGCGCCGCAACGAACATGACATGGTGCTGGGGAATGTGGTGGGGTCGAACCTGTTTAACAGCCTCGCCGTGGTGGGGTTGGCGGGTGTTATCGCCCCGATTGAAACCGGGCAGGAAGTGCTTCAGCGTGACTGGAGCGTCATGCTGGTCATGACCGTGCTGATGATGATCTTTGCGTTTTCCTGGCGGGGTCGCCCACGGCGCATCAACCGCTTTGAAGGGGGTGGTTTACTAGCCCTGTTTATTGCCTACACTGGCTATATGGTGAGCTTGGTGGTGCTCGCGTAAGTCACTAAGTTTTTTAACAAACGCTTGCCTGATCGTTAAAAATTGATCTGCGTCAACGGGACACAGGTAAATACCCAAACTCATGCCGCGTACGGGCCTTCTAAGCTGTAAACTTAACGGGTTGGTAATCGATAAGCTTAGTAACTATAAGAATAAAGCGTGACCGATAGCGGCTCAACTAAGCTTGTTACACGCCCTCGCAAGAGGGGAGTTCATTCAGGCCTTAGGAGCGAATTATGGAGCTCGATCCGCTGTTACTCTCGCGAATACAGTTCGCGTTTGTCGTTTGCTTTCACGCCATCTTCCCCGTGTTTACGATCGGTCTAGCGTCTTATATCGCCGTACTGCACGGTCTGTTCTATAAAACGGACAACCAGGCTTGGGATCGCCTGGCGCTGTTCTGGACCAAGGTATTTGCCGTGGTGTTCGGCATGGGCGTGGTAACCGGCATTGTGATGTCGTTCCAGTTTGGTACTAACTGGAGCAACTTCTCCTATGCAACGTCTAATTTCCTGGGGCCGGTGCTGAGCTATGAAGTGGTGACGGCTTTCTTCCTGGAAGCGGCCTTTCTTGGTGTCTTGCTGTTTGGTCGAGGCAAGGTGCCTGAAGGGGTCCACCTGTTTGCCGCTATCATGGTGGCCGTGGGCACCTTCATCTCGTCGTTCTGGATTCTCTCCGCCAATAGCTGGATGCAGACGCCTGCCGGCTATGAAATGATCGACGGTCATTTCCATATCACTTCCTGGATGGCAGCAATCTTCAACCCCTCCTTCTGGTATCGCTTTGTCCATATGGGGATGGCGTCGTTCCTGACCGGTGGTTTTGTGGTGGCGGGAATCAGCGCCTGGTTCCTGCTGCGTAATCGCGACGTCGAGGCGAATAAAAAAGCGCTCTCGATGTGCCTGTGGCTGCTTTTGTTCCTGGCGCCTGCGCAGGCCGTCATCGGGGATTTCCACGGTCTGAATACGCTCGAGCATCAGCCGACCAAAGTGGCGGCCATGGAAGGTAACTGGGAAACCGGGTCCAACGTTCCGCTTCTGCTGTTCGCTCTTCCCGACCAGGAGGCGCAGACCAACCACTTCGAAATCGGCATCCCCAGCCTTGCAAGTATCGTGCTTACGCACAGTGCCGACGGTGAAGTTCCCGGCGTCAGCGAAGCGGCCCCTGACGAACAGCCTCCTGTGGCGCTGGTGTTCTGGTCATTCCGCGTGATGGTGGCGATCGGAATGTTGATGATCGGCGTGGCGATTGCGGGGCTGTTGTTACGCCGCAGGGGGCGCGTCTTCCAATCGCCGCTCTTCCTCAAGACGCTGGTGGGTATGATTGTGTCGCCTTTCCTTGCCGTGCTTGCCGGCTGGGTGGTTACCGAAGCGGGGCGCGCGCCCTGGTTGGTATACGGTGTTATGACCCATGCCCAGGGGCTGACACCTTCGCTCACTG
Organism: Halomonas sp. HL-93; assembly: GCF_900086985.1. Lineage (NCBI taxonomy): Bacteria > Pseudomonadati > Pseudomonadota > Gammaproteobacteria > Oceanospirillales > Halomonadaceae > Halomonas > Halomonas sp. HL-93. The sequence continues at coordinate 1,876,248 of NZ_LT593974.1, forward strand.
GCGGAATGGCGCTGTTTACCCTGATTGGATACGTCGCGGTTTATACCGTCGTTTTCTGGGTAGGTATTTACTACCTGACCCGTGTGGTACGTAACGGCATGATCCCAGATACTGCGGAAGTAACCGGTGAAGTCGAGCGGGCAAAACGGCCTTTCTCAGCGGCCCATACGCCGTTCGATGGTGATTTTGAAGGAGCGAGCAAATGATCAGCCTTGACCTTGCAATAATCTGGGCCGGCATTATCGGCTTCGGCGTTATCATGTACGTGATCATGGACGGCTTCGATTTGGGGCTGGGGATACTGTTTCCCTTCGCGCCCGACGACGAATCCCGTGATGTGATGATGAACTCGGTCGCGCCGGTGTGGGACGGTAATGAAACCTGGCTGGTCCTTGGCGGTGCCGGGCTGCTGGGCGCCTTCCCTCTGGTGTATTCGGTGTTCCTGCCGGCGCTTTATATTGGGGTGTTTTTGATGCTGGCCGGGTTGATTTTCCGCGGCATCTCTTTCGAATTCCGTTTCAAATCCAAGAAAAACCGCCATTGGTGGAACATAGCATTCTGCGGCGGGTCGGCGGTTGCGGCCTTTGCCCAGGGGGCCGTTGTCGGCGCCTACATCCAGGGTTTTGCCGTTGAAGACTTTGTCTATGTGGGCGGCGCCCTCGACTGGCTAACGCCGTTTACCGTGCTGACCGGCCTGGGCCTGATGGCGGGCTATGCCCTGTTGGGGGCTACCTGGTTGATTCTCAAATCGGAAGGCTACATCCAGCAGTGGGCCTATCGCATCACACCCAAGCTATTGGTGGCGGTACTGGTCGTATTTGGCATCGTCAGTCTGTGGACGCCGCTGGTTAGCCCCGAAGTGCGCGATCGTTGGCTTAACCAGATTCATCTGATCTGGGTGTTCCCGATCCTTGCCATGGTGTGTGCTTATGTTCTCTACCGGGCCGTTAAACGTCAGGAAGAAGGCCTGCCGTTTGTCGCCTCGTTAGGCCTGTTCATCTTTACCTACCTGGGTCTGATCGCGAGCAAGTGGCCGGTCATTGTGCCGCCCAACTACACGATCTGGGACGCCTCCTCGGCACCCGAATCGCAGCTCTTCCTGCTTATCGGCGTGCTGTTCGTCATCCCCATCGTGCTGGCCTATACGGCATGGACGTACTGGGTATTTCGCGGCAAGGTGCGTGTAGGAGAGGGCTATCACTGAGCCCATGGCCTCAACATCTGAGCAAAACGGGTTAACGCCGCGCCGCTGGTTGCAGTCGCTTGCATCGTTGGAACGCAAGCGACTGAGGGGCGCGGCGTTCCTCGGTAGTCTGGCGGGGTTTCAGACCGTCTTGATAGTCACGGGCCTTGCGTGGTTGATCGATCAGTTGATGGTGCATGACCGCGCTCCCCGTGATTTATCATCAGTTTTCATTCTGTTGGCCGTCGCCGTTGTCGGAAGAGCGCTTTGCCAGTGGGCGTCGGAGCGCCTGAGCCTGGAGGCCAGCCTGCGGATAAGACGTCACGCGCGTTCGCAGCTACTGGACAAAGTCACGGCGCTGGGGCCTGTCTGGTTGACCACTCAGCAAAGCGGTGCCATTGCCGCCCAGGCCCTCGAGCATGTTGACGCCCTGGACGGCTATTTTGCGCGTTTCCATCCGCAAATGCGTATTACCGTATGGGTGCCGCTGGTCATCCTGGCGGTGGTGGTCTCGCTGGATTACCTGGCCGCCATTTTTCTACTGCTGGCGGCGCCGCTGATTCCCTTGTTCATGGCTCTGGTCGGCATGGGGGCTGAACGCATGAACCGTGATCAGTTCGCGGCGGTGGCACGGCTGTCGGCGCATTTCATCGACCGCGTACGCGGGATTACCACGCTCCAGCTTTTCGGTCATACGGCCGCCGCCCAGCAAGACGTTTGGCAGGCGGCTGATCACTATCGTCATTTGAGCATGCGCACGCTGAAGCTGGCCTTTCTGTCATCGGCAGTCCTCGAGTTTTTCTCGTCGGTGGCCATCGCTGTGGTGGCCATGTATGTGGGCTTTGGCCTGCTCGGTTACATCGAGTATGGCCCTGCGCCTTCGCTGACGCTGTTTTCCGGTTTGGCCGTGTTGCTGCTGGCGCCCGAGTTTTTCCAGCCGTTGCGAACGTTGTCCATGCACTATCACGACCGTGCCGCGGCGTTAGGCGCTGCAGAGAGTATCGTCAATACGCTCAATGAGCCGCCTGTCATGAGGACTGCTTCTCCGCCCGCTACTCAAGACGCGGAAGCGCTGGTGGAGCTTGAAGCGGTTGAAGTCAGCTATGCGGCCCGAGGTGTCGTTCTGGGCCCGTTGGATCTGACCGTACGGCACGGTGATGTGGTGGCGGTCAGCGGCGAGTCGGGTAGTGGAAAGTCAACGCTGCTGGCGCTGCTGGCAGGCTTTGTTGGCGCGAGCCAGGGCGCGTGTCGTCATGCGGCGACGAACCAAGTCGCCTGGCTGGATCAGCAGCCATGTCTTCTGCAGGGCAGTCTGGCCGATAACCTGCGCTTGGCGGACCCCGAAGCGACGCAAGAGGCCATGCAGTCGGCGTTAAGGCGTGCGGGATTCAGTGAAGTGCTGAATGCGCTTCCGCAAGGGCTCGACACTGTGCTTGGCGAACGTGGGGTGGGCTTGTCCGGTGGTCAGGCACAACGGCTTGCCCTGGCACGCGTTTACTTGAGCCGTGCGCCCTTGGTGCTGCTTGATGAGCCTACCGCCAGGCTCGATAGCGCCACGGAAAAAGCGGTCGTTGAGGCCTTGTTTGACTGGGCGAAAGAAGGGCGCACGCTGGTTGTCGCCACTCACCATCCTGCCGTCATAGCGGCGGCGAGTCGCCATCTTCGCGTGGACAACGGCCAGCTTCAGGAGGTGCCCGCTTGAGTGCAATTTATCGCCAGTTTTTACCCTGGCTGCGCTTGCTGACGCGACGGCGTCGCGCCCTGATGCTGGGCGCTTTGCTGGCTGGCGCCACCTTCCTGTCCGGTGTTGCACTGCTGGGGTTATCCGGGTGGTTTATCACCGCCAGTGCGTTAACCGGCATTGCCCTGGCGCTGGGGCTTTCCGTGTCGCTCGATGTCTACGTACCCGGGGGTGGCATACGCTTCTTTGCCTTGTCGCGTACCGTCTCGCGCTACGTTGAGCGGGTCTATAACCACAATAGCGTGCTAGCATTGCTGGCAGAATTGCGTTTTCACGTCTTTGGTCAATTGACCCGACTCGACGATCTGACCTTGGGCCGACAGCGGGCAAGTGACTGGCTGACGCGGCTTACCTCGGACATCGATACGTTAGACAACTTCTACCTACGCGTGCTCATACCGCCGCTGGTTGCCTTGCTCGGCAGCGTGATCATCGTTGCCTTTGTTGCTTTCTGGCTCCCTGGTGCGGCTCTTGTTATGGCCGCCGTGCTGGGTCTGCTCTGGCTGGTCACCACCTTGGGGCTGGCAGCCTGGGGGTGGCGCCAAAGCTATCGCCACGTCGAGAACCAGGAGGTGCTGCGCCACTTGGTTGTCGACCAGGTCCAGGGGAGCGCCGAATTGGCCAGCTATCGAAGTCATCATTGGCATCGGGCCATCGTGGACTCGCATGAGCATCGGGCGTTGCACAATCAGCGCCTGGTGGGTTCCAGGCTGGCGATGGGTAATGCGCTGTTGGCAGCGGTGACCAGTCTGGTTGCGTTAGCCGTGCTTTGGGTGGCTGGCGAGGTGTTTGTGCAAGACCTGGTGGCAGGCCCCATTGTGGTGATGGCGGTGCTGATGGCGTTGGGGGTGAATGAGGCGTTCAGCGTACTACCGAATGCGTTTGTGCGTTTGGGGGCAAGTTATGCCGCTGCCGAGCGCCTGAATAAGCTCGCCCAGTCTGACGCAGCGCCCATGGCGGCGACTGCCGGTAAGATGCTGTCTGATCGTGGTGTGTCGTTCGAGCAGGTATCGCTTCGCTACCCCGGCGCACTCGACCTGGCGCTGGATGATGTCAGTTTCCACCTTCCTGCGGGGCAGCGTGCCGTCATCACAGGGATGTCGGGGGCTGGCAAGTCCACGCTGGCATCGCTGCTCATGGGGCGTCTGGTTGCGACGAGTGGTGCTGTCCATGTGCTGGGCAAAGCACCGGCCGAACTATCGATGGCGTATCGTGCTGAACACATGGCAATGCTGACCCAGCAGGTGGATTTATTTGATGACTCCCTGGCTGAAAATTTACGCATTGCGGATCCGTCAGCCACTGACGAACGACTTTGGCAGGTGCTTGGCGATGTGGCCTTGGCAGACTGGGTAACGCAACTGCCCAAGGCGCTTGACACCCCAGTGGGCGAAAAGGGGCAGCAGCTGTCAGGAGGGCAGGCGCGACGGGTCGCTTTGGCGCGGCTGATGCTGCGTAACCCGGACGTGGTGATCCTTGATGAACCCTTTGCCAGCGTTGATGCGGCGACAGCTCAGTATGTCGCTACGAGTCTTGACCGCTGGCTAGCCACCAGAACGGTCATCTATTTTGTTCATCAAATCGACCAGCCTGACTTATTGCCCCGGATCGATTACCACTGGCACCTTGATGCAGGTAAGCTTAATGCGACGTCCACTGACGTAAGCTAATCAGCGGTTGGCTTATTTTCGTCGCATGTTTACCAAGGAGCCCAGTATGCACGACTTTTTGCGTCAACTTCCCAAAGTAGAGCTCCATCTACACATTGAAGGGTCGCTTGAACCCGAGTTGATGTTTGCCTTGGCCCAGCGCAACGGTATTGAGTTGCCCTATGCCAGCGTTCAGGAGGCAAAAAACGCCTACGACTTTGAGAATCTGCAGGCGTTTTTGAACCTTTATTATCAAGGCATGAATGTGCTTCGCACGGAAGCGGATTTTTATGACCTGGCCATGGACTATTTCCATCGAGCTCGCCGGGAGGGCGTTGTGCATATTGACATGCATTTTGATCCTCAGGCGCACCTGCAGCGGGGCGTGCCGTTGGAGGTGGTCATGGGCGGCCTGTTGAAAGCCAAGCAGGACGCTGAGCAGACCATGGATTTCTCGGTTGGCATGATCATGGCCTTTTTGCGCGATCGCCCCGCCGACGAGGCCTTGCATGTGCTCGAGCAGGCGGCGCCCTACTGGAAGTTGATTGATGCGATTGGCCTGGATAGTGCCGAGCGTGACCATCCGCCGGAAAAATTCACGTCGCTATTTGAGCGTGCCAAGGAAATCGGGCTGGCGCGTGTCGCCCATGCTGGCGAAGAAGGCCCGTCGGCCTACATTACCCAAGCCCTGGACCTCCTGGACGTCGAACGCATCGATCACGGCGTACGTTGTCTGGAAAGCAGTGATGTGGTGGCGCGTCTTCGTCGCGACCATGTCGTGTTGACGGTGTGTCCGCTATCCAATGTGTGCCTGAAGGTGGTAGATGACTTGCGCGACCATCCTTTACCCGCGTTGTTGGATGCAGGGCTTAACGTGACCATCAGCTCCGATGATCCGGCGTATTTCGGCGGTGGCATGCTGGCCAACCATATCGCATGTGCTGATGCCTTCGGATGGTCCGAAGAGGTGTTTGCAACGCTAACCCGAAACGCCATCAACGCGGCATTCGTATCCGAAAACCGTCGCTCGGATTTGTTGGCCCGGCTAGCGGCCTGAGAATTGCTCAGCGCGATCCGCGATTGAGTATCTTTGATGGTAAGCGCCGGACGGTCTTCCTGCACATCTGGCGCGTAACATTCTGCGCGTAAATTCTGTCTGTGCAGGTTGACTCTGTAAGAAAAAACCGTATTATACGCACCACGTTGAACGGCAACGCTTTTCGACGGCTCTTTAATAATTTGATCAGGTAATTCATGTGGGCGCTTGCCGATGAGGGTGATAAATCACCTATTATCAAGGCAAGCGACTCAAGCACTACGGCTTTTCGAAGCCGATACTGAATGAATTCGTTTGACCCTTGAGCCAAGTTTGGTTCGCTTCTGTCGCTTTTGGGTGGCAGGTAAGAACCGCAACGATCTTAAACTGAAGAGTTTGATCATGGCTCAGATTGAACGCTGGCGGCAGGCCTAACACATGCAAGTCGAGCGGTAACAGATCCAGCTTGCTGGATGCTGACGAGCGGCGGACGGGTGAGTAATGCATAGGAATCTACCCGGTAGTGGGGGATAACCTGGGGAAACCCAGGCTAATACCGCATACGTCCTACGGGAGAAAGGGGGCTTTGGCTCCCGCTATCGGATGAGCCTATGCCGGATTAGCTGGTTGGTGAGGTAACGGCTCACCAAGGCGACGATCCGTAGCTGGTCTGAGAGGATGATCAGCCACATCGGGACTGAGACACGGCCCGAACTCCTACGGGAGGCAGCAGTGGGGAATATTGGACAATGGGGGCAACCCTGATCCAGCCATGCCGCGTGTGTGAAGAAGGCCCTCGGGTTGTAAAGCACTTTCAGCGAGGAAGAACGCCTGGTGGTTAATACCCGCCAGGAAAGACATCACTCGCAGAAGAAGCACCGGCTAACTCCGTGCCAGCAGCCGCGGTAATACGGAGGGTGCAAGCGTTAATCGGAATTACTGGGCGTAAAGCGCGCGTAGGTGGCTTGATAAGCCGGTTGTGAAAGCCCCGGGCTCAACCTGGGAACGGCATCCGGAACTATCAGGCTAGAGTGCAGGAGAGGAAGGTAGAATTCCCGGTGTAGCGGTGAAATGCGTAGAGATCGGGAGGAATACCAGTGGCGAAGGCGGCCTTCTGGACTGACACTGACACTGAGGTGCGAAAGCGTGGGTAGCAAACAGGATTAGATACCCTGGTAGTCCACGCCGTAAACGATGTCGACCAGCCGTTGGGTGCCTAGCGCACTTTGTGGCGAAGTTAACGCGATAAGTCGACCGCCTGGGGAGTACGGCCGCAAGGTTAAAACTCAAATGAATTGACGGGGGCCCGCACAAGCGGTGGAGCATGTGGTTTAATTCGATGCAACGCGAAGAACCTTACCTACCCTTGACATCCTGCGAACTTGGTAGAGATACCTTGGTGCCTTCGGGAGCGCAGAGACAGGTGCTGCATGGCTGTCGTCAGCTCGTGTTGTGAAATGTTGGGTTAAGTCCCGTAACGAGCGCAACCCTTGTCCTTATTTGCCAGCGGGTAATGCCGGGAACTCTAAGGAGACTGCCGGTGACAAACCGGAGGAAGGTGGGGACGACGTCAAGTCATCATGGCCCTTACGGGTAGGGCTACACACGTGCTACAATGGCCGGTACAGAGGGCTGCGAGCTCGCGAGAGTCAGCGAATCCCTTAAAGCCGGTCTCAGTCCGGATCGGAGTCTGCAACTCGACTCCGTGAAGTCGGAATCGCTAGTAATCGTGAATCAGAATGTCACGGTGAATACGTTCCCGGGCCTTGTACACACCGCCCGTCACACCATGGGAGTGGACTGCACCAGAAGTGGTTAGCCTAACTTTGGAGGGCGATCACCACGGTGTGGTTCATGACTGGGGTGAAGTCGTAACAAGGTAGCCGTAGGGGAACCTGCGGCTGGATCACCTCCTTAAACGATGCATCATGCTCGCGGTAAGCGCTCACAATGAATTACCTGATCAAGTGATAGAGCAAACGGTAGTTAATTTAGCTGCTACAGGTTCCCAATATCTGTAATGGCTGAATAGCCGGGTCTGTAGCTCAGTTGGTTAGAGCGCACCCCTGATAAGGGTGAGGTCGGCAGTTCAAGTCTGCCCAGACCCACCAAATTTTATCCAGCACTGCGTTATTTTATGACTCACATAGGAGGCTATGCGTCGCCATAAAATGCCTTGTTCTGAATAAAATTTCCCGGAAAAATTGTGTGTTAATGGGGCCATAGCTCAGCTGGGAGAGCGCCTGCCTTGCACGCAGGAGGTCAGCGGTTCGATCCCGCTTGGCTCCACCACTCAAGCTTGACGTTAGAAGCTTGAAGAAAAAGCCCAACTTGAACGACATCAAAACCGTCTTGACGAAGTTTTAAGCTAGGTGCTTGGGAGAAAGTTTTCTCTTCAAGCTTCCAGCTTAGGGCTTCTAGCTCTAACCGCTCTTTAACAATGTATATCATGCTGACAGGAACGTGTTTTGAACACGTTCCTACGTAATTGTTTTGTGATACGTCTCAAGCGTATCCGGCAATCGTTATCATTGCGAGATACCAGACTCCTTCGGGTTATAGGGTCAAGCAATGAAGCGCACACGGTGGATGCCTAGGCAGCCAGAGGCGATGAAAGACGTGGAAGCCTGCGATAAGGCTCGGCGAGGTGGCAAACAACCTGTGACCCGGGCATCTCTGAATGGGGAAACCCACCGATCACAAGATCGGTATCCTGTCCTGAATCTATAGGGCCAGGAGGCGAACCAGGGGAACTGAAACATCTAAGTACCCTGAGGAAAAGAAATCAACCGAGATTCCCCCAGTAGCGGCGAGCGAACGGGGACCAGCCCTTAAGCATGTGACTGATTAGGCGAATGCGTTGGGAAGCGCGGCCGTAGCGGGTGATAGCCCCGTAGTCGAAAGTCTGATCATGTGAAATCGAGTAGGTCGGGGCACGAGAAACCTTGACTGAAGACGGGGGGACCATCCTCCAAGGCTAAATACTCCTGGCTGACCGATAGTGAACCAGTACCGTGAGGGAAAGGCGAAAAGAACCCCGGAGAGGGGAGTGAAATAGATCCTGAAACCGTGTGCGTACAAGCAGTAGGAGCCCCATCACTAAGCTTCTTCGTGATGTGGAACACCATCAGCCCCCGCTTGACGGTTAACGTTGCTTGCAACGTTCAACCCACCCAAACAAGCAGAGGTGGCTTAGTGATGGGGTGACTGCGTACCTTTTGTATAATGGGTCAGCGACTTATATTCAGTGGCGAGGTTAACCGTATAGGGGAGCCGTAGGGAAACCGAGTCTTAACTGGGCGACGCAGTCGCTGGATATAGACCCGAAACCGAGCGATCTATCCATGAGCAGGGTGAAGATTGAGTAACATCAATTGGAGGCCCGAACCAGGATCTGTTGAAAAAGATTTGGATGACTTGTGGATCGGAGTGAAAGGCTAATCAAGCTCGGAGATAGCTGGTTCTCCTCGAAAGCTATTTAGGTAGCGCCTCACGTATCACCGCCGGGGGTAGAGCACTGTTTCGGCTAGGGGGTCATCCCGACTTACCAACCCGAGGCAAACTCCGAATACCGGTGAGTGCGAGCGTGGGAGACACACAGCGGGTGCTAACGTCCGTTGTGAAAAGGGAAACAACCCAGACCGTCAGCTAAGGTCCCGAAATCCTGGTTAAGTGGGAAACGATGTGGGAAGGCTCAGACAGCTAGGAGGTTGGCTTAGAAGCAGCCATCCTTTAAAGAAAGCGTAATAGCTCACTAGTCGAGTCGGCCTGCGCGGAAGATGTAACGGGGCTAAACCAGGTACCGAAGCTACGGGTGCGTTCTTAGGAATGCGCGGTAGAGGAGCGTCGTGTACGCCGATGAAGGTGGATTGAGAAGTCTGCTGGAGGTATCACGAGTGCGAATGCTGACATGAGTAACGATAAAGGGAGTGAAAAACTCCCTCGCCGGAAGACCAAGGGTTTCTGTTCGACGCTAATCGGAGCAGAGTGAGTCGGCCCCTAAGGCGAGGCCGAAAGGCGTAGTCGATGGGAAACGGGTCAATATTCCCGTACCGGACATGGTTGCGATGGGGGGACGAAGAAGGCTAGATGAGCCAGGCGTTGGTAGTCCTGGTGAAAGTCCGTAGGCTGAGGGTTTAGGTAAATCCGGACCCTTAAGGCCGAGAGACGAGACGAAGACACCACGGTGTTGAAGTCATCGATGCCACGCTTCCAGGAAAAGCCTCTAAGCTTCAGATCATGTGCGACCGTACCCCAAACCGACACAGGTGGTCAGGGTGAGAATCCCAAGGCGCTTGAGAGAACTCGGGTGAAGGAACTAGGCAAAATGGTGCCGTAACTTCGGGAGAAGGCACGCCGGCGTATTGTGAGAGCCCTTGCGGCTTAAGCGAGAACCGGTCGAAGATACCAGGTGGCTGCAACTGTTTATTAAAAACACAGCACTCTGCTAACGCGCAAGCGGACGTATAGGGTGTGACGCCTGCCCGGTGCCGGAAGGTTAAATGATGGTGTTAGGATTCGTCCGAAGCTCTTGATTGAAGCCCCGGTAAACGGCGGCCGTAACTATAACGGTCCTAAGGTAGCGAAATTCCTTGTCGGGTAAGTTCCGACCTGCACGAATGGCGTAATGATGGCCACGCTGTCTCCACCCGAGACTCAGTGAAATTGAAATCGCCGTGAAGATGCGGTGTACCCGCGGCTAGACGGAAAGACCCCGTGAACCTTTACTATAGCTTCACACTGGACGCTGATGTTGCCTGTGTAGGATAGCTGGGAGGCTTTGAACTTTGGACGCCAGTTCGAAGGGAGCCAACCTTGAAATACCAGCCTGGCATCATTGGCGTTCTCACTCAGGTCCGTTATCCGGATCGAGGACAGTGTGTGGTGGGTAGTTTGACTGGGGCGGTCTCCTCCCAAAGCGTAACGGAGGAGCACGAAGGTACCCTCAGCACGGTCGGACATCGTGCAATGAGTGCAAGAGCATAAGGGTGCTTGACTGCGAGACAGACACGTCGAGCAGGTGCGAAAGCAGGTTCTAGTGATCCGGTGGTTCTGTATGGAAGGGCCATCGCTCAACGGATAAAAGGTACTCCGGGGATAACAGGCTGATACCGCCCAAGAGTTCACATCGACGGCGGTGTTTGGCACCTCGATGTCGGCTCATCACATCCTGGGGCTGAAGTCGGTCCCAAGGGTATGGCTGTTCGCCATTTAAAGTGGTACGCGAGCTGGGTTTAGAACGTCGTGAGACAGTTCGGTCCCTATCTGCCGTGGGCGTTGGATGTTTGAGAAGGGCTGCTCCTAGTACGAGAGGACCGGAGTGGACGCACCTCTGGTGTTCCGGTTGTCACGCCAGTGGCATTGCCGGGTAGCTATGTGCGGACGGGATAACCGCTGAAAGCATCTAAGCGGGAAGCCCCCTTCAAGATGAGACATCCCTGAGGCCTAGAGCCTCCTGAAGGGCCCAGCGAGACCAGCTGGTTGATAGGCACGGTGTGGAAGCGCTGCAAGGTGTTGAGCTAACGTGTACTAATGGCCCGTGAGGCTTGACCCTATAACACCCAAGGGGTCTGGTCGCAGTGATAACGAGACGTTCGAAAGAACAACCGGATACGCAGACTGTGCTGATAAGCATCAGCCAGTGAGAGACGCACACAAGACACAGCATGATGTACATTTAAAGTTACGCCTGACGACCATAGCAAGCGTGAACCACCTGATCCCATGCCGAACTCAGCAGTGAAACCGCTTCGCGCCGATGGTAGTGTGGGGTCTCCCCATGCGAGAGTAGGTCATTGTCAGGCACTTATACCAAAGCCCCAGCTTCTAACGAAGCTGGGGCTTTTTATTGCGCGAAAGAAAAAGAAATATGCGTAAAAGCCGCCCATTGAGGGGCTTCGAATATGGCGATTAACTGTCCCTGCGGTGCTGGCACTGCCCGCCTGCCCAGGTTTCATAAATGGCGCGGTCATCCGCAAGCATCATTAACGCAAAGAGTCGCTCGCCGAGTGTAGTGGAGTGCTTGATGCGTCTGGAAAGCAGCGACGTTGCCTGTGGATCAATGACCACAAAGTCTGCCTCATAGGAAGGCGCAAGCTGGCCAATATGACTGTCGAGAGAGAGTGCTTTGGCATTACCATGGGTGAGGCCATAAAAGCCTTGCCAGGCGGTGAGCGGCTGCCCGAGTAGCTGACCAACCTGGTAGGCGCTTTTTAACGTACCAAACCCGGATAGGTCGGTGCCTGCGCCAATGTCGCTGGCGTAGGTAAACGCCATGCCGGTCTCCTTGGCGGCCTCCCGATCAAAAAGTCCGCTGCCGAGAAATAGGTTGGAGCTAGGGCAAAAGGCAATGTTGGCGCCGCGTTCCGCCAAGCGTTTGCGCATGCCGTTATCAAGGTGAATGCCGTGTGCGAAGGTACTGCGGGGCCCCACCAGACCGGCGGCTTCATACACCGATAAATAGTCCTGGCTGCCGGGAAAAAGCTCAGCAACCCAGTCAAGCTCGCCGCTGTTCTCGGCCAGGTGGGTTTGTAACCAAAGGCTTGGGTCATTGCGGAGCAGAGCGCCAGCGGCGTCCATTTGTGCCTTGGTGGAGGTCGGCGCAAAGCGCGGCGTGACGCTATAGCCCAGTCGGCCACGGCCATGCCAGTCTTCAATGAGCCGTTCGCTGTCGGCTATCCCTGAGATCCCGTCCATCAAACCTTCGGGCGCGTTGCGATCCATCAACACCTTGCCGGCGAGCATACGCAGCTGCCGCTTTTGACAGGCGCTGAAAAAAGCATCCACAGAGCCGGGATGGCTTGAGCCGAACACCTGTGCGGTGGTGGTGCCTGCCCGCAGCATTTCATCCAGAAAAGCATTGGACAACGCCTCGGCGTGGGCATGATTGGCGAAGCGACACTCTTCGGGAAAGGTGTAGTCGTTAAGCCAGTCAAGCAGTTGACGTCCGTATGACGCCATGATGTCCAGCTGTACATAGTGCACGTGGGTATCGATAAACCCCGGCATGATCAGCTTGTCACGGGAATCGACAACATCGGCGGCATTGGGAAGCGATGGTGACAGATCAGCGTAGTGACCTACTGCATGAATATGCGGCCCTTTTAACCAGAGCAGGCCGTCGGGGTAATGTGCCAGGCTACCTGGTTGAGGCGTATCGACATCACCGGGGTCACGCGCAAAGCTGACCAGTTCGGCACGGATAAACGTATCGGTTAGGGAGGTCATATCAACTCGAGGTCGTAGGGGGTTCGTCAATTAGCCGTTGTAGCGCTTGAGGCGCAAGGCCGCGCGTTTCCTGAGCAGGAGGCTTGTCCGTGAGCCAAAGCAGCTCCGTGACGGCGGTTAGCGCAATGGCGTAGGGGGTCTTGTTATGCAGCTTCGCATCATGGATGCGACCGATAGGGCAGCGCACACGCTCGATCGTGCCAGCGGCGTACCCTGCACGTTGTAGACGCCCTTTAAAGCTCGCCCATTTGCTATCGGAGCCGATGAGCCCGATTGAGGCTATATCATCGCGCTCGATGAGGGCAGCAATGAGAGCGTAATCCTCGTCGTGGCTGTGGGTTAGCACAAGCGCATGGGTGTGGGGTGGCAATTCGGCGACTTGGGCGCGTGCGCCGTCAAGCTTGTGGCAGCTAATTCGTGGCTGTTGCTGGTCCTGATCGCTGAAGATGTCGGGGCGGCTATCGAACCACAGCCTCTGCCAGGGCAGCGGGGCACTGAGGTTGACGATTTCGCGCCCCACATGGCCGGCACCAAAGATGGCGACGTGGGTGTTCATGCCGGCAAAAACTTCCAGCAGAATGTTGACGAAGCCACCACAGCACTGTCCACTGCGTCCACCCAGCGAAAAAGCTTCCAGATGAAAGCCATAGCGCTGCTGCTGTAGATAGTCCCTTGCGGCGCTGATGGTTTGCCATTCGAAAGTGCCGCCTCCCAGGGTGTCAAAAATGCTATCGCGGGTAATGACCATCCGCGCGCCGGGTTCGCGCGGTGTGGAGCCGGCGCTCGTCACCTGGGTCGCCAGTACGTGAGGCATACCACTGCGTTGTAAGCGATCCAGGGCGGCATGCCAGGTATCGGGAGCGGCTGGCGTCATAGTGTTTTCTGCCTGACCGCATTCGCAGCCAACATGACGATCTCGGGGGTCGCCGGCGTGTCGAGGTGCGGCGACGACTGGTACCCCGTCAGGCTAGAGAGCACGTCACGCAGTGCGGACCATACGCTGATGCCGAGCATGAAAGGCGGCTCGCCGACGGCCTTCGAGCGGTAAAGGCTCGCCATGGAATTGGGATGACCTTCCAACAGGCTGACGTTAAACACCGGAGGAAGGTCGCCGAAAGTGGGGATCTTGTAGGTCGCTGGTCCATCGCTGATCAGCATGCCTTTATCGTTCCACTTGAGTTCTTCGCTGGTCAGCCAGCCCATGCCCTGTATAAAGCCGCCCTCCACTTGCCCCATATCGATGGCCGGGTTGAGCGAATCCCCGACATCATGAAGAATATCCACCCGATCCACCTGGTACTCGCCGCTCAGCGTATCCACGCTCACTTCGCTCACGGCGGCGCCAAAGGCATAGTAATAGAAAGGGCGCCCTTGGCCGCTGGCCCGGTTGTAATAAATCAGTGGTGTGGCATAGAAGCCTTTTTCAGAGAGCGAGATACGATTCAGGTAGGCGGTTTGTACAAGCTCGCCCCAGGGGATACGGCGTTCGCTCTCGCCGAATCCAGCCACCAGCATGCCGTCTTTCAAATGCATGCCTTCGCGGTCTAAGCCCTCAGTAAAATGTTCTGCAGCGAAGTCGAAGAGGCGTTCGCGTAGTTTACTTGCCGCATCTCGTGCTGCCATGCCATTTAAGTCAGCGCCACTTGAGGCGGCAGTGGGCGACGTATTGGGGACTTTGTCGGTGCGCGTTGCGCTAATGCGTACGCTGTCCAGATCAAGCCCAAGCTCTCTTGCCACAACTTGGCAAATCTTGGTATGCAGCCCCTGACCCATTTCCGTGCCGCCATGATTGATCATGATGCTGCCGTCGGTATACACGTGAAGCAGCGCACCCGCTTGATTAAGATGCTGGGCGGTAAACGAAATGCCGAATTTAACCGGCGTAAGGGCAAGGCCCTTTTTGATAATTGGGCTCGTCGTGTTGAACTCATTTATGGCATGGCGGCGTGACCAGTAGTCACTGCTGTTCTCAAGTGTTTCCACCAGGGTGTGAAGTAACTGTTTTTGATCCACTTGCTGGCCATAATGAGTAACGTCGCGGCCCTCTCGGTAAAAATTCCGCTTACGGATGGTTAGCGGGTCTTCGCCAACCTTGCGGGCAATGTCATCCATTGCGGCCTCAATGATCATCATTCCTTGTGGCCCGCCAAACCCTCGGAAGGCTGTGTTTGATGCTGTGTGCGTTTTTGCACGATGGCCGGTGACGCGCGCATTGCCCAATGAGTAGGCGTTATCAGCATGAAACATCGCACGATCTACAATGGCGTCGGAGAGGTCAGGGGAGTAACCGCAGTCACCGATAAGGGTAAGCTCGCCGCCCTGAATGATGCCTTGTTGATCAATCGCCAACCGGTAGCGGTTATGAAAAGGGTGTCGTTTTCCCGTCGCGCGCATATCCTCGCTGCGAGGCAAGCGCAAGCGGGTGGCTTTGCCCGTTCGGCGGGCAATGAGTGCAGCAATACACGCCCAGGGAGAGGCTTGGGTTTCTTTGCCGCCAAACCCGCCACCCATGCGGCGAACTTCAACGGTGACCGCATGGAAGGGAATACCCAACACTTCGGCAACAAGCTTTTGAGTTTCACTGGGGTGCTGGTTAGACGTGTGGACTATGACACCTTCATCTTCGGTAGGCAGCACGATGCATGCTTGGCCCTCAAGATAGAAGTGTTCCTGTCCGCCAATAAAGAGTTCGCCCTCGATGAGTTGTGCTGCTTGCTCCAAGGCTTCCTGCCAGTCACCACGCTCTTGTACGTGGGTAGGGCGGACAAATTCTTCACGCTCGGCGGCAGCCACGGGATCAAGGCTCGCAGGTTGTTCATCGATATGCAGGTTGGCGAGCTTCACGGCCCGGCGGGCTGCCTGTAACGATGTCGCGGCCACCGCAAAGATACACTGGCCAGCATAGCTGATGTCGCGGTCCACAAAGATAGGGTCGCCCGGAAATACCGGTCCAATATCAGTGTGGCCCGGTACATCGTCAAACGTTATGACGTCGATGACCCCAGGCGCTTGTTTAACCGCATCAAGCTCAAGTTTTGTTAACGTGCCATGGGCGGCGGTTGATAAGCCAAGCGCAACGTGCAGAGCATCTGCGGGTGTTTTTAAATCGTCAATATAAGCTGCTTTGCCAGTGACGTGCTTTTTCGCGCTTTCGTGAAAGCTTGCGCTTCCTGCCTGGCGTTGCCCATCACTGTCGACCGTGTGGCGGGCAAGCGGGCTAGAGCCTTTAATCTGATCATATAGCTCACGGCGCGCACGACTGCTGTCGCCATCGAGTTTAGTGAGCGTACGCATGAAGCATCACCTCCTGGTCGGGCGCTGAAAGCGTCATATATAAACGCTCTAGCAGGTTGAGGGCTGCTTGCTGACGATAATTCTGGCTGCCCCGCACATCGCTCATCGGTTGAAACTCATCGGCAAGTGCCCGCTGCGCCTTTTGAAAACTGGTTTTGGAGAGCGGTTGGCCTTCCAGCATCGCTTCGGTTTCGAGCGCTCGTTTAGGCGTAGCGGCCATGCCGCCAAACGCGATGCGCATGTCTTGTATCACGCCATCTTCCAGTCGGTAGCAAAATGCACCCAATACTGCTGATATATCGTCTTCGCGCCGCTTAGATAATTTCCAAACACGAAGCGTCGCGGTGCTAGCCAATTTTGGGATAAACACTCTACTGACAACTTCATCTGCTGCCAGAGCGGTTTTTTTATAGTCGATAAAGAAAGCACTCAAAGGGAGCTGTCTTGAACCATCGTGGTTGGCAAGCTCTACCCAAGCGTTAAGCGCTAGTAAGACAGGTGGCGTATCGCCAATAGGAGATGCGTTGGCAATATTGCCGCCGATGGTTCCTCTATTGCGTATTTGCTGAGAGCCCAGACGTTGTAGCAAGTGCGCAAATGCCGGAAAGTGGTTGCCTAGCAGCGGCTCTAGCTGGGTGTAAGTGACTCCAGCGCCTACCCACCAGCCCGGCTGCTCATGGAAAGTGATTTCCTCGATTTGGCGCAGCTCGCTAACCTGTGAAACATCAATAAGCTGATCCAGTTTTACTAACCGCTGAGTATTTTCCAGCCATAAATCCGTTGCGCCGGCGACTAACCGGGCGCTGGGATAAAGGCGGCGCGAATTGGTGAGTTCGCCAAGTGTGGTTGGCTGAGCAAACAACGGCGCGTTGTTGTCTTTGACGTCCGACACACCAGAAGGTGGTGCGATGGGCAGCGAAGCATCGAACCACTGCGGTGCCTGCCAGGGCATCTGTTGCATACTTAATGCTGCATCGCGTATGGGGCGATAGCCAGTACAGCGGCATAAGTTACCACCCAATACGGCTTCCAATCGCTCTGGAGTTAAAGGAGCGGGGTGTTGTTGCTGAGTGGTGTGCAGGGTGAAAAGCGACATGACGATCCCCGGTGTACAAAATCCGCATTGGCTACCGTGGCATTCAATCATGGCTTGTTGCGCTGGGTGTAGCTGGTCGCCTTGAGCTAAGCCTTCGATAGTGGCTACATGGCGGCGATGAAGCTGATGCGCTGGAGTAATGCAGGCGTTGACGCTTTGAAAGCAGGGCGCAGCGTTCTCAGGATTACAAATAGCTACCGTGCAAGCCCCGCAGTCGCCGGAAGCGCATCCCTCTTTGGTGCCTGTCATGCCCAAATGGTCGCGTAATAACGTTAAAATGCTAGTGTCTGGTGACACGCTGCACTGCTTGGGGGTGCCATTGAGCAAAAACTCAATTGTAGCCATACCAAACTCCATCGTAATTGCTTTGACCGATCGGTCAATACTGCTTGAGCTTGAGACAAAATAGCGCTTCTTGCAAGGTTTTGATCGCTGCGCTTATGTAGTGCGAGGAAACGTATAGCGCTTGGTTTTGGGGCATTTTATGGAAGCCGCGGTTATCATCGATATTCCTCTCTTTTAGCAATGAATTAAGGAACCCAGCGAATGACGGCTGAAACAGCTAACCAGGAAAGCGCCGGTCGATACCGCATCGAGCGGATTATATTGAGTGCTGCTGAGCAGGTGTTTTCGCAGCATGGATATCGGGGGGCCAGTTTGCAGGCAATTGCTGATCAGGCAGGATTGCCCAAAGCCAATATTCTGTATTACATGGGTAGCAAGCAGGCACTTTACGTCCGATTGCTCAACCGCATGATGACTCGCTGGAACGCGGTTCTTGAAGACATAACGCCTGAAAGCGATCCTGGTCGTGTCCTTAGCGATTTCATACGCACTAAGATGGTGCTCGGTCAGCAATATCCTGAAGGCTCTAAATTATTTGCCGCTGAAATTTTAGCGGGTGCTCCTTTCCTAAATGAGTATTTATCTGGCGAATTACGCGATTGGGTCGCTTCTCGGGCGGCCATTATTCGACAGTGGTCAAGCCAAGGCAAAATGGACAATATTGATCCACGCTTACTTATTTTTCTGATTTGGTCCGCAACTCAGCATTACACTGAATATAGTGCTCAGGTCAGCGCAATTCTAGGTAAAGATGCGCTTAATGAAGAAGGCCTTGAATCGATCTCCCGATTCCTTGAACAAGTGATCTTAAAAGGGTGCGGTATTCAGCATCCAGTTGCCCCACGTTCTGCTCCTGTGTGACTGTCTATGTCGACGTTACCCATCGAGCCGCATTTAGCTTCTCTGCAAGAGGCCTTAACCGCACACAATCGACTTATCTTGGTGGCTCAGCCAGGGGCTGGTAAAACCACTCGTGTCCCGCTGACTCTGCTTTCTAGCCAGTGGGCACAAGGTCAAAGGCTATTGCTGCTGGAACCCCGTCGAGTCGCAGCGCGGCTGGCGGCAACGTTTATGGCCCTGCAGCTTAATGAACCGGTGGGTCATACGGTGGGCTATCGAATGCGCGGTGACAGCCAAGTCAGCGAGCATACCCGGTTAGAAGTCGTCACCCAGGGGGTGCTTACCCGTATGCTGCAGGATGATCCGTTACTTGAGGGGATTGGCGGGATTATCTTCGATGAGTTTCATGAGCGCAGCATCGAGGCGGACCTGGGGCTAGCGTTGGCGCTGGATGTCCAGCAAAGTATTCGCGACGATCTCCGCCTTATTGTCATGTCCGCCACTATTGATGTCGTGGCGTTGCAGAACGTCCTTGGGCTAGAGACACCGGTTATTGAAAGCACTGGGCGTCAGTATCCCGTTGACACCTTCTATCGGCCAGCGACAAGTGAAATCGCGCTGGAAACGCTGGGCTGTCAAGTAGTCCGTGAAGCCTTAGCGAAGCCGGACACTCGCGATATCCTGGTAATACTACCTGGTGTGGCTGAGATTAACCGCCTGATCGAGCTGCTGGAAAATGCCGATCTCGATATCGAGGTGAGGGCCTTGCACGGGCGTATGTCAATAGAGGCCCAGCAGCAGGCCCTCAAGCAAAATGTCTTACGCCAACGCGTTGTCGTGTCAACGGCTATCGCGGAGTCCAGTGTGACGGTAGACGGTGTGAGCGTGGTCATTGATGCGGGTCTAGAGCGGGTTCCGTTGTTTCAACCGCGCACAGGGCTTACACAATTGACCACGCGACGTGTTAATCGGGCCAGTGCCGATCAGCGTCGCGGGCGAGCGGGGCGGCAATGCCCAGGGCTTTGCTTTAGATTATGGTCTCCAGAACAGCCATTAGTTGCCTTCGGTGAGCCGGAAATACTGCAAGCTGACTTATCCCGACTGGTACTTGAACTAGCGGCGTGGGGCGTACAGTCCCCAAACGATTTAACATGGATGACTCCGCCACCTAGAGGTGCTTGGCAAAGTGGCCAAGCACTGCTACGTGAGTTGGGCATCATTGACCGAGCGGGTATGTTGACCCCTTTTGGTAAACAAAGTGCTGGTTGGCCGTTAGAGCCTCGGCTGGCTGCGATGCTAACGAAAGCTGGTTCACTAGGCATGATGCCGCTGGCCTGTGGCTTGGCTGCACTGCTAGAAAGCCAGGACCGTATCAACGATTCGCTTCGCGATGCGCTAGACGAACGTTATTGCCAGGCTGCACGCTTCCCCTACTGGCAGCGTGAGGCTAAACGCTTGGCGGTAATGGGTAATACGGCTTTTCCTCGCCATATTGGCTATGCATCGCTAAGTACATTGCTGGCACTGGCTTATCCTGATCGTATCGGTCAGTTTATCAGCCTGGGGCGCTTTAAACTCGCAAATGGCAAAACCGCCACGCTGCCGATTAGTCATCCACTGGCGAATGAGCCCTATCTTGTGGCATTAAGCGTAGAAAGCGCGTCTAGCGAGGCCAGGATATATGTGGCTGAGCCACTTGAATACGCTACGCTCGTCAGCCTTTACCCAGCTACCCAGCATTGGCACGACCACATCTATTGGTCAGATGCTCAGGGAAAACTCATCGGCGAAGCGATTCAGCGCCATGGTGAGCTGATACTGGCGACTCAACCGCTTGAGGAATTGCCTGCAGGCGCGGTTATCGACGCGCTGCTAAAGGCATTAAAGCAACGACCGGAACCGCTGTTTACCGACAATGTTAAGCAGTTGCAGGGGCGCATGGCGCTTCTTCATCAAGCCTCTCCGAAAGAGTGGCCTGACTGGTCTGATAAAAAACTGGTAGGTAGCCTAGAAGCATGGTTGGCACCTTATATGGAGGGGGTGTCGCGCATGAGTCAGCTCGAAAAAATGCCTTTTCATACCTACTTACTGGGCTCGCTGAAGTGGGATAAGCAGGTATCATTTGAGCGTTTGACGCCTACTTTGCTGACGGTGCCGAGTGGCAAGCAAGTGGCTATTGATTACACGCCTTGCTTGGAGGACCGGCCACCGATTCTGGCGCTTAAGCTTCAAGAAGCGTTTGGATGGCAGGAGACGCCCACTCTTCTCGATGGCCATGTCGCGGTCATGATTCACTTGCTCTCACCGGCCAGGCGTCCCCTTCAAGTCACGCAGGATCTACGTAGTTTCTGGCTTAATGGCTATCCAGAAGTACGTAAAGAAATGCGAGGGCGCTATCCAAAGCACCCATGGCCAGAAGACCCCTTGTCTGCGACAGCCACCTCAAGGACGAACCGGAGACGATAAACGAAAGCTCCGTAATCAGCGCAGCCCTTGTCTGGCAAAGAACGCTAAATCACATTTATTCGGGTATCTCGCCGGGCTTGCGGTAACGGACGCCTTGAGCGCGGCGCTCCTCTTCAGTAAGTCTTTCATCTTCTGGCGGCACGCCTAATAGGGTCTCTTTTGAGCCATCCTCCCAGGTGTAAGTGGTGCACCCAGAAAGCGACACGACCAATAGGCAGGCGGTGAAGGTCGGGGCCAAAATTTTCAATAGTCGAGTATTCATCAGTCGTCTCCTTGGCTTTTGAAAATCAATATTATCAATCAACTATAGAAGCCAGTAGTGTAAAGTGTAAATTAGCAAGTGCTTGATGCGTTTAAAGCGTTGAAAGCTCGTACGGTAACATGTTGGCAGTGAGCTATTGTGAATTAATAAGCATAACCAGAGCATAGCGATAGGCTAGCGGCACTAGCGATCCAAAGAGGTGAGTATGTGGTCGGTAATTAAATCGGTGCTTGCAGCACTCATCGGGGTGCAAAGTGATCGCAAACGGCGTGAGGATTTCAGCCACAAACACCCAGCTATGTTTATTATTGCTTTCATTATCATCACTTTATTGTTCGTTATGGTGCTATGGGGGCTGGCTTTTTTTATTGCAGGTTAAACGAACGGCTTTATTTTTCTTAAATGACGTGAACATTGGCGGGTGTTTTCTATACTACATTTGATAGCGTTTTTCGGTACTTGTCTGTCTAGCACCTAAATTTGGGAAGTGGCGTACCGCCACAACAACAATAACAAGGGGGCTTCAATGCGCTTATGGTGGCGACCATTAGTGGTTTGTGCAGGTGTGTTAAGTAGTGCTGCTTGCTTCGCCCAATCGTGGAATATGCCCATTGGTGTGACCAATGTGAGTCGTGAGATCCACGGCCTTCACATGACCATTTTTTGGATATGTGTCGCCATTGGGGTGGTGGTCTTTGGAGCCATGTTTTATTCGCTTGCGCGCTACCGTCATGCACGGGGAGCCAAAGCGGCCCACTTTCATGAGAACACCAAGGTAGAAATACTTTGGACGGTAATTCCCGTTCTTATTCTCGTCGGCATGGCCGTGCCTGCTACGGCTACACTGAAAGATATGTACGATGCGTCCGATGCTGAGTTGGACGTCATGATAACGGGCCAGCAATGGCGTTGGCGTTATGAATATCTGGGCGAGGATGTGGCCTTTAATTCCAATCTTAGTACGCCCCGTAGCCAAATTGGTGGCGACGAAAGCCGAGGAGAGCATTATCTGCTAGAAGTGGACGAGCCTCTTGTTCTACCGATTAACCGTAAAATTCGTTTTTTGATGACCTCTGACGACGTTATTCACTCCTGGTGGGTGCCTGACCTGGCCGTTAAGCAAGACACTATTCCTGGGTTTATAAACGAAAACTGGGTCAAAATTAACGAGCCGGGCATCTATCGGGGGCAATGTGCAGAGCTTTGCGGCATTGACCACGGGTTTATGCCTGTGGTGGTTCAAGCAATGGAAGAAGACGCCTTTGATGAATGGATTGCGGAGCGTAAACAAGCAGCTGAGCAAGAATCTCAAGGCGTTGATCGCGAGTGGGCCATGGATGAGTTGATGGAAAGGGGGGAAACGGTTTACGAGTCGATATGTGCATCGTGCCATGAATCGGATGGAGAGGGGTCTCCACCGGCATTTCCGGCGCTCGCGGGTAATCAACAGTTAATTGATGATCTCGATTGGCATTTAGATAAAGTTATCAATGGTGTTTCTGGGGCGGCGATGCCGGCGTTCCGCAGCACCTTGAATCCGGCTGAAATTGCTGCGGTAGTTACTTATACCCAAAACGCATGGGGTAATGACACCCAAGAGCAAGTTCAGCCCGCAAGCGTTGCAGAACAAATCGACCCATAGATGTACTGCAGGTAAAACCGATAATAATATGTTTGGAGACGGATATGGCACCAAAGATACCTCTGCAGTCGACGCTACAGAATAGCGAGTCAATAGCCAGCGCTGGTGGTGTTAGCCACCATGCGTCGTCGCCAACAGGTTGGCGGCGTTGGGTTTTAACCACTAACCATAAAGAAATTGGCACGCTTTATTTAATTTTTTCTTTATCCATGTTTTTTGTTGGCGGTATCTTCGCGCTTGTGGTTCGTGCGGAGCTATTTCAGCCGGGCTTGCAGTTAGTCAATCCTGAGTTTTTTAATCAGATGACAACGATGCATGGCCTTATTATGGTGTTTGCCGCTGTTATGCCAGCCTTTACAGGGCTAGCTAACTGGATGATTCCATTGCAAATCGGCGCACCTGATATGGCACTGCCGCGATTGAATAACTTTAGTTTTTGGCTTCTGCCTGTAGCGTTTACATTGCTACTTTCCACACTATTAATGCCGGGGGGTGGTCCGAATTTCGGCTGGACGTTCTATGCGCCCTTGTCTACGACCTATGCTCCGGCATCGACAACCTTTTTTATTCTCGCTTTACACATCGCTGGGATTAGTTCGATTTTGGGCGCGATTAATATTATCGCTACCATTTTAAACATGCGTGCACCTGGCATGCGTCTGATGGATATGCCTCTATTTGTGTGGACTTGGTTAATCACCGCTTTCTTACTCATTGCAGTGATGCCGGTTTTGGCGGGCGTCATTACGATGATGCTGATGGATATTAACTTTGGGACTAGTTTTTTCGATGCGGGTGGGGGCGGTGACCCTGTGCTTTTTCAGCACCTTTTTTGGTTTTTTGGTCATCCTGAAGTTTACATAATGATTTTGCCAGCTTTTGGTATTGTGTCGGCGATCATTCCCACTTTCGCCCGAAAGCCGCTTTTTGGGTACGCCTCCATGGTATATGCAACCGCTGCCATTGCTCTATTATCATTTCTGGTATGGGCGCACCATATGTTTGTAGTGGGGTTGCCTTTGGTCGCTGAATTATTCTTTATGTATTCGACGATGCTGATCGCCGTACCTACGGGGGTTAAAGTTTTCAATTGGGTGACAACCCTTTTTCGGGGCTCAATTAGTTTTGAGTCGCCAATGTTATTCGCGCTTGCTTTCGTAGTGTTATTTACCATCGGCGGGTTTTCGGGGTTAATGCTTGCTATTGCACCAGCTGATTTTCAATATCACGACACCTATTTTGTTGTGGCTCATTTTCATTACGTTTTAGTCCCAGGCGCCATCTTTGCCATTATGGCGGGGGTATATTACTGGCTGCCCAAATGGACAGGGCACTATCCAAACGAGACGCTTGCAAAGTGGCATTTCTGGTTTTCCGTTATTGGTGTTAACTTGACATTCTTCCCTATGCATTTTGCCGGTTTAGCCGGCATGCCCAGAAGGATACCGGACTATGCTCTTCAGTTTGCTGACTTTAATTTGGTCTCCAGTATAGGCGCTTTCTTTTTTGGCACGTCGCAACTGCTTTTCGTGCTGGTAATCGTTTTATGCGTGAAAGGGGGGAAGCAAGCACCTGCTCAAGCATGGGAAGGTGCGGTCGATTTAGAGTGGACGGTACCTAGCCCGGCCCCTTTACATACGTTCGAGACGCCTCCTGTATTTCGTCCGGCAGAAAAATAAGTAGTTAATCCCACTATGTAGCATTACATGGAGAGGTATATGCATTCATACCAAGCAGATGGGGTTAAGAAAACGGTCACTAAGACAATTTTCGCTTTGGTGGGTATGTTTGCTTTTGCTTTTTCGCTGGTTCCACTGTACGACGTTTTTTGCGATGTAACGGGTATCAATGGCAAGGTGAGTACGACAGCGAAACGTGCTTTAGGCGACGACGTTAATAGCGAACGTTATGTGACGGTTCAGTTTATTACGCGCACGAGTGCCGGGCTGCCTTGGCAACTAGGGGTTGAAAGCCACCAAGTACAGGTTCATCCAGGCCAAACGACTGAGATTGATTTTACGTTTTCCAATCGCAGCCAGTCGGTTAGCTGGGGGCGGGCTGTGCCCAGTGTTAGTCCCTCTTCTGCAACAGCGCATGTGCGTAAGGTGAGTTGCTTTTGTTTCCAGGAGCAACGACTCGAGGCTAATGAAAGCCTTACAATTCCACTTGTTTTTCAATTAGACAATACATTGCCAAAGGATATAGCGACCGTTACATTGGTATATACGCTATACCCCATAAAAGAAAATGATGATAGCCCAGTTGTAGCAAAAAACATGAATAACAAAAATGGGGAGATTTGATATGAGTGGCGCTAGCTATTACGTTCCTGCAACAAGTCGCTGGCCGATATTAGGGTCTCTGGCAGTTGGTTTGCTGATGATAGGTTTAGGCGCGCAGCTTGTTTATGGTACCACTGCGCTGGTAATCGCAATAGGCTTTCTTTCGATTGTGACTGTAATGGCATTTTGGTTTCGAGATGTCATTAAAGAGTCTCATCTCGGGCTTTATAATAACCAAATGGATCGCTCATTCCGTTGGGGGATGGGGTGGTTCATTTTTTCTGAAGTGATGTTTTTTGCTGCTTTTTTTGGTGCTTTATTTTACGTTAGAACGTTTGCCATTCCATGGTTAGGCGGTGAAGGTACGAAAGGTGTATCTGCACTTTTATGGCCAAACTTTATAGCCGAATGGCCTTTATTGAGCCCGCCTGACGCTTCCATTTCGGGGCCTGATAATGTATTCAGTCCCTGGCAGTTGCCGTTGGTGAATACTTTGTTATTGGTTACCTCAAGTATCACCTTAACGATTGCGCACGAGGCACTTAAAGAGGGGCATCGCTCAGTATGTAGGAATTGGCTGGCGGGCACTGTTTTGCTTGGTTGTTGTTTTATTTTTATTCAAGGTGTCGAATATTATGAAGCTTATCAACATTATGGCATTACACTGGAAGCTGGTATTTTTGGCTCTACGTTCTTTATATTAACGGGTTTTCACGGTGTTCACGTTATTATTGGCACTTTGATTCTTATGGTGATGTTGGTGCGTGTTTTCCGTGGCCATTTTTCGGATTCTCAGCACTTTGCTTTCGAGGCATCTTGCTGGTATTGGCATTTTGTCGACGTTGTATGGCTGGGGTTGTTTATCTTTGTTTATGTGGTTTGAGTTATCAAGTGAGTTGGCCGCTCAAAAAGCCATACGTAATAAGTACTAAGAGTAGGGCGGCGAAGCTTATTCGCCACTTCAATGAGGTGAGTAGCCGCTTGGACGATGTGCCGTCGCGTAACAGGTAACCAGCACCTGCCGCTAAACTAAGCAACATGGCGATAAAAATAATGATAATGAGTGATTTAAGTAGCATAAAAAAACGTTCCTTATATCGCTGGCGTCAATATGGCTGGTATGCCTTTTGGCTTTCGTTGGTTTTGTTAGGTGGGTTCCTCGGTGTATGGCAATGGGACCGAGCCGACAACAAACAAGCAGCGGCATCGGCGCGAGCCAGTGCCCCAGCCCTTGTTGACCCCCAAACCCAGCCCATTGAAGGGGCAGACGTTACGCTCAACGGAGAGTATATGCCTGAACATACCTTTTTTTTAGATAATCGTATCCTTGAGGGGCGTTTGGGTGTCGCCGTTTTAACGCCGTTAAAAGATAAATTTGGTCATTACTGGCTGATTCAGCGCGGTTTTATTGAAACCGGCACGAGTCGCGACCCTCCTAGTGTATCGACACCTGACCGACAGGTCTCATTAACGGGCGAATGGCAGTCTGCAAAGGATGATGGCTTGCTGTTTGGACCAAACATTGAGGGGACTCGGCTGCAGCAAATTAGCTTAGCGCCTTGGCAAGGTGTAATACCAGATTTTCGTTATCAAGGGTGGGTGCATGCGCAAGATGGTGGCGGTGTCTTTTCAGAATGGTGGCAGGCCAATGTGATGCCGGCCAGTAGGCATCTTGCCTATGCATTTCAGTGGTGGGGGCTTGCGCTCGTCGCGCTAATTACGATGTGGATAGGTGGACGATATTTTAACTCTGAACGTGGACACAATAAGGAGACTTAATGGCCGCCCTCAATTCGGCTAATCGTCAGCGAGTTAAGCTGTTGCTGATATTCATTATTTTTGCTGCTCCTATTGTCACTGCTTGGGGAATGGTTGAGTGGCGAGTGGGGGTTCCACAGCAAAGTATCGCCAATGGTTCGCCAGCTGAGCAAATACCATCACTCGAGGACTGGCCCATTGACACAGAGGCAAATTTTGCTACTTCGCAAAAACAGTGGACGCTAGCCTTTGATTGTTCGCAGCAGTGTGCTGAACGTCGGGATGTTCTGTGGCGGATGCATCGCGCTTTGGGGCGTGACGCTGATCGCTTAACGCGCCTACGTATTGGAGGAGATGATGAAACCTTGCCTGGTGAGCAACTGGCACGTTGGCATGAATCTCCACCTTGGCGGAAAGCGAATAGTGTATGGCTTATCGATCCAGAAGGACGTCCTGCACTGTCATTCCCAGCTTCTATTTCAGTGGAGAAAATACTCGATGATACACAGCACTTATTCAAGGTAAACGCTAGGTAGTTCAGAGCTAATATTTGCCGTGGAGGGGACTCAATGGTTAATCATCAGCGTATTGCCGTCATAAAGGCACTCTCCTTCATTGGTATCGCCTTAACTGCTTTAGTGATGTTGGTAGGTGCCTGGACACGCTTATCCGACGCTGGCCTTGGCTGTCCGGATTGGCCTGGTTGCTATGGTCAGTGGGTAGTGCCCACGGCATATGATGCGGCTGTAAGCTATCCAGCCTTTCCGCTAGAAGCTTCAAAAGCGTGGCTTGAGATGTTTCATCGTTATATCGCGACGCTGCTAGGTGCTACCGCGATATTGCTGCTGTGGCTAGGCTGGCCATTTAGAAGAGCTAAGCACTATCCGTGGCGCATTAGTGTGCTTTTGTTACTTGTTATCGTGGCTCAAGGGATTTTTGGCGCGCTGACTGTAACGCTCACATTGTGGCCCCAAGTTGTAACGCTACATTTATTAGGTGGCATGGGAATTCTATCGATTTTTGTCTGGCTGCACTGTCGTTTGAAAGCCTTGCAAAACGGTACCTATAGAACACCCAGTAAGGCATCTGTGTATTGGTGGCTAGTAGCGGTTTTATTACTTGGTCAGTTAGCGTTGGGTGGCTGGGTTTCGAGCAATTATGCGGGGATATCATGTCAGGGCTTCCCGTCTTGTAATACGCAATGGTGGCCGGACATGGACCTTAGTGAGGGGTTCCATCTAACTCAAACCGTAGGTCCCAATTATTTATACGGCAAGCTACATGCTGATGCGCGAACGGCCATTCACATGGTGCATCGCCTATGGGGTGGCTTATTGGGGGTGGCTATCCTGATGTTGTGGTGGCGATACCGTCATTATAAAGCGGCGGGAGGTTTGGTAGGTGTATTAAAAATGTACTGTCTTCAAGTCACGCTAGGTATTGCCAGCGTTCTTTTGTGGTTGCCACTTTGGTTAGCACTACTACACACCGCAGGGGCTATGGCGCTTACTGTCAGCTATTTACTTGCTTGGTGGCGGTGGCGCTATGGCCCGCTTGGCAATGAGACTGCACATTTCAGTGCCTCGTCATTGCGTCGTTATCGGCCATTTGAGGTGTTGACCCATAATGCTGCGCGTGCACGCGCTGACATCGTAACGCCTGATGCCAGCCGGTCAGCACGTTTCGATTGAGGTTGTGTGTTTTCATGAAGGTGTTGTTTTAAGAGCTAATACTCAAAAATACCGGCCCTAAGGTTTTTTCGATATTGCTAAAATGCATATATGGCGCCAAAAGGGTATATCTTGTACGTACTCAATGGTATAAGGTGTACAAATCTAGTAAAGCAATTGATAAGTTTGGGTAAGGAGTATCATGGGTCTGACGAGCGCAATGTTACTTTTGTTCGTCGCGATAGTGGTCATTTTAGGCTTGGCGGGTTATGCCTATCGCCTACGTCAGGAAGTAAAGCGTCGTGATGCCTTTCGCGTTGCAGAAGACCAGCGTGCACAGCTTAACAGCTTGGAAAATCTTGATTGGGTGACGGCTGCATTGGTCCAGGAACAAGTTGATGTGACCGAAGGTGCCTGGCGCTGCAAAGTGTTGCTTGAAATTATTGACCCAAATTTAACTGAGAAACCTGAGTTTAAAGCCTTTTCCGATCATTATCAGCTCACAAAACATCTGAAAACCCATTCTGCACGGCAGCAACTAACGCCGCGTGAGCGCATGCAAGAAGACCGTGAGCGCCTAGCAGCTGAGGAACAGATGCGTAGCGCTGTGTTAGCGGCTGCACAGGCCGTTATTACATGGCGCAAAAAAGGCGGGCAGGGGCTTCATTGAGCTGTCAATGGATTGATCGTCCATATTTTTTTAGCATAGCCGTTGGTATTTAGTGCTCTCTACACTTATTTTGCTATGCTGAAGGGTGTTGGTCAGCAACAAGTTGATATATCGACAACTTGCTTACGAACATTGGTTTGGTACCGTGGGCAATAGCTTGGCATCGAGGGAGGCCAACTTGTACGATGTTAAGCAGGCGAAAAATGGATGCTCTCGCTTTAAAAAAAGAAGCATTATATAGATTTGGTCACTAATGGCCATGTCAGCATTGGATCAAGAAGGAGTCTTGTATGAAAAAATCAACGACTGGCTTACTAATCGGTTCCGCTTTGGTAGTTGGCCTTTCCGGCTGTGCTAGCTCTGCCTCCCAGTCTTCTGGGCAAAGCCAAGCGAGCGCTAGTGGAGACCGTAGCTGGTATCAGCACCCTGCCATTTGTGGGTTGGCAGGCAGTATTATTGGCGGCAGCATCGGTTACGCAACGAGCGGTAGCTCTGATGAAGATACTGGTACGGTTGTTGGCGCAACAACGGGTGCCACAATTGGTGGGTTGCTGTGTGCGGATAAAACTCCTGAGCCTGAAGAACCGCAATGTCCGAGTTTCGATGGTGACATCCCTGCAGGCGCCGCTGTTGACGCTGAAGGTTGCCCGTTAGATTCTGATGATGACGGCGTACCCGACTTCCGTGATCAGTGCCCAGGTACCCCTGCGGGTGTTGAGGTTGACGCTGACGGCTGCCCGATCGATTCAGACGAAGACGGTGTACCGGACTATCGTGATCAGTGCCCCAACACACCGGCTGGCGAAGAAGTTAACTCACTAGGTTGCCCTGAAAGCGTTGTGCTTGAAGATGTAAACTTTGAGTTTGATTCTGCCCAGCTGACTTCTGAAGCGCGTAACGTGCTTAATGGTGTTGCCGAGCGTCTGGTTAATAACCCCGATGTTCGCGTTCGCATCGAAGGCCACACCGATTCAGTTGGTTCTGCTGAGTACAATAAAGAGCTTTCTCAAGCACGTGCTGAATCCGTGACCGACTACCTCGCTACTCGTGGCGTTGAGTCAGATCGCATGATGGCTGAAGGCTTCGGTGAAGAGCAGCCAGTTGCAACCAATGACACTGATGCAGGTCGCGCTGAAAACCGTCGCGTAGAGCTGGATGAGTGGAATTAAGGTAAGCAGTTAGCGCGTTTACCTAACGGTTTACCACGCGTTAATTTAAATGAAGCGGAGGGCCTTAAGCCTTCCGCTTTTTATTTATGCTAGGGCTAACATCTGTTAGCCTTGTCGCCTGATTTAGTATTTAACTATCTTCGACATCATTGATAGCGAAATGTGATCCTTGGTATGGATCACCACTGCGCTCAAGGACAATTTGTATGCCCATTGTGACACTGCCAGACGGCAGTCAGAGAACGTTTGATGTACCGCTTTCCATTATGCAGCTGGCAGAGTCCATTGGCCCTGGTTTGGCTAAGGCCTGTGTTGCTGGAAAGATAGACGGTGTATTGGTTGATGCCGCGGACTTAATTGAGAAAGATGCCCAGGTGGCAATTCTTACTGCCCGTGACCCTGAAGGGCTGGATGTTATCCGGCACTCCTGCGCCCATTTGATTGGTCACGCAGTCAAACAACTATATCCCAATGCCAAAATGGCTATCGGGCCGGTCATCGAAGATGGTTTCTATTACGATATCGAATTTGGCAACTCAGTGTCGCCTGATGATTTGGATGCGATTGAAGCACGCATGAAAGCACTGATTGAGCATGAATATGACGTTGTTCGAGAATACGTCGATCGTGATCAAGCCATGCTGACCTTCCTGCATCGTGATGAGCCTTATAAGCAAGAGATCATTCGCGATATTCCCGAAGATGCTACCATCCGCCTGTATCATCATGAAGAATACACTGACATGTGTCGTGGCCCTCATGTGCCTAATACACGTCACCTCAAGGCATTTAAACTGACCAAGCTAGCGGGCGCTTATTGGCGCGGTGATGCCTCGAACGCCATGTTGACGCGGATTTATGGCACGGCTTGGGGAGATAAAAAGCAGCTCAAGGCCTACTTGAAGCGGTTAGAAGAAGCAGAAAAACGTGATCACCGGAAATTGGCCCGCAAAATGGACCTTTTTCACTTGCAAGAAGAAGCGCCGGGTATGGTGTTCTGGCACCCCAACGGCTGGACGATGTACCAAGCGCTGGAAGATTACATGCGCCAAATCCAGCGCGAACACGGGTATCAGGAAATAAAAACGCCCCAGGTCGTGGACCTGTCCCTGTGGAAGAAATCAGGCCACTGGGGGCACTACAATGAGCTGATGTTCACCACCGAATCTGAGAAACGGGAGTACGCGGTTAAGCCGATGAACTGCCCTTGCCACGTGCAAGTCTTTAACCAAGGGCTCAAAAGCTATCGTGATTTACCACTCCGTTTGGCAGAGTTTGGTAGCTGCCACCGCAATGAACCATCTGGCTC
Source organism: Halomonas sp. HL-93 (assembly GCF_900086985.1). NCBI lineage: Bacteria > Pseudomonadati > Pseudomonadota > Gammaproteobacteria > Oceanospirillales > Halomonadaceae > Halomonas > Halomonas sp. HL-93. The sequence goes on from NZ_LT593974.1 coordinate 1,907,887, forward strand.
CTTACACGGTCTGATGCGCGTACGAGGGTTTACCCAAGACGATGCGCACATTTTTTGTACCGAAAGCCAGATTCAATCTGAAGCGGAAGCCTTCATTGCGTTAACGCTGCAAGTATATAAAACGCTGGGTTTTGAGGATGTAGAGCTTAAGCTCTCGACGCGGCCTGACGATTTTCTTGGCGAAGCGGTCATGTGGGACCAAGCCGAGCAAGGGCTAGAAGCGGCACTCAATGCGACAGGGCTCGAATGGGACCTGCAGCCGGGGGAAGGGGCTTTTTATGGTCCGAAAATTGAGTTTGCGCTACGCGATTGCCTGAATCGCGTGTGGCAATGTGGTACGCTACAGCTCGACTTTAATTTGCCAGGTCGGCTCGGGGCACAATACGTTGCTGAAGACGGCTCTCGTAAAACCCCGGTGATGCTGCATCGTGCAATTTTAGGTTCCTTTGAGCGTTTCTTAGGAATTTTGATTGAGCACTATGCTGGCGCAATGCCATTATGGCTAGCGCCGCAGCAAGTCATCGTTATGACGATTACCGACGCGCAGCGTGATTACGCCCTTGCTTTAGAGCAGCGTTTGCAAAAAAATGGAATGCGTGCGAAAGCGGACTTGAGGAACGAGAAGATCGGCTTTAAAATCCGCGAACATACGTTACAGAAAATTCCCTATCTCCTGGTGGTAGGAGATAAGGAAGTCGACGCTGACTCAGTGGCCGTGCGAACTCGCAGCGGCGAAGATCTCGGCACCATGACGGTCGATGCATTTATCGAACGGTTTGGTACAGAGCGAGCAGCCCTGGCGACATCGTCAATTGCCTAAGGAGACGGAGCGATCAAGCGAAGCAATCAGCGAGGGCGCCCAGCAGACAAGCGCCCACCAATGAACGAGCGAATTACCGAAGAAGAAGTGCGTCTTATTGATAGCGACGGTGAACAGTTGGGTGTAGTGCCTACCACTGAAGCGTTAGAGCGTGCTCAGTCTTCCGGTTTTGATCTCGTGCAAATTTCGAATGCCGACCCCATCGTCTGTAAGATTATGGATTACGGCAAATTCGTTTTTGAGCAGAAAAAGCAAAAAGCGGCTCAAAAGAAAAAGCAGAAGCAAATCCAGGTTAAGGAAGTCAAATTCCGGCCTGGCACCGATGAAGGCGACTATCAGGTTAAGCTTAAAAACCTGACACGCTTTTTAGAAGGTGGTGACAAGGGTAAGGTCACATTGCGCTTCCGTGGTCGTGAAATGGCGCACCAGGATATCGGCCGTAAGCTGATGGAAAGGATTGCCGCCGACCTGGAAGAGATCGGAGCGGTGGAATCATTTCCAAAAATGGAAGGCCGCCAGATGATTATGATCCTTGCCCCGAAAAAGAAGTGATCCAACGGCGAAGTTAACGGGCTACCTTATCTGGTAGTTGGCCCTGGGTTTTCTAAAAAACATCGAGCGGAGTTTTTCTAATGCCGAAAATCAAAAGCAACAGTGGTGCTGCAAAGCGCTTTAAAAAGACCGCCAATGGCTTCAAGCACAAGCAGTCTTTTCGTAGCCACATCTTGACCAAGAAATCGACCAAGCGTAAGCGTCAGCTGCGCGGTATGAAGCAGATTCACGCGTCTGATAAAGCGCTCGTTCAGCGAATGCTGCCGAATCTGTAACGTCGAATTTTCTTATTCTGAGTGCGTTTGCCTCAGCCATAAAGTCAGGAGTGTGTTATGACTCGTGTTAAGCGTGGCGTAGTTGCCCGTCGTCGCCATAAAAAAGTATTGAAGCAGGCCAAAGGTTATTACGGTGCCCGTTCGCGCGTATTCCGTGTAGCTAAGCAGGCGGTTATCAAAGCCGGTCAGTATGCCTATCGCGACCGTCGTAATCGTAAGCGTCAGTTCCGTGCGCTGTGGATCCAGCGTATTAATGCGGCCGCACGTATTAACGGTATGTCTTATAGCCGCTTTGTTGGCGGTCTTAAGAAAGCCGGTATCGAAATCGACCGCAAGGTGCTGGCGGATCTGGCAGTTCACGAGAAAGCGGCATTTGCTGCGATCGTGGAAAAAGCCAAGGCTGCCCAATAAGCTTCACCCGGCGCTAAGCGCGCCAGAGGAAGCCACGGTCATTTTAGTGTGACCCATACAGGGGAAGAGCAGCCGCTCTTCCCCTGTTTTTATGTCACGCCCTTCAATCATAATGTGACTCGCCATCCTTAACGGGTGGAAATCGCTTAATTCGGAGTAAACAGGATGGACCACCTTCCGGCGCTGGTTTCTCAGGCGCGCGACGCCATTCAGGCTGCGCAAAATGTCGCTGCATTGGATGAAGTGCGCGTTCGCTACTTGGGCAAAAAGGGCGAAATGACGACTTTGCTTAAGGGGCTAGGCAAACTTTCCGCCGAAGAGCGTCCAGCTGCGGGTGAGCGTATTAATCGTGCCAAGCAGACGCTGGCCGGAGAGATTGACGCTAAACGTCAACAGCTTGAGCATGAAGCGCTAGGCGAACGTTTAGCGGCTGAATGCATTGATGTCACATTGCCTGGTCGCGCCCAGTCTGCAGGCGGTTTGCACCCGGTGACCCGCACATTAGAGCGGATTGAAGGGCTATTCACCCGAATCGGCTACGACGTTGCCGTAGGGCCTGAAATTGAAGATGATTACCATAATTTCGAGGCGCTAAATATTCCCGCGCACCACCCCGCTCGCGGTATGGCGGATACCTTCTATTTCGATGCGACTCGGCTATTGCGTACGCACACCTCCCCTGTGCAAGTGCGAACCATGAAAAGTACCGAGCCGCCTATCCGTATTGTCTGCCCAGGGCGTGTCTACCGCAGTGATTCAGACTTGACCCATACACCCATGTTCCACCAAGTCGAAGGACTACTGGTGGACGAGGACATCAGCTTTGCGGATTTGAAAGGCACGATCGAAGATTTCTTGCAGGCGTTTTTTGAGCGCGACGATCTATCAGTGCGCTTTCGGCCCTCTTATTTCCCTTTTACAGAGCCCTCGGCGGAAGTCGATATCCAGTGTGTCATGTGCAGCGGCTCTGGGTGCCGTGTTTGCTCGCATAGTGGTTGGTTGGAAGTGATGGGCTGCGGCATGGTGCATCCTGAAGTCTTTCGGCATTCTGGTATTGATGCAGAGCGCTTTACAGGGTTTGCATTTGGCATGGGGGCTGAACGCTTGGCGATGCTCCGTTATGGCGTGAATGACCTTCGTTTGTTCTTTGAAAACGATTTGCGTTTCTTGCGCCAATTCGCTTAAGTCCACGGCCAACCATAGGAATGAGTATGAAATTTTCAGAGCAGTGGCTGCGTGAATGGGTTTCCCCAGAACTTGGTGCTCAAGCAGTAGCCGACCAGATCACTATGGCAGGCCTGGAGGTCGACGCCATTGAGCCAGTAGCGGCCTCGTTTAGCGCAGTGGTCGTGGCCAAGGTGTTGACGAAAGAGCAGCACCCCGATGCTGATAAGCTCAACGTGTGTACGGTGGATGATGGAAGTGGTTTGCCGGTTCAAGTGGTGTGTGGGGCGCCCAATGTGGGAGTGGGGCAGAAGGTGCCTTTTGCCCAGGTAGGTGGTGTATTGCCGCACGATTTCAAAATTAAGAAAGCCAAGCTCAGAGGAGTCGAATCCCGCGGTATGATTTGTTCTGCCTCTGAGCTTGGTCTAGAGGAAGAGGCGTCCGACGGTATCCTAGAGTTACCCAGCGAAGCGCCCGTCGGCATGGATTTTCGTGAGTTTATGCGCCTCAACGATATGACCATTGAGGTAGATCTCACGCCTAACCGTGGCGACTGTCTAAGCATCAAAGGGATGGCGCGAGAAGTTGGCGTCCTCAATCGTATGGCGGTGACAGGGCCAGAAATAACGGCTGTACCTGCCACGATTGACGATACGTTTGCAGTCGACATTGAAGCAACGCAACAGTGCCCACGTTATCTTGGTCGTGTGATCAACAACGTTGACGTCACTGCTGAGACACCTCTTTGGATGGTTGAGCGATTGCGGCGCAGTGGTGTGCGCTCGATTGACTCGGTGGTTGATGTTACCAACTACGTGATGTTGGAGCTTGGGCAGCCAATGCATGCCTTTGACCGGGACAACCTTAGCGGCGGCATCGTCGTGAGGATGGCTCGCCCCGGGGAGTCGTTGACACTGCTTGATGGCCAGGAAATCGCCTTGCGTCCCGAAACGCTTGTGATTGCCGATGCGTCAGGCCCTCTTGCGATGGCGGGTATTATGGGCGGAGAGATGTCAGGCGTTAGTAAAGCAACGCGGACGATCTTCCTGGAGGCTGCTTTTTTTAGCCCGCTAGCGATTGCCGGCCAGGCCCGCTCATACGGGCTACATACCGATGCATCGCATCGCTTCGAACGCGGTGTAGACCCGCAGCTCACGCCGTTCGCGGTAGAGCGCGCCACACGGCTACTCCTGGAAATTTGCGGTGGTGAAGCAGGGCCGGTGGTGGAGGCGATAAGTGATGCCTCTATGCCGGTTTCCGGGCGGATTACACTGCGTGAAGCTCGGCTTGAAAAAGCCCTCTCAAAGCGATTGGCCAACAATGATGTGACCGATATTTTGCAGCGGCTGGGCTTTGCGGTGGCCGAAAGTGGGGGCAACTGGCTGGTCGATGTGCCCAGCTGGCGATTTGATGTGGCTATTGAAGAAGACCTTATCGAAGAAGTTGCTCGGGTTCATGGTTACAACAATTTGCCAGTGCGCCGTCCCGCCGCGCGACTCTCACTACGTGCAGCTGATGAGGCAATGCTGCCGCTAAGTCAGTTGCGTCGTCAGATGGTGGCTCAAGGCTTCCAAGAAGCAATCACCTATAGCTTTGTTGCTCCTGAACTGCAGTCCGCAATGTTGCCCGAAGCGGTGTCGCCGGTGCTGGCCAATCCTATTTCAGCAGACTTGTCGGTGATGCGCGCCAGTTTACTACCAGGGTTGGTTCGTGCGTTGGAGCACAACCTCAATCGCCAGCAAAACCGAGTGCGCCTTTTTGAAACAGGCCTAGTGTTCAATGGCGAGCTGGATGCGTTATCGCAGATACCTATGATGGGCGCGTTAGTGTGTGGCTCGCGGGACCCGGAAGGCTGGAGCGGCGCTAAAGCCCGCGTTGATTTTTACGACCTTAAAGGCGACTTGGAGAGCTTGTTAGCGCTAGGCGGGAATCGCGAAGCATGGCGGTTTGAGCCAGCTGAGCATCCTGCATTGCACCCAGGGCAAAGCGCGCAAGTGCTGTTTGAAGGCAAGTCAGCGGGTTGGATTGGCACTTTGCATCCCCAGGTGCGGGCGACGCTTGGGCTGAAAGTTGACGCCATTGTGTTCGAGGTGCGGCTGGATTACTTAAGCCAAGGGCAGGTGCCCGCTTTTGAGCCATTATCGCGCTTTCCTGAAGTGCGCCGCGACCTAGCCTTTACCATGCCCGATGACCGCCCTGTACAGGCGTTGCTGGATAGTGCTCGTGTAAAAGCGGGTGAATACCTGAAAGACATAACGCTATTTGATGTCTATGCTGGTAAAGGCGTTGCCGAAGGACGCAAGAGTATCGCGCTAGGCTTGACCTGGCAGCACCCATCGCGCACGCTTAATGATGAAGAAATCAATCAGTTGGTAGAGTCGATAGTAGCGCAGGTGCAAGCTGAGTTAGGTGCCGAGCTACGCGGCTAACAGTGCCAAGTTGCGAGCTGTTTCGTAAGCTTGGAGGCGTTGTGCTACATGGAGGAGTCCTATGGGTGCGTTGACCAAAGCAGAGCTAGCGGAGCATTTACACACCGAGCTATCATTTTCTAAGCGGGAAGCGAAGGCCATGGTCGAAGCTTTCTTCGAGGAAATTCGTGCCTGCCTGAGAGAGAACGAGCAAGTGAAGTTGTCAGGGTTTGGTAATTTTGACTTACGCGATAAGCGTGAGCGTCCAGGACGTAATCCCAAGACAGGCGAGGAAATTCCGATTTCAGCGCGCCGTGTTGTTACCTTTCGTCCCGGGCAAAAACTTAAGCAGCAGGTGGAATACTACCGAGGTCCAGCTTCATAGAAAGCTTCCTGCTAGTGCATGAGTAGCCCTGCTTACGGCCCCCGTTGACATTATTAGGTGTTATCGGGGGCTTTGCTTTTCATCCATAGTAGAAGCCTTTGAGGGTGTGTCAATTCACTGGGCCATGTTAATATTTGAGTAAATTCATCAAGTATTGATCGGCTTGCTGCCGGCAGTACATCATCTTGTTTGAGGAGTCGTAATGCCTCGGCTAAGTATACTCGTAGGCACCATGTACGGCGGAGCGTTAGATGTGGCGGAGCAGGTTAAGCCACTATTTGAACAGGCGGGGTATACGGTTGATGTCCTAGAGCAGCCCGTTTTGACTGACATCACCGACTCAACGCCGGACCTTGCGTTATTTTGCGTTTCAACGACCGGGAGCGGTGATTTTCCGGGGAACTTTGTACCTTTTGTCCGCGACCTTCAGGCTAAGAGCCCATCACTGTCGTCGCTAACCTATGGACTTATAGCGCTTGGCGATAGCTCTTACGGAGACACTTTTTGCGGAGCGGGTCGTCGTTTGGATGAGCTGCTGACTGACCATGGTGCGGTACGTTTGGGTGATCGGCTGGAAATCGATGCCATGGAAACGTTTATGGCTGACGATGCGGCTTTGCCTTGGGTGGAAGCGTGGCTTGAGTCCCAACAGCTAGCGGTGGGTGGCTAGTGCAGCGGTTACCAACTTCGGCTCAACGAGTGAGTAGCGCGCTCGGTCTGTGTGTCGTAATGCTCGCGACATTGCCTCGCTACCTGGCGGGTGGAAACGAAACACGCATGACGCTGATTTTTATGGCGCTCGTGGCTGTACTAGTCGCCACCGTTTTCCAGTGGCGTCTGTTGCCCAGTGCCGGCCGGCGGCGGCTTCCCGCTATGCTTAAGCGCCTGGCTTTCATGATGATCTTAGGCCTGATGGTGATGGGTATTTGGCATGCGTTATTCACCGATTGGATAAGCTGGCAAGTATTTATTTCGCATGCGAGTACTTTCGGACTTGTTACACACATCGTAAGTCTATGGTGGACGGCAGAAAATGAGAGCGCTAAATCGTGATAAGGGCTTGTAAATTAGCAAGTATCGATGGCTGGCTGAGATAAACCTTTTTCGGTCCCAGGTCGGTGACGATTACCCCTTTTAACCAGGGTGATCCCCTTGTATTTCGCATTGATGCCCCCATCTTGCGAGCATGGCGCTTGCCACCATGCGCTAGGGTTCTTAAAATTGCCCATTGGACTTATTTTACAGCAATCAACACAACGCCCAGCCGTTAGAGGACAATTCATGCAAGTTTCCGTCGAGACGACCTCCCAGATTGAGCGCCGCATCACGATTCAAGTGCCTGCAGGCGAAATCGATGAGGCTGTCAATACTCGCTTAAAAGAAACGGCGAAGAACGTTCGCTTGAATGGTTTTCGCCAGGGGCGAGTGCCGATGGCCGTGGTTCGTCAACGTTACGGTGAAAGCGTGCGTAACGAAGTGGTTGGCGAAGTGATGCGTGAGCGCTACGTGCGTGCGATTACCGATGAAGGTTTTAACCCTGCGGGCTACCCGCAAATTGAGCCAACCGTCAACGAAGCCGGCAAAGACTTCGAGTTCGTCGCGACCATGGAGGTTTATCCCGAGGTCGAGCTTGCATCGATCGAAGGTACCGAAGTTGAGCGTCCAGTGGTTGAAGTGACTGAGGCCGACGTTGACGAAATGATCGCCACGCTTCGCAAGCAGAATGCGGCTTGGGAAGAGGTAGAAGCTGCCGCTGAAGACGGTGATCAAATCACTATCGATTTTCAGGGGTACTTGGGTGATGAACCTTTCGAAGGCGGTAGTGCAGAAGGTCACGAGCTAGTAATTGGCTCGAACAGCTTTATCCCTGGTTTTGAAGAGCAACTGATCGGCGCGAAAGCAGGCGATGATAAGACCATCAATGTGACCTTTCCCGATGATTATCAAGCCGAACATTTGGCGGGTAAAGAAGCTACCTTCAAAGTGAAAGTGCACAAAGTAAGTCGCCAGGCTTTGCCTGAGGTTGATGCTGAGTTTATCGAGCGTTTCGGCGTTGAAGGCGGCGATGAAGCCAAATTCCGTGCTGAAATCAAAAAGAATATGACCCGTGAAGCGGCTCAAGCGGTCGATAATCGCGTGAAGCAGCAAGTTTTGGATGCACTGAAAAAAGCCAATGAAATTGCTGTGCCGAGTACGTTGGTTCAGCAAGAGACTGACGGTATGAAGCGTCAGGCTGCCCAGCAGTTTGGCCTCGGTGAAGATTTCGACGTTAGCCAATTGCCCAATGAACTTTTCGAAGAGCAGGCCAAAAGTCGAGTACAGGTAGGTCTGTTGTTAGCTGAAGTTATCAAAGCGAATGAGCTGGATGCTTCGGACGAAGAGATCAAAGCAAAAGTAGAAGAGCTTGCAGAACAGTATCAGGACCCCTCTGAGGTGGTTGATTACTACATGGGCAACGATCAGATGAAAACCCAGGTAAAATCTGCCATTCTCGAAGAAAAGGCGGTTGATAAGCTGCTTGAGCAGACAGCCGTAACCGACGTTGATATGTCCTACCAGCAAGTGCTAGCAGCGGCTCAGCAACAGGCTGAGGCAGGTGAGGGTGCTGAGGAAGACGAAACAACCAGCGCTTAATATCCTGACGTAGGTGCACCCGCTGGCGGGTGCACCATGCCCTTATCGGACGCAAGGAATCACCGAAATGAGTGAGTTTGATATTCAAAACGCCGGCGGTTTAGTACCCATGGTGGTGGAGCAAAGCGCCAAAGGGGAAAGAGCCTACGATATTTATTCGCGGCTGTTGAAAGAACGCGTCATCTTTTTGGTTGGCCCCGTTGAAGACTATATGGCTAACTTGGTGGTTGCTCAGTTGCTATTTCTTGAGTCAGAAAATCCTGACAAAGATATTCATCTGTATATTAACTCCCCCGGTGGCTCGGTGACGGCGGGCATGTCGATTTATGACACCATGCAGTTTGTAAAACCTGATGTCTCGACGGTGTGTATTGGCCAAGCGGCTAGTATGGGTGCTCTACTGTTAACGGCAGGTGCCGCGGGCAAACGTTATTGCTTGCCTAATTCACGCGTGATGATTCATCAGCCGCTGGGTGGGTATCAAGGACAAGCATCAGATATCGAAATTCATACCCGTGAGATATTGGGCATCCGTGAAAAGCTGAATCAAATTCTTGCTCATCACACCGGCCAGGATCTTGACGACGTTGCTCGCGACACTGACCGCGACAACTTTATGAGTGCCAGCAAAGCCCAAGAGTACGGCTTGATTGATGCAGTGCTGGATAAGCGGCCTACATCCTGATAGCGTGATGGGATACTGCATTTCCAACGAGCTTACAAGGCGGTGTTCACCGCCGCAGTGAAAGAGGTACGCGAATGGCCGACGGCAAAGGCAAAGACGAAGGTGGCAAGCTGCTTTACTGCTCGTTTTGTGGAAAGAACCAAAACGAAGTAAGAAAGCTGATTGCGGGTCCATCCGTCTATATCTGCGATGAGTGTGTCGATCTGTGTAATGACATCATTCGCGAGGAAGTTCTCGAAGCCGATGCCGAGAGCGATGAAGAGCGTTTACCTACGCCTCGCGAAATACGTCATACGCTTGACGACTACGTTATCGGGCAAGACCGCGCCAAGATGGTGCTTTCCGTCGCGGTGTATAATCATTACAAGCGACTGAAATCTGAGGTTCGCGATGGTGATGTTGAACTAGGTAAATCCAACATTCTGCTGATTGGTCCGACCGGCAGTGGTAAAACGCTATTGGCCGAAACCATGGCACGTTTGTTGAATGTGCCATTTACGATCGCCGATGCCACCACGCTAACGGAAGCGGGCTATGTGGGTGAAGATGTTGAAAACATCATCCAGAAGCTGCTGCAAAAGTGTGATTATGACGTCGAGAAAGCAGAGCGCGGTATCGTCTACATTGACGAAATCGACAAAATTTCTCGCAAGTCTGACAACCCATCAATTACGCGTGACGTATCGGGTGAGGGCGTTCAGCAAGCGCTCTTGAAGCTGATTGAAGGCACGACAGCATCTGTTCCGCCCCAGGGTGGCCGTAAGCACCCGCAGCAGGAGTTTGTGCAAGTCAATACCGCCAACATGCTGTTTATTGTCGGTGGGGCATTTGCAGGACTTGATAAAGTCATACGTGACCGTGTTGAAAAGGGTGGTATCGGTTTCAATGCGACGGTGAAGAGCAAGGAATCCTCCCGTGGTGTCGGCGAAATGCTGGCCGATGTCGAGCCGGATGACTTGGTCAAATTTGGTCTTATTCCAGAGTTCGTCGGTCGTCTGCCGGTTATCGCCACGCTCACCGAACTTACTGAAGAAGCGCTGATAGAAATACTGACCGAGCCCAAGAACTCGTTGATCAAACAGTACGCCAAGCTGTTTGAAATGGAGAACGTAACGCTTGAGTTTCGTGATGATGCGCTTCGCGCCGTTGCTGAAAAAGCGATGGCGCGTAAGACCGGTGCTCGTGGTTTAAGGTCGATCCTGGAATCCGTATTGCTTGATACCATGTATGAAATCCCTTCTTTGGATGGTGTCAGCAAAGTGGTGATAGAAGCCTCGGTGATTGCCGGAGAAAGTGAACCGCTGTTGATTTATTCCCAGCAAGAAGAGGCGCGCGTCGACGGCACCGATGGTTAAGGCCATCGCCCAAGATTGCATAGCTTTCTATCGCTTTCACGGTTAGCGCCAGTCAAGGGGTCGCCTAGGCGGCCCCTTGTCATTCGTAGCGCAGTGCTACATGGTGCTTAGGCCGTGCTTTAAACGTAGTCAGTTCTCTTCCCAGAACTCATCTGATTTATCGAGGAACGTCTGCGATGCAGCAGAGTGCCGAACAGACACAATGTCTACCCCTATTACCATTGCGCGATGTGGTGGTTTATCCGCAGATGGTGATCCCCCTTTTTGTGGGACGTGAAAAGTCGATCCAAGCCCTTGAAGCGGCGATGGAGGCGGATAAACGCGTCCTGCTTGTAGCCCAGCGTGAGGCATCTCAAGACGAGCCTGACAACGCCGACCTTTATGCAATGGGGACGGTTGCCGACATCATGCAGCTATTAAAGCTGCCCGATGGAACAGTAAAAGTGCTGATCGAAGGCAACTATCGTGCGGATGTGCTTCGCATTGAGGAGCATGCCGATGGTTACACTCAAGCCCACCTTGCCGCCCGCGAAAGCGAACCACTGACGTCCCGAGAGCAAGAGGCACTGGTTCGCGTGCTGCTTAATCAGTTTGAGCAGTATGTAAAGCTATCCAAAAAAGTCCCCAACGAAGTGCTTAACTCGTTGTCAGGCATTGAGGATCCTAGCCGTCTGGTGGATACCATCTGTGCTCATTTGTCGCTCAAAATTGGCGATAAACAAGAGCTTTTAGAGATGGATCGCGTGCGTGATCGCATTGAACACTTGATGGCACTTATCGAGTCCGAGATTGACCTATTGCAGGTTGAGAAGCGGATTCGCTCGCGGGTCAAAGAGCAGATGGAAAAGACCCAGCGCGAGTATTATTTGAACGAGCAAATGAAAGCCATCCAAAAAGAGATGGGTGAGCTCGATAATGTACCTAATGAAACTGAAAAATATGAGCAGGCGATTGCTTCATCGGGCATGCCGAAAGACGCGGCTGATAAAGCCACCCAAGAGCTGAACAAGCTTAAGATGATGGCGGCCAACTCTGCTGAAGCAAGCGTAGTCCGGTCATATCTGGACTGGCTAATCGCGGTGCCGTGGAAAAAACGCACCCGCGTTAAGCACGATTTGCACAAAGCCCAGCAGGTGCTTGATGAAGATCACTTCGGACTAGAAGAAGTCAAAGCACGCATTTTGGAGTACTTGGCGGTACAAAAACGGGTGCGCAAGATGAAAGGCCCCGTGCTGTGTTTGGTTGGCCCGCCTGGGGTAGGTAAAACGTCATTGGGTCAATCGATTGCCAGGGCGACAAACCGTAAATACGTGCGTCTTGCCCTCGGTGGGGTGCGTGATGAATCTGAGATTCGTGGCCACCGTCGTACCTATATTGGTTCGTTGCCAGGTAAGTTAATGCAGCGAATGAGTCGGGCAGGTGTTAAAAATCCGCTGTTTCTGCTTGATGAAGTGGACAAGTTGGGTATGGATCACCGAGGTGACCCTGCGTCGGCGCTGTTAGAGGTGTTGGATCCTGAGCAGAACAACAGCTTTAGCGACCACTACCTAGAGCTTGATTATGATCTGTCAGAAACGCTATTTATCTGCACAGCGAATTCAATGAATATTCCAGGTCCTTTATTGGACCGTATGGAAATTATTCGCCTGCCTGGTTACACCGAAGACGAAAAACTGGCGATCGCCAAACGTTACCTGTTGCCTAAGCAGTTGAAGGCTAACGGCTTGAAAAAAGATGAGTTAGCGATCGAGGATGCGGCATTGCTTGAGCTCATTCGTTACTACACTCGCGAGGCGGGGGTGCGTGAATTAGAGCGCCAAATTGCCAAGGTCTGTCGTAAAGTACTGCGGGAGCATTTAGAGCCGGCCTCAAATGCCGACGAGATGCCACCGAACCTGCTGTTGGCCACCCATATTGAGCATTACGCGGGTGTGCGCCGCTATAGTTATGGGCTTGCCGAAGAAGATGATCAAGTCGGCCGCGTGACCGGGCTGGCGTGGACATCGGTAGGCGGTGAATTACTCAATATTGAATCGGTCGTAACGCCAGGTAAAGGTCGGATCAACAAAACAGGCTCTCTGGGCGATGTCATGAAAGAGTCCGTCAGCGCTGCGCAAACGGTGGTGCGTGCGCGTGCGCAGTCGTATGGTATTGATGCTGAGCGCTTCGAGAAAGAAGACCTGCATATCCACGTACCTGAGGGGGCTACGCCCAAAGATGGGCCCAGTGCCGGGATCGCAATGGTCACAGCGATAGTTTCAGCCTACACCCAGCGTCCTGTGAAGTGCCAAGTGGCGATGACAGGTGAAGTGAATCTGCGTGGAGAAGTATTACCGATTGGTGGGCTAAAGGAGAAATTGCTGGCAGCTCGCCGTGGTGGTATAAAGATAGTCTTGATTCCGGAAGAAAATCGCCGTGATCTCAAAGAGGTACCGGATAACATCAAGGACGCATTGGATATTCGTCCGGTGCGTTGGATTGATGATGTACTGGCCGTTGCGTTGGCGGATGAACCCCTTGAGGGGGCGCCGCTACCTAAAACGGATAAAGCGTTTGGTAATACTGCCGTCGCTAATACACATTAGTAACGTCGGACAACCGCTAGCATTTTTTGTATCATTGCCCAATGCCATTGGGGCGGGCATATCTAGGTAAGGTCGCTTGACAGTCGTTTCAGGGCATTGCTATAAAACGCTGCTATGCTTTGATCGTCGATTACATCGGTGACCATGCCATTAGAGCCATTTTTGAAACAGTCAAGGGGTGAAGTGTGAATAAGTCTGAGCTGATTGAAGCCATTGCCGCGTCTGCCGATATTCCAAAAGCAGCGGCAACCCGCGCATTGGATGCCATGGTGGAGTCTGTCACCGATAGCCTCAAAAAAGGCGACAGTGTTTCACTGGTGGGCTTTGGTACCTTCGCGATTAAAGAACGTGCTGCGCGTACTGGTCGTAACCCACAAACAGGTCAGCCGATCCAGATCAGTGCGGCAAAAGTACCTAGCTTCAAAGCCGGTAAAGCATTGAAAGACGCCGTTAACTAATTTGTACGCGTTTGTTGTTATCTATGGGCGTATCGCAACCGCGATGCGCCCATGTTATTTTTTAGCCCACTCGTTACGGGCGACCCGTTTAGCTGTGACTACCTGAGGCCAACATGCTGCAAAGTATTCGAAATGGATCCAGAAGCTGGGGAGCCAAGATTATTATTGGTGTCATGGTGGCCGCCATGGCGCTCTTTGGTGTGGAGTCATTGTTTGGCCTGTTTGGTGATGACCCAGATCAAGAAGCTAGTGTGAATGGCGAGCCCATCATGCGCCAACAAGTTGAAATGGAAGTTCAGCGTGCAATGCGTTCAGGGGAGGTCCCCCCCGAGCAAGAACGTGGACTGCGTAATGATGTGATGGATGAATTAGTTACCCAAGAGCTGGTTACCCAATACGCTGAAGAAGGGGGCCTCTACGTATCGGAAGACCAGGTCGACCAACTTATAGTCGGTATCCCCGAATTTCAGGATGACGACGGACGCTTCTCCCCGGAAGTGTTTCGTAATCGTTTATCCGGCGCTGGGTATACTCCCCTTTCATTTCGTGAAGAACTTGAAGTGGACGTAAAACGTCAACAGCTTCAGCAGGGCCTAGCGTTCAGCGATTTTTCGCTGGAGGGCGAACGCCAGCGCTTAGCAGAGCTTCAGCGTCAGCAGCGTAGCTTTCGTTACGTGATATTGGATACTGATGATGTTGACGATGATAATGAGATCAGTGAAGAGGCGCTTGAAACGTATTACGAAGCCAACGCCGACCGTTTTGAACGGCCTGAGCAGGTGCGCCTCGAGTACGTATTAGTTGATCGTCGCGACATGGCCAGCGACACCGAAGTTGACGAGGACGCGCTACGCGAGGCTTGGCGCGAGCAAAATAAAGATGCTGACCGTCGCGTCTCCCATATTATGGTTACGTTCGGCGATGAGCGGGAACGAGAAGAAGCCCAACAGAAAGCTGATGAGGCCCTTCAGGCCCTCGAAGATGGCGATTCTTTTGCCGATACGGCGGTACGTTACTCAGATGATACGGCCAGCGCAGAAGAAGGCGGCGATCTAGGGACGATTAGTCGCGGCTTTTTTGGCGATGCGTTTGATGAAGCCGCATTTTCTATCGATGAAGGCGAGACATCCTCGGTTGTGGAGATGGATGGCGCCTTTCACATCATTCAAGTCACCGATATTGATCGGCCGGCGTTTGAAGACCAGCGCGACTCACTCCGTGAAGACGTGGCGATGGGCGACGTGAATGATGAGTTTAACGAGAAAGTACAGCGGTTGATTGATGAAAGCTTTGCTGCCGACGATCTACAAAGCGTAGCGGAAGATCTATCGTTGTCTCTTGAGGAAAGTGACTGGCTTGCCCGTGACGACGAGGGTGACAGCGTTCTTTTTGAGCCAGGCGTTATGGAGCAAGCTTTCAGTGGCGATGTGCTGGAAGAAGGCTATAACAGCGAAGTGATCGAACTCGACGAAGATCGTCGATTGGTTGTTCGTGTTGCTGAGCATCGGGAGCAAACCCAACTACCGCTGGATGACGTCCGCGATGAAGTCGAAACCGCCGTGCGTGCCCAACAGCAGCAAGAGCGGCTAAAGGATCAAGCTGACGACATGATCGGTCGGCTTAAAGACGGCGAATCCATCGATATGGAATGGCTGGAAGCAGCCGACGTGCGCCGCCAGGATGACGTGACCGCATCGCAGTTGATTGTTCAGGCCGCTTTCCGTATGCCGCATCCTGATGAGGGTGAGAGCACTTATCAAACGGTGGTAATGCCCAGCGGTGTTGCGCTTGTCGCCCTTGACGAGGTGACCAGCGGTGATGTCGATGAAGAGCGTGAGCGCTTTGCTGCCCAGATGTCGGAGCAATTACGGTCGCAGTCGATTATCCAGGGGCTAATCGATGACCTACGCCGTGATGCGGACATAGAACGTTAACCGTAGTCTTTGCCGCCAATTAAAAAGCCGATCGTCATGATCGGCTTTTTTATGCCTTCAATTAGGGCGATGGCGGGTTTTTTAAGGGAAATTGACGTAACCGTGGCTCGGTATGATTGGTTTTTTCAATGACGATATCCCAACCGTGTTGGTCATCCCAATCGCCAAGTACGAAGCGTTTAGCGGGCACGTCTTCTACGGTCAAGTCATGCACTTTGGGACGATGGGTGTGCCCATGAATCATGGTTGCAACCCCATGACTTTCCATTAGTGCAACGACTTCACTGTGGGTAACATCCATAATGGCGTCCGCCTTGCCAGCATTGGCATCGCCTGACTGCATCCGCAGGCTGCTGGCTAACGCCACCCGCTGTTCCAATGGCAAGGCAAGTATTTGAGCTTGCCACTCAGGGTCCCGTGATTGTCGGCGAAATGCCATATAGTCGTCATCTTGGGTGCAAAGGCTGTCACCATGCAGAATGACGGCGGGCAGACCTTGGAGCTCGACTTCTTCTATATCAGGCAATAGAGTCGCCTGACATGCGGTAATAAAGCGCTCGCCGATCAGGAAGTCTCGGTTTCCGTGTATAAAATAAATAGCGGTTCCGTCGCTGCTAAGCTTATGTAACCGCTGAATGACCTCACGAGCGATAGCCCCCAGCGGATGGGGGGCATCGATAAGGTCATCGCCAATCCAGGCGTCAAACAGGTCACCCAAAATGTACAGGGCATCAGCCCCTTTAGCAGTGTGCTCCAAGTAATCATAGAACCCCTGATTAATCTCAGGGGTATCATCACTCAGGTGCATATCAGCTATCAGCAGAGTACGCATAGAGCTCCCAGGGGTTATTCCGCTTCTTTGATATAGGCGCGCTCGATAATCACGTCCTCTGCGGGAACATCGGCATGCATGCCACGGCGGGTAGTGCTGAGGCTCTTGATGGCGTCAACAACAGACATTCCGTCGACGACTTCACCAAAAACGGCGTAACCCCAGCCCTGCAGATTTTTCCCGCTATGGTTTAAAAAGCTGTTATCGCCAACGTTAATAAAAAACTGTGCGGTGGCCGAGTGCGGATCCTGGGTACGGGCCATTGCCAGGGTGCCTTGGGTATTTTTAAGCCCGTTATCCGCCTCGTTTTCGATCGGATCGCGAGTGGGCTTTTGATTGAAATCCTGATCAAACCCGCCACCTTGCACCATGAAGCCATCAATGACGCGGTGAAAAAGAGTGCCGTCGTAAAAGCCATCGCGAACGTATTGCTCAAAATTGGCGGCGGTGGCAGGCGCTTTTTCGTGATTAAGCGCAATCGTGATGTCACCATGGTTAGTCTGTAATACGATCATAGATAAATTCCTGTTCAATAAAGGCGTTCGCCTTGGCGCTGTGCATCGGCGTCACGTTATAATAACGGTTTTGCTTGGCACCGCGAAGCGCTATACCGTTAGCGTAGAGCAGACGATGCCAGGCACGCCATCCACCATGAGGTTATCAACACCACCATGACCAACGAGACCACCCCAGCGCCGAACTTCATTCGCAACCAAGTACGCGACGAAATTGAGGGCGGCCAGGTCACAAAAATCGTGACGCGCTTTCCCCCGGAGCCCAATGGTTTCCTGCATATCGGCCATGCCAAGTCGATCTGTCTCAACTTTGGGTTGGCGGAGCAGATGGGTGGTGAGTGTCATTTGCGCTTTGACGACACCAACCCGGCCAAAGAAGAGCAGGCCTATATTGACGCGATCAAGGATGACGTCAGTTGGCTGGGGTTTGAATGGGCGGGTCCCGTACGGTTTGCCTCGGACTACTTTGATCAGCTCTACGCCTGGGCGCAGCATTTGATCCGTGAGGGTAAGGCCTACGTCGATGATCTGACACCCGATGAGATCCGTGAATATCGCGGAACGCTGACCGAGCCGGGCCAGCCGAGTCCCTATCGCGAACGCAGCGTCGACGAAAACCTGGACCTTCTGGAGCGCATGCGCAAAGGCGAGTTTGGCGAGGGCGAGAAAGTCTTGCGGGCCAAGATCGACATGGCCTCGCCAAACATCAATCTACGCGACCCGATTCTCTACCGTATCCGCCACGCCAGCCATCATCAGACCGGTGATAAATGGAAAATCTATCCGTCCTACGATTTCACCCATGGCCAGTCTGACGCCCTGGAAGGCGTGACCCACTCTATTTGTACCCTCGAGTTTGAAGACCACCGCCCGCTATACGAGTGGTTCCTGGATAACCTGCCGGTGCCGGCCAAACCCCGCCAGATCGAGTTTGCCCGGTTAAACCTCAACTATACGCTGACCTCCAAGCGCAAGTTGAAAATGCTGGTCGACGAACAGATCGTGGACGGCTGGGACGACCCCCGCATGCCGACGATCTCGGGGATGCGCCGGCGGGGCTACACGCCCGCGTCAATCCGCAAGTTCTGCGACATGATCGGGGTGACCCGCGCCGACGGCGGCCTGGTTGACATAGCCATGTTGACCCACGCGATTCGTTCGGACCTGGAGGACAATGCGCCGCGGGCGATGTGTGTGCTCAAGCCGCTCAAAGTGGTGCTCACCAACGTGCCGGAAGACCATGAAGAAATCTACGAGGTGGCTGGCCACCCCGCGCGTGAGGATATGCCGGTGCGCAAGGTGCCCCTGACCCGCGAGCTGTACATCGATCAGGATGACTTCATGGAAGACGCACCGAAAAAATTCTTCCGTCTTGCGCCCGGTAAAGAAGTTCGTCTGCGTAACAGCTACGTCATCCGTTGCGATGAGGTGATCAAGAACGAAGCAGGTGACGTCACGGAACTGCATTGCTCGGTCGATTTTGACACCCTGGGGAAAAACCCGGAAGGTCGCAAAGTGAAAGGGGTCATTCACTGGGTAAGTGCCGAGCACGGTATTCCGCTAGAAGTGCGCCTGTACGACAACTTGTTCATGGTCGAGCAGCCCGACCGCGATAAAGATGTCGACTTTTTGGATCATTTAAACCCTGAGTCGCTAACTGTTTGCAACGCTATTGGTGAGCCCAGTCTGGCTGATGCGGGGCCTGAGGCACGCTTCCAATTTGAGCGGATCGGTTATTTCTGCGCAGATCGTCACGTCTCGGTACCAGGCCAGTTGGTGTTTAACCGTACCGTGGGTTTAAAAGATAGCTGGGCGAAAATCAAACAGAAAGGTTAAGGAACCGGCATATGCATATTTACAATACGCTGACACGTCGCAAGGAGCCTTTCACCCCGCTGGTAAAGGGCAAGGTAAGTATGTATGTCTGCGGCATGACGGTGTATGACTACTGCCACCTTGGCCATGCCCGCGTTATGGTCGCGTTCGATGTCATTACCCGCTATTTACGTGAGCGTGGTTATGACGTTAATTATGTGCGCAACATTACCGATATAGACGATAAAATCCTCAAGCGTGCTGATGAAAATAACGAGAGTATCTCGGCGCTTACTGAGCGCATGATTGAGGCGATGCACGAGGATGAAGCTCGTCTGTATGTGTTGCCGCCTAGCCATGAGCCACGAGCGACTGGGCACGTCGACAATATCATTTCCATGATCGAGACTCTGGTTGAAAAAGGCTATGCATACTCGGCAGATAACGGCGACGTGTATTATCGCGTTCGGCGTTTTGCCGACTACGGCAAGCTCAATAACCGCCAGCTGGATGACATGCGTTCCGGTGCCCGCGTCGACGTTGACGTGCACAAGGAAGATCCTCTCGACTTTGTGTTATGGAAGGCCGCCAAGCCTGGTGAAGCTCATTGGCATTCCCCATGGGGAAATGGCCGACCTGGCTGGCATATTGAATGCTCGGCGATGTCGACCTGCTGCCTGGGTGATACCTTCGATATTCATGGCGGGGGACCGGACTTGACGTTTCCCCACCATGAAAATGAAATAGCTCAATCTGAAGCGGCTACGGGCAAGCCCTACGTAAACACCTGGATGCACGCAGGTGCTGTCAGGGTTGATCAGGAAAAGATGTCGAAATCGTTGGGTAATTTCTTCACGATTCGTGAAGTGCTGACAGAACATGACCCTGAAGTGGTGCGCTATTTATTGGTCGCCAGCCACTACCGCAGCGCAATCAACTACTCGCAGGATTCGCTTTTAGAGGCCCGGAAATCATTAACGCGGCTTTATACAGCGCTTGAGGGGGTGGAGATTTGCCCCCCAAGTACGGCTAATAACCAGGGTGTTGCTGCCTACCGTGAACGTTTTACGGCGGCGATGGACGACGATTTCAATACCCCTGACGCGTTAGCGGTAATGTTCGACTTGGCGCGTGATATTAACCGAGCTAAGCAAGAGACACCTGAAAAAGCGTCAAGTTTGGCGGCTGAGTTAAGGGAGTTAGCCAGCGTGTTAGGGCTTCTCCAGCAATCGCCTGACGCATTCTTGAAGGGCTCACAGCAACAAAATCTGGCAATCAGTGAATCCGCAATTAATGACAAAATTGCTCAGCGTCAGGCGGCAAAGGCCAATAAAGATTTTGCTCAAGCCGATGCGATTCGCGATGAACTGGCGGCACAGGGCGTTATTCTTAAAGATTCACGGGAAGGGACGACCTGGGTGGTTGATACTTCTCACTAGATTGCCCGGCGAGAGGAATCTGACTTCAACGCACGACGGGCATATACTCCTAAAGAGTTCATGCTAAAAGGATGATAACAATGCGCTTTGTCACCAAATCAACTATCGCTATCGGTTGTTTTTCATTTATACCGTTATCTTTGGTTAATGCTGACGATGAGGTAGTGGTCTCGTCGAAAATTGACACGGAAGGGTCAGTGCTCGGTGAGCTGATCATCCAAACACTGGAGCGGCAGGACATTCCTACCGAAGACCGTTTGCAACTTGGCGGTACCAGTGTCGTACGTAGCGCTTTAGAAGCAGGAGAAATAGACCTTTACCCCGAATATACGGGTAATGGGGCCTTTTTCTTCGATATGGCCGACAGTTACGTGTGGAAAGATGCCGAGCAAGCCTATGAGACTGTCCGCGAACGCGACGCAGAACAGGGCTTGATCTGGTTAACCCCGGCGAGTGCTAATAATACCTGGGCTATGAGCGTGCGTAGCGACGTAGCAGAGGAGAACGACCTATCAACGCTCGACGACTTGGCTACCTACCTTGAGGAGGGCGGCGAATTTAAATTTGCGGCAAGTGCGGAGTTTGTCGAGTCTGAGCAGGCACTGCCCGCATTTCAGGAAGCATACGGGTTTGAGCTCAGCGAAGACCAGCTTCTCGTGCTTTCTGGCGGTAACACGGCGGCCACTATGCGAGCAGCAGCCGAGCAAACCAACGGTGTCAATGCAGCGATGACTTATGGTACTGATGGTGGTTTAAGTGCCCTAGGGCTTGTGGTGCTTGAAGATTCAAAGGGCGTACAACCGGTATACCAGCCTGCCCCGGTGGTGCGCGAAAGTGTGTTAGAAGCGTATCCTGACATCGATTCGTTGCTTGAAGATGTATTTAGCACCCTGGACCTCGAAACGCTACAGAAGCTCAATGCCGATGTAGCAGTGAATGGCATGTCACCGGATAAGGTCGCAAGCGATTACCTCGATAGCTTGGACGACGACTGAATGTCGTTATTGGATGCATTGCCAAGTCCCCCTCAGGTGTCTTGGCGGCAGTGGCAGCCAAATAGTGTTTTGGTGTTGCTATTCAGCGTGATGCTGTTGGCTATTTGGGTGTTTGATCTAGTTAGCATAGCGCCTAATCGTATCGTGAGTGGGGAAGGCGCTGGCTTGATTGAGGCAGTCGGCTGGTTGGGGGCACTGTTAGTCAGTAGTGTCATTATCACTTTACTGGCGCTAGCCTTCCAGCCAAACCAGCAGGGTTATCGTATTGCTTTAGTCGGCGTTTCCTTACTGCTTTTTTTAATGCCATTTGGCTTAATGGTTGCCAGTAATCGGCTGATAAGCAGCGATACCCCTCAGGCACGACTTAATCTTGGGATGGCCTATTGGGTAACGCTATCACTATTGCTGCTATGTTGGATTGAACTGCGTTTGCGCTTGATGCTACCCCGGCGATGGACCGTCATGTTATTGCTAGGCGTAGTACTCATATGGTGGCTGTGCGCTATGCTGGGACTCGAGGCTTTGGCGTTGGGGCAGGAGTTTCGCGCCCGAGACGATGAGTTTTGGCGAGCATTGCGCCAACATATAACATTGGTGAGCGTTTCCGTTGCTATCAGTATTGGTTTAGGACTGACGTTAGCCATGCTGATGCGGCGCTACGCTAAATTTCAAAAGATCGCCTTTGGGCTACTTAACTTCTTGCAAACGATACCCAGCATTGCACTGTTCGGGTTAATGCTAGGCCCTTTGGCGTGGCTAGCGGCTCAATGGCCATTGCTGTCACAGCTCGGCGTTAGCGGTATTGGCTGGGCACCGGCATTGCTGGCGCTCGTCGCTTATAGCTTATTACCCATGGTGCGTAATACCTATGTTGCCCTTGAGCAGGTAAGCCCGGAGACCCTCGAAGCCGCAAGGGGGATGGGTATGCGCAATAGCCAACGTTTCTGGCAAGTCCGCTTACCGCTTGCCTTACCGGTGCTGCTGGAAGGTATACGGATTACCGCGGTTCAAGCGATTGGTCTAACGGCTGTTGCTGCGTTGATCGGCGCGGGAGGGTTGGGGGCTTTTATTTTCCAAGGTTTGGGACAGGCGGCCATGGATATGGTGCTATTGGGTGCACTGCCGATTCTAATACTTGCGCTGATGGCCGATGCCGGGCTGGGGGCTTTAGCTGATGCTCTTCGGCCGAAAGACACCATACGGCCTGGAGAAAACGAATGATCGAGCTCGCCCACGTTTCCAAACATTTTGGTGACGTTGCGGCAGTGGATAACATTTCACTGCGCATTGCAAAAGGAAAATTTTGTGCGCTCGTGGGTACCTCCGGGTGCGGCAAGTCAACGACGTTGCGGATGATTAATCGTCTTATTGAGCATGGCGATGGTGAGATCATATTAGACGGTCAACCGATTACAGCCTACGATCCAGTTAAGCTGCGGCGGCGTATTGGCTATGTTATTCAGCATACCGGGCTATTTCCGCATTGGACGGTGGCACGCAATATTGGCTTGGTACCTCGCTTGCTTAATTGGTCAACGGCCGATGTTCAGGCAAAGGTTGCAGAGTTAATGAGCCTTCTAGGCTTGCCGATAGACGAATTCGCTCATAAATACCCTCATCAACTTTCAGGAGGCCAGGCGCAGCGTGTTGGCGTTGCACGTGCGTTGGCCGCTGATCCGGATATTTTATTGATGGATGAGCCGTTTGGTGCTTTGGATCCCATTACTCGAGAGAAGCTGCAGGACGAGCTTGCCAAGCTACAGGCGCGAATGCATAAAACAGTGGTGTTTGTTACTCACGATATGGATGAAGCGCTAAGGCTGGCCGACCATTTAGTGGTGATGCGCGAGGGTCGTATCGTCCAGCAGGGATCACCGCTGTCATTGCTGCAGCACCCAAAAGATCCTTTTGTCGAATCGTTGCTGGGTGGTCTTGAGCGCGGTCTAAAGCAAGCAGCACTAACCCGCGTCCAGGATCATATGTCGCCGATGGGGCCAACGTTACCCGCACAGTCGCGAATTCCCGCTGCGTTTTCCCTGCGTCAGGGGCTTTCCATGATGCTGCGCGATCATACCGATCGCCTCACAGTCGTGGATCAACACGACATACCCGTTGGTGAACTCACGTTGCGCAAAATAGTAAAAGAAGCTCAACCTGAGCAAGGAAAAGTGCGTGAGTCATAGCACGTTGAAACGTTCGCATACATCGCTTGGCGTTAACCAAGCAATGTGGCCGGCTATCTGGTTCACACTCTTGATGGTAAGCGTTTGGGGGTTTCCCTACGCCGATGCGCTTCTGCGTGCTATTGAGCCGAGCGCTAATGAGGTTGTTTACCGGCGGGCGAGTCTTGCCTCACTATTGGTACAGCATCTCCTCGTGGTCAGCGTTGCCGCTTTGCTTACCACTGTGTGTGGGGTGCTGGCGGCGATTATGGTAACGCGCACGTGGGGGCGAAACTTTTTGCCTTTAGTTGCTCAGGTCGCCTCGCTGGGTCAAACTTTTCCACCGGTGGCGGTGCTGGCGCTCGCAGTGCCTGCTTTAGGGTTTGGCACGCTTCCGATCATCGTTGCCCTGGTACTTTATGGCACGCTGCCGATTGTGCGCAACACGCTAGGGGGGCTGCAAGGCGTTGATAAAGAGATTAAAAGTGCTGCAATTGCCATGGGCATGACACCCTGGCAAGTCCTACGCCAAGTAGAGTTACCGCTAGCGGCGCCAGTCATTTTGGCGGGTATTCGTACTTCCATCACCATCAATATTTCAACGGCCGCGATCGGGGCCACGGTAGGCGCACGCAATTTGGGTGACCCCATTATTGCCGGTATTGTGAATGGCAATATGGCGTATATCGTTCAGGGTGCTCTGACGATTGCGTTGCTGGCGTTGACCGTTGATAGTCTGTTTGAACGAATCCAAGAACGGCTGCGCTTGCGCCTCTATACCTCTTAAGTCGAATCCCTAATGTGTCTCAGCTGCGTTATTGTCGCAGGTGTTGCGTTGACCAATGGCAGATAAATCCACTGGCATAAATGGTCATCACCGACAACACTGCCCTCAAAAGGGGTACGACAAGGACAATAATGATGACACAGCAATCGCACCAGCCTGTTTTTCTAACAGGCGATGAATTCTCGATTCCCACCTTTAGTTTGCTAAGCCCTGAGGGCGAACTTTATAGCGAGGCTGACGCTCCTCAGCTAGAACAAGCTCATGCGAGGCGTATGTACTACGCTATGCTTGCCACGCGTATTCTTGATGAACGCATGCTCGCGGCCCAGCGCCAGGGGCGACTGTCTTTCTACATGCAATGCACGGGCGAAGAAGCCGCCGTGGTGGGTGCTACCGCCGCACTTGACGATGCCGATATGATCATGGCCCAGTACCGTGAGCAGGGTGCATTGATGTACCGCGGTTTCTCCATCGACGAGTTTATGAATCAGCTATTTGGCAATGAACTGGATTACGGCAAGGGCCGCCAGATGCCAATTCACTACGGCTCGCGCAAGCTTCACTACATGACGATTTCGTCACCGCTCGCCACCCAGATTCCCCAAGCGACCGGATACGCCTACGGTCAAAAAATGGCCGAAAATGGGCACTGTACACTGACCTTTTTTGGCGAAGGCGCTGCATCGGAGGGTGACTTTCACGCGGCGCTCAATATGGCCTCGGTGCATCAGGTGCCGGTGATTTTTTTCTGCCGCAACAACGGCTACGCCATTTCGACCCCAGCGGTCGAGCAGTTCGCCGCCGATGGCATCGCTCCCCGGGCGTTTGGCTACCACATGCACGTCATTCGGGTGGACGGCAACGATGTGCTGGCGGTCTATGAAGCCACCCGACAGGCACGCAAGCTTGCCGTTGAACGCAATCAGCCGGTACTCATTGAGGCCATGACATACCGACTGGCCGCGCATTCTTCCTCCGATGATCCGTCAGGCTATCGCTCGAAAAATGAAGAAGAAGCCTGGCGAATAAAAGATCCGCTGTTACGAATGCAGAAATGGCTTTTGGCCAAAGGCTGGTGGAGCGAGGAAGAGGAAACCCGCGAGCAGGAAAGTCTGCGCCGCGAAGTGTTGGATACTATGAAGCGCGCTGAAAAGCGTTCGCCCCCGCCTCTCGATTCATTGATTAGCGATGTCTATGCCGACGTAACACCGGCGTTGCAGCGTCAATTTGATCAGCTCAAGCAGCATATTCGCCGTTACCCGGATGCCTATCCCCGCGGTGCCAAGTCGTTGGACCTTGGCGTAAGCACGGATACCGACTCACAGGGGGAGGCGTAACATGCCCACAATGAACATGCTGCAGGCGATCAATAATGCCCTCGACATCGCTATGGCGGAAGACGAAAAAGTCATCTGCTTTGGCGAAGACGTGGGTATCTTTGGCGGTGTTTTTCGCGCCACCAGCCATCTACAGGAAAAATACGGCAAAGCTCGCTGTTTCAATACGCCACTGGTTGAGCAGGGCATCATTGGCTTTGCCAACGGCTTGGCTGCTCAAGGCTCAGTGCCGGTCGCTGAAATTCAGTTCGCCGACTATATTTTTCCCGCCTTCGACCAGATCGTTAACGAAACTGCCAAGTACCGCTACCGCTCAGGAGATCTGTTTAACGTTGGCGGTTTGACCATTCGGACGCCGTACGGTGGTGGTATTTCCGGCGGGCTTTATCACTCGCAATCGCCCGAGGCTTATTTTACCCATACGCCGGGTTTAAAAGTCGTCGTGCCGCGCAATCCCTATCAAGCCAAAGGACTTTTGCTAGCGGCGATTCGTGACCCAGATCCGGTGCTTTTTTTAGAACCTAAACGGCTTTATCGCGCAGCGGTAGGCGAGGTGCCGGAAGACGATTATCAACTGCCCATTGGCGAAGCCGAAATCATCAAGGAAGGCACTGACATTACCTTGGTGGGCTGGGGTGCGCAAATGGAAGTGATCGGCAAGGCGGTGGAGCTGGCAGAAGAGCAGGGCATTAACTGTGAGGTTATCGACCTGCGTTCGCTGTTGCCCTGGGATGCCGATACGGTGGCTGAATCAGTGCTCAAAACCGGCCGCCTGGTGGTGAGCCATGAAGCGCCACTGACCGGTGGCTTTGCCGGTGAAATCGCCGCGACGATACAGGAACGTTGTTTTCTCTACCTGGAATCGCCCATTGCACGGGTGACCGGGCTGGATACGCCTTTCCCGCTGGTGCTGGAAAAAGAGTATCTGCCCGATCATCTCAAAATCTTTGAAGCGATTCGCGAAAGCGTCAACTTTTAGCGGCTTAAAAGGCCGAAGAACGCATGGGGAGAAACACAATGAGCGATTTTATGCTGCCGGATATCGGCGAAGGCATTGTTGAATGTGAAGTGGTCGAATGGCGCGTCGCGGAAGGCGATCGCATTGAAGAAGATCAGCCCATCGTCGAGGTGATGACCGATAAGGCGCTGGTGGAAATTACCGCACCTGAGGCGGGTGTGGTCAGCAAACTGTATGTCGAGCAGGGGCAAATTGCCAAAGTTCACGCGCCGCTTTATGCCTACCAGGCGGAAGGTGAAGTGACCATCGAGACCAACGCGTCGAAGGATGAACAAGTCGCGCCCCAAGCCTCTCAAGCGTCAAGCACCGGAAAACCAGCCGAGGTGCCAGCGTCTGGATTGTCAACACCTGTAAAAGGGCATGGAAAAGTGCCTGCCAGCCCGGCGGTCAGAAGGCTGGTGCGGGAACATCACCTCAGTCTGGCGGAGATTTCAGGCAGCGGTAAAGAGGGTCGGGTACTCAAGGAAGACGTATTGGCGCACCTAGACCAACCGGCTGAGGCATCAGTGTCGCCCGCTGGGTACACCGCTTCACGAGGGAGTGGTGAAGCGGCCAGAGTCGAGCCACTGCGCGGCATGCGAGCGGTGATGGCCAAGCGTATGGTAGAAGCGGCCAGTACTATTCCGCACTTTCACTATGGCGATGAGATAGACGTGACGGCACTTCTCGCCATGAGAGAGCGTTTGAAGCCTCTAGCAGAGGCTCACGGTGAGCGCTTAACGCTGATGCCGTTTTTCATGAAAGCGATGGCCCTGGCCGTAGCAGAGCAGCCGATTATCAATGCACAACTCAACCCCGCAGGCGATGAACTGCATTACTATGCCCAGTGCAATATCGGCATGGCAGTGGATAGCAAAGCCGGTTTGTTAGTGCCAAATGTAAAAGGCGTTGAACGCTTGACGCTATTGGACATTGCCAGGGAGGTAGGACGCTTAACCAACGCGGCTAGGGAGGGGCGAGTTGATCAGGCCGACCTCAAGGGCGGCACCATCAGCATTTCCAACATTGGGGCGCTGGGAGGGACCTACGCGGCACCAATTATTAACGCTCCAGAAGCCGCCATTGTAGCGCTTGGCAAAACCCAGTGGCTGCCGCGCTTTGATGAACAGGGCGACGTGCAGCGGCGCGCGATCATGACCATCACCTGGGCGGGGGATCACCGGTTTATCGATGGCGGCACTATCGCGCGTTTCTGCAATGCCTGGAAAGCGTTCCTGGAAGCCCCGGAGACCATGCTTCTTCATCTAGGCTAACGCAGGCGAACTATGGCCCAGGCACCGCTTCAGCAGTTCTACATACCCGAAGAACAATCGGTCTATCTGCTGAGTCATCACGATGCCCGAAAGCTCAAGGACTGGGTGGCGCTGTGCCAGGCACAGCTTGCCCAGTTGGGGTATCAAGACATTGAGCTGATTGGCAAAGGTGCCTATGGGTTTGTGTTCGCCGGTAGCGCGTCCAGCCTAGGCGCGACCGACCATTATGTATTTAAATTTTCACGTATTACGCTACCCACTCACCTGCAAGAACGCCTGGAAGAAGAGGCTTTCATGCTGGAGCAGGTCTCGCACCCACGCATTCCCAGGCTGATCACCTATCAACGGTCACGAGGTCAATCCATTCTGGTGATGGAACGTGCGCCGGGCTGGAATCTGGAGCAGATATCCCTCAAAGAGGGGCGATTATCGCCCCGTTTGATCATGCGCATTGCGGCCCAGTTGGCGGATATTCTCGCCGCTCTGCGCTGTGAGGCAGGGCCCCAGGCTCGGCCCGTCGTACACGGCGATATCAAACCCTCCAACTTGGTCTTTGACCCTGCTGAGGAGTCCATTGCATTGATTGACTGGGGCTCGTCGGTATTTGCCCAGCTCGATGCCCAGTTGCAGTTCGTCGGCGCTAACGTGATGGAACTGATGTCGGACAACCTGCAACAAACCAATGCTCGGCTGGGCGACGTTTACTTTATCGGCGAAGATCAATTAAACGGCGCGCTTTCTTCACCGCGCTTTGACGAGCAGGGCGTGGCTGGCACTCTTTATGCGTTGGCGTCGGCGCAATCGTGCCGTTTTGGACACCGCGCCATTCCTGCAAACTCCTTGGGCTTGCCCATGGAGTTTGCCCGCACACTCGACGGTATGCTGGATCCTGACCCCCACATTCGCCGCCAGGCCGGCGACTACTTCCTGCAGGCGATGCCTCGCATGGCCAGGGTGGTAATGATTGATCTGCCCGGCCGGGCACAATCACCGCTGGTGCCGGTGTGGGGGCGCCCCGCTGAATATGAAATCGATACCGTCGTGTACAGTTCGCGCAAGGCCTTTCTGCGTGAAGCCAATGCGCCGGAAACCCTTAACGACGTCAACGATGTACAGCTGGACCGCTATTACAAACAGTTCATGCAAGGCATGGGCGAAACAGAAAAAGCTTTTTTGGCCTCGGTCAGTCGCCTTGGTAAATATCCCGTGGTGGGTGGCTTGGCGGTGCGCTGGGAGCGGGAAGGGGTGTATATCGATTCGTCATTAAACCTGCACAACCCTGAGCTTAAGCCCGCGTTTATCGAAGCGGTTAACAATATGGTCCACTTGGCGCGGGCGATTCACCGTCAAGGGGTATTCAAAAGTTGCTTATTTAATGCCCGCCAAACGTTGCACCTGGAAAGGGAAGCAGCCACAGAGCCTTTTTATTGCGAACCGGGTATGGCGATCAGCTATGAAATGAGCGCCGTCCCCGAGCTAGAAGACCAAACGCGGCAGCATAGCTATTTCGAGGATGGCCCTGATCCCGAGGAGCTATTAGTGCTTCCAGCGTCGATTATGCGGGTATTACAGCAACTTAATGAGATACACCACACCGGCATGATCATTTTTGAAGCACTCCCCAGGCACCTCAAAATTCATAGCTACTACCGTCTTCTCGATCCCGTCAGGGAAAATGAGTTTCGTAAGTTACTGGCGCGAATGCTTGCATCGGTAAGCCAAATTGAAGGGTTGGGAGTTTCAGGTTTTATGAAAATGCCCTACAAAGACACCCGCTACTTTACCCATCTGGAAAGCCAGCCCGAACGCTATTATCCGCGTAATCCGCGGGAATATATTAGCAATTGATGTCAGCAATGGCTGCCGGTTGTGAAATCTATGGCTGATAAAACTCCCGCCATGCAGCGTAGGTGCTGAGAAAGACGCGACCGGTGAGGGCGTCGAGAAAGTCACTTTTCTTAAGTTGGTCCATTACAGGGCCTTTTACCTCAGAAAGGTGCAGTTTCACATTTGAATCTTTTAAGCGGGCATTGATGGCGTCAAGGCTCTCGAGGGCCGATGCATCGATCAGGTTAACCGCGGAGCAGATCAACACGACGTGCTCGAGTTCGGGACGACTAGCCACCAAGTTATAGAGGGTATCTTCCAGGTATCGGGCGTTGGCGAAGTAAAGGCTTTCATCAATACGCAGCAGCGCTACACGGCTGACGGTTTCGACATCGTGGCGTTCGACGTTGCGAAAATGCTCTGTATCAGGCACTCGCCCGACCAATGCACTGTGCGGGCGACTGGTGCGGTATAGGTAGAGTGCGATGGACAGGGTAACGCCTCCCAGGATGCCCGCCTCAATACCCTCAACAAGTGTAAGGGTGATGGTTAACGCCATGGCGGAAAAATCGCTGCGCGAATAGCGCCACGTCTGGCGCAGCATGGGAATATCCACGAGGGTTAAAATAGATACGGTAATCGTCGCCGCCAGAGTGGCAATCGGCAGGTAGTAAAGCCAACCGGTAAACGCCATCGTCACCAATGCAATGCCTAGGGCGGCAAAAGCGCCAGCGGCTGGCGTTTGGGCGCCCGCATCGAAATTAATCACCGTGCGTGAAAGGCCCCCGGTGACTGGCATACCGTTGTTGATGGCAGCGGCTATGTTAGTAGCACCGAGCCCGATCAATTCCTGATTAGGGGAAATACGCTGGCGCCGTTTAGCAGCCAACATTTGCCCCATCGAAACCGACTCGACGAAGCCGACCAGGCTGATTAACAAAGCCGGTATGAAAAGCGCTCGCCACAGTGAGGTGTCGGCCCAAGGTAGGCTGAAAGCGGGGAGGCCAGCGGGTACATCACCCACGACGCTGACCCCCTGGTTCGAGAGTCCCCAATACCAAGTAGCCAGCGTGGTGGCAACAACGGCGATAACGGGCCCTGCCTTGGCCACCAGATCAGCCACGCTGTCACGCAGTCCCAGTCGCCGAAGCGTCGATTTTCCATGTCGTCGAAGCCAGACTAAAAACACCAGTGTGCTAACGCCCAAGGCACACGTAGGCACATTGATGGCATTAAGGTGAGGGGTGAGCGTTATCAAGCGTTCGACCAGGGTAAACCCGCTGCTTTCAATGCCTAACAGGCTGCCGAGCTGGCTGACCGCAATCAAAATGCCAGAGGCTGTTAAAAAACCCGAAATCACAGGGTGGCTCAAGAAATTGCTGAAAAAGCCCATTTTGAGTAGCCCCATGGCTACCAGCATGACGCCCGAAAGCAACGACAGTACCAGCGCAGCCTGAAGATAGGCATCGCTACCAGGCGTGGCGACAGCCGAAAGGGCGGCCCCGGTCATCAGCGCAATGATGGCCACCGGGCCAATGGCCAGGGTGCGGCTGGTGCCAAATAGGGTGTATACCAGTTGTGGCAGGATACTGGCGTACAAACCCACTACCGCAGGCAGACCTGCGAGTAGCGCATAAGCGAGCGATTGCGGTATCACCATGACGGTAACAATCAAGCCGGCGAGTAAATCCGCCCCTAGTAACCGTTTATGGTAGTAAGGCAGCCACGAAAGGATGGGCAAGTAGCGCTTTAGCATGAGCTCCAAGGGCGATTCGCCGTCAAATTATCTAAACAATAAGCTACGTCATAGCCTAACGCGAACGTAGCGCTTTATATTAACGCGTTATAAGCCAATTTACGGTACTCGCCGATAAATTCATGCCCTGGACAGGTTCTTCCCCCAAAGTGTTACTTATTTAATCCTGATTAGTGGGTAAGCTTAACGCTAAGCCCATTCAAGGGTTTGGGACCTCATTTCACGTTAATAACAAGAGTACTGACTATGCGTGTCATTCGATGGATGGTTCCCATAGTGCTATTGGCACTTGCCGGCTGGCTGGTGTCTTACGGTACCGTCGGGGGATATATTGCGGTTGGTTTGTCGGCACTTGCCGGTGCACTGAGCGTTTGGATCGCATGGTGGGGACTCTATCAAGCCGATCAGCAGCAGTTAGAAGGCAAGCGCACTGGCAATCGCCTCATGGCGGATTACGCGTCGCTTCGGGCGATGGCGTTTCGACTTATGCGTCGCGCCAGCAGCACCGCTATTGCTTCAGCTGAAGTGTCGCACTATGCCGATTTGATGGACCAGCGTCTCAGTAAGCAAGAAAAAATGGCGCGTGAGTCATCAGCTAGTATGGGCGCGATCAACACAGCCATTATGCAAGTCAGCGCCAGCGCCTCCCAGGTGGCGGCGCTGGCAGAAAGCGCGCGTGAGTCCAGTCACCATAATCAAGAAGCCTTGACTGATATTATCAATGAGATGAGCGAGGTCTCTGAGCAATCCCAGCAAGCACTGGAAATGTTGACGTCGCTCAATGATAAAATTGAGCGCGTTCGCAACGTTACGTCAATGATTGAAGACATTGCCGAACAAACGCATCTATTGTCGCTCAATGCGTCCATTGAAGCCGCACGGGCGGGCGAGCACGGACGCGGGTTTGCGGTAGTGGCCGGAGAGGTTCGTAATCTGGCGCACAAAACGTCAACGGCCACCCAAAGCGTCGATGAACTCGTTAAGGATATGCATCAAAGCGGTCAGAATGTCGTTTCATCAATGGGCAGTTTGATGAGCCGCATTAGCCATCGCTCGGCTGATATGCAGCACGTTGGCACCAGTTTGGGCACTATTACCCAAGAATTTGATCAGGTGCAACGCGAAATCAGCAGTGTAGCGCAAGCCATTGATAATACGCGCGAGCATAGCCAAACCGTCGCGGATACCCTGCATCAGCTAGAGGCGGATGTTGATGAAGGCAACCGCAATATGCACGACCTGGCAAACCAGGCACGTGCTTTGATGGAGGCGGCTGAAGGCGTCGATGGAGAGCTGGCGCAACAGCGTCTTAACGGCCGTCATCAGCAAGTTTTCCATGCGGCGCGTAAAACAGCAGATCGTTTGGGCAAGTTATTTGAAAGTGCTCTTAAACGAGGAGAATTAAGCGAGTCGGCACTTTTTCAGCCTGAATATCAGCAGATCCCCGATACTCAGCCACCGCTTTATCGCACGTCTTTTGATTCTTTCACCGATAAACATCTCCCCGATATTCAAGAACCGTTGCTCAGCCAGCTTGAGCTGAGCTATGCCATTACCTGCGATCGGCAAGGCTATGTGCCAACCCATAATCAGGCGGTGAGCCGTAAACCCACCGGTGACTATGATCACGATTTGAAATTTTGTCGCAGCAAACGTATTTTCGATGATCCTACTGGGCGTCGGTGCGGTGCCCACGAGAAACCATTGCTACTACAAACCTATAAACGTGATACCGGTGAAATTATGCACGATCTATCAGTGCCTATTTATATCAATGGTCGGCACTGGGGAGGGTTTCGCATCGGCTATCAGCCAGAGCGTGAACCAACGCCTCAACTAACAGTTGATGATCAAGAGGCGCTGGCATTACCTAGTCGCCAGTTAGCGAGTGCGTGATTGCCATGCTGACCACGAATAGAGGGCCAGTCCTGTCCAAATCATGACGAACGTCACTAACTGGATAAGACTCAGGGGTTCGTTGAAAATCGTCAGCGCAATAAAAAACTGAATGCTGGGGTTGATGTACATTAGAAACCCCAGCGTGGCGAGACGTAAACGCCGCGCTGCACCCGCGAAAGCCATGAGAGGGAGGGCCGTCATAATGCCACTAGCAACGAGCAGGGCGGTGGTTGGTGTATCGCTTAAAAAATGGGAAACCCCTTGCCAACTCAGCCCTGCCAACGCAAGCAGTGCAATAGGAAACAGCAGTAACGTTTCCACAAAAAGTCCTGATAGACCATCAAGCGGCACTTGTTTGCGAAATAGTCCGTAACTTCCAAAGCTCAATGCCAGTAGCAGACTAATCCACGGCAACTCACCGAGCATGACAAACTGGATGGCGATGGCAAGGCTAGCCAAGCCCAAGGCAACCAGCTGCAGTCGCGCCATTACTTCACGTAGCACCAGTATACCTAGCGCCACGTTCACCAGTGGCGACAAAAAATAGCCTAAACTTGCCTGTAATACTTGATGGGTTTCCACCGAGTAAATGTAAATTCCCCAATTGAATGCGATCAGCAAAGCGCAGGCGAGGACACGCCAGAGTCGCCTGGGTTCCACCAGAGCGGCAACAACGGGAGGCCAGCGACGCAAGAGGCTGATAAGACCCACCAAAAACAGACACGACCACAGAATGCGGTGAATCAGCACCTCGACAGCCGGCACGCCATCAAACAGTGCAAAAAAAAGCGGGAAACAACCCCACATGATATAGGCCGTCAGGGCAAAGGTAACGCCTTTGACTGCTTCAGGATCGCGTGATGGAGTAGGAAGCATAGCAGCCTCATTATTTAAAAATGCTAATCTAACACACCCGTGACAACGTGAGCGGCGTAAAGGAGTGATTCGATGAGCCAACTTAGAACTAGCCTGGTGCAATGCGATTTGCGCTGGGAAAACCCCCACGCCAACCATACCCATCTTGAAACACTGCTTGGCGATCTTGATGGCCGGGATACCGACCTGATTGTGCTTCCCGAAATGTTTGCCACTGGGTTTACGATGAACTCCCGTGAGATGGCGCAGCCCATGGAAGACAGCCAAAGCGTAGCGTGGCTATTGGATCAGGCGCGGTCGCGTAACTGTGTGATGACCGGTAGCGTTGCTATCCAGCAGGGCGGAGAATTCTATAACCGTTTAATCTGGGCGACCCCTCAAGGTGCTCTGACCTACTACGATAAGCGACACCTGTTTCGCATGGCTGGCGAGCATGAACGTTACGACATGGGGGAGCGGCGCAAAATTGTCGAGCTGAACGGTTTTAAAATACTACTGACGGTGTGCTATGACTTAAGATTTCCGGTTTGGCTGCGCCAGCAGCCTACACAAGGCGAGCATTTCGAGTATGATGCGCTGCTGTGCGTTGCCAACTGGCCTGCACCTCGCCGTCAACCCTGGCGTACGCTGTTGCAAGCTCGTGCTATTGAAAACCTGACTTACGTGATTGGCGTTAATCGCGTAGGCGAAGATGCCAAAGGAATGGCTTATAGCGGCGATTCCATGCTGGTGGATTTTAAAGGTGAACCACTTATCGATCATTCAGCGCATACGCCGTTTCTTGAAACGGGATGCCTCAATAAAACGGATTTAGATGCTTTTCGAGAAAAATTTCCTGCCTGGCAAGATGCCGACCGCTTTTCGCTACTGTCAGGAGTCGGCCACTAATGCGTCTTGACCGCTTTTTAAGTGAAACGACCCCGTTAACGCGAAGCTTAGCAAAGCGAGCGCTAAAAAATGGTGAGGTCACCTTGAACGGTGAGCCGATCAAGCAAGCAGCGACACACATTGATACGGAAAACGATGTGGTGGTACATAACGGTGTGACGTTGGCGCTGGTAGGGCTACGTTATATCATGCTGCACAAGCCTGCTGATGTAGAGTGTACTGCTAGGCGAGGGCTCTACCCGCGAGTGATTGACTTGATCGACCTGCCCAAAGCGGAACGCTTGCAGCCCGTCGGTCGTCTTGATGTGGATACCACGGGTTTATTGCTGCTTACCGATGATGGTCAATGGTCGCACCGTGTGACGTCTCCACGTCACCGTTGTGCCAAGGTATATATTGCTGAGCTTGCCGAGCCCATGGAAGGCGCTACCGCTGATTGGGCTATACACCAAGTATCAGAAGGGATCATGCTTGACGGTGAAGAAACGCCGACTCAGCCAGCGACACTGCGTTTTTTGTCGCCGCAACAAGCTGAGCTGACTATCACGGAAGGCCGCTACCATCAGGTTAAACGCATGTTTGTGGCGTTAGGCAACCATGTTGAGGCGCTGCATCGACGTTCCATCGGGGAGCTTGTGTTGACGGACGACTTGGCACCCGGCGAATGGCGCGAACTAACCCCTGACGAAATAGCCAGCTTCTAACTCTTTTATGGCTAACGTTCTGAGTTACTTGAATCGCTGAATAGTAACCTCTTTATTTAGTTTTATACCGTTATCTTTGTTTCTAAAGCTAACACGCAAAAGACTGAGAGAACCTGGGTGGCGCAGAATATTAGCCAACAAAGTCTTTTAGGTAAGCAGCCTCTATAAGTGCCTTGGTATACGGATGTTGAGGAGAGGCAAGCAGCTCCAGGCAAGGGCCTTGCTCGACCACTTCGCCTTCTTTAAGCACCATAACTCGGTGCGCCATGGCGCGGACCACTGCTAGATCATGGCTGATAAACAGATAACTAAGCTGGCGCCGTGCCTGAAGTTCACGCAACAGCGTCACCAGCTGTTTTTGAACGGTGCGATCCAACGCAGAGGTTGGTTCGTCCAATACCAACAGCTCAGGCTCGAGGATAATTGCCCGGGCGACAGCGATGCGCTGGCGCTGACCACCGGAAAATTCATGTGGGTAGCGCGCCGTACAGCTTTCCGGCAGCCCAACCTCGCTCAACGTTTGATGGACACGCTGAGTAACTTCCGTATCGGATAAATCAGGAGAGTGGAAGCGCAATCCTTCACTGACGATATCAAATACCGGCATGCGCGGTGATAATGCGCCATAAGGATCTTGGAATACCATCTGCAATCGATGGCGCTGGCGGCGCAAATCGTTACCGCTCAGTTGGCTCAAGGGCGCCTCACCAAGGGTAATATCCCCCTGGCTAGCGACTAGGCGCATGATCGCGGAGGCGAGGGTGGTTTTCCCCGAGCCCGATTCGCCCACGATGCCCAACGTTTCACCCGGGGCGACCGTTAAATCGGTGGCTTTTACCGCTTCAAATGCGGGCGGCTGGCGCTTGAATAAACCGGTTTTGGGCCGTTTAAAGCTGACGCTTAGCTGACGTACAGTCAGTAACGGTGGGCTCTCAGTAACCGGTGATGGTCGTCCTTCCGGCTCAGCGGCCAGAAGACGCTGGGTGTATTCGCTCTGTGGCTGCTCAAAAACGCGCTCGACAGGCCCCGATTCTTGAATTTTCCCCTGATACATGACGCATACGCGGTCTGCGTGACGGCGTACCAGATTAAGATCGTGACTAATCAGCAACAACCCCATGCCATGCTGGTCGCGTAGCTCTTTAAGCAATCTCAGAATGTCTTGCTGGACAGTGACGTCAAGCGCTGTGGTGGGCTCATCGGCGATCAGCAACGATGGATTATTGGCAATGGCCATGGCAATCATTACCCGCTGACGTTGACCACCTGATAGCTGATGAGGCCAAACATCAAGCAGTTCTTCAGATCGGGGTAGTTTAACCTGTTCGAGTAATGTTTTAGCCTTTGCTCGCGCAGCCTTTCCAGTGAGCCCTTGATGCAAACGAAGGGACTCGCCAATTTGCTTACCAATGCGATGGAGTGGGTTAAGCGATGTCATAGGCTCTTGGAAGACAACGCCCACTTTATTACCGCGCAAGTCGTTCCACTCGGCGTTGCTAAGCAAATCTAAGCGCGCGCCATTTAACCGTCGTTCACCGCTTACCTGAGCATTGGCAGGCAATAAGTTCATTAGCCCAAGGGCGGATACCGACTTACCCGAGCCGGACTCGCCGACAATCGCCAGTGTTTCACCTGCATGAAGTTCCAGGGAAAGTGAGTCGACAACACTAGTACCGTTAAAGGCAACGCTTAGGTTATCGACGCAAAGTAGGGGCTCAGGCATGATGCGCTTCCTTAGCGGGCGACGGGCTTAGTTGAACGTGGCGAGGATCAAAGGCATCACGCAAGCCTTCGCCAATAAATACCAGTAACGACAGCATGGTGGCTAAGGTTATAAAGGCGGTAATGCCCAGCCATGGGG
The DNA here is from genome assembly GCF_900086985.1 of Halomonas sp. HL-93. Classification (NCBI taxonomy): domain Bacteria; kingdom Pseudomonadati; phylum Pseudomonadota; class Gammaproteobacteria; order Oceanospirillales; family Halomonadaceae; genus Halomonas; species Halomonas sp. HL-93. The sequence continues at coordinate 1,945,517 of NZ_LT593974.1, forward strand.
CATGCAGGTTGTTTTTCCCCTGTGCGGCAAGTTCGCCCAGTGAAGGAGAACCAGGCGGCAGTCCAAACCCTAGAAAATCCAGTGCGGTTAAGGTACCGATCGCACCGGTAAATAGGAAAGGAATAAACGTCAGGGTAGCCACCATGGCATTGGGGAGTACATGCCGCCACATGATCAAGCGAGAGGGCAGCCCCATGGCCTTTGCCGCGCGAACATACTCAAGGTTCCGCGCGCGTAAAAACTCGGCCCGGACAATATCCACCAGCCCAAGCCAAGAAAACAGCAGCATAATACCCAGTAGCCACCAAAAACCAGGTTGCACAAAACTAGCCAGAATAATCAGCAGAAATAGCACAGGAAGGCCTGACCATATTTCGGTGATGCGCTGGCCCACCAAATCAACCTTGCCGCCAAAGTAGCCTTGCACACCACCCACGATAACTCCTATTACCAGAGAACCGGCGGTTAATACCAGAGCAAAAGCAACCGAGAGGCGAAAGCCATAGATTACCCGGGCGAGTACATCACGGCCTTGATCATCGGTGCCGAGCCAATGGCGTTCGTCGGGTGGCGCAGGCGAAGGCTGGGTCATCTGCATGTCGAGCGTTTGGTAGGAAAACGGGATCAGCGGCCATAGCGCCCAGCCATTTTCCGCTATCTGCTGCTGGACAAAGGGGTCCAGGTAGTCGGTACGTGTGGGCAAAAAACCGTCAAACTCGGTTTCCGGGTAGTCGACCAGCAGCGGCACATACCACTCGCCGTCATACTGCATGACGATTGGCTTGTCGTTGGCAATCAGCTCAGCAAACAGGCTAAGCACAAATACAACGCTAAACACCCATAGCGATACCCAGGCCCGTCGGTTCGATCTGAATGCCGCCAGACGACGCTTGGTGATAGGTGAAAATCGAGACGAAAAGGCAGCCATGATCACGATTCCCGTGTTGCAAAGTCGATGCGCGGGTCCACCCACACATATGTCAGGTCCGACACCAGCTTGAGCAGCAAGCCAATCAACGTATAGAGAAACAGGGTGCCAAAAATGACCGGATAGTCGCGCTGCATGACCGCTTCAAACCCCAGCAGGCCGAGGCCGTCGAGGGAGAAAATCACCTCGATCAGCAGCGAGCCGGTGAAGAAAATGCCGATCAGGGCTGAGGGCAGGCCGGCGATAATGATCAGCATGGCATTGCGAAACACATGACCGTAGAGAATACGTCGCTCATCGGCGCCTTTGGCGCGGGCGGTGAGCACGTATTGCTTATGGATTTCATCCAGGAAGCTGTTTTTGGTCAGCATGGTGAGCGTGGCAAAACTGCCGATCGCGGCGGCAATCACGGGGAGGGTGATATGCCAGAAATAGTCCTTGATTTTGCCCCAGATGGAGAGCTGGTCGAAATCCGGTGATGTCAGCCCCCTGAGCGGAAACCAGTCCAGGTAGGTGCCGCCGGCAAACACCACAATCAGCAAAATGGCGAATAAAAACCCGGGAATGGCATAGCCGACGATCACCAGGCCAGAGGTCCAGACGTCAAAGCGCGAGCCGTGACGTAGCGCTTTACGAACGCCGAGCGGAATCGAGATCAGGTAGACCAGCAGCGTCGTCCAGAGCCCCAGTGAGATCGACACCGGCAGGCGCTCGATCATCAGTTCCGTGACGGGGCGGTCACGGAAGAAACTGGTGCCAAAGTCGAACGTCAGATAGTCGCCCATCATGCCCAGAAAACGCTCATGGGCGGGCTTGTCAAAGCCGAACTGCTGTTCGAGCTGCTCGATGAAGCGCGGGTCAATCCCGCGAGCTCCGCGTGACTCGTCGTTCACCTGGACATCCGCGCCGCCCATGTCCAAGCGTGTGCTGGCCATGGCATCGGCGCCTTCGAAGCGTGCCAGCATCTGATCGATCGGGCCGCCGGGCGCAGCCTGCACGATAATGAAATTGAGCAGCATGATGCCTATCAGAGTAGGTATCATCAGCAGCAGTCGACGTAGCGTGTAGCGTGCCACAGCGTTCTCCTCACACCGGCTCAGCGTCGGGATTGACGCTGTAAAGCGGCTTCACGTTCGGGGTCTACCCACCACGCGTCTAGATCCATGGCATATTCAGGGAAAGGATCGGGATAACCGAATTTATCCCAAATGGCGATCCGCGTCTCGCCTGAATGGTAATGAGGAATAACATAAAATCCCCAGCGCAACACCCGATCCAACGTCCGGGTAATGGTATTCAGTTCTTCGCGGTCGTCAGCGCGGATAAGCTGCTCGACCAGGTCATCGACCGCCGGATGCGCAAGGCCCATGCGGTTGCGACTCTGGGGTGAATCGGCCGCTTGGCTGGTCCAGAAGTCACGCTGCTCATTCCCCGGATTATTGGACTGCGGAAAATGGCTGACCACCATGTCAAAGTCGAAATTGCGCTGACGGTTGTGATACTGGTTGATATCGACAATACGTAACGACGTCTGCACGCCCAGGCGGGCCATGTTACGCAGCGTAGGCTGAACCACGCGCTCCATGCCTGAATCGTAGAGCAGGACTTCCAGACTCAACGGCTCTCCGGTGTCCTGGTGGACGAGAACGCCGTCCTCCACTCGGTATCCCGCCTCACGGAGCAGGTCCAGGGCAAGCCGCAGGCGTTCACGAAGGTCCTCGGGGTGGTCGATCGGCAGGGCCTCGGTGAACAGTCGGTCGGATTGATGGGAGTCCAGCAACGCTTCACGGTGTGGCTCCAGCAGTTCGAGGGCAGCGTCGCTGGGCGGCCCTTCGGCTTCCATCTCGGAGTTCTGGAAGAAGCTCTCGGTACGTTGATAGGTATCGTAGAAAATATTGGTATTCAGCCAGGAGAAATCAAACGCCAGACTGAGCGCTTCGCGAACCCGCGGGTCCTGGAATTTTTCCTTGCGCAGATTGAACACGAACCCCTGCATCATGGACGGATTCGCGTCGGGTACCGTGATGCGCTTGACCAGTCCCTCTTCATAGGCAGGAAAGTCATAGCCAATGGCCCAGGTGGCGGCACGGGCATCGGTGCGAAAATCTGTCAGTCCGGCCTTGAAAGCTTCCCAGGCAATCTCCCGGTCTCGGTAGTAATCGTAGATCACCCGGTCGATATTGTTGCGGCCCACGTTCACCGGCAGGTCTTTTGCCCAATAGTCTTCGTCGCGCTCGTAGACGATCTGCCGTCCCGGGTCCACTTCACTGATCTTGTAGGGGCCTGAGCCGGGGTGAATGGCCAGGGAGGGCGCGCTAAAATCATGCTGCTCCCAGTAGTGGCGCGGCAGAATGGGCAATTGGGCCACGATGAGCGGCAACTCCCGGGATTCGGTGTCGGTCAGGGTGAAGCGTACCTGGTGCTCATTGAGCGCGACGGCCTGCTCGACGCCTGCATAGTAGCTGCTGTAGAACGGATTGCCTTCCTCACGCAACAGGTTCAGCGAAAATACCACGTCGTAGGCGGTGACCGGCTCACCGTCATGAAAGCGCGCCTCTGGGCGAATATCAAACTCGATCCATTCGCGATCGGGGTCTAGGCGCACGCCTTCGGCGAGTAGGCCGTAAAGGCTGAAGGGCTCGTTGGGGTTGCTCGCCATCAAGGTGTCATAAATCCGCGATACGCCGGTTGCCGGGGTGCCGCGAGTAATGAATGGGTTTGTCGAGTCGAAACTGCCGCCCACGGCCGTGTGCGTGATACTGCCGCCTTTAGGGGCGTCTGGGTTGACGTGAGAAAAGTGTTCGAAATCCTCATCCAGCGCCGGTGAGCCGTAAAGCGAAAGCGCGTGGCGCGTTTCGATAGGCGCGGTGCCGTCCGTGGCCGTGGGGGCAATATCCGTGTCGCTATAGGCGAAAGAGCTTGCCAGTGAGCAGAGCACAAGCAAGGCGTTCCGGGCAATGCATAAAGCGGGACGCACAATAACGCCACAGTGCATGGGGCAGTTTCCCTATTAACAAGGCGGATAATCTCAACGTTCTGAAAGTGTCAGGAGTTGACCCGCTTGTAAAGCATCCGGACTGTCAATCGCGTTTAAGCGCATTAACTCCTGGGCGCTCAGGTTATAGCGACTGGCGATTGTCGATAAGCTGTCGCCACTTTCCACACGGTAAGTGTCCGGCGCGTTGTCTCGGGTAGCGGTCTGACGATTACTACTATCGTTAGAAAGCTCAGCCAACATTTGTTGATCCACGTCTTCCGGAACCAGCAGCGTTTGAGCGCTTGACGGGTTGAGCGCACCATTTATAAGACCAGGATTGAGCTCAGCCAACGCCGATTTTTCTACGTCCAATAGCTGGGAGGCTTCAGTCAAGGTAACTGAATGCTCAAGCTTCACCTTGGCAAAAGCGGGCTCCGTATGAATTTCAGGCAAGCTGATGTCGTAGCGCTCTGGGTCATCAATAATGGTGGCAATAGCGAGCAATTTTGGCAGGTACTGCATGGTCTCTTGAGGCAGGCTCAGATCCCAGTATTCACCGGTTAGGCCCTCGCTCTCGGCGCGCTGCTTAGCTTTATTGACCGTACCTGCGCCTGCGTTGTAGGCGGCGACCGATAGTTGCAAATCACCTTCGTACCACTGATCGGCCTGCGTTTCGAGATAGTCAAGCGCCGCATTGGTTGAGGAGACAACGTCCAGTCTGCCATCGTAGTTCCCATTGCGCACGAGTCCTAAGGCATCGCCGGTGCCGGGCATAAACTGCCATAGCCCGGCAGCGCCACTATGGCTGCGCGCGCCGGGGTCAAATGAGCTTTCCACGAAAGGAATGAGGGCCATCTCTCCCGGCAAATTGCGCTCACTGATTTGCTGAGTGATCCAGGCAAGCCATGGACTTGCGCGTTCGGTGATTTCAACAATGTTTTCCGGGCGTGATCTGTAGTGATCAATCCATTCATCTACACGTGCTTGAGCCTCGGCGGGCAACGATTGCTCACGCCAGTGGAAGCTTTCGCGCAGTTTCCCCCAAGCATCCTGCGGCTCCAGCATAAGTTCTTCCCAGAAATGCATTTGGAAAGATGAGGGGCGAGCGTTACGCGACTCGTTAGTCGCGCTGGACGTTGAGGTAGCGCGGGGAGAGGTATCATAGCTAGTCGCAGAGGCCTGCGAGTTTGCCGCAGCTGCCAAAAGCAGGCTCATGATCACTGTACTACCGGCGCTTAATAATAGGCGTTGGCGAATCGTGCGATACGTCATAGTGGGTTACGTCGTTGCGATAGCGTTTAGTAACGATTCTTCCACTCGCGAAGAGTGGCGAACGTTGCGAGATCATTATCAATAGAACCCTGTTTGCTTGCAGCATTACGGACACTTTCGGTGCCGACGCGCAAATAGGGGTTGATTTTCAGCTCGCGTCCTATCGTGCTGGGTAAGGTGGGGCGGTCTAAGGCCCGCGCCTTATCACACTCCATTAAGGCGTGTTTGACGTCTTCGTTCTCAGGATCTGCTTCGCTGGCAAAGCGAAGGTTAGCCTGAGTGTATTCGTGCGCGGCGAAAACAAAGGTTTCTTCGGGTAGCGCCGCAAGACGCTTTAAGGCCGCGTGCATTTGCTCGGGTGTTCCCTCAAAGAGGCGACCGCAACCGGCGCAAAATAAGGTGTCACCACAAAACAGCAGTGGGGGAATCCCTGGTGTAAAATAACTAATATGGTCTAACGTATGCCCAGGTGTCTCAAAGACTTCAAATAATCGGCCCATGACGCGAACTTCATCGCCATCGCCTACGCGCTCTTCGACACCATTAATTGAAGGATTTTTCGGGCCGATTACCCGTGGAGCGTAGCGCTTGATCAGTTCTCCCAGCCCGTCAGTATGATCAGGGTGGTGATGGGTGATCAAAACAGTGCTAAGCGATAACGACTCGCGCTCCAGAAACTCAATAACGGGAAGCGCTTCACCTGGATCCACCACGCATACTTCTTGGCTGGTATCTTGTCGAAGCAGCCAAATATAGTTGTCGCTTAAGGCGGGGATCGGTGTCACGCTCATCATAGGCGAGATCCTTTAACGATGAATTAGCGCTTACGGTTAGTTTGATAGCGCTTTCGTGGTGCATGCAAGACGTCAAAAAGCCGTTACTTTGGAGGGTTGTGCGGTACATGTCAAATTCAGCAGCGACAGAGACACTTGCCAAGCAGTTATTCGCGAGTCGAGCTTACTGGGAATCTGAGGCAGGCAAATCGTTATGGGATTCCCAGCGAGCCTGCCTGGGGCCCCTGGTTGACTCACGTTCTGGCGGCCATAGCCTTGAGATGGCCATGGGGCCTACGATGATGTCCATGTCGGGAATTGCACACACGCTTCAATGGGCGCCCAACCGAAAGAGTGCCCCCCACGAGCAGACGTTGGTTTGTCCAGCTGAACGATTGGCATTGCCTGATCGGTGCCTGGATGTTGTGGTGCTTCATCACTGGCTTGAGCACCTGCCGGATGCCCACCACACATTGCAAGAGGCCGCGCGCGTCACCTCTGATAGCGGTATTTTGGTGCTGTTTGGTTTCAATCCCATCGGCGTTAGCGGCGTGGTTAAGCAATGGCGCAAACGTCAAGGCCAATATCCCTGGAATGGGCAATGGCGCACGGCCAGCCGAATGGGTGACTGGTTAGCATTTGTCGACTTTGAGGTCGAACGCGTAGACTACTGCTGTTTTAGAAGCTGGCCTGGAGGGCGCTGCGTGGAGCATTGGGAGTCCCTGGGGCGGCGCTATAACTGTCCACTGGGAGAAAGCTATATAGTGTTGGCCAAGCGTCGCCAGCCCAGAGCGCCTATGCAACGCATCAAATTTGGTTTGAAATCTCCAGTAGCAGCAAATTCGCTTGGTGCGACACGCACCAAAAATGACTGACGGTTTCATTAGGCGCTAAGCACGCGATAATTTCGATTTAAGGACTCTCAAACGTGACTGAAACAGAGCGGTTGCCTCAGGTAACCGTGTATACCGATGGAGCCTGCCGTGGAAATCCTGGCCCTGGCGGGTGGGGGGTTGTGCTGGCAAGTGGGCAGCATGAGAAAACCTTGTATGGGTATGAAGCACAGACGACCAATAACCGAATGGAATTAATGGCGGCTATTATGGCGTTGCGCACGTTGAATAAACCCTGCCAGGTGGCGATTTGGACGGATTCACAATACGTCCGCCAAGGCATTACACAGTGGATTCATAATTGGCGTAAGCGCCAATGGAAAACCGCCGCGAAACAACCCGTCAAAAACGCTGAGCTATGGAAGCAGCTAGATGCCGAAGCCCAGCGGCATCAGGTTGAGTGGCATTGGGTCAAAGGGCACAGCGGACACCCTGGCAATGAACAAGCCGATGCACTTGCAAACCAAGCCATTGATGAAGCAACACAACGCGCGTAGGAGACCATGATGCGCCAAGTCATATTGGATACAGAAACGACGGGGATCGATCCTAAAGATGGCCATCGTTTGGTGGAAATTGGTGCCGTGGAAATGGTCAACCGGCGTTATACCGGCCGTACTTACCACCAATATATCAACCCAGAGCGCCATATCGATGCTGAGGTAGTCGCCGTTCACGGCATTGATGACGCCAAAGTCGCCAACGAGCCGGTATTTGCGCAGGTGGCCGATGACTTTTGGGCATTCATCGAAGGCGCGGAATTGGTCATTCATAACGCGCCTTTCGATGTGGGATTCATTGATCATGAGTTGAAAATGCTCAAGGGCCGTGCACAACCACTAGGTCCTGTCAGGGATCATTGCCGTATTCTTGATACGCTAGTCATGGCCAGAAAAATGCACCCTGGCCAGCGCAACAGTCTTGATGCGCTATGCAAACGTTACGATATTGATAACGGTCATCGCGTATTACACGGCGCACTGCTAGATGCCGAGATCCTGGCTGATGTTTATTTGGCCATGACGGGAGGGCAAACGGCGCTAACGCTGGATGCGGAAGCTAATCAATCTCAGCGCAGTGATGCACCCGCTGAATCAGGGCTTTCGATTCAACGGATGACGCTAACGCCTGGGCAGCTTAGGGTCATTGCGCCTAATGATGAAGAGCGTCGAGCACATCAGGCTAAATGCCAAGCGCACCAACTGCGTTGGAGTGAGGGCACGGTAAGCGATGCTTAGAAGAGAGATACCCCATCAGGTACATGAAGGCCGCGTCCTATATCTCTCGCGTAGCCGGTTGGCACCTGCGTTACCTGCTGATGGCGATGTATTAACCCCGCTCCACCCTTGGCAGCCATGGACCAGCGACATGCAGCCGTTGTGTTATTGGCAGGACGAGCCGGTTGCGTTGCAATTGGCCGCTAAACCTGGGGATGAATGGATAGATGGGCGTCAATGGATGGGCGAGTTGCCATCGGAATGGTATGCGCTGTTATCAACGGCTTTGCAGGTCGGGGCATGGCTGGAAAATCATCGCTTTTGCGGCCGCTGTGGCGCCGAGGCCACTAAGCTGGCAACCGAGTTTGCGATGCATTGCCACGCCTGCGGCCATCGTAACTATCCACGAATTTCGCCCTGCATTATTACTCTGGTCACTAGTGGTGAGGCGATGTTGCTGGCTCGTAGCCCGCGTTTTCCGCCAGGCCGCTACTCGACCTTAGCCGGGTTTATTGAACCAGGTGAAACGGCCGAAGAGGCTGTGCATCGGGAGATTTTTGAGGAAGTCGGCGTTCATGTCAGCCAACTGCGGTACTACCAAAGCCAAGCGTGGCCATTTCCTCACTCACTAATGCTGGGCTTCTTTGCCGAGGCCACCACGCGGCGTATACGTATTGATGAGGTGGAAATTAGCGATGCGGCTTGGTTTTCACCACGCCAACTACCCGCCTTGCCGCCTGTGTACTCGATTTCTCGCGAATTGATTGAAACCCACTTAGCACGCTGGCGATAAGTAAGGCAGGCTGTCGATTATTCGCTAGGGAATAGCGTGGTTAGCTTGGTGGCCAGCATCACGTTACCCGTGGCTTTCAGCTTGCCCGTCATAAATGCCGTCATGCCGTTGATATCACCATTCATGATGCCTTTTAGCGTATCTGTGCTCAGACTCAGGCTAACGGAGGGATCATCATGCTCACCCTGTTGAACGTCGAGTTTTCCATCCTGAATATCGAGGTAATAACTGTCTGCATCAGAAAAATGAAACTGGAAAATCTCATGTATCCCCTGAGCTGCTTTCGGATCAAAGCGAGCCTGCAACTTTTCGAGGGTATTCGTTGACATAATAGCGTTCCATTAAATGCGAGAAGAAAATTCTTGGCGTATAAAGCGCCAAACAATTGTAAAATTTGCGGCCTTTGATAAGAGAATATTTCAAACATATGTTTCATATCAAGCACCGTTTTCAATGCATTGCCCAACGGTGTCGGCTTAGCGCTAAATTGTAAGCAAGGAGATGCACGTGAACGAATGGGTAGTAGAAATTGGTACATTTATCGTACAAGCCTGCATTGTCGTCGCCGTTATCGGCATCAGCGTATTGCTTATCGCACGTGCTAAGGCGGAGGGTGAGAGAGATTTAACCTTGCATGTGGAACCGTTGCACGAAAGACGGCGAAGCCGGGCACGGCGCCTACGGCTGGCTGCAACGCCTGCAGGCATTCGCAAAAAGCTACTCAAAACGTTCCGGCGAGAAGATAAACATCGCCGTAAAGAAAAAGCTGATACTGACACTCCCAATGTGTGGGTACTAACGTTCAAGGGTGATATGAAAGCCTCAGCGACCGAGCATTTCGCCCAAGAAATTTCAGCGCTGATTGAAGTAGCCAGCCCTGAGGATGAGGTGGTGATTTGTCTTGAGTCCCCTGGCGGATTAGTTCATGCCTATGGGTTAGCGGCGGCCCAGCTTGACCGGCTTCGCGACGCGGGTCTTACGACTACCGTTTGCGTAGATAAAGTAGCCGCGAGTGGCGGCTACTTGATGGCTTGCACGGCGCACCACATCAAAGCGGCACCTTTTGCCGTGATTGGTTCGATTGGAGTGGTTGCTCAAATCCCTAATATTCACCGCTTGCTGAAGCGCCACGACGTGGACGTTGAACTGCTAACGGCTGGAAAGTACAAGCGCACACTTACCTTGCTGGGTGAAAACACCGATGAGGGACGTGAAAAATTCCTCGAAGATCTTGAGAACACGCATCGCTTGTTCAAGCATTATGTTGGCGAGCGTCGACCCGACATGGATATTGATGCCTTGGCGACGGGCGAAATTTGGTACGGCAGTGAGGCGCTTGATCGCAAGCTGGTGGATAGCGTCGGCACCAGTGAGGCGTATTTGATGGAGCGTATCGCACAAGCTCATGTATATCGCGTGAAGTTAGAGCCCCCCAAAACAGTGGGGCGTAAGTTTGGGCTGGCGATTGCAAGCGGTGTAGAGAACGCCGTGCTTAAAGGACTAAGTATGCTCGAAGCGACAGGCTGGCATCGTCGTTAGGCGCCCTCGAACAATACCAAGCACTTATCGCTTAGGTGTCATTATCCCGCAAAATGGTCCGCCAAGGTCGTAATAATGGCCTTGGCGCTCGCACTGCTAAGAGAATAATAAATCGTTTGTGATTCCCGCCGGGTCTCCACTAAATGGTCACGTCGCAAAATCGCCAAGTGTTGTGAAAGCGCCGACTGGCTTAATGCCAGCTGCTGGTTGATTTGCGTTACCGACAGTTCCTTCCTGGCAAGCAAGCACAATATTTGCAACCTTTTTTCATTGGCTAGGGCTTTTAATAAGTTGGTTCCCGCCTCAATGGCGTGGCCATTGTGTTCAAGCAGGCGTGCAGCACTTGTGGAAGCCGACATGGATATCTCCTGGCCTACCTATCAAGGTAGCTTTGTTATTGGTTGTTGAAGGCATCGCCGCGTGTAGGATCTGATTATTTAATGATCAGTAATTTAGCGGGATTTGTCCAAGTCGTTGTTTAACGGTTAATCAATGGTAATAAATGCATTTTTAGCGACAGTAGAATCAGCCTCGGCTGAATTGCCACGGGGGTGTAGCCCATAGTTGTAGGGTAAAACGACGTTTTAGCGCATAAAGTGTCAACAATTCTACAAGCCTCATCTAATCACAATAAAGATAGGTACCCCATGCGTCGCTACCAGCAGATTTATCAGCAATCTATCGAGCAGCCCGAGCACTTCTGGGCTGAACAGGCTAAGCGAATCCCATGGTTCACACCGCCTGCGACCATTTTGAGCTACGACGAACAGCAGCATGCACGCTGGTTTTCCGACGGTGAAATGAATCTTTGCTACGCGGCACTGGATTACCATGTCGAGCAAGGCCGTGGCGAACAAACTGCTATCTTCTGGGACTCTCCAGTGACCCAGGCTCAGCAAACCATTACTTATCGCCAGCTACTGGAGCGGGTGGCCACCTTTGCAGGCGTGCTTAAGCAGTTAGGGGTCGAGAAAGGCGACCGTGTTGTCATTTATATGCCGATGATTCCGGAAGCCGTGGTCGCCATGTACGCCTGTGCCCGACTGGGTGCGATTCACTCTGTCGTGTTTGGCGGCTTTGCACCCCATGAGCTGGCAGCGCGTATTGAAGACGCTGCGCCCAAGGTGGTCGTCGCGGCATCCTGCGGTATCGAGGCAGGCAACGTCGTGGCTTATAAGCCAATCATTGATCAAGCACTTGCATTAAGCCCGCATCAGCCGGATGCCTGCATTATTAAAGTCCGCCCTGAGTGCGAGGTTGAGTTTAATGAGCGGGATTACGATTGGGAAACGCTCGTCAGCCAAGCCACCCCCGCTGACTGTGTGCCGGTAAAAGGGACTGACCCGCTTTACGTGCTGTACACCTCAGGCACGACGGGAAAACCTAAGGGCATTGTGCGGGATACTGCCGGCTACGCCGTTGCACTGGCTTATTCCATGGAGGCTATCTATGCCTTGGCGCCTGGCGATGTGTTCTTTACCGCATCGGATGTTGGCTGGGTCGTAGGGCATTCCTATATTGTTTACGGCCCACTGCTGCATGGATGTTCGACAGTGCTGTATGAGGGCAAACCGGTTAAAACACCCGATGCAGGGAGTTTTTGGCGGCTTATCGAAAAATATAGCGTCACCAGCTTCTTTAGTGCACCGACTGCCTTTCGTGCGATTAAAAAAGAAGACCCAGACGCTCATTGGCTGGCAAAGTACGACATCAGTAGTCTCAAGCATCTTTATGTGGCAGGTGAGCGGCTTGATCCACCGACCTATCATTGGCTGAATGACCTGCTCGACGTCCCGGTCATCGACCATTGGTGGCAAACTGAAACCGGTTGGCCCATTGCCGCTAATCTGCCAGGTATCGAAGCCATGCCCACCAAGGCTGGATCAGCCACCGTGCCCGTGCCCGGTTTTAATGTCCAAGTACTGAACCGGGATGGTCAGCAGGCCGCGCCCATGGAGCAGGGTAGTGTGGTCATCAAGCAACCGATGCCACCGGGCTGCTTAACGGGTGTTTGGGGTGACCCAAAGCGCTTTCACTCTGCCTACATGGCTGCGTTTCCGGGCTATTACTTAACCGGCGACGGCGGTTTTTTTGATGAGCAAGGCTATCTGTTCATCATGGGGCGCACCGATGATGTCATTAACGTCGCAGGGCACCGGCTTTCCACCGGCGAGATGGAAGAAGTCGTTGGCGGCCACCCGGCAGTTGCAGAGTGCGCGGTGATCGGGATCCATGATGACCTAAAGGGGCAATTGCCCGTCGGCTTTGTGATTCCCAAAGATGGCTATATAGAAGGTGAAGCGGCCTTGGAGGCCGCTTTAATTGCCCGTGTTCGGGAGCAAATTGGCCCGATTGCCTGTTTTAAACACGTTATCGTCGTGGACCGTCTGCCCAAAACACGCTCGGGGAAAATTCTGCGTAAACTGTTGCGCAACCTGGCCGATGGTCAGGAGGTGGGCATCCCCTCCACGATTGATGACCCCACCAGCGTGGATGATGTATATCGCGCCATGCGTGACCATCAGGTCGGTAGTGCGAATAAGACGCCTCCACTTGTCTAACCCGATTGCCCATGACTTTTATTGCGGTTGAGAAGGCGTATAATGCGCCTCTCACTGCACCTAGGTGCGCAATGCGTTGAGGGTTCCCTAACCCCTCGTCAACACAAAAAAGGCCCGCCGTATGTTTGTTTTAAGCGACGCTCAGCACCGCCGTTGCCTCGCCGTGATGGTGGCGTTCCACATTGGTATTATCGCCGCCAGTAACTACCTCGTTCAGCTTCCGTTTACCCTGTTCGGCTTCCATACCACCTGGGGTGCTTTCAGCTTTCCATTCATTTTTTTGGCCACCGACTTGACCGTCCGACTGTTTGGCAAAGAGCCGGCTCGCGCTATTGTACTGCGCGTGATGCTCCCTGCGCTGATCGTCTCGTATGTGGTATCGGTGGTCTTTCCCCAAGGACGTTTCGCGGGTATAGAAGCGTTGAGTGACTGGAACCTGTTTGTCGCCCGTATCGCGCTGGCGAGCTTTTTGGCTTACGTTATTGGCCAGTTGTTAGATGTGCAGGTGTTTGATCGTTTGCGGCAGTGGGTTTGGTGGGTCGCCCCGGTGTTTTCTACCGTACTGGGCAACTTGGCCGATACTTTTGCATTTTTCTCAGTCGCGTTTTACCAAAGCCCAGACACCTTCATGGCTACCCATTGGGTTGAAATTGCCGCTGTCGATTACGCCATTAAGCTTGCCATCAGCCTGCTATTTTTCCTGCCACTTTATGGCCTGTTGCTATCATGGTTGACGCGCCGCTTGGTGGTCTGGACCGACCAGGCAGATCTCGCACCGCGTACAGCCTGATTTCCCTTCAACTGATAAGGAGCTTAGATGACTGATGCCACGCCAGTAGATTTGCATTATCTGGACCAGCCATCGGATGAGCACCCCGATGCCATTCCCCTGGTGGTGATTCATGGGCTTCTGGGGAGTGCCGACAACTGGCGCTCGCATCTCAAGACGTGGCAGACCTCGCGTCGAGTGATTGCGGTCGACTTGCGCAATCATGGTCGCTCGCCCCATGCGGCAGGTATGAGTTACGCGCAGATGAGCGCTGACGTAGTTGATGTAATGGATAAGCTATCGCTTGCTCGCGTACATCTACTGGGGCACTCAATGGGCGGTAAGGTGGCCATTAGCTTAGCGCGCCAACATCCTGAGCGTGTCGCTTCGCTGGTGGTAGCTGACATTGCTCCAGTGGCCTACCAGCACGGCCATGATGATGTCTTTGCTGCGTTAGAGCGCGTTAGAGAAGGGCAGCCTGCTAATCGGCGAGAAGCTGATGATTTACTCGCTGAACACGTCGATTCTCGTCCAACCCGGCTCTTTCTTGCCACCAATCTGGTGCGCGCAGAGCAAGGCGGGCTCACGCTGCGCGTCGGCTTGGATCATATCCGCCAAGACTACGAAAGGATTATCGGATTGCCATCGGGGGACGCTGCTTATAATGGGCCAACGCTGGTGCTGCGCGGCGATGAGTCGCCCTACGTGACCGACGCCATGCTGCCAGCGCTGCGTGAGATACTCCCCACCGCGCGGGTCGTGACGCTAAAGCAAGCCGGGCACTGGTTACATGCCGATCAACCCGCCGCCTTTCAGCAGTCAGTCGACGCGTTTTTGACAGCACAAACACCCTGAGCTTCGCTTATAGCGGCATAATGGATACGCCATATTGATCAGGGTGGCGTAAAAAGCGCTGAAGGATGCGATAGCTGTCGATATCGAAACTGACATCGCTGCTGCCCAGTTCTTTGGCTTCCGCAAGGGACCCTACACTTCCCAGGTAGCACCACTGGTTCACCACGTGCCAAGCCACTGCCTTATGTGCCGGAGGGGATTCCCTGATGACAATTCGTCCCGGCCATGGCCAGGTGTTGACCTGAAGCGGCTGCAGGGCTGACTGCGCGCGTTGTGTATGAGCGCCCATCGTTTCATTACCGAAACAGGCGCCAAGGCACTTACCTATCTGACTGCCAAAGCAACGGCCTTTACCTGCTTCCAGACCAAGCACTCGCGGACAAAGCCGGTGTGTTTCGGCCAGCGTTCGCAACGCTTTTTTTGCGGCGGAGGCATTACGGTAGAGGCCGTAGAACGCGCCCGTTACCGGTTGATTAAGCGCTGTGCCGCTGAGCAGTTGTGGCTTTATCGCTTCCTCAGGCCAATGCCAGGTGGTCAGGTTGCGTTGCTTGCGCAATTGACGGTTCATAATCGGCAGCAATGACTTTACCAGCTGTGCTTCACGTAGTTGAGCGCCCAGGTCACCCGCTGTTTCTTCCCACTCTATATGCTGTATCTGCTCGACCATTCGCATGGTCTTGTGATGGTGGTGGGCACGCTGAAAATGATCGCGCACGCGATCACGCAGCCGGATACTTTTACCGACGTAAAGCGGCAGCCGGTTATGCCCATAGAAAAGATACACCCCAGGTGCGCACGGTAGCTGCCTAAAAATATCACTTTCAATATTCATTGAGGTACGTGTCAATATCACACAACGGCCTTTCTACTGGGCATGTGGGTCGATGGCTAAACGTGATACCGGAAGCAACTCATCGCTAACGCCTTGCTTTTGTAGATACTGCTCAAATGCTTGATAACGACGGCTGTCCACCGCGCCAGGCGACAACGCTATACGCCTGAGCAAGTCTTGCCAGCTCGACTCATTGATGGCGTTGTCGAGCACCGGTTCGGCGCTAATCAGTAATTCCCATGCGGCGTCGGGGTTTTCCAGCATCCAGTGATGCGCGTCTTCAATAGCCATTACGACGTGAGACCATGTGTCTGCACGCCGCATGGCCCCATCACGGTTGGCCAATAACACAAGGCCGTCATAGCGGGGGATGTCGAGCGCCTCGTGGCGAATAACCTGCGTATTGATCCCTTCACTGGCTAACTGTGCAGGCAATGAGTGAAAAGGTGCATCGACGACTGCATCCACTTGCTCCTCAACGAAAGCGCGTCGAGTGTCAAAGTGGAGGTTAACCGGTGGCGCAACGTTGCCCGACTGTGTCAGGGCGTCAGGAATTAAGTGCGGTATGAACAAGTCGCGGCCTTCGAGGCTTGAATAGCCATAGCGCAGCGGCGCCAGCTTTTCCTTGAGAGGCTCTTCAAGCTCGCCTGCCACGACCACCGCTGTAAGCGGTGTTTCAATCAGCGTCGCGATACGCACGATGGGCGCACCATCGTGCGCATAAAGATGCAGGGCAGGCTGGCGGCTTAACGCGAAATCAATCTCACCGGCGACCAATAATTTAAGCGCTATGGCAGGGTCCGCCGGGGTTTGGAGCTCCACCTCCATGCCCTGCGCCGTAAATAAGCCGCGTTGTTGCGCAATAACAAGGCCTGCATGCTGCGGGCTTAAAAACCAATCCAGCATGATGCGGATTTGTTTGAGCGGCGGTGGCTCAAGCGGTGGCGGTGGCGTGGCGGCGGCGGTAGGGGCTCCCTGATGCGCCTCCTCGGCCTCGGCTTCGACTGTCCACCACATGGGAGGCACCAATACACTACTGTTCAGTTCGCGATTATCTTCACTAGGATCATTGTCAACTTGTGGCTCATTTGCGTATGTCATTGAACTTACGAGTAATAAAACGGCCTTTAAAAGCAGTGAAAAATACCAAGCGCGACATACACAGGTCAGCATCGTCAATAACTCCCAGTAACAGAAACCAAAGTGTATCTGCCGCGCTAAGCATCTGACCAGCCTTCAATTGCGTCTTGTCGAGCCATAAGCCGCAGTAAATTCAACGCTGACATGCGATAATAGACATGCTTTAGGAAGAGATGGAGAGTCATGGACGCAATCTATACGTTTTTTTTGATCGGCGGCTCATTAATGGCGCTCAGTATTCTGGGGAGCCGCTTGTCCGCCATGATGGGCGTGCCGCTTCTTCTTATCTTCCTGGGATTGGGCATGGTGGCCGGCGAAGAAGGGCTGCTGGGTCTCGAGTTCGATGACTACTTTATGGCTTTCACGATCGGCCATCTCGCCCTGGCGATGATCCTGCTTGATGGTGGTCTTCGCACACGCCTCAAAACCTTTCGCGTCGGCTTCAGGCCGGCGCTTTCGCTTGCTACCTTTGGGGTGTTTATCACCAGCGCCATTGTCGGCGGCATCGCGATGCTGGTGTTCGATTTAACCTTGGTGGAAGGGTTGCTGGTAGGCGCCATTGTTGGCTCCACCGATGCCGCGGCAGTATTTTCGATGCTCAGTGGGCGAGGAGTAAACCTCAATGAGCGGGTAGGGGCCACGCTGGAAATTGAGTCGGGTACCAACGACCCGATGGCGATTTTCCTGACCTTGATGCTGGTCGATATTTTAGTTGGTGATATCGGCGGCCCCGTCGAAACACTAATGTTTTTTATTAGCCAATTCGGCATTGGGCTGGTAGTGGGTATTGGTGGCGGCTGGCTCAGTGCCAAGCTGCTGCGCTGGCTTGATTTAGCACCAGGCCTCTACGCCATGTTGGCGCTTGCCTTGGGCTTTAGCGTGTTCGGGCTTACCAGCGTTATAGGCGGTAGTGGTTTTTTGGCAATCTACTTGGCAGGTCTGATGATTGGCAACCAGCCGGGGCGCCACCTCAATTTTATTTTACCCGTCCACGATGGCTTGGCGTGGTTGAGCCAAATCGGGCTCTTCCTGGTATTGGGGCTGCTCGTCACCCCAAGCGAGCTCTGGGAAGTCGCCCTCCCAGCGGGATTAGTGGCATTGGCGCTGATTTTTATTGCCCGCCCCCTGGCGGTTCTGATCACCATCAAGCCGTTTTTTAAATTTCGTTGGCGGGAAACATGGTTTATTGCTTGGGTAGGGCTGCGCGGTGCGGTGCCTATTGTACTGGCGATTTTCCCTCTGATTGGCGGGGTAGAGAACGCGTCACTGTACTTTAACATTGCCTTTGCGGTGGTATTAATGTCGCTGCTGATCCAGGGTGGCTCACTCTCATTAATAGCTCGATGGTTAAAAGTCGAGGTGCCAACGGGCACTACACCGGACAGGCGAGGTCCGCTGGGGATATTGCCGGAAAACGACTACGAGATGTTTGTTTACCCGGTTGAAAATAAAGACCTGGACGACGTGCCTATTCGTTTGCTGCGCTTTCCCTCTGGCGCACTTATCTCAGCGTTATTCCGTGAACATGCCATGCTGCATCCTAAAGGCAGCACACGGCTAAAATTAGGCGATGTGATATGCGTGATAGGCCGTTCGGAAGACCTAAACGCCCTCAACCGCCTGTTCAACGGAGACTCTAAGCTAAAGCAAGAACGCGCCTTCTTCGGTACCTTTACGCTTGATGGTAGTGCGCACATGCAGGATATTGCGCAGGCCTACGGGCTGACCCTAAGCCCAGGTGAGAAAGACATGACCCTGGCCGACTTTGTATCGCTACGCGTTGGCGGCCATCCAGTGGTTGGCGACGATGTGGATTGGCACGGCATTCACTGGGTCGTCAGCGATATGCAGGGCGGAAAAATCACCCGGGTCGGGCTAAGATTGTACTAAAGACGTTGACTTCCAAGGAAAAGCTGGTAGTCTATGCACCCGTAAGCCGGAGGGATGGCAGAGCGGTTGAATGCACCGGTCTTGAAAACCGGCAAAGGTGAATAGCCTTTCCAGGGTTCGAATCCCTGTCCCTCCGCCAAGTATTACGATTAAGCCGCTGATTTCAGCGGCTTTTTTATGTCTTTATGATTTTAACCCACATTCTGACCCACACCATTGAGTTGGCTTCCACTGAAAATCACAGGATGGTATTGGACTGTCCTTCCTTTTGTAATGATCTTGATCGCGTTGAGCTAGAGTATGCCAATGAGCATTGGCTGCTAAAGACGGTGCTTTAGTTCTGGCGCTGGATAGTCATTCTACCGACCTGAGTCAGTACGCAACAGATACGGTTACTGGAGCGCTTACCAAGCGGGAGAAAAGAATACCAAGCACGGTACCACTAGCTACACTTAGATGAATCCACTCCACAACCGAGCCCTCATCATGTCTACCTTCCGTTTCATCATGCGCTTTCTGACAGTGCCGGTGATGGTTGGACTGGCTAGCTCTGGCCTGGCCAGGGAGACATTCATCGACGGTAACTTAACCCCTCAGTCCCGAGTACTCGCTCTTGATAGCCATGATTCGGCCAAGCTGTTCGATACAGTCGACAACATCGACTCATTGGGCGACGATGCCTTCGAACTGGTCATCAAGTCGCCGCCAAGTTTTCTCGAGCCCTTAGCAGTCGGCTGGCGGCTGGTTGCCGCTACCGACGCGCCACTTCATCCGCTAGGGCAGGCCGAAGGGCAGCTGGTGGACTCAGGTCTGCTCGCGCACGTTGCAGCGACCGATACAGACGAAGATGGCACCTTGAGGCTATCGATAGAGTCCGCCGAGCTGGGAGATGTGGTGGAAGACGGCACGTTAACAATCATCGTCGTGGAGCGCGTCACCTCAGAAGAGGATGATTTTCCAGTAGAGAGCTTGCTGGGTAAAGCGCCCTCAGCGACAGGTCGATGGCTGCTGACCACTTTTCAGGATCGAAGCTGGGAACCATGCCCACCCGAAGACACCTCCTTCGAGCACGAGAAAACTCTTTACTTTACACCGCAAGCCAGCGCCGCAATTCGCTTACAAGCCACTTTCGCCTTGAAACGACAGATGACGTTTGAAGGCGGTCGTTTGAAAGAGGCCAAGTTGGAAGGTCGCATGTGCCAGGGTACCGAAATCACACCAAGCTTCGAAGAGAAGCTCCAGAGAGACGAAACAATCTGGTTACGCCAGCAAGGGCCATTCTACCGCATGGTGGGCTGGCTACCCATCATGTTTACCGTGAATGCTCGTCTCAATGCATTGCTGTCTACCAGTGGGCGTCTCAGTATTAGCGAACCGATTCAACTACACTACGATAGTGCTGGTGCCTTACAGCTTCAAAACGGCAAGTGGCAACCCCAGCCGCGTCATTCTCAACATCAAGGCCCTGAGCTACCCTCCTTGATGCTGAATTCCAGCCTAAATGCAAGCTTTGCCCTCGAACCGCGGCTGGAACTGATCCTCTACGGTACAGGTGGTCCTTACTTGGAGGCCAACGCCACTACGAGCGCCGTATGGAAGCCCGGCCAGCAAATCGATAGCGATCTCAGCCTAACTCTGCTTGGCGGTCTTACTTATCGCAATAGCCTTTGGAGCGATGACTGGCGAGACGAAGAACTGAAGCCAGCATTGTACCTTTGGCCTGAAGAGTAAAGGCTCTCTTCGTGCTCATAGGAATCCAAGAGTTGGTTGAAGACCTATGCTCAGGTACGCTTACGGTCTTAGACTTTGTGAGCCTGTTTCATCAGGGGGCTTTGGTCGTACTAGAGAGTTTTCGCTGGATTCCCGCTTGTTACGCTTGAGTCTGCATCGCATGCTAAAGCGGCGCGAGGTGCCGACACTGGCGAAATTGGCTCGGCAGAAGGGCGATGACGCGAAAACCGGAAGCCCCGATACAAGCCCTTCAAAGACTACTAACTGGGCTTGATGAACCAACAGCCCAACCGATAATGAGCTCGAGAGGGGCAGTTTTATGGCGGCGATTTGATCCCCAGAAGGAGCACATTTCATTCGGCGTTGACATTTTTAGTCGAAGCAGAGGTCTCGAACTGCGTGCTTGCGGGCAATCTCTTGCCCACGAGCACATCCGCAAAAGGGGCGTTTTCAGGAACCGACAACCGCCGGGTCCTGAGGCAGAACGGCAGCACCCACAGTCGCAGCCCCTTAGACTTCGGAAAGTCGAACACGGAGAGCGCGTATTCCAGCGTATCTGTGCGGGGATAGATCAGCACTACATCGCCTTCGCCGTCGAGATAGCCCTGGCCGTAGGCGTATAACTGGTAGAAGTCACCCTGGTCGAGACCGTACTTGTCCGTACCGTTCCCCTTTGCGGCGTCGATCAATTTCCACTTTGTGTCCAATACCACCCGTTTCTTCTTCCCCTCGGTGATCAGCAGATCGGGTTTTAAGCGGAACCAGTTCTGCCCAATGTGCTTCACCAGCGAAAAGACCCGTGTCTGGGTTTTCAAGGTGAATGAAGGGGCCAACTGGCGGGCAAGGTGCTTGGCTACGTAGGCCTCGAACACGACTTCCATCGGGAACATCAACGATGGCGCGTGGTGGTTGCCCATCCCTGTCAGGGGCGAGGAGTTTTCCAGTATCAGCCGTGCCCATGCCAACGCGCCGGCATATTGCGTCATGCCGCGATCAAGTCGAACCTGCTGAAAGTCTCGGGCGGGAACGTCGGAAACAGGCACCTCCGCGAACACGAAGCAAAACTCACGGGCGAGACGCTGATTTGCATGCGAGGCGGAGGCTGAGAGAACCACCCTCAGCGCCGCGTGGAGTAGACGGTTCTCGGGGCGGTTGGAGGTGAACTCGTCGTACTTGGTGAAGAAGCGATCCCGGCGGACCAGGTTCTCGCGCAGATGCTGCGCCATCTGCAACTTCCCCCGTAGGGCGAATAAATTGCCCTCGTGAACCTCGTATCCGCCGTGCAGTCCTCGTTTGACCACCTGGTCGACGCTCTGCAGAAACTCCGCGATGAACACCTCGAGCAGCGGCATGCGTGTTGCTTTGAGGCGGGCGCTGGCGGTCTGTAAGTGGCGGAATGGGCCCAGGCAGCGCAGCATGTCGATCAGCAGGCTACGCGCCTCCACGATGCCTCCCCCGATGGCCTTGCCCACCTTTGGCAGTACCTCGATCTGAAAGCCGTTCGGTGCCTGTATCACGCCGACGAAACTCGTCATCTGCACCCCGCGGCGTCCTCGCCGTTGCGTCAGACGCACCCAGCGGTTGGGTGTGCCTCGCGACGGATCGGTCAGGCGCAGCGCCTCAGCTTCAAGCCAATCGAAAACCGCGGAAGGCATAGCACACAGATTGCCACCGACGGACTGCCCGGGCTCATCCCGGACGAGGATGTCATACTCGAAACAGGTAATGCTGCGTATCGGACGACCGACCATCAGGGAGACGGAGACTCGTAGATTCCGAGATAGGATCGGGGATTGTCAAAGGCGGTTTCCCGAATCTCGTAGCGCCGTTTGGCGGCGTAGAAGTCGAAGTCATCCTCACCGCCGAACAGTGATGCCAGATCCTGCTCATGGTCCTCCTTCTCGGCAATGAACTGGGTCGCCGGGTCGGTTTTCTGGTTGTCGGCCAGCACTAGGCGGATCTTCTGCCAGTCCTCGAAGAAATACTCCTCGAGCAGCGGCAAGATACGTTTGCGAAAAATTCGTGCCAGGGCGGCGAACTGTTCCCCTTCGTCGGTCATACCACGAAGCTGGGTCAAGTAGGCGTGGCCGATGGTATGGTCTCGATCGTAAAGGGCCTCGATCCGGTCGTTGATGCGTTCCAACATACGCCGCACATCAATCAAAACGCCGGAGGAGGTAACGGTTAAACCAGCCAGCGGAGCGCTGTCGGGTTCATCTGGGGCCTTCTCGGCACGGGTGTCCGGCATCAGGGGTTCGAACTCGAAGCGACGACGCAGCGCAGTATCCAGCAGGGCCAATGAGCGATCCGCCGTGTTCATCGTGCCGATAATGTCCACGTTGGCCGGTACCAGGAAAGGTTCTCCGGAATACGCCAGCCTGACCGGTGTTGGCGATGAACTCGCGCCCATGGGATCGCGCTTGTCCTGTTCGATCAGCGTGATCAACTCGCCAAAAATCTTGCTGATGTTGCCCCGGTTGATCTCGTCGATCACCAGCGCGAACCGCTTGTCCGGTGATTGCCGGGCCTCCAGGCACATCTCCTTGAGCACACCAGCCCGAAGTTCGTAGGCGATGCCGCCAACCTCGGTTTCGTCATCCAAAGCCAGTACGGGACGGAGCCCCTCGATGAACTCCTCGTAACCGTAGGACTGGTGGAAGGTCACGAAGCGATAGCGCTTGCGCTCGGGGCGGCCGGTTTCGCCTTTGTTGATCGAGTCCACCCACTCTGCCAGGTCCGAGCAGACTTCCTGCCATTCGCCGGCAAACCCCCAGACCGAATTCTCTCCCTTGTCGAAGATGGCCGGGGCGAGTCTCAACGTGATGTTCACGGTTTCAGAATCCGTGATGGTGTGACGCTGCAGCATGCCCCACAACGTCTGCTTGATTCCCGTCGTCCGTCCTTTGGCCTGGGCGATTGCCTCGATGAACGGGTGCTCAGCCAGTTGGGGCACCTTGGCCTCTCCGCCCATGTCATACAGCGCGGCGGCGGCCGCCTCCCACCACCGTGCCGTCGCCATGCGCTGGGCGATGGCTTGTCGCTTCCGTTCCTCGGCGTTGATGTGCTGAGGTTCATCGGTGTATTCGGTGCGGAGTAGGTCGAGCACGGCCTTGGTCTTTCCCGTGCCCGGCGGCCCGTAGTAGATGCGGTTGATGCAGGCGGCCATGGGCTTGTTCACCGTTGGCGACTCTGGCTCTGAGATTGGTTCGGCCACACCCTTTCCATCCAAACTTTTCGTTTCCAGCAGCTCGCCGGCCAATGTTGCCAGTTCGCCCAAATCGGTGTCGAAGTAGGGATTCAGCAGGGTGTTCTCGAACAGTGGAAGATCGTTTTCGCCGACTCTCCAGAAAGTGGAGTTGCCTTGCGGCGACCAACCCTTAGAATTATCCTTGTAGCGGTCCTTTCGTGTTGCGGTCTTTAGCACGCGGTATTCTCGTTGTACCCAGCCATCGCCTTTAGAGGAAGGCTTGGCTTTGGAGACAAACAGGCCCACCAGTTGTGGGCTGTTGCCATGGCCTAAGAAGAAAAGGGTTCCGACAGGGGCATTTATGAAGTTCTCGCCTTGCTTTTTTGCCGTGTTGCCGTAAATCACGGCTAAGCGATTATGCATATATCGTTGCCGCTCGTCGTCGGAGAAGTCCGTTCCCCCATGGGAGAGCTTCCAGATTGCCAGATTCTTCTGACTCCATGCCTCCCAGACCTGCTTACCGAATTCCAGGACCCCCAAACCGGGCGGTTTCTGGGCAAGGGTTGCCTGTTGCAGGCTGCCCATGGGGTCCTTCGCGGTACTGCCAACATACATGGCCAACGGCGCCCGCTTGAAGACACCCACGATCACCGGCGCCTGCCGATCCTGGTAGTGAAACGCGATCTTCCACTTGAAGGCTTCGCCCAGATACTCGAAGGCCTCGATGCTCGCCACGTTGCCTCGGGCAGCAAGTTCCGCCACCTGTGCCACGTAGCTGCGAACCTTCTCGAAGGCCTCTTCGGCTGACTCACCGAGCGAGGAATACCACCCATGGGTCTCGGAGTAGCTGAGCTTGGCACCCGATGATTTTTCATCGTTGGCCTTTCTCGAGTACACGCCGAACTTGAATGCCGAACCACCCCAGATGCTACCCAGTTCTTCGAGGCCGGCCTCGATCCAGTAGGTAAAGGTGTCCGTCGACCCCGCCTGGGTGTATTCGTCCAGCGTCATGGTCGCCAGGCGCTCGCGGGGCCAGGCGGCCAGAAATTCGTCCCATTTGGCGTATTGCTTCTGAAAGTCGGTCATGCCTCGATTTCCTTGGCGTTGGTGATAACGGCGTCTGAATCACCCCGGTTCTGCCGGCAGATTGGACTCAGTGAACAGCCTGCTCGACGACCGTTTCGGCAAGATGGGTGCGGATTTTGCGGGCTTCGCGGAGGCTGGTTCTGAGCTGTTCGCAGAAGGCCATGAGTTTTTCGACTTTTTTGACAATGCGACGCTGCTACTCAAGTGGCGACATAGATATTAGGATCTCTTTAAGTTTGGCCGCCTTGATCCCTGTGGCCATCATGCCTGTGGCGTTCTTAACAAGCTGTTTCTGGAACGGCATAGCCAGTATTTGTATTAACATGAGCTCCGTCACATCTATTAAGCCACTTCAATCATCATTCTAAGCATACCCAATTATACCTTGACTCTGAGCGCCCATCTTGCCTCCGGCCGGAGGGGACAGGTTTTACATTCCCTCTCTGCTGCAACTTTCTGGAGAGCTTCGACAGCATCTCGGCGGCTAAGGTCACGAACATACATTTTTCCGAGTGGCTTCTCAAGATAAAGCCTCCAGCGGCGTCTGTGTTGGGTTACGGTTTTATCTTTTGGTAAATGTCCGCCTTTGCCAGCCGACTGAGCGTACCATTCAATCCAATTTTCAAAAGCTTGGAATAGTATCTCGCTTGAAGGCAATGAGTTAACCGAAGCACCGAATAGCCTGCGGCATGTGTCCTGATGAAGGAGAGGAGCGATGCGTCTGACACTTGCTGCCACTGTTGTGGGTCATACTGTTTTTTGTGTTTCTGGCGGGCTGTGAAAAGACGCCAACTGGGCGTTCCCCAGCTGGTCTTGGTGCCTGAAAGCTTAATGGCACATGGGCGAGGATGCCTTCGACCAGTTGCTTCGTCGCCAAACGGAGTCACATGACACGAATGTTAATCGCCAAGTAAAGTGTGTAGCTCGGGAGGTAGTGGCTGCCGCCAAAGCAATCTACTCGCACCTCGAATTACTGAAGTCCTAGGAGGTCGTGGTCTTCGAGAATCCTTCACCCAATGCCTTTGCCCTGCCGGGTGGACGCATCGGCGTGCATACCGGATTGCTGCGGGTGGCCGAAACCCCGGCCCAGCTCGCAACCGTGATCGGTCACGAGGTGGCGCATGTGCTGGCTGACCATGGCAATGAGCGGCTTACCCAGCAGCTGGGCATTAAAGCCGGATTGCTGCTGGTAGGTTAATTAGGAGAGGGGGATCTTGGTCAGCAACAGTCGATGCAGGCCCTGGGCCTTGGCTCCCAACTCGGTATCCGCCTGCCGTTCAGCCGCGCCCATGGAGAGGAGGCCGATCTAATGGGGTTGGAAATCATGGCGCGGGCGGGGTTTGACCCGCAACAGAGCGTGGCGCTATGGTGCAACATGGCCGCCGCCGGTGGTGATCAGCCCCCTGAATTCCTCTCAACTCACCCTGCCCATGGATCACGTATCGAGGCATTGCAGCAGGGCATGGAAGCGGTCGTAGCAGCCTATCGCGATGCTTCACCGACTAACTGTTCCTGATAGCGGCAGGCTGGGGTCGTCCATCACCTGAAATCCAATACATGCTGGATCCCAGACTATCAAATGAGCAGTTTCCCTCGAAAATTTGGTTTAAAACGCGATCTGGTGAAAAGTGCGGGTATGTATATGCGTAGGTGCTGAAAGACCGCTTTTGACCGATAGCTGACATAAAAAGAAAGAAAACATCCAACTTGGATCCGCCCCGGCGGGCGGATCCATTTCGATCTACCATACCGCTACAAATACCCCATCTCTGCAAACGACGTGCATCCTTCACTTCCTACCACCACGTGATCAATCACCCGAATGTCCATCAGCCCCAGGGCTTCCTTGAGTTGCTGGGTGATTTGCCTATCCGAATCGCTGGGTTCCGGGTCACCACTGGGGTGGTTATGCACCAGAATGACGGCAGCCGCGTTGTAGGCTAGCGCCGCTTTCAACACTTCACGCGGATAGACGCTGGCGGTGTCGATGGTACCCCGAAACATTTCCTCGAAGCGTATGACACGGTGCAGGGTGTCGAGAAACAGAACGCTGAATACCTCGTGCTCGTAGTCCTGAAGCAGCAGCCGCAAGTGCTCAAACGCTTGTGACGGCTGAGTGATCTTGCAGCCTTTGGCAAGCTTGCGTCGTGCAAAGCCTTTGGCGAGGTTGATGATGTCAGCTTCGGTAACCGGTTCTACGACATGGTAAGTGCCAGCTACTTCACCGGCTTTGAGCTTGCTGTTCGTCATGGTTGTCTCCAAAAAAAGAAAACGCCGGGTGGTGGCCCCGGCGTCTATGTCGTTATGTGATAGAGGGTTCGTCGATGATGAGGTTGGCTCATGCCACCATCACTTGGCTGATGCGTCGCTCCATCTCTTCATGGAACGCCTCAACCCGCTCGGCAATGGTGCTAATCATGATGTCGTCGCGGTAGGCGCGCTTGATGAACAGCGGCATACCGGGCCAGTAGCTGACAAAGTCGATCCATTCCCGCTCGCTGACCCATAAGCCGCCCTGGCACTGGGCAACGTGCTCTGCCGGAATCTCCCCGCTCAGCAGTACCTCGATCTGGAACTTGGGCAGTTTGGTCTTGATTTCCAGCAGCCCGTTAGCGCCGACCAGGCTGTCGGGCGAGTAGCCCACGTCATGGTTGAGGATGATGCCCACTTCCTGGGGTTTCGGCTCACCGGATGTATTGACGTAGAGCGAGCGGGCCACGCCTTCCAACTCATGACCGCGGCGAGTATGCGCATTGCCCTGGAACGGCTCGGCCAATTCGCCGGTCATCCGCTCACCCATCAACTGGTGCATGTAGGTAATGGCCCCGGCACCGAATCCACCAGGGCCTTTGCCGTTGACCAGCAAGGTATTGAGCTCCGACATGGTGACGCGCCCCAAACGCGCCGCCAGCCACTCGGGGGAGCCTTGCGCCATGTTGAGGATCTGCATGGTCGCCTCCTTTACTTGGATAGATAGGACTAAAAGGCCAGTTACTTAACGGCCCGCTTGGAAAGGGACGCCCGCAGCTTGTCGAAGTCGCTATAGGGCACCTGCACGGCAGACCCGTACTTGCCGCTGAACCATTCCTGGGTCGTCGCCGGGCACTGACTGATCAGCCTCTGTATTTGCCCCGCCTGGAAAGCGGTGACTGTCTTGGTACCCGTTTTAGTACTGGCATTGCCGTTATCGTCCTGGCCGCGGGTGGTGATATTGAGCAGCGCGCACAGCACGTAACGCTTGCCGTAGCTGGTGGAGGAGCCAAACGCCTGTACCGCGTTCTTGTTACCGCTGATATCGGCGGGTAGCAGCATGCTGGTTTCTTCACGGTGGCCATCCTTGTGCATCAGGACACCGGTGATCTGGATACCATGCTCCTGCGTCTGAATACGGAAGCTCACCGCAAAGCCATGTTTCTGCATTATCGGGCGCACGGTATCGACGATATCCTCCAGGGTGGCGTAGAAGCCGTTGTTGGTTTGCCCTCGCTCCTCGATGCTTGGCAGTTCGGTCTGCATCGCTGCCATGGCCGCGCTATAGGCCATCATGGCCTGGCGATCCATCACCCGCTCCTGCATCTGCAGCAAACGCTCCATCTTGTCGATGTCGACGTCCGGGTTCAGCGCGGCACGCTCGATCACCTGAATGATCGCAGTGCTGTCGGCGGTGGGATGTGCCTCCAAGGAGGCCGGTGTGTTTGTCGAGGCAGCGTCTGGCTGAATAGCTGATGACGATGTTTCGGGGTGATTGGAATTGATGACATGGGTGCGTTGTGCCATGAGGCACCTCCGGTTATCTCGAATCGATACAGGGATAATCCAACGCCCAAACGTTGCTGGGCTGGTTGGAAGCGGTAAGGCGGGTAGGGTTAGTCGCCCAGGTGATCGGCCAATGTCTCGGCATCCAGGGGCTCCAGGTGGACTTCCGCCCGGTAGAACTTCCCCTGGGCGCAGACGACGGTCTCGGCGTGATGTTTTTGGTTGGCCAGCAGGGCTTCGGTCAGTTGTGTCAGCCCGGTTTCGACGGTGTGGGAAACGAATGTCATGGCAGTTCCTCGTATAGGGTAAGCCCACAGCAAAACGCCCGGCCTTGATGGGGCCGGGCGTTTATGCCGTGGAGGTGGTTAGTGTCACTGGATAGGGAATAGCGTGATAATGGGATATCCGGGAAATCGATGAAGCGACGTTAAGGGGCTGATTAAGCCACCAGCGCAAGTGCGGCATCGAGCGCTTCCTGCTTTAGCTGCGCGCCCTGTCCGAACCAAGCCGAGTCCATGCGGGTATCGTTGCTACGCGCCCGTTTCTCGTGATCGACATACTCGGTGACCGCATTGAGCAGGCCCCAGGCCGTGTCCTTGGCGGTGACCAGGTGCGAGCCCCGACCTTCGCCGCTATAAAGCTTCTGCACTTTATTCAGTGCCCGGTAGTTCGGCAGCTTGGAAGGATCATCCAGAGGCTTTTCGGCCCCGCAAATCACCGACTGCAGGTACTGCTGGGCTTCACGGCGGTTGATCTTGCGTTCCGACAGGGCCTTCATGCGGTACATGAAATCGTTCCACTGGGACACGGAAATCCCCAGCTGTCGCTTGACGGCCCGCGGGTCGAACTCCGACCGGTGGGGGACCTTCACCGCCTGCGATGTACCATCAACGGCGATCTGCAACGTGTTGTTGCACACCACCCGTACCGTGGTGGGTGTCGCCATGGTGGCCAAGGTGCCATCACACGAGGTGGCCAGCAGCAGGTAGTCGTTCACCTCATCCTGGCCTTGCAGCGATGTGCTCAAGCCACTGCGCGCCAGGGCCCAGAACTTGCGCCCGCCCTTGAGCACCCCCGCAGTTTCCAGTTCATACCCCGCGTACTCGGTCAGGTCACGGTAAAACTCCAGGATCTCTTCCGGCTGCACCACCTTGTAGCGCTGCGATACCACGGAGAGCGGTGCTTTGTTGTCCGAACGGTAGAGTACCTTTTGCTCGGGGAAGGAATGAATGCTGCCCAGGTGGCTTGCGCCTTCGGCAATAAAGCGTACCGGCGCTTCTTCGATGTGCCAGTTCATACCGGCCTGTTGCTGCCAGACTTCTAGTGGTTGATGACGGGTCAGTTGCTGCCCCAGGCCATGCCAGGGGGTAGCGCCGACGTAAGCCATTTGTTCAACGAGATGTGCCATGGTCATTCTCCAGACGTAAAAAAAGCGCTGACAGAGCTGCCAGCGCATGGGTAGGTGTTGAATAAGCTGTATCGCTATAAAGCGGTGTATCAGCGTGCGGATGCCAGGGGCGGAAAGGGGTGACGAAAGATATGCCCGCACGATAGGCAGAGCCACGGGGTGCCTTCACCGGGCGGCAGCCATTGCGAGAAGAACAGGGCGGCGACCCGCGCCCCCGACTGTCCACCGGCAATCGCACCCATCATCGCGACGGGCAGCTTGGCGAGCGGAAAGCGCGCAGTGGCTATCGACAAGGGCCCCGTGACCGCGACTGATCGCCAGGCACCGATCGCCCCGCCAATCAGGCAACTCCCCGTGGTGCCGATCCGTTGAGCGGTATCAAGGTTGAGCATGCGCGTTTCAGCACAGTTAAAGCAGGGTGGTGGCATAAGTGGCACTCCTATGGTCAGGGAAGCGATCCCTGTGGTGGGTTCATGGGAGTGATATAGATCTCAAAATAAGTGGCGTTGACCTTGTTGGTGTTGCGTCAACCGGCGTCTTTCTTGATACTGGCTATATATACAGTTATAGAGAGACGCCTTACCATGTCATTGCCCGTTTCCCTGCTGGGCCGAGCAGACGTTGCAGCCCCGTTATGCCCGTTACCGCTTTATTCGAGTGCCGTGCGTGCAGGCTTTCCGTCCCCCGCCGATGATCACCTGGATACCGACCTAGACCTTCACCAGTATGTGGTCAAACGCCCGGCATCGACCTACTTCGTGCGCTCTGAGGGGGACTCCATGATAGGGGATGGCATCCATCACGGTGACTTGTTGGTCGTGGACCGCAGCCTGGATGCGTTGCCAGGCCGGATTGTGGTGATCTGCGTTGATGGCGAGCTGACCGTGAAACGACTGGAACGGGTTGGCCAACGCACCTACCTCAAAGCAAGCAATCCCGCTTACCCACCCATTCCCATTGACGGGCGGGAGTACCACGTCTGGGGTGTCGTCACTCATGTGCTGCACAGCCTGCCCGGGGCAACCCTGCAATGATGGCCTTGGTCGATTGCAACAATTTCTATGTGTCCTGCGAGCGGGTCTTCAACCCGGCACTGGAAGGTCGGCCGGTGGGCGTGCTCTCAAATAACGATGGGTGCGTGGTGGCTCGTTCCAACGAACTGAAAGCCCTTGGCGTCGAGATGGGCGCGGCAATGCACCTGCTGTCGCCCCAGATCCGCCGTCAAGCCATCCTACTGTCGAGTAATTACGCTTTGTACGGCGACATGTCCCGGCGCGTCACGGAGGTGCTGGGCGAGTTTTCACCCCATGTCGAGGTGTACTCGATTGACGAGAGCTTCGTAGGGTTCCAGGGCTTTGACTCCGACAAGCTGGAGGATTACGGGCAAAAATTGCGAGAGACGGTTAAACAGTGGACGGGCATTCCGGTCTCGGTGGGCTTTGCACCCTCCCGCGTCCTGGCCAAGGTCGCCAACCATGCCGCCAAGAAACACCCCGCCTACAGGGAGCAGGGCGTATGCAAGCTGATGGCTGACAGCATCGAGACCCAGGCGCTGTTGAAACAGTTGCCCGTCATGGAGCTGTGGGGTGTGGCCCGCCGCACTGGCGAGCGCCTGCGGGTCATGGGCATCGAGACAGCGTGGGATCTACGCGAAGCCGATCCGAAGCACATACGGCGGCATTTTAGCGTGGTCCAGGAACGCATCGTGTGGGAGCTGAGGGGTCAACCGGTGATACAGCTGGACAACATGAGCGAACCCAAACAACAGATCATGGTATCGCGTTCGTTCGGACGACTGACCAATAATCCGCATGATCTTCGCGAAGCGCTTAGGCAGCATGCCGCCAGGGCCGGGGAGAAGCTTCGCAAGCAAGGCAGCGTGACCAGTGCCGTGATGGTCTTCATCCGCACCAATCCCTTCCGCAACGACTTGCCGCAGTACACCAACCGCGTCGTCATCTCATTGGAACGACCCACCGACGATAATCGGGAGATCACGGCCGCTGCGGTACAGGGCTTGCGGCAACTTTGGCGTAAGGGCTACGCCTACCAAAAAGCCGGCCTGATGCTGCTCGACCTTTCCCCCAAGGCCAATCGCCAGCTCACTCTCGCCGAGACCCCGCAAACCGAAGCAGACGCCAAGCGAAGCGAGCGTCTGATGGCCACGGTTGATAAGCTCAATCGGGAGCTGGGGCGAGGCACCATCCAGATGGGCCTGCCCCGCAAAGGGAACGCTTGGGCGCTACGCAGTGAGCGGCGTACGCCACGTTACACGACACAGTGGAATGAGCTGCTGGCTGTTAAGTAAGACGGCTACATTCAATTCAAAACTTGTAGGCCGCTTTCTAAGGACAAAATACTCCCATAGAGAGATTTTGGAAATTATAGAATACGTATTCACTAAATAATACTAAAGTATATTTTCAATATTATCATGGGTTTATATTTTATGTTTGCCAAATATTTAATAGGCTTTATTGCATACGTATTCATTATTTACTACAACTTTACTTGGGCTTGAGCAGCGTGACAGAGTCTCGACTGTTAGCCCATATCGAATTAAGTAACTGACTACAAACACAAAACAGACAGCTTTATTGCTGGACTACGACCAGGAGTGCTGCATGACACATTTCCTCAAAAAGACCTTACCTCTTACATCTCTGGCCGCTGCCGTCGCTTTAGCCACTTCTAGCTCATCTTTTGCGCAGGAAGAGCGTGTCATTGAAGTGAGTCTACCGCTTGGTCCCGAATCACAGCAGGGCGTCGGGGTGCTTAAATTTGGTGAAGAACTTGAACGCCTATCTGATGGCCGCCTAACTATTGATCCTCAGTATGACAATGCTCTAGGTGCTGAGCGTGAGGTCATCGAAGGCATGGGTTTAGGTATGATTGATGCTGGCATTGCATCGACTGGCCCGATGGGTGGTTTTGTGGACGAGTTCCTGCTCTTCGATCTTCCATACATTTTTGAAAATCATGAGCATGCCTATGCTTTCCTGGACAGTGAGCATGGTGAGGAGCTTGCTCAGTTGGCCGAAGAAGAGATGAACGTTAAGTTTCTTGCTTGGATGGAAAATGGTTTCCGTCATAACACTAACTCGGTACGCCCACTTGAGAAACCAAGCGATTTAGATGGTATTGATCACCGCACGCAGGAAAGTCGCGTTCAAGTTGATACTTGGGAAGCTTTAGGTGCCGACGCCACTCCAATGGCCTGGACTGAGGTGTACACGGCACTGCAACAAGGCGTTATGGAAAGCCAGGAAAATCCTCTGGCCACAATCTATGACGTCAACTTCTACGAAGTGCAGGATTACCTGAACCTGACTCAGCATGTTTACTCACCAGCACCTCTAATGATGGGCCTGGATCTCTTCAATTCGTTCAGTGAAGAAGATCAGGCCATCATCATGGAGGCGGCTCAGGCTGCTCTCCCCGTTCAGCGTGAAGCAAGTCAGGAACTGGAGGAGCGCTTCCAAGGAGAGCTTGAGGAACTGGGAATGACGGTGACCGAGCCCGACCTTGATCCCTTCCGCGAGGCGGTTCGTCCGGTGATCGATGAATGGAGCTCTACTGTCGGTGAAGATCTCGTCGACGATGCCATCAACTTCGACTACTGAAATCGCTATACCCGCAGGGGTTAAGCCTCTGCGGGGCTACGCTTGAATGTGAGGCAGCTATGAAGAAATATCTATTGCTAGCCAACAGGGTCATCGATCATTTCAACAAGCTGATTGGTTGGGGGCTAGCCACGCTTCTGCTGGTGATGACCGTGCTCATCTTCTGGCAGGTATTTGCTCGATTCGTTATAGGCAGCCCACTGCATTTCTCTGATGAAATCGCTCGTTTCTGCATGTTATGGCTGACGTTTCTTGGTGCCGGGTATGCCTATCGAAATGGGTTGCTAATTTCCGTAGATATCCTGCTTGAATATTCCGGCAATAAGTTGGCTAGCCTGCTGAGAATTGCCGTCGTTCTGTGTTCATTCCTCTTTGCCTTCATCATGGTGAAATACGGGTTTGAATTGACTGATCGTGTTTCAACCCAAACCGCACCCAGCACTCGGATTTCTATGATGTGGCCATATCTCGCAGTTCCAGTAGGTGGCATCGTAATTATGATTAATAGCGTGGGCTTGCTGATAGACGAAGTGCTCGGCACACCGCCAAGTCCCAAGCAGGAGGTGATTTGACTATGGCTATTCTCCTGTTCTTGTTATTGATATCACTGTTCATCATCGGTGTACCAATCGCCTTCTCTCTTGGGTTAGCCTCTGCGGTTACAGTCTGGCAGGGCGACATAATGCCATTGGTAGTCGTAGCCCAGCAGATCGTAGCATCTGTGAACTCATTTCCATTGATGGCGATCCCGTTTTTCATTCTGGCGGGTTATTTGATGCAGGGGGGTGGGATATCTAAACGCCTGGTAGATTTCTCGGATACGCTAGTCGGTGGCATGACGGGTGGGTTAGCGATGGTAGCCATCGTTACTTCATTGTTCTTTGCAGCCATCTCGGGATCAGGCGCCGCCACTACAGCAGCCATCGGCTCCATTCTTATCCCAGCAATGTTGTCCAAGGGTTATCCAAGTGGTTATGCAGCTGCCAATCAAGCCGCTTCCGGCGCTCTTGGCGTAATCATTCCACCTAGTATTCCGCTAATTCTCTACGGGATTGCGGCAAACGTTTCCGTAGGTGACATGTTCATCGCCGGCATCCTGCCTGGAGTTTTGGTCACACTGACTTTGATAATCTTTGCCTACTTTTTTGCTAAGGCAAATGGCCTTAAAGGTAACGAAAAGAGTTCCCTTAAGGATATTTTTCGCGCTGGGCGAAAGGCCATCCTAGCTATTTTTATGCCAGTCATAATCCTAGGTGGTATTTACGGTGGTATTTTTACACCGACCGAAGCCGCAGTTATTGCAGTGGTTTACTCATTCATGGTCGGCTTCGTGATTTATCGCGAAATTAAGTTGGTTGACCTAGTCGGCATCCTCAAGCAGTCGGCAGTTACCACCGCTGTGGTGCTTAGTATTATTGGCACCGCAGGGCTCTATGGGCGCATTCTTCAACGCCTTAGAGTGCCGGATATGATATCCGAGTTCGCGATTTCTGCCATTGATAGCCCGTTGCTCTTCATTATCCTAGCGAATCTGTTGCTGTTAGTAGCCGGTATGTTCATAGAGGCTGCAGCTGCGATCCTCATTTTCGTGCCAATCCTTTTACCTATTGCTATCGATTTCGGATTCGATCCGATCCACTTCGGCATCATCATGGTAGTCAATTTGGCCATGGGCATGTTCACTCCACCGGTTGGTCTCAACCTCTTTGTAGCGTCTCAGATATCCAATGTTGGTATCTCGCGCCTCACTTGGGCTGTATTGCCCTTTGTCGGCATCGTACTAATAAATCTATTAATCATCAGCTTGCTGCCTTTCCTTTCCACTTGGTTGCCTTCGCTGTAAGTCCCTTTAAGGAGAAAACTCTATGACCGTCTTAGAAAGCCTGACACCGCGCTATGGCCTAAGAGTGCTGATTACAGCAGGCGCCAATGGCATCGGCTTGGCAATAGCCAAGGCCTTCAAGGAAGCAGGTGCACAAGTGCACGTATGTGATATCGACACCCAAGCATTGGCCTCGCTGCCCGAGGGAATATCACACACTGTGGCTGATGTCAGCCTAGAAGAAGACATCAACCGGCTGTTCCAAGATGTCGCCTCTCTGGGTGGGCTTGACGTTGTGGTTAATAATGCCGGCATCGCGGGGCCAACCGGGGGGATCGATGAGATCGACAATGACACCTGGACCCGCACCATCGACATCAATCTCAATGGTCAGTACCGGGTTGCTCACCGGGCGACGCCGTTACTGAAGGAAAGCCAGGGACTGCTTATCAACCTGGCTTCGGTCGCAGGCCGCCTGGGCTTCGCCTACCGTACGCCTTATGCCGCCAGCAAATGGGCTGTGGTCGGCCTGACCAAGAGCTTGGCTAGCGAGCTCGGCCCAGAGGGAGTGAGAGTCAACGCAATTTTACCCGGCATCGTGCGTGGGCCACGTATCGAAAAGGTCATTGAAGACCGAGCGGCCAAGCGCGGGCTCAGCTATGCCGAAATGGAACAGGAAAATCTTTCCAAGATATCCATGCGACGCATGGTCGAGCCTTCCGATATTGCGGCTATGGCTCTGTTCCTGTCAGCTCCGGGGGGCACCAATATTTCGGGTCAGGCGCTGAGTGTCTGTGCCAACGTCGAATCTTTGTGACCGATATAGGAGCCATCCCATGACAGCACGTATAGGAATAATCGGCGCAGGCTTGATTGGTCGCGCTTGGGCCATTGTTTTTGCCCGAAGCGGTATGACTGTATGCCTGTATGACGTTGATGCTAATGCTCTGGACCAAGCCCGAGACGCTATTCGTCAATCTCTTCAGGACTTACAACAGGTGGGCTTGATCGAGGACGTTGAGGCACCTCTATCCCTCATTCAGACAGAAAGTGACCTCGCACACGCCATGATGGGTGTTGAATACGTTCAGGAATGTGGGCCAGAAGACGTTGCTGCCAAACGGCGTATTTATAACGAGCTTGAGTCGGTGGTAGCGCCAGATACCGTGCTGGCTAGTTCCACCTCCGGTATCTCCGCGTCCCGGTTCACGGATCACCTGAAACACCCTGCGCGCTGCTTGGTAGCCCATCCTGTCAATCCACCTTACTTGATTCCTTTAGTTGAAGTAGCCCCATCACCCGCTACTTCGGAAGTATCGGTTAACAGCACCATGCAATTGATGGAAGAAGCGCAGCAGACCCCAATCCTGGTTCGCAAGGAAATTCAAGGCTTCATACTCAATCGTTTGCAAGGCGCATTACTGAACGAATCGTTACGCTTGTTTCGTGATGGCTATGTTTCCGCTGAGGATCTGGACAAGACTGTCAAACACGGTCTTGGACTGCGCTGGTCGTTTATGGGGCCATTCGAAACCATCGACCTTAATGCGCCTAACGGAGTCGTAGATTATGGCGATCGCTATGGCCCACTTTACCGCGATGTCGACCGACAGCGCGGGGATGATGACCCCTGGGATGTCACCACCCTGGCTGCCCTAGGACAGGAACGACGAGAGCAGCTACCTTCCGAAGGCCTAGCAAAGCGGCAAGCTTGGCGCGACCGCCGCCTAATGGCATTGATGGCGCATCAGCGTCATATCGAGACCCAATAATTTTTGATCTTGCAAGGAGAGACTTTCAATGGCTAACAAGCGCAAAGTCATCATTACCTGCGCCGTAACCGGTGCCATCCATACGCCGTCCATGTCTCCACACCTGCCGGTGACACCTGAGGAAATTGCCGAGGCCGGCATTGCTGCTGCTGAGGAGGGCGCTTCCATACTTCACCTTCATGCCCGCGATCCTAATAATGGTAAGCCCACACAAGATCCAGCGATCTACGAGCGCTTTCTACCGCGTATCAAGAAAGCCACCGATGCGGTCATCAATCTTACCACTGGTGGCAGCCCGCATATGACCGTGGAAGAACGCATGAGGCCAGCCATGGAGTTCAAACCCGAGCTTGCCTCTATGAACATGGGGTCGATCAACTTTGGGCTGTTCCCCATGCTCAACCGCTATGAAAATCTCGAGTACGAATGGGAGCGTGCCCATCTAGAGAATAGTCGTGACCTGGTCTTCAAGAACACTTTTGCTGATATCGAAAAGGCCATGACGCTTGGTGCAAAGAACGGCACCCGATTTGAGTGCGAATGCTACGATATTGGCCATCTCTACAATCTACGCAATCTGATGGACCGTGGCATTATTAGCGGAAAAGTGTTTGTGCAAAGTGTGTTTGGCATCCTGGGCGGTATCGGCCCCCACCCTGAGGATGTTATGCATATGCGCCGAACCGCCAACCGCCTATTCGGAGACGACTACGAATGGTCGGTTCTGGGTGCCGGAGGTAACCAGATGCGTATTGCCGCTCAAGCGACGGCCATTGGGAGCCATGTACGCGTCGGTCTTGAAGATTCGCTATGGCTTTCCCCCGGAAAGCTAGCTGAAAGCAACGCAGATCAAGTAGCCAAAGTTCGCGAAATACTCGAGGGTCTTTCCTTTGAAGTAGCAACGCCCGAAGAAGCACGAGAAATGCTTCAGCTTAAAGGAGCCGACCAAGTCGGCTTCTAAGGAGGTTATCAAATGCCAGTGTATCGACTTGAAGGCAACACTCCCGACATAGCGTCGGGCGCCTTGGTGATGGAAGAAGCTACGCTGATTGGGCGTGTTCATCTTGCCAATAAAGTATCTGTCTGGCCTGGCGCTGTGCTACGCGGAGATAATGAACCTATCAGCGTTGGAGATGGGAGTAATTTGCAGGATGGCTGTGTGGTACACACCGATCCCGGACATCCAGTCAACATCGGTTGTCAGGTAACTGTTGGCCACCTAGCCATGCTACATGGTTGTAAAGTTGGCGACGGCGTACTAGTGGGCATGAACGCCACGCTACTTAACGGTGCTGAGATTGGTGATCATTGCATCATCGGTGCAGGGGCTCTAGTCACCTCAGGCAAACGATTTCCTCCGCGCTCGTTAATTGTGGGTGTACCCGCTAAGGTGGTCAGAGAGCTTACCGATGAAGAAGTGCAAGGCGCATTAGATAACAGCACGGTTTACGTGAAAAAGATCGATCAGTATCGGTCACTTGAAAAGCTGTGCGAGTGAGGGCGGTAAGCCACCGCCTTTGGTTCTGGTGAATCGGGCTGTCTAACACTAGTTGGCCCTCTGAGAGCGTGATGCATGAAAAGAAAATCCGTAACCTCCCGCGATGTGGCGAAGCTTGCTGGTGTGTCGCAATCAGCAGTGAGTCGCAGCTTTTCGCCTAATGCCAAGGTAGCGGAGAAAACCCGCAAAAAGGTAATGCAGGCAGCTCGGGAACTGGGGTATCGCCCCAACTCTATTGCACGTTCGCTGATCACCAGGTCGAGTCGTACCATTGCTGTGGTGACTTACAGTCTCGAAAACCCTTTTTACAGTTTCATGTTGGAAAAAGCGTCACGCTATTTTCAGCAACAGGGGTACCATCTTCAGCTTTTCTTCGCTCCATCAGATAGCGGTTTCGCCACAGTAATCGACGACATTATCAGAAGCCAAGTGGAGGGTGTTTTGATGTTGGCTATTACTCTGGACAGCGCTCAAGCCGAAGAGGTGGCGGATTTTGGTATACCTTTCGTTGTGATCAACCGTACCGTCAACTTTGATGGCATCAGCCAGGTCGGCAGCGACAACCACAGCGGGGGTTATTGGGCAGGCCATTACCTTGCCTCACTTGGTCATCGCCGCATTGCCTATTTGGCAGGATTGCCAGACTCTTCCACCGATCTCCAACGCAAAGCTGGCTTTCTAGAAGGGCTCGCCGACGAGGGGTTAGCCTGCCACGCAGCGGAAATTGGTAACTACCGCTATGCAGATGCCTGCCATGCGACGAGACGGCTGTTTGCCAATTCGTCACAACCCGATGCACTTTTTTGTGCAAATGACCTGATGGCAATCGCAGCTATTGATACTTTGCGTCATGAATTTGGTCTTGCAGTACCCGATGACGTTTCGGTTATTGGTTTTGACGATGTGCCGATGGCGGCTTGGCCGAGTCATTCTCTGACGACGCTGAAACAGCCAGTCGAATTGATGGCGTCAAAGGCTACTGAGTTATTGATGGCGCAGATCAACCAGATTGACACTGCTCCAGAACATATCATGCTCCCGGTGACACCGATGCTGCGCAACAGTACCCGGCGGTCAATTCGCCATTCCAAAGAGAATCTAAAGGAGCCGAGTGATGCGCATCATCGTAGCGCCCGATAGCTATAAAGATGCATTATCGGCTAGGGAAGCCGTCAGCGCGATCGCTGACGGCATTCGGAGAGCATTACCCTCTGCACAGTGGGATGCTTGCCCGATGGGGGATGGTGGAGAAGGAACTTTAGATGCTCTGATTGGTGCGACGGGAGCGGAGCGACGTTATCAGAAGGTGAATGATCCCCTAGGTCGACCTCGGCAAGCAGAGTGGGGCTGGCACTCCGTCAATCGTACAGCCTATATTGAGCTAGCTGAGGCATCTGGGCTTCAGCATCTGACACCTCTTGAACGCACGGCATTGCATAGTTCCACGCATGGGGTAGGTGAGATGATTCTCGCCGCCATGGACGCTGATGCAGAGCGCGTAATACTCACGCTTGGGGGGAGTGCGACCAATGACGCGGGCGCAGGCATGTTGCAGGCTTTGGGGGCAAAATTGCTTGATGATCAAGGACGACCTTTGCCACCGGGCGGGGCGGCTCTGACCAATCTTGCTCGAGTGGAGCTTGAAGGCCTAGATTCGCGCCTGTCAGAGGTGATCTTTGAGACGGCCGTGGATGTAGATAATCCGCTAGTTGGTGAACACGGCGCCAGTGTAGTGTTCGGTCCCCAAAAAGGCGCTAGCGACAAAAATGTCGTCATGCTGGATGCTGCGCTTGCACATTTCGCAGACAAGGTAGCTGAGGCTCAGGGAGGCGACTTCCGTGAATTACCTGGTTCAGGGGCAGCCGGAGGGATGGGCTTTGCAGCACGCACCTTTCTCGGGGCAGAGCTGCGTCCAGGTATTGAACTGGTAATGCATCAGGTGGGGTTTCGGCAACGACTTGAGTATGCAGACTTGGTCATTACAGGTGAGGGGAGGCTGGATGGTCAGAGCATGTCAGGGAAAACACCTATTGGTATTGCTCGCTGCGCAAGGGAAATGGGAGTGCCAGTAGTGGTGCTGGCGGGTAGCCTTGGTGAAGGATGGCAGTCTGCTTACAACGAAGGCGTTACTGCTGCCATGTCCTTAGCCGATGGACCTATGGGACTAGATGAGGCACTTTTACGCTGTGCTGAGCTGCTATCAGATCGAAGCGAAAGTGCATTACGCTTGTTCCAATCAGTATTACAACGATTTATTTAAAGTTGACGCGATGTAATTAGCCCACTCCTGCATCATCTTACGCCGCTTCTCAAACAGGTCACCACGGCGATAGGCCGCTTCAACCTTATTTTCGATAGAGTGCGCCAGCGCCATCTCGGCAACATCCCGAGGATAACTAGTGACTTCGCCGGTCCAGTCACGACAACTAGAGCGAAAGCCGTGCGGAACATAGTTACCTTTTTCGCCACTTTGCCCATAGCCAATTCCTCTCATAAATTGCAGTAGAGACATATTCGAAAGAGGGCGCCCAGCCCTCATGCCTGGAAACACATACGAATTCCCTTTGACTTGTGGCAAATCGGAAAGCAATTGCGAAGCCTGAGAGGAAAGGGGTATCCGATGTTCACGCATAGCTTTCATACGTTCAGCAGGAATCGTCCATGTGGCGTTATTAAGGTCAATTTCATGCCACTCAGCATTCAGGACTTCTGATGTTCGTGTCGCGGTTAAAATCAACAGCTGCAGTGCTTTTGATGACATGCTATTGAAATCTTTAACAGCTTCCATGAAGTCAGCCACTTGGTCGTAAGGCATGGCAGGGTGATGAGTAACCTTCTGAACCTTTGATGGCTTTGCCAATAGCTTATCAAGATGCCCACGCCAGCGTGCGGGATTGATGGGCTCTCGGTAGCCGTGAGCAGCCGCAAAATCTAGTACGTTTTCAATACGGCCCTGTACACGCTTAGCTGTTTCATTTTTTACCGTCCAAATGGGTGTCAATATTTTGAGAACATCTTGGGTAGTTACTTCATCAATGGGTAGGTCACCGATGACTGGTCGCGCATAGGTTTTTAATGTGCTCACCCACTGGCGTGCATGCTTAGCATTACGCCAACTGCGACGGTGTGACTGGATATACCGTGCAGCACAATTTATAAACGTCGGTGTAGATTGTTCCTGTTTTTCAAGCTCGCGAGCATGGATGGGGTCAATGCCATCCTTGGCCAACTTTCTGAAATTTTCAGCTTTGCTGCGAGCCTCAGCCAAGCTTGTATCAGGGAAGCTGCCAAGCCCCATTTCTCGGCGTTTACTGTGAAAGGTAAACCTGAGCACCCACTTTTTTGCCCCGCCTTCAGAAACCACAAGGCGTAGCCCTCCACCATCTTCATGTTTGCCAGGGGCTGCAGTAGCTACCTTGCGTGGACTCAGTTTGTGTATTGCCATGGTCTTATCCCCTAAGCTAAGGCTTGGGCAGTCCCCCAAGTAGTCCCCCATATATTATAGATCACCATAGACTTCGGTAGACAGAAAGGCAATGCAACTTAATGATTTATATGTTGTTAATAGTCATTATGAAATGGCGATAGACATAAAAATAACGGACTGTCCCTCCGCCAACACGACATAAAAGCCCCGTTTTTACGGGGCTTTTATCGTTTATATTTCCTCCGTTTCCTTCTAAGCATGCCTTCAATTAAATGCACCGGTCTTTCAGTGTGTCCAGATTGTGTCTGGGAATGTTCGACGACCTCTGCCGGCGTGCTCCGTACTGAGCGATTCCCCAGTTGGTTGAGCGCATCGCGTGCAAGGTGGGGAACCAGGTGGGCATATTTCTCAGTCATCTTGATCGTTGAGTGCCCAAGCACCTCTTTGACGTCCATCAATGGTAGGCCTTCATAGAGCCATTCAGTAGCGTTCTCGTAAGTGCGCTGGCCAGAGGGAAATGGCTCACCAGCATTGCTTGTATCGCCCTTCCACCTGCCAGCAGTATGCCACCCATTTATTCCATAACATCACGAAGAAGAATGGTTGAAATCTAGGGAGGCCATCCGCTGACAGAGCACGCTTTCCTCCAGGGCCGGGCTCCAGAGAAAACCCTGGCCGAGATCGCAACCGAACTCAGTAAGGATATTGGCCTGTTGCTCAGTCTCTATACCCTCAGCCGTGACAGTAAGATCGAGGGCATGGCCTGCTTCAATCATTGCGAGGACCAGACGTCGAGTCTTGGCATCGTCTTCGAGTAGCCTGATGAATTCCCGGTCGATTTTCAGTCCCGTGACCGGTAGCTTGCGCAGGTAGGCGAAAGAGGCGTAGCCCGTGCCGAAGTCGTCGATACTCACGCCGATACCGTGATCTCGGAGGCGACCAAGCCCCCTGATTGTTGACTCTGGTTCTTGCATCAGCCCCGATTCAGTGATTTCTACTTCGATGTATTCAGGTGGCACGCCCGATTCATGCAGACTGTCAATCAGCGCGTCAACCAGGCTATCGTTAGTCAGGTTACGCGGGGTAAGGTTTATACTTACCGGGACCAACAGCCCGGAACGGGCATATTCGATTCCGATCTGGATGACAAATAAGCTGAACGCATCAATCAGGCTTGTTCTCTCGAGTTTAGGCATAAACATGCCTGGTGGTACTATTTCTCCGTTCGGGCGCCGCCAGCGTATCAATGCCTCTACACCGGCAAGATGTCGGTCAGCCAGCCGCAATTTGGGTTGGTAGTGGAGCTCGAACTCTCCGGCTTTGAGCCCTTTCTCCGCTCGGGCGATCAGTTCGAGCGAATCTCGATTAGCCGTATCAAAATCAGGCTCATAGCTCATCATTTGCCGTTCCAGAGTTACGGCCTTTTCAAGGGCTACACGGGCTCGCCGAACGATTTCCAGCGGGTGACGCGTTACGTCCGTCTCATTATGTACATGTCCGAACCCTAACGCCGGTTCGATTCGCACCGGTACATCATCG
Organism: Halomonas sp. HL-93; assembly: GCF_900086985.1. Taxonomy (NCBI): domain Bacteria; kingdom Pseudomonadati; phylum Pseudomonadota; class Gammaproteobacteria; order Oceanospirillales; family Halomonadaceae; genus Halomonas; species Halomonas sp. HL-93. The sequence goes on from NZ_LT593974.1 coordinate 1,988,805, forward strand.
ACAATAAAGGTCGCCGAGGCGGCAGCATGCAATAAATGAGAAACACGCTTGAGGTCTTCATCATTTTTATAATCAACGATCAGGGCTAACTCAGAAGTACCGAAGCGGTAACTCTTCTGGACTTCAGGGCAAGATTGATTTAGTTGCTGGCTGACCGTGTAGATAATTCGATCACCTTCTTCAATACCAAACACCTCAACAAACTCATTGTGGTCAGTGGCACGAATCAGGACGACGGCAATTGGCGTTTTCTCAAGAGATTCCGGAGTAATTTGAGCGGCAAGGTCTTCAATCAAAGCTGCCTGATTGGGTAGTCCTGTCGAAGGGTCATGCAACACTTTTTTTCGTTGTTCATTGCTCAGGAAGTTAATTATCTGGATCAATAATCCAGAGCTGGCACCAATCGCCATGAACCAGAGCGCGCGCACACCCCAGGTGGTTATGATCGTACTTATGCTGTCTATGTTTCCGCCAATAACGGGCCCCAGCATCAACCCCGCGAATAATCCGGCAACCACACCACCCACGATTCCGTAGATGGCGGCAGCCAGAAAAATAGGCACATACATGAAGTGGGCATTCTCGTTTGGTGTGCCACCGGTAAGATTTACAAGCAAGGCTCCTGCGGAAAGCAATATGCCTATGCAGCACAAAACCACCAGAAGAAAAGACGATGAAGTCTTTCTTTCCCTCACACCTAAGAGCCACGTCGACGCCTGCCGTGCCATAAGCCAACACTCCCATACCGTTTAATGATTATTTTCCCGACGGGCCCCATTACGGACAGGTGCTGAGAAGTTTATCCCTAGAAAGGTTTTTACCGTATCAGGTTTTGTTATCGATAATAATGCCAAGCGCTCAACAGTATTCTTGGCCGCGTCAACGCTCCCCTAAGATGAAGCAACCTTCTTTGATTCACTGGTCAAGCCCGTACAACAGGGCCGCTGCTGCTCAAACGAGGGAGGGTTTTAAAGGAGCTCGGGCTTGTCGATAGCGAAGGGGTATCGTCATAGGCGAATGTTATAGAGACGAATTTAACGGGAAACAGCCCTTTTTGACGAGGTCGTTACTTTCCTGCGTTGCAAACCTTAATCAGAGTGCTGCCGAAAATTCCCGATGGACGAAAACATTACCGAGAACGCAACAAATTACTACAAAGCATCTTCTGCCCCTTAAAGTAATCTTAAGTATTGCCGATAACTAGCATAGATGCATATAGCGTCGTGAGGGATAGCGGTGTTGCTAAGGATATGGCAGACCACGTTACTCGTGGCACCCCGACCTTTTGTGATACGGCAACGCTGATGGCGAAGGATGAACTTTGGATAAGCGAAAAAGCGCGCTGGCGGTTGCATTGGTCCTTTCTGTGACTGACGTAAAGGCGCATGGAGGCGATACTCCCAGTGTCTCATTTGACGGTTTTGGCACGCTCGGCATAGTTCATTCTGATGAAGACCAGGCAACGTTCGTTTCCAACATTTTTGTGCCCAAGGGGGCAGGGCACAAGAACGAGTGGAGTGCGGAGGTCGATAGTCGTCTCGGATTGCAACTTACCGCTAACCTTGCACCACAGTGGTCAAGCGTTCTGCAGGTAATAGTAGAGCAGGACTATAAAGGCCACTACACGCCAGATATTGAGTGGGCTAATGTCAAGTTCGATATAACTCCTGAGCTGAGCCTTAGAGCGGGCCGTGTAGTGTTGCCTACCTTCATGAATTCAGAGTATCGCAAAGTGGGATACGCGATACCCTGGATCCGACCTCCTGAAGAAGTCTACCGCACCGTACCCGTCTCCAACGTTGATGGTATTGATGCTGCCTATCGGTTCCGCTTCGATGACTTCACCAATACTCTTCAGGCTACTTACGGCCAAGCCGACAAGGCATTTCCTTTTGCCGACGGAAACGGCGGCTGGTCCAAGGGCGAAGCCCAGGCCAGGGAAGGGCTGACGATCAGCAATACGCTGGAACGTGGAAGCGTCAGTTTTTTTGCAGCTTATAGCCAAACTCGCCTGACCATTGATGAGTTCAATCCCCTTTTCGATATTTATCGGATGTTCGGGCCAGAGGGCAATGATCTCGCCAACCGCTACGATCTGGATGACAAACGTTTCGAGGTGCTCACTCTCGGGGCGAGTTATGATGCGGGCGACTGGTTCCTAACGGGAGAATGGACCCAAATGGAAAGCCGGAGTTTGTTTGCAGATAGCCGCAGTTGGTATGTCACCGGCGGCTACCGCTTCGGAACCATCACGCCGTACCTGACTTACGCTCAGCAACGTATTCACAATAGCTCCTCCAACCCCGGTCTGTCACAGCCTTACACCGAGGAACTTGATGCGTTCCTACAGTCCATTGTGAAATCCCAGCCTCGTCAGGAGAGCCTATCGTTGGGCGTTCGTTGGGATTTTACTCCTAACATGGCGCTAAAAGCACAATACGACCATATGAACCTGGATTCAGGATCTCCCGGTTTCTTGGTTAACACCCAGCCGGAGTTTGAACCCGGCGGTACGGTCAACCTCTTCAGCTTCGCGCTCGACTTTGTATTTTAAGGGTGCCCATGCGACGGATATTTAGTATGTGGGGCCTACTCTTCAGCCTAATGGTTAACACCGCCTTGGCTGAAGTGGTGGTAGTGGTCTCAGCACAAAACCCGACCGAGACCTTGTCGCGCTCTGAGCTCAGAGATATTTACTTGGGCAGGTTGAATCGCTTTTCCAATGGCGCTGCCGTGGAGCCTTTCGACCAGCGGGAGAGCTCACCTGTATATAGCGAGTTTTATCGATATTACTTGGAAATGACGCCCACTCAGATCAAGGCGCATAGGTCGAAGCTGATCTTCACTGGCCGTGGGCAGCCTCCGCCACTGGTTACCAACGACGTCGCTATGGCAAACACCATAGCGACGTCACCACGTGCCATTGGCTATCTCGATTCGAGTATCACTGATGAGAGACTACGGGTGGTGTTGATTGAATAACAACAATGAAATGAAACGTAATGGGCAGTCTTCAGACCCTAGTGTTGTTCAGTGTTGGTTAGATCGCTTGATCCAACCCTACGTTTTGTTTACCAGCATTGCGGTGATAGCACTTGTGGTGATCTGGACCACAACCCTTCACCTTGTTAGCAGGGAGCAAGCGTCAGCAGAACGCACAGCTGCGGCGCTTGCCGAGGACACCGCTGATACCTACGAGGCACAAATAGTACGGGCGCTGCGTGAGATTGATACAACTCTGAAACTAGTTCTATACAGCCTCGATGGCCAGTCTGCACCTTCGGTACTGGGAGATTTACGTGCACGGGGCATGCTACCGCCTGAGTCTTTATTCACGGTTAGCGTTACCGATTCTTGGGGCAACGTGCTTGCTAGCACAGAGGTTCTCGCCCATCCGGATATGGCGATCCATAATTACTATCGCTTCGCTCAGGAAACCCAAGAAATGGTGGTGGGGTTACCTTGGTTCAATCAGCAATCTGATGATTGGGAGTTATTCTTCAGTCGGCGTGCACAAGTGGATGATATGGACTCGGAAGTCATAGTGACGGTATCGGTACATGCTGGCTATTTCGTCAGCAGCTATGAGTCAGAGGTGCTGGGTGAGCAGGGGGTGCTGGCCCTAGTGGGTACCGATGGTATTTTGCGAATCAAACGGACTGGCGATCACATCAGTGCGAATCAGAAAGTCGATTACGAAACCATATTGGCCGACAGCGGAGACGTTGAAACATCGGCTGCAGTAACGGTTAATCCGTGGGATGAGGTTCCGCGTTATACCGTGGCCAGGGAACTGTTCGAGTTCCCCCTCGCCATCGTCGTTGGGCTCTCTGAAGCTGAGCGTTTGGCCGCCGCCAATGAGCTTAAGCAAACGTACCTGTGGCGTGCCATGCTGGCAAGCCTTCTGCTTCTAATTGTTTTGGCCTTACTTGGCCGACTGAGCTGGAAGCTCCAGCGAGCACAAGTTCGCAATATGGAACAGCGTATCGCCCATGCTCAGCGTGTGGAATACCTCGCCTTTCATGACAGCCTCACTGGGCTGCCCAACCGCGCCTTCTTCACCCAGTTGCTAACCCAAGGTATGCATCATTCGCGTCGCTACGACACAAAATTGGCGTTATTTTATCTTGATTTTGATCGTTTCAAAATTATCAATGATTCACTGGGCCATGACGCTGGCGATGAGTTGCTTCAGGAAATGGGGCAGCGCCTCTGTGAGGCGGTGCGTGAAAGCGATGTTGTAGCGCGCCTGGGCGGGGACGAGTTTGTAGTGTTGCTTCCTGAAATTGAGGCAATCAAACAAGCGGAAATCGTCGCTGAAAAAATTCTTTCGACTGTCAGAGTGCCATTCACGCTAGCGGGCCAGGAACTTCACATCACAGTGAGTATTGGCGTCGCCCTATTCCCTAGAGACGGGGAAGACGAGCAATCACTGCTCAAAAGTGCTGATATTGCGATGTATTACGCCAAGGAGAAAGGAAAAAATAATGTCCAGTTCTCTTCCGAAACATTGAATTCAGATTCTTTGGAGCGCTTTGTCCTGGACTCGAGCCTGCGCCGTGCGCTGCAGAATCAAGAATTTAAAGTTTATTACCAATCAAAGCAGGATATGAACGGTCAGGTCACGGGAATGGAAGCACTATTACGCTGGCAACATCCAGATTTAGGGCTGATGGCGCCCATGGAATTCATACCTATAGCAGAAGAAAATGGGCTCATCATTCCTATTGGCCGCTGGCTGCTCAAGACGGCTTGTTGGCAAAATGTAGCCTGGCAAAAGGAAGGGTTTCCAGAATTGAGCATGGCGGTGAATCTTTCCGCACGCCAGTTCCTTGATAAAGGCCTTTTCGACGATATCAATACCGTGCTGCGGGAGACTGGTATGGCGCCTGAACTACTTGAGCTGGAAATCACAGAAAGCATGATGATGTATGACGTCAAGCAGACGGTGCGGATTCTCAAAGAACTTAAAAAAATGGGCGTCAGGGTTGCAATTGATGACTTCGGTACCGGTTATTCCTCACTCGCCAGGTTGAAAGATTTTCCGCTCGATTCGATCAAGGTCGATGGTTCATTTATATATGCCATGATCGATTGTACTAAGAATCAAAAACTGACGGAGGCAATCATCGAAATAGGCAAAACATTAAGCCTCACAGTGATTGCTGAAGGTGTGGAAACGGTAGAGCAGCTTAACTATCTTCGCTCCCTTTCATGTGATCAGTTTCAAGGTTTTTATGCCAATAAACCGTTACCAGCTGGAGAGTTCGGATTAATGATGCGTGCGCTCTACAATCATTGATAAGCCAACTGTTAGATATCACACTTGTTTACTGAGTCCACTCTCTCTGTACTACACTGGCAGTCATTATCTGGCTTATGAATAAGGACGTATGTATGGACCGCATTTTCGCCTGGGACCATCATAATCAGCGAGTAGTATATCGTTTGCCCGGCCACCATTTTGACGATGGTCGAGAAGATAGCGACCTATCTCCAGTGTGGGTACCTAGCTCGGAATCAGAGTTGCCTGAGGGTGTGAGCATTGATGATTTAAGAGACGTGACCGTTAATGACTGATCCCTCTTAGCGTTGATCGCTCCCATTATTACTTCTTTTCTTCATGGATGATGCAGTCGATGTCCACCTTTCTTGCTTCCCGATGGCTGCTTGGCGGCCATGCGCAAACACTGTATAGCCCTTTTTTTCGATCAGGGCTGCCTTTAGCGCGTAAGCGAGAGCGTATGACGCTGCGAGATGTGGACTTTGTGGATCTCGACTGGTTTGGCCGTAGTGACGACAACACGCCGTGCGTCATTTTGCTGCATGGACTAACCGGTAGTTCTTCATCGCGTTACATTTTAGGACAACAGCAAGCGCTCGCTTTGAAAGGCTGGCAGAGTGTCGCTGTGAATTGGCGTGGCTGCTCGGGGGAGCCCAACCGCCTGGCGTGCGGCTATCACTCGGGCGTTAGCGAAGATCTAGCCGATGTCATTGGAATGCTATCCGCTCGCCAACCAGGCAGGCCTCTGGCGGCCGTTGGTTATTCCCTTGGCGGCAATGTGCTGTTGAAGTACCTGGGCGAGCAGGGCAGTGCAACGCCATTGCAGGCGGCGGCTGCTATCTCGGTGCCGTTCCGATTGGATCACAGTGCCAAGCGAATTAACCAGGGGATGTCGAAGATTTACCAGGCGCGCTTTTTGCGCGACTTACGCCACTACATGGTAGATAAACGCCAGCGGTTCGCAATACATGGCGACCCTGACGAGTACGCCAAGCTTTTAGCCTTGGGGTCGCTCAGAGGTATTGCCACGCTTTGGGATTTCGATGAACGGGTAACGGCACCGCTGCACGGTTTCTCAAGCGCTGCCGATTACTACCAGCGATGCAGCAGTCTGTATTTTGTTTCGTCGATCAGTGTACCGACCCTGATTATCCAGGCGCAGGACGACCCGTTTCTTTACCCTGAAAGTGCACCGCAACCATCGTCCTTACCGGCTCATGTGGCGCTTGAATTTCATCGCCAGGGTGGGCATGTGGGTTTTATTGAGGGCACGCCCTGGGCACCTGGTTATTATCTGGAACGACGCTTGCCAGCATGGTTGGCGTCTACGCTGTCAGGTGCAAAACAATTAGCAAGCTGTGCGTGAAATATCGATTGTGTTGGCGGAGCATTGCACTACTATGCAGCTATAAGGCTCATCGGGAGCCCTTATGGACAACCACCATGCTAAAAGGTCTGATTGTTTGTTTTGCTGTGCTGTTCGCACAATTAGCAGTACTGCATGTCATTGATGTGCGTCTCTACAACTCCCCTCAGGATGCCCGTCAAACGCCGGTGGTCAAAATCACACCGCAGAAAAATGACGAGAAAGAAGTGCAAAGCTAACGTACACCACCATCTTTGGCGGCGCAATGCGCTGCCAAAGACCCGGATAGTTAAAGCATTTCGTCCAGCCAGTCATTGAAGGCCGCCCACGAACGCTGGTCGGCACGTTCGTGGTAGGCATCGCTTCCGAAGACACTAAAGGCATGTGGCGCGCCGGAATAAATACCAACTTCATAGGTAACATCCGCGGTTTCCAACTCATCCGCAAGGGTCGCCACATCGTCGAGGCTCACCGAGGAGTCGTCTCCCCCGTGGGCAATAAAGATAGGCGCGGTATCACTTGAATAAGATTGGTCTTCGGGCGTTGTTAAACCACCATGAAAGCTGGTGTAAGCCGCAATGCCCTCGGCTTCTCCAGAGCGGGCGATTTCTAACGCCACTGCACCGCCAAAGCAGTACCCTGCGATTACCGTTTGCTCGGCGGCGCCTTCTTCTCTTGCCTGCGCCAGGCCGCCCAGCGTGAGTGCACGCATCCGTTCTCTATCGTCGTAAAGCCGATTGGTGGCGGCTCGTTTATCTTCAACTGCCTGGGGCCGGTTACCCTCACCAAATAGATCCACGGCGAATACATCGTAGCCTTGATCAGCGAGCATATCAGCACGTTGACGCTCGTAATCATCCAATCCGTCCCAATCATGAATGATAAGTACGCTGCCTTGTACGTCGTCGCCCCCTGAGACGAAATAGCCCTCGAAATTTTCTTCATCCACCGTGTATGAAATGCTTTCACCAGCGGGAGAAAAAGCCAGTGACGCTTGACTCAACGTTAACAGCGCTAATGCGCAGGAGGGGAGTAGAATTTTCTTCATCATTTTGGTATCCAGAGAGATGTCCAGCAAGCATAGCCAATACTTGCTAAACTGACATATTATAGAAAGATGTTTAGCGTGGAAGACAAAGGCTTGCGTCTGGAACTCGGTAACGGCATGCTGGTCCATTGTTCGACAGATAATTACGGAGCATGAACACATGAGTTACAACGACTCACATATTGCGCAATCAGCCACTGGCGGTGTAGCCAACTCGGTTAGCACCAACAAAGTGCTGCGTAACACCTACGCGCTGTTGGCGATGACGCTACTCTTCTCTGCGGTAACCGCAGGCGCCTCCGTCGCGATGGGCGTTCAGCAAATGAACATCTTCGTGTTCTTTATCGGTGCCTATGGCCTGATGTTCCTGGTCCATAAAACGGCCAACTCAGCGTTAGGGCTGCTGTCTACATTTGCCTTCACTGGCTTTATGGGCTTTACGTTAGGGCCTATCCTGTCAGCCTATTTGGCACTGCCCAATGGCGGCGCGTTGATAATGAACGCCTTGGCAATGACGGGCGTTACCTTTATCGGTCTTTCAGCCGTCGCACTGGTAACGAAGAAAGACTTTGGCTTCCTTGCCAACTTTATGCTGGCAGGTGCCATTGTGCTGGTGCTCGCGATGGTGGCGGGGCTTATTTTCAATATCCCCGCGCTATCGCTGATGGTATCGGCTGGTTTTGTGCTGTTTTCTTCAGCAGCCATTCTTTACCAAACCAGTGAAATCATTCATCGCCAGGGCGAGACCAACTATATTCTGGCGACCATCACGCTCTTCGTTTCCATCTACAACCTGTTTATCAGCCTGCTGTCGCTGCTCGGCTTTATGAGCAACGACTAACCCATCTGGCGTTAGGCGCAGAGCTGCATGTCTCAACAGACCCTATTATTAGGGTCTGTTTTTTATTACATGGGCGATGTCATTAGCCACCACGATAGGCAAGGGCAATGGACTACGGACTATTAGTAATGGGGGCTCCCTACAGCCAACCAGCGCCTCATTCGGCGCTCAGGTTTGCTCATGCGGTGCTTGCCAAAGGACACCAGCTTGTTGGCGTTTTCTTTTATCATGACGGTGTTCATAATGCATCACTGCTAATGACTCCGCCGCAGGATGAGCTGAACCTGCGCGATGCCTGGAAGGCGCTACACGAAGAACACGCTGTGACGCTGGATGTCTGTATTGCTGCGGCGCTGCGACGTGGAATCGTCAGCCAGGCTGAAGCGACGCGCCATGGTCACGATGCCTTTAACTTGGCGGCGCCTTTTGAGTTGACGGGGTTAGGCCAGTTGCTGACGCTTCAACAGCGCTGCGATCGTTTGATTACCTTTGCCAGTTGAGACCGATCATGCACGCATCTGAAGACCTGCTGGTAATCATCCGTCATGCTCCCCATAACTCGAACTGGCTGCGCGAGGGTCTCGACGCTGCGCTGGTAGCTGCCGCCTTTGGTCAATCCGTCAGGCTGATGTTTATGGGGCAGGGGGCTCTGGCACTGTGCAAGGAACAGCAGGCCGGCGCACCGGGGCAAAAGGCCAGCCTGCCAACGATCAACATGCTTGAGATGTATGATATCGACCAGTTAAACGTCCCCCAGCGAACGCTCGATGACCTCAACCTTCCCCTGGAGGCATTGGTGGATGGTATAACGCCGCTCAGCGAGGGACAGGTGAAAGCCCTGTTTAGCCAAGATCGGCCGATCCTCAACTTCTAGGTGTTCCATGATCCTGCATATTTTGACCACTGCGCCCACCAGCGAAGTAGCCCAACAGGTCGAGCAGGCCATTCAGGCGGGCGATACGCTGTTGCTGATCGAGGAAGGGGTAACGGCGGCGTTAAACCCGGGTTTACCCTGCTGGACACAAACAGAGTACGCGGTGTTTTTGCTGGAAGAAGACCTTGTTGCCAGGGGGCTAGCCGGCACCGCTACCCATCATAGGTTGGCAACCGTGGACATGGCCGGATTTGTAACACTGACTGAGCAACATGCACAGTCAGTCACCTGGTATTAGATTCGTAACGAGTGAGTAGACCGATGGAGAATACCGACACTATCGTGACGCTTGACCCGGAAGGGTACTTGGCCGAGATGAATGACTGGTCGGAAGCCGTTGCTGAACAATTGGCCGACGATGAAGGGATCGAATTAACGCCTGAGCACTGGGAAATCATCCGCCTGGCGCGAAATTTCTATACGCGCTATGAAATGGCCCCTGCGATGCGTCCCCTCGTCAAAGCCACCCAGCAGGCGCTGGGCAATGACAAAGGCCGCTCTATTTACCTGATGCGACTCTTCCCTGGCAGCACCGCCAAGGTGGTGGCGCGTATTGCGGGGCTTCCCAAACCCACCAACTGCCTTTGAAGCGTATTCAGGTGTTTCATTGACATCAGTTGGGGTCTTCCCCGCGGGTACAGACTGACAGCACCACAGCGTCGTCCTCGCTGGTCGAAATCAATGCGTGGCCCATATCACTGTCAAAATACAGGCTGTCACCTTCGGCCAGTACCAAAGGCGCATAAAATTCGGTGTAAAGCATCACATCGCCGTGTAAAACAATGAGAAATTCCTCACCGTCGTGACGCACCCACTGGTGGTATTCGTCGAAATGCCGCGCCCGAACAATGGTCTTAAACGGAATCATGCGTTTTTGCGCTAGCTGATGGCCTAAAAGTTCATGCTCATAGGTCGGCGTGGGGTGCAGCTGGCCTTTGCCTTTGCGGGTAAGATCCCGTCGCCCCATCGTGTAACGTTCCCGCTTAGGTGGTGTTAACAACTGGGGCAGGTCAATATTGAGGCCCGTTGTCAGCTTTTGCACCACTGAAAAGGTGGGTGACACCTGATCGTTTTCAATTTTAGACAGCGTGGATCTCGCCAAACCGGTACGCTGGCTGACGTCTTCCAATGTCCAGTGGTTAGCAAGGCGGATCTGCTTGAGCCGCTCGCCCAGACGCAGCGGCTCAACAAAGGGCTTACATCCCGATGCAATGCGCAACGCCGCATGCTCTTCCGAAGTTGCGGTCATAATGGTCACGATAGCGTCTGTTAAAAACGCGCATCATAGCATAGGTGGCATAAGGGCTGTTTGGTTAGGGCGCAACTGAAAAGGGTAAACCCAGCAAGGCTTTCAGGTGAGCCTCGACACCGCTTGCTAACGATGTTGGGTTATAGCCACCTTCCAGCGATGAGACCAGCCGGTTATCGGCGTACAGCGTGGCAATTTCCATCGCCAAATGCGTGACCCAGTAAAAATCCTCGTCCGTTAAGCACACATCGCCCATGGGGTCGTCACGGTGGGCATCAAATCCTGCTGAGATCAGCACTAAATCTGGTTTGAAGCGATGTAGCGCCGGTAGCCATTGGTTTTCAATTAGACGACGAAACTCAGGCCCGTCGGTGCCGACTTCTAGAGGCGTGTTGACCACATTCTGCCATTCGCTGCGCAAATACCGCCAAGGATAGAACGGGTATTGAAAACTGGTGCAGATCAGCACGCTCGGGTCGTTCTTGAAAATATCGATGGTGCCATTGCACTGGTGAACATCAAAGTCCAGCACCGCAATTCGTTGGGCTCCATAACGTTCTTTGGCATAGGCTGCGCCGACGGCGATATTGTTATAAAAGCAAAACCCCATTGCCTCGGCCGCTTCAGCATGGTGCCCAGGTGGACGAATAGCACAAAATACGTTGTCGGCCTGGCGCTTGAAGACCTGATCAATTCCCTTGATGACCGCACCGGCCGCCAGACGTGCTGCCTTCAGGCTATCCGGGTTCATCAAGGTATCGTTATCAAGCGGTACGATACCTTCTTCAGGCAGGCACTTGGTGAGGGCGTTAAGGTGGCGCGTAGCGTGAACACGGCTAAGCGCCAGTTCATCCGCCTCCTTGGCATCGGACTGCATGGTTTGCTGTAATAGGCCTGATAACGCTAAACGCGCTCGGATCGCCTCCAGTCGCTGAGGATTTTCAGGGTGTTCCGGTCCCATGTGATGCAATAAGCAGTCCGGGTGAGTAAGGTAGGCAGTGATCATTCAAGCGCTCCAGGATGGATAGCATCACCTTAATCGCGACACACTGATGCGCGACAGTGTCCATAAGTCTTACATCGCGCTGCACCGCTTCAGGAGAGGCAAACGTGAGTACACGTTTCTTGCACCATTTTTTTGAACCCCGCACGCTTGCCGTCATCGGCGCGTCAGAGAACCCGGCCTCGCTTGGGGGCTTGGTCCTTCGCAATATCCATGAAGGCGGGTTCAAGGGGCAGCGTTGGGCGGTGAACCTGAAAGGTTATGATCAGGTCTTCGGCGACCCCTGTGTCAAGCGCATTGAAGACTTGCCTGAGGTGCCCGACCTCGCCGTTATCTGCTCACCCATTGAAGGCGTGCCCAAATTAATCCATCAATTAGGCAAGTTTGGCGTAAAAGCGGCATTGGTGCTGTCCGGCGGCGCTTATCTGGACCGCGACAAGGGCAATAAAGGGTCGATTCGCGAGCGCATGCTGAGTGCCGCCCGGGAATCAGGCATCCGCGTTCTAGGCCCTGAATGCATGGGCCTTATCGTGCCGGCCAAAAAACTTAACGCGTCGTATGCCAGCCAACCCGTCAAGGCAGGCCGTGTGGCCTACCTAGGCCAGTCGGGCATGCTGGCCAACGCCATGATTGATTGGGCCGCAGGGCGCGATGTGGGGTTTTCACACCTGATTACCGTGGGTGACAGCGTTGATGTGCTGCTGCCGGATCTAATCGATTACGTAAATCAATTCTCGCCAGCGCAGGCAATATTGCTCCACCTTGAACGAATATCCGATGCACAGCATTTCATGACGGCGGTGCGTGATGCCTCCCGCAACCGACTAGTGCTGGCAATCAAAAGCGGCCGAACCTTTGCTTCGGATATTTCCGGCATGGCACCGACACCAGGTATTGCCAATCGCGACGTGGTGTTTGACGCGGCTTTTTCTCGCGCGGGCGTGGTGCGCGTAAACGACTCCGACGAGCTACTAGACGCCTTGGAAACGCTTTCGCGCATGAAGCCGCTTCGTGGCGACCGTTTGGCGGTGGTATCCAACGGATTGGGCCCTGCCATGCTCGCCATCGATAAACTGGTGAGTGCCGGGGGCAAGCTCGCTGAGTTTAGCGAAGAAACACAGCAGGCATTGCATCAAAGTCAGGTAGATGTCAGCAAACCCGGGGAGAACCCCGTCGATTTAGGCGGCAATGCCACACCCGAACGGTTTGTCGAAGCGCTGCGCATTGTGGCCGCTGATGCCAATGTGGACGCAGTGCTCGTGGTGCATGCGCCAACACGGCTCGCGCCCTCGCTGGTGACTGCACAGGCATTGATTGCTAATCGTAAAGCGTTTCGTCGTAACCTGTTGACCAGTTGGATGGGCCTGAAAGAAGCATTGAACGCCCGCCACGAATGCAATCTGGCGGGCATTCCTACTTATATTTCGCCCGAAAAGGCGGTGAAAGCCTTTATGCACATGGTGGACTATCAGCGAGTTCAGCAGTTGCTTCAGGAAACGCCTCCCAGCCTGCCGTTTTCTACCAGCGCCGAGATTCGCGCCCAGTGTCGAACGTTAATCAGCGAGGCCAAAGCACAAGGGCGCCAGACGTTAAGCCACTCTGAAACCGCGCAGGTGCTTGAAGCGTATGGCATACCCGCGGCGACTAGCTATTACATAACCAGTGCGGAGCAGGCGCTTGAGGTTGCCGCTCAAATTGAAGGACCAAAAGCATTGAAGGTCGTTCATGAGGGAAATTGCCGACCTTATCGTTATCGCAAGCACCCGCATAAAATATCGGCAGGACTGCTGCAGGATCTTGAAACGCCCGAGCAGGTGGCGGATGGCGTACGTAGATTAGGCGAAAAGGTCAATGAAAAACTGCCTGAGTATGCGATTCATGAATACTGTTTGCAGCCCATGCAACGCGGCAAACATTCCATGCAGGTGTGCGCGGGTATTACCCGGGACCCGGTATTTGGCCCGCTGATTGTATTCGGCATCGGTGGCTATAAAGTCAATGTCCTCGCCGACCGGCAAGTCGCGTTACCACCACTCAACATGAGCTTGGCAGCGGATGTGGTCAATCGAACCCACGCCGCGTCCTTGATACGCGAACACTCATCAGACCCCGATCGGGATACCCAGCACTTATGCCAACTGCTGGTGAAGCTGTCGCAAATGGCCTCGGATTTGGGCGAGCTGCGCGGACTTGAGCTGAACCCGCTGTTGCTCAACCGCGACGGCATGCTAGCCGTGGATTTTGCCATGGATCTCGGGCCTCCAGCCCGTTTCGCGATCATGCCTTACCCTGAAGAGCTGCGAGAATGGGTGACGCTGAAAAACGGCTGGCAGGTCGAGGTGCGGCCCATTCGTGCCGAAGACGCGCCGTTGATCACTAACTTTCACCGGCAACTGTCGGAAGAAAGCATTCGTTTTCGCTACTTTCATAACAAATCAAACTTAACCCAGCGCGACCTCTCGGTGTTGTCGCATATCAATTACGACCGACAAATGGCGTTCATTGCCGAACATCAGCGTGATGATGGCAGTAAAGAAATGCTCGGGGTGGTGCGCGTCTGGAATGATCCGGATAACATCCGCACAGAATTTTCGGTCATCATTCGCGACGACCTGCAAGGGCTGGGAATTGGCAGTTTGTTAATGAAGAAAATGATCGATTACTGCACTCACATTGGCACACTGGAAATGGTGGGTAAGATCATGCCGGATAATCACCCCATGCGGGCATTGATGAAGCACTTAGGCTTTACTTGTCGTTACAACATGGAAGAGCAGGTGATCGATGCCACCATGCGGCTCAACGAGCCTGAAAGTGAATGGCAGCGTCACCGGCTTGAAAGCCTGCCGGACTAGAGGGACGCCAAGCTCGATTAAGTTCATGGCTAGCCCACCACCTTGGGCCAGCCACAGCTCTGGGAATGCCCCCTAGGGAGCCATGCGAAAATAGCTCCACTCGCCACCATCACGCCGCTCATAGCGAATACGATCATGTAAGCGGCTGGGTTGCCCCTGCCAAAACTCGATCATATCAGGGTTAACGCGATAGCCACCCCAGTGAATGGGGCGAGGAATAGTTTGCCCTTCATATGCTTGTTCGAAGCGTTTTTGGCGCTCTTCAATCCAGTTGCGGTCGGGTATGACGACGCTTTGGGTCGCAATCCAGGCGCCTAACTGGCTACCACGTGGACGGCTAGCAAAGTATTCGTCGGACTCTTCCGCCGCCACCTGTTCAACGGCCCCTTCAATTCGCACCTGACGGGAGATCGATGGCCACCAGAAGGTAAGGGCAGCGTAGGGCACATTACTGAGTTCGCTGCCTTTGTGGCTGTGGTAGTTGGTGAAAAATACCATGCCGCGTTGGTCGAACCCTTTTAGTAAAACGACGCGCGCGTGGGGCCTCCCTTGGCTGTCAACACTAGCGAGCGTCATGGCGTTGCTGTCTCTTCCTTCCTGCTCAATCGCCAGGGTGAACCATTCATCAAACAACACCAGGGGATCGTCGGGGGCATGCGCTTCATCGAGTCGACCACCTTCATAATCACGCCTGATATCCGCTATGTCGCGTGCCATTGCTATGCTCTCCATCAAAAAATGTCGTTGTAGTGAATAATAAGAGGATTTTTATCCCTGCGCGCGTACTTGGCGGCTACGAAAACGTGCGTAAGCCATGCAACCGCTGAACAGGGCAAGCGATAAAAGAGCCTCAACGACCCCACGTAGCGTTTGTGTTGGCAGCGTCGCCACCATCACCCCCTGGCTAAAATACAGTAGGCTTACAAAAGCGAGCCATGCGTGTCCTCGCGGACGTCGACCAATGATAGAAGGCAAAAACAGCACCAGCGGCAGTACAAAGGCAATCATAGGTCGCCAGTTAAACGCGTCTCCCTGGACCATAAAACCGCGAAACAGCATCATTAGTAATAGCAGGCTAAAGCTTATCAGCACCCATTGCCGTGAAAGTGACGTCAGTCGATCGATACCATGCTGTTGCTCGATGCCCTCTAGCCATTGTCTCATCGCACGTCCTCGCGCATCGCGTGCATCGCCAGGGCTAGTTTGGCTAATCGTTTGCCCTGCGCTACGCAAAGAGTACGCTCGTGCTCATCTACCGAGCGGTCGCTGCGCGGGCCTGCTAGATGGCTTGTGCCATACGGAGTTCCACCTGTCTGGGTCGCCAGTAACTCTGTGGCGCTGTAAGGCACGCCAGCATATACCATGCCGTGATGGAGCAAGGGGACCAACATGGTCAATAGCGTGCTTTCCTGCCCGCCATGCAGGCTCGAACTTGAGGTAAAAGCGGTAGCCGGTTTATCGATCAAGGCGCCATTGATCCAAAGGCTGCTGGTAGTATCGAGAAAATATTTAAGCGGTGACGCCATATTGCCAAAGCGCGTGGGGCTACCGAGTGCCAAGCCGCTACAGTGACGTAGATCGTCAAGCTCGGCATAAATCGCACCCTCCTCGGGAATCTCGGGCGTTGTCGCCTCGCAGGTGGGAGATACCGGCGGCACGGTACGCAAACGCGCCTCAATACCGGCCACTTGCTCTACCCCAGCGGCGATCTGCTGCGCCATTGTGGCAGTCGCACCTGAACGCGAGTAATAAAGTATTAAGACATAGGGCAATGCGGACATAATAACTCCAAACTAGGTATTCCCTTAGGGTACCAGAGCGATGCGGGCAGCGGGTAATGGCGAAAACAGGCTTTGAGCATTGGATAGGCGTTGATAGACCCAGGCGCGTTTGCCGTCGGCCAGTTGCTTTTCTTTCCGTTCATAGCGAATACCCAATCGTTCGTAGCGATCAAGGCGTGCTAGCTGATCAGCGGTAACGCGCAAGCGTAAACCATGAACATGGCTATCAGGTTTGGGCGATAAATCCAGGCCATTACGTTGATAGCCCTCAAGCGTGGCTTCTTCGGGGTGTCCTGAGTCGCCCATTACAACCCATCGGACGGGGGCATAACGCAAGGTGCCATATACAAATACGTAGTGTGTACGCTGCTCAACATCCGCAAGATCGTCAGGCCGCTCATAGAACCAAGGGCTAAGCATGGTCAGCCAAAGCCATCCTGCAAGGCCCAGCACCAGTATTGCACACAACGCGAGCAGGCGTTTGACCCAAGCCATGGTGTCCCCTTATGCGGCTAGCAAACGCATTAGAGTGGCGTGCCTCTGCGTGGAAGACAAGCGTAACAAGACGCTTAAGCAATCGATATGGGTTTGATAGGATGAGAGCCACAGCCTATCGGAGAGCCTGCCATGAATCAGCCACTTCATGATGAGATGGATTTTCGAGCGTTTGTAGGCGATGTTAAGCCGCTTCCACAAAAAAATCGGGCAAATACGGCCACTGCGCGTAAGCGACCTTCTGAAGCACAGCTGGCAAGACGCGAATGTGCCGAAGCGGAAATTGATGAGCGGCATAATTTTCTGTCCGATGACTTTGTCGACCTGATACCGCCTTTTGACCCCATTGTGTTCCGCCGTGAAGGGATTCAGCAGGGCGTCGTCGATAAACTCAAGCACGGCGGCTACCCGGTTCAGGCACAGCTTCACTTGATTAGGCGGCCGCTGGCCGAATGCAGAGGACTGGTGTTTCCCTTTATCCAGGATGCTTACGCTCACGACCTACGTTCGGTATTAATTGTTCATGGGCGAGGGCGGGAAATCGACAGCCCGGCCAATGTACTGCGCTCCTATATTGCCAAGTGGCTTATCCAGTTTGACGAAGTGCAGGCCTACATCTCCGCTCAGCCCTCTGACGGCGGGCTAGGCGCCACTTGGGTAATGTTGCGCAAAAGCGACCGAGCGAAAGCCAATAACCGTGAACGGCAGCAGAAACGGCGTGGTTAGTGATGTGTCAGCAACAACGCAAAGGGGCAGCCGTGCGGCTGCCCCTTTTATACCGCTTGACCGCTGACACGCTATCTATTGGTCAGCGTTTAAGCGTTTTTCAAACAGTGCCTGGCGTTCTTCTACATCTGTCTGGTAACGCACGCTGAAAAAACTCAGCGCCCGCAGGGCATCCTCGGGATGCTGGTCATCACGCAACGCCATGGCGGTAAAGCCACAGCGGCGCATGTACTCCAGTTGATCGACCAGTACATCGCCCACTGCACGCACTTCACCCTGATAGCCGAAGCGCTCGCGCAACAGCCGGGCAAGCGTATATCCACGCCCGTCGGTAAACGCCGGAAAGTCAATCGCAATTGCCGGGGCCGAACCGATCTCTTCGGCCAGGGCAGCGGTCAGCTCGCAATCGCTTGGCAGCAGTGGTGCCAGCTCGGTGTCTTCCTGGTTGGCTTTCCACAGTGCAACCGGTACGAAGGCAGGGCGATGCTCGGGGAGTGCCTCCGTATCGTAGGACACGCACCAGGCGTTTTCCGCCGCCAGTTCGCCATCGGCGATCAAGTGATCGGCATGAACCGGCGCCAGTTCAACCGCGTCGGCCTGGTTATCTTTAGGCGGCATACACACGCTCCTTAAAGGGTTTCAGTCCAATGCGACGATAGGTATCCAGGAAGCGCTCATCTTCATGGCGCTGCGCGACGTAGACCTCCAATACTTTTTCGACGACACCGGGAACGTCTTCACGGAAGAAGGAAGGGCCAAGAATCTTGCCCAACGAGGCGTCATCCGTCGAGTTGCCGCCAATGGATACCTGGTAGTACTCCTCCCCCTTTTTATCAACGCCGAGGATGCCGATATGGCCCACATGGTGGTGACCGCAGGCATTCATGCACCCGGAGATATTCAGATCCAGCGGGCCCAGGTCGTAAAGAAAATCGAGGTCTTCAAAGCGCTCCTGCAATGCCTGTGCGATGGGGATCGAGACGGCATTGGCCAGGCTGCAGTAGTCGCCGCCAGGGCAGCAGATGATATCGTTGAGCGTGCCCACCGTCGGGTTGGCCATGCCCAGCGCATCAAGCTCCTGCCAGAGCGCTTCCATCTCATCCACCGGGACGTCAGAAAGCACCAGGTTCTGCTCATGGGTAACGCGGACTTCACCGAAGCTGTAGCGGTCGGCAAGGTCGGCGATGGCGTCCATTTGGTCAGCCGTCACGTCGCCGGGAGCATGCTCGCGGCGTTTGAGAGACAGCGTGACGGCTTTATAGCCGTATACCTTGTGGTCGGTCACGTTATTGGTCACGAAGCGTGCAAAGCCACGGTTTTCCTGGCGAAGGCGCTCATAATCGGCCACCGCGGTTTTATCTACCGCGCGACGTTCCGGCTCGGGGAAGTGGCTCTTCGCTGCCTCGACGGCGGCAGCATTGAGTGTCTGAGGGCCGTCTTTCAGATGCGCCCATTCTTCCTCGACGCGGCGACGGTACTCTTCGATGCCCAGTGCCTTGACCAGAATCTTGATCCGCGCCTTGAACTTGTTGTCGCGACGCCCGAACTGGTTGTAGACCCGCACGCACGCTTCCAGGTAGGTCAGCAGGTGCTGCCAGGGCAGGTCGTCGCGCACCACATCGCCAATCATCGGCGTGCGACCAAGACCACCGCCGGCGAGGACTCTAACACGCAGTTCGCCAGCCTCGTTGTACCACAGCCGCAGACCGATATCGTGAACCTGGATGGCTGCGCGGTCCTGGGAAGCACCGCTGACGGCGATTTTGAACTTGCGTGGCAAATAGGCAAATTCAGGGTGTAGCGTCGACCATTGACGAATCAGTTCGCACCAAGGGCGCGGATCTTCCACTTCATCATTGGCAATACCCGCAAACTGGTCGCTGGTGGTATTGCGAATGCAGTTGCCGCTGGTCTGGATCGCGTGCATCTGGACTTTCGCCAGATCCGCCAGAATGTCCGGCACATCTTCCAACGCAGGCCAGTTGAGCTGCAGGTTTTGGCGCGTGGTGAAGTGGCCGTAGCCGCGGTCGTAGCGGCGAGTAATGTCGCCCAACGCACGCAATTGATGGCCAGCCAACATGCCGTATGGAATCGCGATGCGCAGCATCGGCGCATGTCGTTGGATATAGAGCCCATTCTGCAAACGCAGTGGACGAAATTCTTCCTCTCCCAAACGCCCGGCGCGGTAGCGATCCATCTGATCGCGGAACTGAGCGACACGCTCATCTACCAGCGTTTGGTCATGAATATCATAACGGTACATGGGGCACGGTCCTGCTAAAGCGAAGTTGTCACGTTGAAACGGGACGAATCAGTGTCGCCACCATAACGCGGGCGTCATATTCTACAAAAGAATATATAATTATCTTTTTATCTCAAAATGGTATTTGAAACAGTATTACGCTAGCGACGACGCCCATTGGCGGCGTTGCCATATCCAGAAAAAAGCGGCTGAGTTAATGATGCGATAAATAAGCTGCATTAGCCAAATCCCCAGTAGTCCATAGCCAAGTTCCAGCCCAGCCCACCAAGCTAGCGGTAAAAAAAGCAGCCACTGCATGCCCAGCGTCAACAGCATCACGGTTCGCTGAGCGCCAGCACCCATAAGCGCTTGCGCCAATACCAGCGCGGCCACATCTATCACCACCATCAAGCCAGTCAGTTGAAGTGGGAGCGTACCGAGCGTTATTAAAGCGGGGGCGTCAAAAAACACGCCAAGGACTTTGTCCGGCATCCACAACATGGGTAGCGCCAGGATTACCAGCAATAGCCCCGCCACCCACAGCGCGTCCAGTCCCCAGCGGTGCGCTTCCCACTCGGCGTCTCGGCCAAGAGCTTCACCCACCAGACTCATAGCGGCGACACCTACGCCAACGCCGGGGAGTATGAGTAATAGTGATAGGTTGATCAATACGTGCCCGACGGCAACGCTTGCCGTGCCGAGCTGACTCAATAGCCAGAAAAGCACGGCATAGCCTGCGGCAAACCAAAGCTGCTGGGCCGAGTGGGGCAACGCCAGCCGGGCGGTGGTTCGCAATACTTGTTCGTCAGGTAACACTTTGCGCCACTGCGTAATATCACCTTGACGTGCGGTGACGCCTATCCACAGCACAAGCCCTACACATAGCGAAAGCGTTGTGGCCACGCCTGCACCGCGGGCCCCCAATTCGGGCAGTCCACCAAGGCCAAAAATCAATCCCGCACTAAGGGCCACGTTAAGCAGGTGCACAACCACAATAATACGCAAATATAGGCGAGTGTACTGACGGCCATTCCAGTACCCACGAAAACAAAGGGTGAGCGCAATCGCCGCCAGTGACACCACGCGCCAGCGAAAATAGTCGACGGCCACGCTTTGCACTTCTGTGGTAGGTGACATCCATTGCATGAAGGTCGGCGCTAGCCACCATGCCAGTAACGCCAACACAGTGCCGATCACCAGGCCTACTAACAGACCCGCATAAAGTGGCTGAGATAGGCCTGAATGACCCGCGCCCAGGCGATGAGCAGTTTGGGATTGAACGCTTGAGGACAGGCCAAACACCAGCGCCGTCATCATGAACATGGCGTAACCGCCGAGCCCAACGCCCGCCAGGGCGGTTTCGCCTAAACGACCCACCAGGGCGGCATCGACCAGATTGAGCATGCTCTGGGAAAGCATGCCCAGCATGATCGGCCAAGCCAGACGAACCACTTTGCCGTGGCGGCGTGCGACATACGACACGACTAACTGGGGTCGTAAGACAGCACCGGTGACAGCCAGCGTTCCATTTCCTCAAGCGGCATTTGCTTGCGATCAGCCAATACCCTGACCTGATCCTGAGTAATCTTACCGGTTGAAAAATATTTGGATTGGGGATGCGAGAAATACCACCCTGATACGGCAGCGGCTGGCCACATGGCAAAGTTTTCGGTCAGTGCGAGGCCTGTATTTTCGGTAGCGTTAAGCATCCTGAACAGCGTTGCCTTCTCGGTGTGATCAGGGCAGGCGGGATAGCCGGGGGCAGGGCGGATACCCTGGTATTTTTCGGCAATCAAGGCGTCATTATCAAGCGACTCCTGGGGTACATAGCCCCAGAATTCCTTGCGCACACGTTCGTGCATACGCTCGGCAAAAGCTTCCGCCAAACGGTCTGTCAGCGCCTGAACCATGATGGCGTTATAGTCGTCGCCCGCCGCTTCGTATTCTTTGGCAAGCGCATCGACGCCGTGTCCGGTGGTGACCGCAAAGCCGCCAATCCAATCGGCGTTTCCGCTGTCTTTGGGAGCGATGAAATCGGCCAGACTATAGCAAATGCCGTCACGCCCTTTGGTGGTCTGCTGACGGATATGGTGGAGTCGTTCAACGACCTCGGTGCGGGATTCATCGGCGTACACCTCGATGACGTCGTCGTCGACGGTATTCGCTGGCCATAAACCAATCACGCCCCGCGCCTGGACGCGTTTTTCGTCAAGCAGCTTGCGCAGCATTACTTTGGCATCTTCAAACAGATTGCGGGCCGCCTCGCCAACCACCTTGTCATCAAGGATCTTGGGGTATTTGCCCGCCAACTGCCAACTCATGAAGAAGGGCGTCCAGTCGATGCGCTCGAGCAGTTCGTCTAGCGGATAGTCGTTAAAGGTTTGCAGCCCAAGTTGGTGGGGCTTTGCTGGCGTATAGCTGGCCCAATCAGTACGGAAACGCCGCTTGCGCGCCTGGGTGTAGTCAAGGTCGGCAGCTTTTGGGCGTCGCTTGGCGTTGCGTTCGCGAACCTTTTCGTACTCTTCACGTATCTCCGCGATGTAGGGCGTTTTCAGGGTCGGAGTAAGCAATCGGCTCGCTACGCCAACAGCCCGGGAGGCATCGGTGACGTAAATCACCGGGTGGTCGTATTGGGGCTCGATTTTGACCGCCGTATGCGCTTTCGAGGTCGTTGCACCGCCAATCAAAAGCGGCAGGTCCATGCCGCGACGCTTCATTTCCTTGGCCACGTGAACCATTTCATCCAGGGACGGCGTGATCAGGCCGGACAGCCCAATGATGTCGGCGTTGTGATCCTTGGCGGCCTGGAGGATTTTTTCGGCGGGCACCATCACGCCCAGGTCGATAACCTCGTAGTTGTTACACTGAAGCACCACGCCGACAATATTTTTGCCGATATCGTGCACGTCGCCCTTAACCGTGGCCATGACAATCTTGCCCTTGGCCTGGGTATCTTCGCTCTTTTCCGCTTCGATATAGGGGATCAGGTAAGCAACGGCCTGTTTCATGACACGTGCGGATTTGACCACCTGGGGCAGGAACATTTTACCCGCGCCAAACAGGTCGCCGACTACGTTCATGCCGTCCATCAGCGGCCCTTCAATGACCTCAATGGGGCGCGCCGCTTCTGCCCGTGCCAGCTCGGTATCGTCTTCGATGTGCGCCGTAATCCCTTTGACAAGGGCATGTTCGATACGCTTGTTAACCGGCCAGCTGCGCCACTCTAAATCCTCTTTTTTCGCTGCACCGCTGCCATCACCTTTATATTTATCGGCAATATCCAGCAGGCGCTCGGTGCCGTCACTGCGCCGGTTGAGCACCACGTCTTCAACCGCTTCGCGCAGTTCGGCAGGCAGGTCGTCGTAAACGGCGAGCTGGCCCGCGTTGACGATGCCCATGGTAAGGCCCGCGCGTATGGCGTGATACAGAAAGACCGAGTGAATGGCTTCGCGAACCGGGTTATTGCCCCGGAACGAGAATGATACGTTGGACACACCCCCGGAAAGCATCGCGTGAGGCAGGTGTTCGCGGATCCATTGAGACGCTTCGATAAAGTCGACAGCGTAGTTATTGTGCTCTTCAATACCCGTGGCAATGGCGAAAATATTGGGGTCGAAAATAATATCTTCTGCCGGGAAGCCGATTTCATCTACCAGCAGGCGGTAGGCGCGCTTACAGATCTCCGTCTTGCGGGCAAAGGTATCGGCTTGGCCTTCCTCATCAAACGCCATGACCACAATGGCGGCCCCATAGCGGCGGCATTTGGTGGCCTGTTCGCGGAAGGCGGCTTCGCCTTCCTTGAGAGAAATGGAGTTAACCACGGCCTTGCCTTGAACGCACTGAAGTCCGGCTTCGATGATCTCCCATTTGGAAGAGTCGATCATGATCGGCACGCGGGCGATGTCGGGCTCGCCGGCAATCAGGTTCAGAAAGCGCACCATGGCTTCCTGAGACTCCAGCATGCCCTCATCCATATTGATATCGATAACCTGGGCGCCGTTTTCCACCTGCTCGAGCGCGACTTCCAGGGCGGTGGTGAAATCTTCCTCCACGATCAACCGCTTAAAACGCGCCGAACCGGTCACATTGGTGCGTTCGCCGACGTTGACAAACAGCGAATCGGCTTCGATGTTAAACGGTTCCAGCCCCGACAAACGGCAGGCGCGTGAACGCTCAGGCACTTCGCGGGGCGGCAAGCCATGTACGGCTTCCGCAATGGCGCGGATATGTTCCGGTGTGGACCCGCAACAGCCGCCAATAATGTTCACCAGGCCGCTTTGCGCAAACTCACCGACAATGGTTGCCATTTCCTCGGGCGTTTGGTCGTATTCGCCAAATTCGTTGGGCAGGCCCGCATTGGGGTGAGCAGATACAAAGGTATCCGCCTTGGTGGAAAGTTCTTCGACATACTGGCGCAGTTCTTCGGCCCCTAGCGCGCAGTTAAGGCCCACGGAAAGCGGCTCGGCATGGCGAATGGAGTTCCAGAAGGCTTCTGTCGTTTGCCCCGATAACGTCCGCCCGGAGGCATCAGTGATGGTGCCTGAAATCATCACCGGTAGCCGATGGCCAAGGGACTCAAACAGTTCCTCAAGGGCGTAGATGGCGGCTTTGGCGTTAAGTGTATCGAAGATGGTCTCGATCATAATAAGATCGGCGCCGCCGTCGATGAGTGCCTGAGCCGCTTCAAGGTAGTTTTCACGCAGCTCATCAAACGTCACATTGCGTTTGGCTGGATCGTTAACGTCCGGCGATAATGAGGCGGTGCGCGATGTAGGGCCCAGCACACCAGCCACGTAACGCGGCACACCGGTTTCGTCGGCAACGGCGTCACATACTTCCCTGGCCAACCTGGCAGACTCGCGGTTCAGTTCCGGTACAATAGCTTCCATACCGTAGTCGGCCTGGGACAGGCGCGTACTATTAAAGGTATTGGTTTCGATAATATCGGCACCGGCCTCAAGGTAATCGCGGTGAATGCGGGTCACCACGTCCGGGCAGGTCAGTGCCAACAAATCATTGTTGCCTTTCAGGTCCGACGGCCAGTCACTGAAACGTTGGCCACGAAATTCCTCCTCGCTCAGTTCGGCATTCTGCAACATGGTCCCCATACCGCCATCCAGAATATGGATACGTTGATTCAGGCGTTGGGTTAAGGTGGCAATCAAATCACTAGCAGCCATGGCAGGGGAAAGTCTCCAGCGTCGCAGTCAAAAGAGGTTCTCTTATCGTCGGCAGTCGCCGTTTAAATGGGTCAGCGGCGCACTATGATAACAAAGGGTGTCATGCGGGGCAGCAATGTATTGTTTATGAATGCCATAGGCATACATAAAGTGGGTATCATAAATAGCCTAGTAAAACAGTCGGGATTGTGTCGGCGCGCTGTTTTGCTTACCATAGACACAAAATGACATGTGAAGTGGCGCCGCCACTGCCACGGGAGGAAAACACCCCTCATGACCACGACAGCAGAAGCAGAAACCAACGTCGATACCCAAGGTATTGATATTACAAACAGTGCGCAGGATTACTTGGCGGAATTGCTGGAAAAGCAAAACGTTGAAGGTATCGCCGTGCGCATTTTCATCACCCAACCGGGCACGCCCTACGCCGAGACATGCTTAGCATACTGTCGCCCGGGAGAAGAAGAGCCTACCGACGTAAAGCTGGAACTTGAGAAAATTAATGTTTTTCTCGATAAAAACAGCCTGGCATTTCTTGAGGAAGCCGTCGTCGACTTCAATGCCGACCGCATGGGTGGCCAACTGACCATCAAGGCGCCTAACGCCAAGATGCCCAAGGTCAATGCAGATAGCCCCTTGGAAGACCGCGTCAACTATGTTCTATACAGCGAAATCAATCCTGGTTTGGCCTCTCATGGCGGCGAAGTCAAGCTGGTTGAGCTGACCGAGCAAAATATGGCGGTACTGGCCTTCGGCGGCGGCTGCCAGGGTTGTGCGGCCGTTGACCTGACGCTCAAGGACGGCGTCGAGAAAACGCTAATGGAGCGTATTCCCGAACTTGGCGGCATTCGCGATGTGACCGACCATTCGGATACGACCAACGCTTACTACCGGTAAGCCATGGCGTTCCGCCCGCTTTATAGTGCCCAGCAGATGCTGGGCACTTTTGTATGCTAGTCACGTTTACCTTCCTCTATGCCCTCATCAGCCTGATCGCGAGCCATCGACGTCGGCAGGTCAGTTAGTTGCCGTTGCATGGCATCCATCCGTGACCAAAGTTGTTCCTGCCAAGCCTTTTCGCGAGACTCATGCTGCTGAGCTTCTGCAGCTAGTGCTGTTTCTGCGCTATCGAGTCTTTTAGCCACCTCATCATAGCGTTGCTGCAGGGACGAAAGCGTAACTTCAAGCTGTTGCTGAGCTTGTTGCTGGACATTTGCCTCCAACTGATGCTGGTGGAGTGACCTTTCCAGCGCCTTGATCTCTCTCGACAGCGCCTGATTGCGTTCGTCTGCCTGCTTCAGTCGTTGCTGGTAGGCGGTTTCTTCCTGTGCACGTTCTTGCCGAGCGCTGTCCAGCAGGCCCATCAGGCGATCTTCGGCGGCTTCGTGGCGTTGTTCTTCCTGGCACAAACGCGCCTGCCATTCGGCCTGCTCGCGACTCAGTTGATCAGCATGCTCTGCCTGACGCTCAGCCAGTTGCTGCTGGAGGCGTTCATGGGCTGATTGCCACTTGGCTAGCTCGTCACGCGCCTCGCCAGCTTGGGTGCGCCACTGCGCCTCATCAGCCTGGCTTGCGGCCAGATCTCGACTGAGCGCCTCGACGCGCGTTTCTGTATGTCGCAGGTGCTCCGCCAGGGCGCTTTCACGCTGCTCCGCATTGGCGGCCCGCTGGTCGGCGTCGCTGGCCTCCAATCGGGCGACCTCTACTTGGCGATCGGCTTCCTCACGATAGTGGCGTAACGCATCGTGCGCCGCTTCCATAGCTTCTTTCCATAGTTCACTGGCGACGCTGACCACCGACTCGGGCACGCCCTTGGGTGGTGGTACGTCGCGGTTATGTTCCCGCTCAAGGCGCCACTGGCGGAAATGTTCGCTGATAGTGGTAAAGCTGCCCGTACCCAGCACTTCACGAATGCGCTGAACGCTTGGCGTGTCACCTCGAGAAAGCAAGGTGTCGATGGCTTGCTGTACATCTACATATTGAATACCGCTGCGCGCCATTTCTTGCTCCTTTTATGAGGTTTTAATAACCATGATTGTCCTGCTCTTGTTTATATAACGCAATATTACGTAATACGTAAAATGTAATTTATTTATCTTAAAAAACATAAATTCAAGATTACCCGTATTATCTTGAGTTTTTAGAGCATAAAAGCCAGACTTGGTGCACCAGCCAGCAACAGACTCGAATAAGGCGAAGAAGGAAGAAGGAAGAAGGAAGAAGGAAGAAGGAAGAAGGAAGAAGGAAGAGCGTAGGGTACGAGAGGAGAAAAGACGTCAATGGAAACGTGGGACAATACAGCCACCGCCAACCCGATAGCGCCGTTGGAGAGCCTTCGTGGTTCGCCGGTGTTGCCGCAAATTACCGCGAACACGGACGTGGAGGCGGTATCGGCTTGGCTTGCTGAATATCAGGAAAGTCCGCAGACCTGGAAATGCTACCGCCGGGAAGCCGAACGCTTGCTGCTATGGCTGACGACCCAGAGGTTGACGCTCGACCAAGTAAACCGCGACGTACTGCGCCACTTTGAGGCGTTCCTTGCTGACCCTCAGCCAAGCGCTCAGTGGGTTGGGCCCACCAAACCGCGTCACCACCCCCAATGGCGGCCGTTTCGAGGCGGCTTGTCAGCGGCCAGCCGTCGGCAAAGCCTGATTATCTTGCAAGGACTCTTCAGTTGGCTGGTTGAAGCGGGGTGGGTGCGGCATAACCCGTTTCGCTTAATGCGCGATAAGTCACGGCGGCTAAACAATCAAACGCCACGTATTGAACGCTACCTAGAACGCGAACTTTGGGAATGGCTGTGGCAATGGTTAAATCAGCCGGTGGCGGGGCAGGGCGAACGTGCTATTTATGAAAGCGCTAGGCGTCGTTTTATCTTTGGATTTGCTTACCTGTTAGCCCCCAGGTTGAGCGAGATGGCGGATGCACGAATGGGCGATTTCCAGCAAAGTGAAGGCCGCTGGTGGTGGTCTGTGGTTGGCAAAGGAAATAAGGTGGCGCGTATTCCGCTGCCCGCCGACATGCAGAATTGCTTAATCGAGTGGCGTCTCGCACTGGGGCTGACGGGGTTGCCGACTCACCACGATGACGCGCCGGTTATTCGCGCACTGGATAAACAGCGCAGCGTGGGCCATAACCAGCTGTATCGGCTGATCCGTGACACCTTCAAAGAAGCGGCCGACACGCTACAAGCGGCCGATGGTAATTCGGCGCATATCGCTGCACTGCGCAAAGCCACCCCGCACTGGCTACGACACACCTCTATCACCCATCAGGCCCAGGCAGGCATCAGCTTGCGGCACCTAGCCGACAGTGCACGCCACTCGCGACTTGATACCACGGCGCGCTACCTACATAACGAAGCCATCGAGTGGCACCATGAGCAACAGCGCCATCAGATTATGCCGCGAAGCCCCCAAGACAACATTGAGACGTTATAATGGACCCTATTTTGTGACCCCAACGCCAAAGGATTCACCATGAGCACGTCCGGTGCCGAGCTAGCCCAACAGGAACTGATCGAAGAGTTCGATATGTTTGATAACTGGATGGACCGTTATCAATACATTATTGATATGGGCAAACAGCTACCCCCTTTCCCAGACGAGTGGAAAACCGAAGATCGTAAAATACAGGGCTGTCAGTCGAATGTGTGGATGCACCATGAAGCGCAGGGTGACAAACTGATCTTCAAGGCCACCTCTGATGCAGCGATTGTATCGGGATTGATTGCCGTGCTGCTACGCATTTACAGCGAAAGAACCGCTGCCGAAGTGCGTAATACGGAGCCGCATTTCATGACGGACCTGGGCCTGGACAAACACCTGTCGCCGACGCGCAGCAACGGTTTGCATTCGATGCTGGAGCGCATTTACCAGGTTGCCCGGCAGACCGCTTAGTCGCGCTTGGGGTGGTGGCAATCGGCATGACAGGGATCCTCGTCTTCCCGGCACAAGGCTTCACTACGCCCACCGGGAACGGGATCCATACCGCCTTTGCTGCCCGGGTGGCATTTCAAAATACGCTTCATGGCCATCCAACTGCCTTTGAACGGCCCGTGCACCTGAATGGCTTCAATGGCATAGGACGAACAGCTTGGCCAAAAGCGACAGCGCGGGCCGAGTAGGGGGCTTAACGTATATTGGTAGATGCGCACCATGACGACGAGACACTGACCGACCAGCCAGCGAACGGCATTAACCAGGGTGCGCCAAGCCTTCATGACGATGACTTGGCATAGAGCTCGGCGGGATCAATAAGGGGCTCGCTATTGACCGCCACGCGTTCATTCGACAGTGACAGATAAAAGCAGCTGCGCCGCCCCGTATGGCAGGCAGGTCCCGTTTGCTCGACCTGGAGCAGTAGCGTGTCCCCATCACAATCGATCGCAGCGGCTTTCAGATGCTGCTGCTGGCCGGAAGACTCGCCTTTACGCCATAGTTTGCCCCGCGAGCGCGAGTAATAGCATACCCGCTGGGTTTGTAGCGTTTCTTCCAGCGCTTCACGGTTCATCCAGGCCATCATCAATACCTCACCGGTATCGTGCTGCTGGGCGATGGCAGGTATCAAACCGTCGGCATTAAACGCAGCGGCATCCAGCAACGTCGTTAATGAGGGGAGGGCATCAGCAGGTGACGCTGATTCAAGGTCTTTGAATAGAGGGTTTTCTGAGGACATGTTTACGACTCATCATTGGCTTGGCATTGCTGGCATAACCCTGATAATTCAATGGTTTGACGCTCTACATTGAAGCCCTTACGCTGAGCAAGAGCGGCCAGTTGATCGCTAATTTCATCCAAATGTAGCTCATCCACATAGCCGCACTGCCGACAAATCAACAGTTGAAACCCATGGGCGTGTTCCGGGCACGCGCAGGCAACATAGGCATTTTGCGATTCAATACGGTGAACAAGCCCCTGCTCAATGAGAAACTCCAAAGCACGGTAGACTGTCGGCGGGCGAGCTGCTGCGTGTTCCGTCGAGAGTTTATCGAGTAGGTCGTAGGCTTTTAAACCACCACCATGGCGAGCAATAAGCTCCAGCACTCGGCGCCGAATAGGCGTAAAGCGCACGCCACGCGTGTGGCATTGGGATTCTGCCTGCTGCAATAGCGCATTGGCGTGTGTCATAAACGTCTCGTTGGCCACTGTGAGCACAGTTCGTGCAGTGGAAATAGTTGTTTACGTGATAAGTATAAGTTTACGCGCTTACATCAGGTGTGTCAGGGGGCTCAACCAACTCGCTTGTGCGAGCAAAATGATGCTGCGCAAACGCCACCCGTTTCTCAACGGATACGCCCTCTGGCTGCCGCTCGATAAGATCCAGCCGACGACGAAGCCCCTCACCATTGGTCATTTGAATAGCTAGCCCAGGGCGAGCATTGAGCTCCAGAAGCATAGGGCCATGCTGACGATCAAGCACCATGTCGGTTCCCAAGTAGCCTAATCCGGTCATCTCAAAACAGCCGGCTGCCAAGTTCAGCAACGTTTTCCACTGTGGGACCACTAGACTTGCCAGATCGTGCCCGGTATCCGGGTGAGCAAAACAAGGCCGATCAAACTGAACACCTCGAAGGGCAGCCCCCGTAGCCATATTAAGCCCTACACCGACAGCCCCTTGGTGAAGGTTAGCCTTACCATCCGAAGCGGCCGTTGACAGCCGCATCATGGCCATAACAGGGTACCCTTTAAAAACGATAACACGAATGTCAGGCACGCCTTCGTAGGTATATTCCATCAGGCTTTCATCAAAATTGATCAACGTTTCCACAACGGCCACATCGGGTGAACCGCCTAGCGAGTAAAGACCCGATAGAATGTTGGAAACATGGCGTTCAATATCGGTAATTGAGAGGCGCGCGCCGCTGGGTTTGATGAAGTCGCCATCCTCGACGCTTTCTATGACCAAAATACCTTTGCCACCGCTCCCCTTGGCCGGCTTAATCACAAACCCATGGTGGCCCGCCAGCATCGGACTAATGTGCTTGACGCCAAACTGTGTTGTTACCGTGCCAATTAACGCTGGCGTGGTAATGCCGTAGCGCTGCGCGAGCAGCTTGGTTTTAAGCTTGTCGTCAACCAGCGGGTATAGGCGTCGGTGATTGTAGCGCCCGATGTACCGGATATTGCGCCGGTTCATGCCGATGATGCCTTTATCGCGCAGCTTCGTTGGCCATGTCCAATTACTCAGCCAACTCATAAGGGTTTATCTTCTTCGGTAATAGGCTTAAAGCGACGCAGTTCTAACAGCCGGTAGCCGGTGTAATTACCCAGCAGCAGAATCAGCGCCATTAATATGAACTGGACGCCCAGGAAATTAAACGTGATGTGGCGTACCCAAGGGTTGTTCATCGCTAAAAATGCAATCACTGCGGTTAATAAGCTACCACCTCCCTGTATCAAGACCTGCTTGGGGCCTTCCTCTTCCCACAAAATCGACATCCGCTCAATCGTCCAGGCGAGAATGATCATCGGGAAGAATGTAATGGTCAGCCCCGCGTTGAGGCCCATTCGATACGCCAACACCGAAAACACCGAGATAATGGCAATGACGGTAATGATCACCGCCGAGACCCTAGCAACCAACAATAAATTCAAATAAGACAAATAGTTACGGATAATCAACCCAACCGCGACCACCAGTAAAAAACCAATCAGACCGGTGGTAAGGCTGGTTTGAATGAAGGCGAGGGCGATTAATACCGGCATAAAAGTGCCTGAGGTTTTAATGCCGACCAACACGCGCAGAAACACCACCACCAGAGCCCCAATGGGGATTAACAAAATGGTTTGAAACAGCGCCTGTTCTTCAAGCGGCAAGCTATGAATCGAGAAGTTGAGCAGTGTGTCATTAGAGTTAAGATTACGCACCGCCGCCGAAGCGGGCTGGTGGTGAGTCATCATTGAAAAACTAACGTTGGAGTTGCTGCCTCCCTGGACTTCAAGCACAGCCTCGCCGGTCGTTTCCCACAACAATAAATTGTCGGGTTTGCCTTGCTCGCCAGTTACTGGATGAAAGAGCGACCAGGTTTCTTCATCTTCATCGAATACCTGGATCCAACTGGTTAGGGTTTGCCGACGGCGACCATCTTCTAAGAGCAAGCCACTCACCGCGCGTGCTTTTACCTCTGCCTGGTTCAATAGCCGGATAATCAGCGGCGCCGGATCGACCTCACCAAGCAGTAACCGGGCGTTCTCATCCTGACGTTCGCCGTTGATGTCACGAATCAGCTCACGAGCAAAGGTGGCATTATTGGCACTGCGCTCCCAGGCTTCCTCAATAAGTTGCTCGGCGGCGGAATCGAAAGGCGATTCCCACTCCACCGCTGGCGGCAGCTCCGGTGCGATTTGTACGGGCGCCTGGGCATCAGGTGAGACCAGCATTTGCACTGAATAATAAAGTTGCTGTTCTCCATCGGCTTCGCGAATAGTCCACTCGGCACTGCGCCCGGTCTCATCGGATTGATAGGCGAGTCCATAGCCGGAAGAAGCTGTGTTCTCGGTTAATACACGATACCCTGACTGTTGTGTTGGCAGCGCGAAATCAACCTCTACGGGACCATCCTGGGCGTCAAAAGAAATAACCGCTTCAATTTCCCAAACCTGGCGCTGTTCGTCCGGTACCCAAGGGATCTCAAACTGAATGTGGCGGTGAACACTCATCGCGATACCTGCAATGAGCAGCAAGCCGACGATGAAATAAAACGGTAGCCGTGACATCAAGATTCCTTTCAATAGTGACAGCAGAGGCTGTCGTTATTCTTCGTTATCGTCTGAATCGGCTGCTTCATCGTCAGCCGCCTGATCTGAAGGCTCTCCACCGGGAAACTCTGGCCGATCAAAACGGTAGGTTTCTGCCACATCGATAACGGCAATATCCAATAAAAAACGACGCCCAAGTAGGATCGGGTACTCTAGGTGACTACGATCATTCAGGGTAAATTCCACGTTTTCCCTCAATGGCCCTAGGTTTAAGAGCAAGGAAATAACGGGGCGCGAGTCGTCACCCGAAGCTTGCACAATGCGTACACGACGCTCAACGGGTGCCTCAATCCATTCATCGCGCAGTTTTTCAACGACCACATCGTCATCATTAAGCGCTAATTTAAAGCGCACCCAGTCTTCGCCATCGCGCTCAAAAGGGGTGATATCCTTGGCAGACAGTGATGAGGTATTCGCGCCAGAGTCGACGCGGGCCTGCAGATAGGTACCGATGCCGGGCAAACCTACCCATTCATTACGACCCAGCAGAGTTTTACCATCTAATAAGCTGTCTTCTGCTTGGCATTCCTCACGGATAATCACAGGCTCTTCATTGCGGGCGCCCAACTGTTGGACATCATCACGCAGCAAGCGAAGCAGGCTGCCGACTTCTCGTACATCGGCGGTAAATACGTGTTGCTGGTCCAGTTGGCGCTGCTGGAGGGAGGCAGCGTTGCTGCACTGCTGGGATACATTGCTCTGTAGTTCATCCATGCGAAGGTTGAAAGCATCCTCATCAAGAGGAGGGGGCTTATTGGCAACAGGCTTTGGCACCGCACAACCAGTCGCCAAAAAAGCCATACCTACCATCAGCCATACAACACCTGGGCGCATAAGAGCTACATCCTTAAACAATAAGAGGATGAATGATAAGGAGTAGTAAGACCCGTTGTCCAACACCGCATGCTGTTTTCCCGCACAATCTATATTATTTAACATAATATATATTATGCGAACCGGAAGAAAACAATTGACTTCAGGCGTTGCTGCCAGGCTAAACTAACCAATATTTGTACGAACAATACGGACTATATAGGAAATGCACAATGAAAATCCGCATTCTAGCGATGGCAGCTCCCCTTTTATTCCTTTTGCTTGCAGGATGCTCAAGCGTCGACGTTGAAGATTATGCTGGCACTGAGCCACGCCTGGATATAGCAGACTACTTTACCGGCACCACCCGCGCTTGGGGTATGGTGCAGGATTATAGTGGTGAAGTTCAGCGTCGGTTTACCGTCACCATTGATGGCCGTGTTGAAGACGACACGCTAATTCTGGATGAAGACTTCGAGTTTGCCGATGGTGAAACGGATCGGCGTGTATGGCGCTTCGAGCGTGTCGATGAACATCGCTGGGTAGGCACAGCCAACGACGTTGAGGGTCCTGTGGAGGCTCGCCAATATGGGCATGCATTTCACATGAACTACCCATTAGATGTGGATATCGGCGACAGAACGTTCAATTTCACTATGAATGACTGGATGTATCTTCAACCCGATGGACGCTTAATCAACCGTACGGAGATGAAAAAGTTCGGTGTAACCCTGGGTGAAATTACGCTGGTATTTGAGCAGGCGTCCCAGAGTCAGTAGCAAGCACGCTTTTAGCTTATCGTAAAACAACCTGCTAATTCAGCAGGCTGTTTGGATACTACATCGGACTAAATTTTAGCGCCTGGCTTCAATCGTCAGCCGGTGCATACGAGCCATCTTCACGGTGTACTTCATTGCCGGTGATAGGCGGTGTGAATACACACGCTAAGTGCATGGTTTTATGAGCACGCAACAAGTGTTCGTCATGCTGGTCAAGAATGTAGATATCACCAGGCTTGATGGGCCAAATTTTACCATCGGCTAGCGTTTCTACTTCGCCCTCACCCTCGATGCAGTACACGGACTCATAGTGATGCTTGTAATGAATATGTGTCTCGGTGCCTTCAAAGATGCGGGTGATATGGAATGAAAAGTTGCCACCGTCATTCGCCAATACCAAGCGCGTGCTGTCCCAGTTTCCGCTCTCGGCTGTTACTAGACGATCTGTTTTGCGTGCTTCGTCAATATTGCGAACGATCATATTTGTGCTCCAATTTAAAGGCGGCCCGAGCGGGGCCGCATATTTTATATCTTAGCGGGATATTGGCAGCGTTGTTACTCGCTAGCGACAGCTTTGACACATTTTTCTAAGATATCCAGCCCTTCCAGCAAGTCTTCATCACTAATGGTGAGCGGGCATAGGCATTTCACTACTTCACCGTCTTGGCCACTGGTCTCAATAATCAACCCGTGCTCAAACGCCATACCAGTAATCTTGTCCGCGATATCGCCTGATACGACGTCAATACCACGCATCAGGCCACGGCCGCGCTCAGTGGCTGGAATGCCGTTTTCGGTGAGCAAGGCGGCTAACGACTGGAAGCGCTCTTCTACAATGCGCGCTTTACGTTGTACGTCACGCTCAAAGGTGTCATTTGTCCAATATTTTTTGAATGCCGCGGTGGCGGTGACCATGGCCAGATTAAAGCCGCGGAAGGTGCCGTTATACTGCCCCGGCTTCCATTTATCCAACTCAGGTTTCATCAGAACATGCGCAAAAGGCATGCCGAACCCAGACAAGGATTTGGAATTGGTGACCATGTCGGGATTGATGCCTGCGTGCTCGAAACTAAAGAACTTACCTGTACGTCCGCAGCCAGCCTGGATATCATCGACGATTAACAGGATATCGTGGGCTTTACAGATATCAGCCAAGCGCTTCAGCCACTCGAGTCCGGCTACGTTAATACCGCCCTCGCCTTGTACTGTTTCGACAATGACGCCTGCAGGAACATCCAAGCCACCCGACTTGTCTTTCAGCAATTTCTCAAAATAATCGAGGGTGTCCGCATGCTCGCCCATGTAACCATCGAAAGGTAGGAAGCTTGCGCCCTGGGTCGGAATGCCGCCGGTTGCTTCACGGAATTTACGGTTACCGGTGGTAGCCAGAGCCCCCATGGTGACGCCGTGGAAACCATTAGTGAAGGTCACAATATTATGGCGCCCCTTGGCAACACGCGCCAAGCGGATGGCCGCCTCTACCGCGTTAGTACCTGTCGGGCCAGGAAGATGGACTTTATAGTTCAATCCGCGCGGTTTGAGAATGACGTTTTCGAGCGTTTCTAAGTAATCTCGTTTGGCATCGGTCCACATATCCAGACCGTGTACCACGCCGTCTGTCGCCAGGTAATCAATCATGGCTTGCTTGAGGTGAGGGTTATTGTGGCCGTAGTTCAGGGTGCCCGCACCGGCAAGGAAATCAATATATTCGCGGCCATTTTCATCGGTCAACCGGGCATTTTGCGCTTTGGTAAACACGACCGGGAAAGAACGTGAATAGGTACGTACATTGGATTCCATGCGTTCGAGTGTCTGGGTCTGCATTGGCGACCTCCTTTTTAATGATCAATTTGCCAAGCGGGAGGAAATAGAAGATGACGCGAGCAGGAAAACCGGTTAGATATTGTGGGTATTGAACGGACCAATACGCACTAGGTTTTCCGGATCGTGCTCTCCTCCGAGCTGCTCGGTTGAAAAGTATTCACGGCTGTTCAAGGGGGCTTGCCAGCGCCCTGCCAGCCGCTTAAACAACCCCCAAGAAGCTAGGTTGTCCGGCGTGATAGTCGTCTCAAGATGATGCACATCGGCTAACTCGGGGCGTGACATGATGGCTTCTACCAAGCGGCGTGCCAAACCGGTACCCCTGGCCTTCTCGCCCACGGCCACTTGCCATAAAAAATACGTATCCGGCGCGTTATCTTTGACGTAGCCAGAAACGAAGCCCACGACTTCACCCTCTTCATTGGTGGCAACGGCACAGGTGTCGCGAAACTGAGTGGCTAACAAGAGGTAAGCGTAGGCAGAATTTACATCGAGCGGAGGGCACGCTTTTATCAGCTCATAAACGCCCCAGCCGTCTTCGGCATTGGGTTTGCGAATATATAGTGGGGTGTCCGCATGACCAACAACAGCATCAGCAACAGTAGGCCGAGCAAGATCAGCTGAAGGGGTAAACGGCGGTGTTGGGGTGCTCATGGTTATGCTTCGCTGTTGCGAATTTGAACGCAATTATAACAGCTGATTATGAGCAATTCAAAAGCCATGTTATTCAACCCCCTGTATTCGATAAATATTTATTATACGAGCTGTTTTTGCTGTCCTAATCCATCACCTTGCGCTTATTAGTTTAGCCCACCCAAGGTGGCTACCTGGGGCAGTTTCCCTCTCGACTTTTAAGTGTGAATTTCAACGAGCGGGCGTGCGCATAGTGACAAATTCTTCAGCGCCGGTGGGATGAATCCCCACCGTGTTATCGAAATCTTTTTTGGTCAGCCCCGCGCGCACTGCAATAGCGATTCCCTGAATGACTTCTCCGGCATCGTCACCCACCATATGCGCTCCGACCACTACATCGGTGGCCTCGTCCACCACTAGCTTCATTAAGGTTCGCTCCTGGCTGCCTGACAGAGTGTGTTTCATGGCCCGGAAATCGGTGCGGTAAACGCGAATGGTACCAAACTGCTGCCGTGCGGCTTCTTCCGATAGCCCTACCGTCCCAATGTTGGGATGGCAGAACACGGCAGTAGGTACGCGAGTGTAGTCCAGCGGCTCGGGGGCTACCGTTCCAAAATGGTGATCAACGAGCAGCATGGCTTCTGCAATAGCTACTGGCGTCAGCTCTGGCGTATCAATGAGGTCACCCAAAGCTAGTATCGACGGGACATCGGTTTCAAAGCGCTCATTGACGTCTAGTTTGCCCTGCTCATTTAATGAAAGCCCTACCGATGCTAAGCCCAAACCCGCCACATTGGCGCGTCGTCCGGTTGCGGCTAGAACGGCATCCACTTCCATCGTATCGCCGTTGGTTAGGGCAACTTGGTAACCAGCCTCGTTTTTTTCGATCGCCTCAATATTGGTATCAAAGTGAAGATGAACACCCTGTCGATCCATTTCCTGACGCGTGAATTCTCGCACTTCGTTATCAAACCCTTTGA
Organism: Halomonas sp. HL-93; assembly: GCF_900086985.1. Classification (NCBI taxonomy): domain Bacteria; kingdom Pseudomonadati; phylum Pseudomonadota; class Gammaproteobacteria; order Oceanospirillales; family Halomonadaceae; genus Halomonas; species Halomonas sp. HL-93. Next base: position 2,026,595 of record NZ_LT593974.1, read on the forward strand.
GGAATAAATCACCGCGGTAGATAAGGTGCGCTTCACTGCCCAAACCATTAAAGATGCTGGCAAACTCGACGGCAATGTAGCCGCCTCCCAGCACTAAAAACCGCTCTGGCAAACGATCGAGATCAAAAATTTGATTGGAGGTTAATGTGTATTCACTACCCGGGAACGTTGGAACCCAAGGCCAGCCACCGGTTGCCAGTAAAATACGCTGGGCCGTGACACGTTGCTCTTCGCCTTGCTGACGGCTAATCGCAACTGTATGGGCACCTTCTAGGCGGCCCCGCCCGTGATATAGGCTGACCCCGGCTGTCTCTAGCAAGCGTAGATAAATGCCATTAAGTCGCTTAATTTCGCTAGTTTTGTTGTCCCTTAACGTCGCCCAGTCGAAACTCGCCTCACCAGGCAACTGCCAGCCGAAGCCAGTGGCATCATCGAACACACTGTTGAAATGGGATGCGTAGGCGTACAGCTTTTTGGGCACGCAGCCTACATTAACGCAGGTGCCGCCAAGATAACGGTCTTCCACAATAGCCACGCGGGCTCCTGTTGCTGCGGCCATTCGAGCCGTACGTACCCCACCAGACCCGGCGCCAATCACCAATAAATCGTAGTCGTACTCCGCAACCTTTGACATTGCAAACTCCTTTACTGCCAACACATCGCATGTTGACCAAATGATGCGAGAAGGTTAAAACCTCCCCTCAATGTTGATACACCGGCTATTACGTTTTAACGACGAACGCACCTTGGTAATGATGGGCAACTAGTGTAACGGGAGACCTTATGTCCGACCCTATTGAAACGTTATTAGAGAATAATCGCGCATGGGCAGAGCGCATGTGCGAAGAAGACCCTGACTATTTTAAACGACTTTCACAGCAACAGAATCCGGACTATCTATGGATTGGCTGCTCCGACAGTCGCGTGCCTGCCAATCAAATCATCGCCCTTCCACCAGGTGAAGTCTTTGTTCACCGTAATGTTGCCAACTTGCTGCATCATACTGATATGAATGCACTGTCGGTGGTGCAATTTGCGGTGGATGTGCTCCACGTAAGCCATATCATGATTGTTGGACATTATGGCTGCGGTGGTATCAAAGCTGCAGTAACCGGTGGCGAGTGCGGCGTTGTTGATTATTGGCTGCACTCCGTGCGTGAGCAGTACAATCAGCACCGTAGCTCTCTCGAACACCTTCCCATAGACGAGCAAATTGACCGCATGTGTGAGCTGAATGTAAAGGCGCAAGTGAATAGTTTGTGCCGGACCAAAATTCTTCAGCGGGCCTGGCAACGCGGTCAACAGATTTCAGTACATGGATGGGTGTATGGATTAAGCGATGGACGCGTAAAAGATCTTGATTGCACCATAAAAGGCCTCGACCAAGTGGAAACCTTATACCGCATTGACCGCCTACAGGCTGGCGACTGAGCACATACCCCCGCAGTACTGCGTGCGGGGGTATACGTTCACCCTCAGCGATTATCCAATGGGGCAGCTAACACCTGTCCCTTTAATCCCACAGTAACCATTGGGATTTTTGTAGAGATACTGCTGATGGTAAGCCTCGGCATAGTAGAAAGTATCCAACGGTTTTATTTCAGTCGTAATATCACCTTTTCCAGCGGCATGAAGCGCTTCTTGGAAGGCGTCGGCGCTCTCAAGGGCAGTCTCGTATTGCGCCGCTGTCGTGGTATAAATTGCCGAACGATACTGGGAGCCAATATCATTACCCTGGCGATTTTTTTGGGTTGGGTCGTGCTGTTCCCAAAAAACATTCAGTAAGGTAGCCAGCGATATTTGGCTCGGCTGGTAAATAATACGCACTGCTTCAGTGTGCCCAGTTCGTCCCGTACAGGTTTCCTCATAGGTAGGATTGGGCGTTTCGCCACCTGCGTAACCTGCCGCCGTCACGTAAACACCTGGGAGATCCCAAAACAGTCGCTCAACGCCCCAGAAGCAGCCCATCCCCACCACAAGCTCTTCCGACTGCGGAGGAAAAGGCGGATGCAGTGAGTGGCCGTTAACGGCATGGTGATCACTCGTGGCAATGGGTGACTGTCGGCCAGGCAAGGAAGGCTCAGCCTGGCGGGCTGTATTGTGATGTCCAAACACATGCATAGTGTTTACCTCATTGCTGATCGAAAATGGTGGGGTCGCCCGGACGACTGAAGGTATAGATCAGATCGACCGCCTGACTCGTCCCGGACACCGCTTGCAAATACAGATTGCGCCATAAGGTGTAGCGTAACGTTAGTTCCGCAATCGGCGAGAAAATTCCCACGCCGTAACTGATACGGATATCGTCTGTTAACTGACCGCTCACCGCTACTTGGCTGTCGTCGCCAGAACCTGCGGTATCAAGGGTTAAATCGTCAATCCCAAAGGCTTCACCAATAGAGCCTACCGCGCCGCCGGTACGGCCCAATGACATGCCAATTAGCGCCGTTGCTACTGCACTATCAACACCGCCGCCAGAGTCGTCGGGCGCCCGCCCCCTCAACATGTAGGAAAGCGCACGGGTCTCACTCATCGCGGGTTCGGAAAAAATTGCCACATTCGGTTCTTGTGCATTACCCGTCACTCTAAGGCCAGCGATAACATCGTCTTCGGTCACATCCGGATTGCGTATCGCCTGAAAATCAAGCGTGGGCAGTCCTGGAGGGCCGCTGAATAATAATTGGCCGCGCCGGATGAGCAGATCTTGTCCGAAAGCCTGAAACCGACCGTCAACCAAGTTAACCTCACCAAATAATTGCAGCGAGCCGCTATCCTGACGAACTTCTAATGTGCCGCCTAATGCGGATTCCAACCCGTAGGCTGAAATCATCATATCGTTACCCAGCGTAAGGGTAATCAAGACGTCAAGTGCCATCCCACTATTCGCCAACTCGTCTGCCGCACTAGGCTCGTCATCACCGCGTTCAGCAGCGCGACGTGCTTCGCGCTCCGCTTGCTGGTCCTCTCGCTCGGTAATAATCACTTCATCAGCGCTTGGCGATGTTGCGGATGAAGGCAGGTCACCCACCTCTAACCTGGCCCACGGCAAGTCGACGTTGCCGCGCACTTGCAATCGCTCTGGCGTGACACGCACGCGAATATCCGGTGCGGCTTCCAAGCGACCAAATTGCGGCAAATTGACCAGTATAGGAGACTGTGTGCCGTTGAGGTCGACGCCTACTCGCCAATCTTCATCACTTGGCCAGTAGGCATCGCCCTCAACGTTGAGCCGCCCTCGCTCGGCCTCCAAAAAGCCATCAATAGCGCCTTCTTCACCGTCGAAGGTAACCACCACCTCACCATCTTGTATATCAACAGGAATATCCGGGCCATTAACCTGAACACCCAATAGAGACAATTCACCCTGTAAATCAGGCTGACGAGTCGTACCGGCAATATCCACCCGCCCATTCAGATCGCCCGCAAGCTCTTCAAACCCCACCACCATGGGCCGATAAGGCGCCAACGATACCTCGTTGGCTTCAAGAACGCCGGATAACTCGCCCGCACCGAGCGGGTCAGTGACTGACAGCGCCAGTTCCACATCCCCCGCTTCTTCAAGCGACAACAATACATTACCGTCCGCCTGGGCTTGGTTAGCCGTGATCTGGGTGTCCAGCGAAATACGCGGCAACTCAACAGGCTGACCATAATCATTAATTGCCGTGACGGCCAAATCACCCAGCACCTCGGCGTCAGCTTGCCAGCGCTGACCGCCTTGGCTCCACTGAGCGGATAGGTCCGCGGTGGTATCACCTTCAACCTGCCATTCCTCAGGCAGCCAGGGTTCAAGTGCTTCGATAGGAATATCACGCACGCTAAGTGCCGTTTGCCCTTGGTCAGGTGATGCGACCGTTGGCTGGTCGGCACATAAGCGTCCGCCCTGCTCTCGCAGTAGGCAAAACGGTGTTAAGCGAGCCTCTCTGCTAGCTAGATCGAAGGTGATATCGAGAGGATCTTCAAGCCGAATATTGCCTGCCTCAGCGTCAATCTCAAGCGGTGTGAGCCGCCCACGGTAGCGCTGTGCGTCCTGGTCAAACTGGCCATTGAGACTGAGCAGGGCACGCTCTAATATGCCATTAGGCTGACCCTCAACGTTGATATCCAATTGATGCGATGACAGGCGACCATCCAGTGTCAGGTTTGCCGCTGCCAAAGATTGACCGCCAGCAAGTAATTCATCAAGGGCCAACGAAACATCTAGCTGGGGATCCTCAAGTCCGTCGACATTAGCGGTTAGGCGTAACTGTTCAACACGGTTTTGAGCAAACCTCAGCGCATCTCCGTTGATGGTTGCCTCAAGCTGCGGCTGCTCTAGGCTGCCACGCGCCATAATCTCACCGCTTAGGGTGCCGGCGAGATCCGGTGAAAGCGTCTGCAGTTCGCGCAGATCGATATCGGCGTCTACAGCCACATCGTTTGGCTGCACCGAACCGCTGGCGGATAATCGGTTTTCACCCTGACGAAAGCGAAAGCGCTCTATGTTTGCCTGCAAGTCGCTATTGGCATCAAAGGCAGCATCTAGCTGTAGCGGATAGTCACGAAGATCACCGTCCAGCGTTAAGTTAGGTACATCAACTAACCAGCGTGTTCCGTCCTGGCGTAGATTGAACGCTAACTCGCCATCGATATCGCCATCTAACTGGCCATTAAATAAAGCCGGATCAAACTGCTCTAGCTCTACTTGGGCATCCACTGTCAGTGGCGTTGTCCAATCCACACTACCCTGGCTGGTCAGCCGGCTTTCGCCTGCTGCCAGCGTCAGCGGTTGCCAATTAAACTGCTCAGTATTGCCGCGTCCCGTCAACGAAATATCGGTTTCGGGAATACCGGGGCCTTGTGCCTTCACCCCGAGCTGCGCTTCATAGGCGTCGAGATCACCACTGGCCTGCAGGTCAATATTATCAATGGTAAACCCTTCATTTTGCTCTACAGCTTCATCGCCTTCTTCAAGCGCCGCAGCGGTCTCTGGCAGCGGCCACGTCACCTGATCACTTTGCAGTCGAGTTTGAAACGGCAACGCCGGGTCTAACGCGTTGAGCTGACCTTCTAACACTGCGTTAACCGCCCCTTCAGCTTCAAGGCGTGCCGTCAGCTCGCTGAGCGCTCCTGAAAGCTCCAGGGTGAGCGCTTGGCCATTCAGGGCCGGAAGCGGTTGATCAAGAAACAAGGTAGTTTCAGCGCGAAGGTCCAGCGGATAGTCATCACGTAGTGCCACCTGCCCCGCCAGACTGAATTCGGCATCGGCAGACGTTACGTCGAGATGGGAAAGTGTAACGTTGCTACCCTCGGTTTCGACACCCAAGGTTAAGCGCTCAACAACATAATCAAAACGGCCTGCAACGTTGATGTCATTGACCGTCAGCGTAGCCAGGCGGATATCGACCGGCAAACGAATTTCGGGCAACTCAATTGGTGAGCGCTCCTCTGCATCGTTACTGGCGGGCATGTCGTCAGGTGTTTCGTCGGGCGGATTTTGTAACGCGATAGCGGCATCAATGGCCGCAGCACTCAAGCCTGAATCATCATCAGGTGGCGCTAGGCGTGCCCCCTCTGAAGGCGGTAAATAAAGCCGGGGATTTTCCAAGTGCGTCGACGCAATATCGACGCGCCCCGCGCTGGCCTCAACCGAGGAACGGAACGATGCCCAGGAAAATTGGCTGCCATCGGCCAAGTGCAACGTTACATCATCAAGCACCAACTGCCGCAGCTCGATAGGAAAAGGAAAATGGAGTGCCGCCGGACCACCTGAGCCACTGGTTTCAGCAGGTGTTTCTTCACCGCCGCCACCATTAGGCAGACGAATATCGGCACCCACTACACGCAGCGTGTCCAGACATAGCTTGCCGGATAATACACAGTCATCGGCCCAAGCCAGTTCCAGCTCGTCAATTCGTATCTCTGCCCCCGCGGCGTTAAGTTGAAAATCCGTGAGATGGAATTCATCGAGTAACCCCCCATCGTGCTCCTCGACGCTAAACCAGCCGCGATCTTGGCCTTGGGATAACAAAACACCGGTGCCCCATGGCGATAGCGCAACACCCAACAATAAAGCCAAAGCACCAATCAGCCATAGCGGAAGTAACAAAACGAGTCGCAGGGTACTCCACAATAATAACCACAGACGGAAGCGACGTGATAACGCCCGACGACCGGTCGCAGGCGCTTGCGAAACTTCAGGCACATCGCCCTCCTAGAATTCGGGTCCAATCGAAAAATGCAAACGCCAGTTATCGTCGTCATCGTCAAAGGGATGCGCAATATCGAAGCGAATAGGGCCAACTGGGGATATCCATCTCACCCCCAAGCCTGCGCTTTTTTTCAGGTCGCTAGGGCCCCAGTTATCGAAGGCATCGCCTGCATCAACGAACGTTGCCCCCCACCAGTCCCCGGTGACACGGCGTTGGTACTCGAGGCTGGAAGTAATTTTTTGTTGACCACCGCGCAGCTTGCCTTCTTCGTTACGAGGCGAGAGTCCTTCGTACGAATAACCGCGCACACTGCGGTCGCCACCGACAAAAAACCTAAGCGATGGGGGAATCTTATCGAAATCGTTGGTTTCAATAGCCCCTACGCTGACGCGTGCCGAAAAACGGTTATCATCGCCGTAGGTGCGAATCCATTCGGTATCGCCAGTGATGCGCAAAAATTGTGCATCCGAGCCCCAAGCTGGATCAGAGTACTCCACCGAGAACTGCTGACGATCGCCCCATAACGGGAATCGCTGCGGCCTCGTGCGCGTCCGGGACCACTGAACCCCTGGGTAAAACAACCACACTTGATCAGCTTCTCCGCCTTGGGTGAAATCTTCATAGGTGGTTCGAAAATACAGCGATTGCACCCAGTCATTATCGAACTCCCAGCGCCTGGCGATTTCCACGGTACCCTCGAGCGAGTCGGTATCGCTGTCGTCAATATTACGAATACCATATTGCAGGCGATAGCTATCGCGCAGCGGATCTTCTAGCGGAACATCGTAAACGCCGGTAAAGCGCTGCTCAGGAGCCGAAAGGTAAAGGTCATGATCCAGGCTGTGCCCATAGCGGTTGATCCAAGGCTGATCCCATCCAAATCGCAAGCGAGGGCCTACGTCGGTAGCGAACCCCAGCCCAGTTTCAAACTGATGACGATTAGCAGGTTCAACGCGGACATCAATGGGTAATGATGCGTCGTCAGATTGACGCATGCTAAGTGCGCTTGATAGTGCGGCACTGCTGATCCTGGGTCGTTCTGGCTGTGATTCGGTGGCCGCTACCCACCAGGCATCACCACCGCTTGAGGGTGCAATGGAGAGTTCTTGCGCAGTTTCCAGACGTGGGGTAACAGACACTGAGCTAAACCATCCGGTCTCAGCGAGTCGTTGGTTAAAACGTGCCAGCGATTCCGCAAGATAAGGCTCGCCCTCTTGATAAGTGCGCATTTTTTGTAGGCGCTCGGGTTGAATATGACTGCCCGTAACAAGCGTTTCGCCAAATTGATAGCGCGGACCACTGTCAAAATCCATGTACAGTTGGGCGCTTTGTAAGTAGGGGCGTACTTCCATACGGCGGTCGGTGAACCCCCAATCGAAGTAGCCTCGCTCAATGGCCAAGCCGGAAAACTCACCACGTAGGCGATCCCAGGGTGCATGACGCAACGTATCCCCCTCTTTCAGAGGGAATCGCTCCAGCGCCTCCTGAAACGGTTCATCCTCTGCGGCATCACCAAGCACATTGATGTCCAGCGTTTCAATGGTTACCTGCGGGCCTGGATCGATGGTCAGGCGAGGGTTACCGTCTTCAGGGAGATCAATCGAAATATCGGGTTCGTAATAGCCGTATACGCGAATGGCCGCTTCAATACGCTGGCGTATTTCTACCTCCAGTCGGCTTTCGGTGTACTCGTCTTCTTCAATATTTTGCAGATAGGCGCGAATATTGCGCGCCACTTCACCCTCAACGCCTTCCAGATCAACACTCAGCGCCCAAACCGCTGGCGCAGCCATCCATAGCGGCAACGTCATTAAGTGGGCGATTACCGATGCTGGTAGCCATTGCCGTTGTCGTCCCATACATTTTCCCTAACCTAATCATCGGCATGTTGCCTTTCAGCCACCAGTGTAAATTACCGCAACATTTCAAGCTGAGCACTGAAAGCTAGCTGTGCTTGGCGAACTTGGCGTACGTCATCTTCAATCTCATCGACGCGCTGCGACCAATCGGTTTCAAGTGTTTCGAGCGCTTCGTTTCCGTTATTGCTCTCTTCAAGCGCGCTAATTGACGCTTCAAAGCGCGACCACTGTTCTTGCTGCTCGGCATCGCGCTCATCGAAGCGTTCGTCAATATCGCTAGCCAATCCAGCAACCGAGGACTCAAGTGCTTCCAGTCGTTCTCGGCTTTGGGCTTCCACGTGAGCTATTTCATCTGCCAACGAAGACCGCCCTGACGTGCCCGCTTGCTCTAACGCATCCAACGATGTGTGGATAGAGGCGAGCTGACTATCACGTAATGCCGCCTGCTCACGCTGCTCTTCCAAACGTTCAAGCAATGGATCAATCGCGTCACTTGAAACATTGCTTTCATTTTCAGTTAATACGTCATAGAGCTCATTGCGCGTATCGGTTAGCGCCGTGGACAATTGCTCTTGCTCTTGAAACAAGGTACTCATCTGAGCCTGGACAAAGGTTAACGTATCTTGTACATCACTGTCACCCGCGTCTAAGCGAGCATGCATATTTGATACTTCTCCACTCACCCGCTGGAGCTCCCCCTGAAGCCGCTCACGCTCCAAATAAAGGCCAACAGCAGCCGCCGCTAATAGAGCAATCAGCAGCAGCACACATAGCCAAAGCGGCCAAAGTGAAGGACCTTTGCGGTGCTTGATGTGCTGAGATGCGATACTTTGATCTGCATCGGGCACAATGCGCGAAGACGGGGCTTTATCGGACATGCATTTTCCTCACAACGGCGTTGGATCGGCGCGCCGACCTATTCCTCGATACTTTAACCCACAGCTGGCAACAAAATCAGGGTCGTAGATGTTTCGGCCATCCAGGACTAGTTTATCGCTAAGCTGCGCAGCTAAGCGATGCCAATCGGGGTTCCAGTAGGTTTTCCACTCGGTCACCAACATTAGTGCATTGGCACCTTCACAGGCATCGTACGGACTATCGACAAAGGTAACCAAATCATTGCGTGAGCCCACTACGGCATTCAATGCCGGGGTGGCCGCTGGATCGTGAAGTTTAACGTGAACGCCTTGCGCCCAAAGTGCGTTGAGTAGCGTTAACACCGGGGCATGATCAATTCGCGCGGTGCCAGGTTTAAAGGCAGCCCCCCAAATGGCAATTGTCTTCCCTTCAAGGGCGCCGTTATAGTGAGACCACAGCTTGCGAAATAGTGTTTCTTTCTTTTGTTCATTGATATCAAGCACATGCTCCAGCAAGGCCGATTGTCGTCCGCTGGCGACTTGTACGTCGGCTAGTCGCATTAAGTCTCGTGAAAAGCTTGGTCCGCCAAAGCCACACCCTGGATAAAGGTATTCATAGCCTATGCGAGAGTCGGCTCCCATCCCTTGACGTACATGCTCTACATCAACGCCCAGAGTATCCGCTAGCCCGGCAATTTCATTCATGTAACTGATGCGTGTCGCTAGCATACCGTTAATGGCCAGTTTGGTTAGCTCGGCAGCACGCTGAGGCATTACTTGAAAAGCGTCTCGGCGACGGTTAAAGGCCCTTAGCAGCTCCCTAAGTTTTTGCTCAGCCAGCAAGTTATCGCACCCTAGCAGCCAGCGCGTAGGGCGTGTGAACGACGCCCAGGCCCGCCCTTCTTCTAGCGTATCCGGCAAGGCCACACTCAAACCGTCTTGGCCAATGAGGTGTTGTAACCGCTCCGTATCACCTACCGGAAAAGTCGAGTTATTGACTAGGACACGGCCTTCCTGCGGCGTCAACAGGGGATGCTGGAGTAGCTCAGCAGCCGACTCACGCTGCGACGGCGAGAGCGCTATCCAAACCACATCAAACACCGAATTGGCGTGAAGCTCGCTGAGTAACTCAAGCGTTCCCATTTTTTCAGACTGATCTAGCTGCTCAAGCAGTTGGGGCTCGCGGCGTAGCCAATCCTCATTAACCAGCGTAGACCACGGCATTGTCTCGTGGGGAAGCCATTTAACGGCATGGCCCACCGAAGACAGCGCCGCAGCCGCGGTTGCGGTGCTTAATTCACTGCCGTATAGAAGCACCCGCATCGGTTACGCTCCCTGGTGATAGCGCGCGAGCAACGCTTTAAAATCGCTACCCAACTCAGGGTGCCTGCGCGCATAGGCCAGCGTCGCCTCTAAATAACCCAGAGGCTGCCCGCAATCGTACGTCGTCCCTCGCATGCGGTAGGCCTGAACGCCCTGCTGCTCGCGAAGCGTTTCAATCGCATCGGTCAGCTGAATTTCACCTCCTGCACCAGGCGGGGTGTTTTCAAGAATAGGGAAAATTGCGCCCGGCAAGGCATATCGACCAATAACGGCTAGATTCGAAGGGGCTTGGTCACGTGGTGGTTTCTCTACCATGCCCACTAGGTCGGCAGACGTTTCGGGCGCAGGCACGTCACCGGCTGGCGCGACAATGCCATATTTTTCGACCTGATCCCAGTCTACCTCTTCGACCATTAATTGAGCTGTGGAATGCTGATCGTAAGCCTTCAGCATACCCGCTAGGTCGCTGCGCGGCGTGTCGCTGTTATCTACCAATACGTCCGGCAGCAGCACCGCAAACGGCTCGTCATTACCAATAATCGGCTGCGCGCAAAGGATGGCATGGCCCAAGCCTAGAGGTTCGCCTTGGCGTATACTAATAATGTTTACGTCATCAGGCACCATGGCTCTTAGCGAGGCCAATAGCTCATGCTTACCCTTGGCTTCCAAGCTCGCCTCTAATTCCGCGTGGGTGTCGAAGTGGTTTTCGATGGCCCCTTTGTTACTGCTGGTCACAAACACGATATCGCGGATACCAGCGGCAATAGCCTCTTCAACCACGTACTGAATCACCGGTCGATCTACTATGGTGATCATTTCCTTGGGAATGGCTTTGGAAGCGGGCAAACAGCGGGTACCAAACCCCGCCACAGGCAGTACAGCCTTACGAATCATAAGAGGTCCTTTTCATGCGTTCCGGCTCAGGAGTGGTTAGAATGCCCATCATACTGAACGCGCGGTGGGTTTCCAGTTCGCCGTTACACTGCAAGTATCGGGCCACGGGTCACGCCGTGCTTGCTCACTGTTGATGGAGTCAAAATATGTCAGCGACACCTCAGGATAGCACTGCTCACCAATATCAAGGCAATGTTGATAATGCCGAAGTGGCGAAATTTGAAGCACTTGCCAGCCGCTGGTGGGACCCACAAAGTGAGTTTAAGCCACTGCACGAGATTAATCCCTTGCGACTCGATTTTATTGACGCAAGGGCAGGCTTAGCCGGCAAAAAAGTGCTGGATGTCGGCTGCGGTGGCGGTATTTTAAGTGAGGCCATGGCTCGCCGCGGTGCGGATGTGACCGGTATTGACCTGGGTGAAGCCCCATTGGGCGTCGCCCGCTTACATGCCCAAGAGCAAGGCGTAGCCATTGAGTACCGTCATGTCAGTGTCGAAGCGCTGGCGGATGAGCAGCCAGGCCAATATGATGTGGTGACCTGCATGGAAATGCTGGAACACGTCCCCGACCCAGCGTCGGTAGTGCGCGCTTGCGCTGCTTTGGTGCGTCAAGGTGGCTATGTGTTTTTCTCAACCCTTAACCGCACTCCCAAGTCTTACGCATTCGCTATTTTGGGTGCCGAGTACGTGCTGAAATTATTGCCCCGGGGCACGCATGACTACGCGAAATTTATTCGCCCTTCCGAAATGGCCAGTTGGAACCGTCGTAGCGGTCTAGAGGTTCGCGAGCAGATCGGTCTGACCTATAACCCCATTTCACGGCGTTATCGACTAACCGAAAACGATGTCTCGGTTAACTATATGATGTATTGCCGTAAGGTGAGCGCGTAAATGTCGACCTGTTCAACGCCCAGCGCCGTGTTGTTTGACCTGGATGGCACTCTGGTGGATACCGCCCCAGATTTAGCTGTGGCGACCAACGCGCTGCGTCAGCACCACGGCCTGGCCCCACTGCCCTTCGCAACGATTCGTGCTCAAGTTTCCAATGGCGGCAACGCCCTAGTCAGCTTGGCGCTAGGAAACGACCTGAGCGTTAGCCATCAGAGGGAGGCTCGCCAGTATTTACTGGATGCCTACGAAAAATCCGTGGCAGTTCACAGTCAGGTGTTTTCACCCCTCGATCAGTGGCTTCAGGTGTGGCAGCGGCGCAATCGCCCGTGGGGAATTGTTACTAATAAGCCTAGGCGCTATACCACCCCGCTGCTTGAGGCGTTGTCCCTAACCCCTGGCGCGCTGCTTTGCGCTGACGACCTTGCCGCCAAGAAACCCGATCCGATGCCACTACTGGAAGCCGCTCATCGTTTGGGCGTTAAACCGCAGGATTGCTGGTATATCGGCGACCACCTCCGGGATATGCAAGCAGCCAGGGCGGCAGGCATGACGGCGGTCGCGGTTGGCTATGGGTATATTGCGGAAGGCGATGATTATCGCCAATGGCCAGCACACTGCTGGTATCAGCAATGTGCTTCCCTAGTAGACGCCCTACCTAGTATTGCCTAACCCGTAATGCTATGGCTGTTTCGGCGGCTGCGCGTCGATTTTCTGTCCATGGGTCCCGGCGCTGTCGGGCCCCATTAGCCAAAGATAGGTGGGCATAATATCGTCGGGGGTGCGTAAGCGATTTGGATCTTCCCCGGGGTATGCGTTGCGGCGCATTTGAGTCCGTGTGGCCCCTGGGTTAAGCGTATTAATGCGCAGATTTGGCTCACTATCCATCTCATCGGCCAGCACTTCTACAAAACCTTCGGTTGCAAACTTAGACACCGCATACGCACCCCAATATGCCCTGCCTTTACGGCCAACACTGGAAGAGGTAAATATCACTGAGGCATCGCTGGATCGCTGTAACAACGGCAATAGCGCTTGCGTCATCCAAATAGGGCCGTTGATATTCACCTGCATGACTTGTTCCCAGAGCGTAGCATCATACTGAGCAAAAGGCGTAATACGCCCTAGTAGACCAGCGTTATGCAGCAAACCGTCTAGACATCCAAACTCTCTATCGAGAGTGTCCGCCATATCGTGAAAGTCTTTTAACGTTGCACCCTCGAAATTAAGCGGAAAAATAGCTGGCTGAGGGCCACCTGCGGCTTCTATCTCATCATATACCCGCTCAAGCTTAGCAATGGTGCGGCCTAATAGAATAACGGTCGCCCCATGGCGTGCATAGCTAAGCGAGGCAGCACGACCGATGCCATCTCCTGCCCCGGTGACCAAGACCACTCGATCACGGAGTAAATCGGGCGCTGGCTGATAATCAATTTTACATGTCATCGCAGACCCTCCTCCTGACGACGTCGCCGTTAACCGCCTTGGCGAAGAAAATCATCGGCTAGCCCCGCCGCACTGCTTTGCGGATGATCGTCCTGCACTTTCTCAAGAAGTGCACGACTCTCTTCCGCTTCACCTTGACGTGCTTTGACTAAACCGAGTTTGTACATGGCATCTGGCACCTTACTACTACCATCATAGTCATCAATCACGCGGGTGAACGATTGCTCTGCAGAATCCAGTTCGCCTTCTGCCGCATAGAGCTCACCCAGCCAGTAATGACCATTAGCCGTTAAACTGGTATCAGGGTGAGCTTCCACGAAAGATTCAAAGGCGGAAATAGCTTCATCAAAACGCCGTGCCTGCACGTGAGCAAAGGCATCTTGGTATGCCTGCTGTGCTTCATCACTTACGTCGCGAGAAGAAGGCGCGCTTGCCACTTCCTCTGCCGCTTCCGGTTCGACCTCAGGCGTCGACTCTTCGATTTGACTCTGACCGCTGCTCATCAGGCGGTCTTCAATATCCAAGTATTGCTGCTGGGACTGGCGGCGAAGCTGCTCCATTTGATGACGAAGCTCTTCTATTTCACCGCGCAAACGTTGAATTTCTTGCTGGTGCTCTTGCACCGTATTGAACAATACCAAGCTGCCATTAGAATCGCCTTGGGTTTGGGCTTGTTCATAGAACCCACTGTCCGAGTCTGACAGATCTTCGACAACCGGTTGCTGGGCAAAACTGACTAAGGGCAATACGGATAGCGGGAGCACTAAGGCTCCCGCACCGCACAGCCTCTCAAAGTAACGCTTGAGACTGTGATTCATGATGACTCCAAAATGACTGATGCGCACTTACCCCATGCGGGTCATCAATAATTGAACACAACGCGGCGGTTTTGTGAATACGCTTCATCGCTATCACCACGTTCTGCCGGGCGTTCTTCACCATAACTCACCACGCTCATTTGCGATGATGATACGCCTTGAATATTCAGGAAACGCTCAACGGCATTAGCACGACGTTCGCCAAGCGCCATGTTGTATTCACGTGTACCGCGCTCATCGGTATGCCCATGCAACACGACTTCCGCATCAGGGTTGGAGCGAAGATAACGCGCGTGGGCCATCACTACGGATTCGTATTCGTCTTTAATCGTGTCGCGATCGTAATCAAAGTAAATGGTTTTGACGTCTGGAATCCGTGAGTCAGACTGCTGCTGACTACCGTCAGAGTCAGAACGGGAAGAGTCGCTGCCATATTGACCACTGGAGCCGGCCCCCGATGTGCTGCTACTGCTTCCATTACGGCCATCCTGGCTACCAGATGAATCGCCGTCCTGAGTGCCGCCGGTGCTGGAACAACCAGCGATTACTGCAAGAGACAGTGCGACTGCCAATGAGCGAGCCAACGGTTTAAGTTGCATAATCAGACTCCTTGCCTGAAAACGTGAATGACTTCATTCGTTTAGGAACGGTGACCATGCGGGGTCACGCACATCACCTTGTGCTGCGGGAAGCCTGAATGACGAACGGCCATCGGCAGAAACGGCACTCAGCACCCCGTTGTTACCCTGTTGGGTAGCGAAGATTACCATGGTCCCGTTCGGCGCAACACTAGGAGATTCATCCTGAGTAGAATCACTTAGCGTTACTAAACGGCCATTCTCAACATCTTGGCGTGCCACTTGATAACCGCGATCCGAACGATGGATGAAAAACAGGTTGTCGCCGTCAGGTGAAAAGCGCGCCCGGGCGTTATAATTACCGGTATAGGTCAGGCGTTCCGTTTCACCACTACCGAGATCATGCTGATAAATTTGCGGACCACCACTGCGATCAGAGGTAAACAGCAGGCTATTCCCATCCGGCGACCAAGCAGGCTCGGTATCGATACTGCTGCTATCTGTGACGCGAGTTAACGAGCGATCAGCGATCTCCATGATGTAGATTTCCGGCTGGCCGTCTTTTGACAATGACATGGCCAATCGACGGCCATTTGGTGACCATACCGGTGCACCATTAATGCCCTCAAATGATGTAATCCGCGCACGATTACCGCTGTTCACTTCCTGAATGTAAATTTCCGGGCGTTCGTTTTCGAACGATACATAGGCAAGTTTGCCACCGTCCGGCGACCAAGCAGGGGATAAAATCGGTTCATCTGACGTTAGAATCTGTTGGCTATCGCGCCCATCAGCATCCGCAACGTATAGGCCATAATCCGTATTGTCGCCCACTCCTTGAGCGGTCACATAAGCGATACGCGTAGAGAAGGCACCGCGAATATCGGTGATTTCTTCAAAAATTTGATCGCTAATGTAATGAGCGGCGCCACGCAGATCATCTTCGCTGGCGTTAACGGTTTCGCTCATCATGCGCTGCTGTCCGCTGATATCCATCAGGTCGTACTGCAGGCGATAGCCATCATCGGTTCGCTCGGCTTGGCCCACTACCAAGTAACGAACATCCAGCGAACGCCAAGTACTAAATTCAACGTCGTCAGCTTCGCCTGGTTGCTCGAACATAGAATCGCGATCAAGGGGATCAAAAAAACCGCTACGATCCAGATTGTCATGGATAATTTGTGCCACGTCTTCGGGCATGTCATCGGAGCCTTGGAACG
The DNA here is from genome assembly GCF_900086985.1 of Halomonas sp. HL-93. Classification (NCBI taxonomy): domain Bacteria; kingdom Pseudomonadati; phylum Pseudomonadota; class Gammaproteobacteria; order Oceanospirillales; family Halomonadaceae; genus Halomonas; species Halomonas sp. HL-93. The sequence continues at coordinate 2,042,668 of NZ_LT593974.1, forward strand.
GAACCACGCCTATCGGTAGCGCCTCATCACTGCCACGGGTGATTTCAATGGTCAGGTTTGCGCTAGCAGCAGTACTCATTGCAAGCAACAAACAGAATAGCCATACCTTACTTATGGTGTGCATCAGCGAACATCCCCCGGGGTAAATCGCAGATTGAATTGACGTAAATTACGCTGCTGTTCGGTCGGCAACTCACGCAGTTCACCGAATGGCGCTGCATGCTCTACCGCCTGCATCGCCGACCGATCAAAGTTGCTATCGCCGCTGGACGAGACCACCGACGTTGCCAGTACCTCACCAGATGGGCCGAGCCTGACTTGAAGCGTAGCACTCATTGAGTCGCTTGCCTCAGATGGGATAATCCATGCCTGCTCGACCGCACGTTTGACTATCGTTAAGAAACTATTGGCTGCCTCTTCAGCTTGTTGTGCCTCGGCAGCGGCCTGAGCCTCACCTTCTAACTGGCGTTGCATAGCTTCTTCCGCCTCTTCCTGACGACGCTGCTCTTCGGCTTCACGCTCACGTTCGGCCTCGGCTTCCGCCTCTTCCTGGCGGCGCTGCTCTTCAGCTTCACGCTCACGTTCGGCCTCGGCTTCCGCCTCTTCCTGGCGGCGCTGCTCTTCAGCTTCACGTTCGCGTTCGGCCTCGGCTTCTGCCTCTTCCTGGCGGCGCTGCTCTTCGGCTTCACGTTCACGCTCGGCCTCGGCTTCTGCCTCTTCCTGGCGACGCTGCTCTTCAGCTTCACGTTCGCGTTCGGCCTCGGCTTCTGCCTCTTCCTCGCGGCGCTGCTCTTCGGCTTCACGTTCGCGTTCGGCCTCGGCTTCTGCCTCTTCCTGGCGGCGCTGCTCTTCGGCTTCACGCTCACGCTCGGCCTCGGCTTCTGCCTCTTCCTGGCGGCGCTGCTCTTCGGCTTCACGCTCACGTTCGGCCTCGGCTTCCGCCTCTTCCTGGCGGCGTTGAGCCTGCGACTCGGCTTCGGCTCTAGCGGCCTCTAAGGCTTGCGCTTCGGCTTCAGCAGCTTCCTGCTCTTCAGCAGCTTCCTGTTCGGCCGCCGCCTGCTCTTCAGCAGCTTCATCTTCGGCCTCCGATGTATCGGCATCAGGTTCTTCAGTGGTTTCATCAGCCGCCTCCATTGCCGCCGACTGATCATTTGCCTGCTGAGCCTGATCGGTAAAAGCCTCAGTGCTGACCAGCGTTGCCTGCACAATCGAAGACGAGTCCGGCTCTGCATCGCGTTCCGGCCAATGAATTATTGATATCAGCACGATCAACAAGTGCACTGCAATCGCGAAAACGGCTGGCCAGGTATAGCCAACGTCTTGAGGGTCACGAGGTGTCTTTACAGCCATGCCCTGGGTACCCTCACTCATCCTGTGGTGGCTCAGATATGAGCCCCACATTTGCCACACCCGAGCGCTGTAGGTTGCTCATTAATACCACTACTTCGCCGTAAGCCACATTTTGATCGCCCCTGACCATCACCGGAGTATCAGGCCGCTGTTCTAAAACGGCGCTCACCCGGCGTGTAATGTCATCGCGAGAAACTTGGGTCGACTCTTCTCCTAAGCTGAGATGGTATTGCCCTTCACGGTCGATGGAAATAATGATCGGGTCATTGTCTTCTTGACTTTCCATCGGTTCAGAGCTCACCTGGGGCAGCTCCACATCTACCCCTTGATTTAACATGGGGGCGGTAATCATAAAGATAACCAGCAGCACCAGCATGACATCAATAAAGGGGACAACGTTGATTTCACCCATGGGCTTACGCTGTCCGCCGCGTTTAAACGGTCCTTGCATGGGGCAACTCCCTTAGCTTGACGCGCTATCACGCCCTTGCAGATTACGGTGCAAGATAGCGTGGAATTCTTCGGCGAAATCTTCGTATTTACCTAATAGGCGACCGGCAGTGTTAGAAAGGCGATTGTAAAAAATCACCGCAGGTATCGCGGCAAACAGCCCCATCGCCGTGGCGATCAACGCCTCTGCAATCCAGGGAGCTACCGTTGCCAGCGTGGCTTGCTGGGTCATCGACAGCGATTGAAAAGACCCCATGATCCCCCAAACCGTGCCAAACAGCCCAATATAAGGACTTGCGGAGGCAACTGTCGCCAGGAACACAAGGTGTTGCGTCAAACGGTCTTCCTCACGTGACCACGCTACCCGCATACTGCGCTGCACGCCCTCCAAGATGGTTGGCGTGTTGCGCGTTTTGGGCATCAAACGATTGAATTCACGGAATCCAGCTTGGAATATGTGCTCGGCACCATGACGGGGATCGTCGGCCGGGATATCACGGTAAAGCTCATTTAAATCAACGCCTGACCAGAACGTTTCCTCAAACTGCGCATATTCTTTTTGAGCGCGACGAAGGGCTATGCCGCGTTGAAAAATCACTATCCACGAGAGAATAGACCCCACCACTAACAATAGCATGACCAGCTGGACCACAATGCTGGCGTTCATGATCAGGTGTGGAATAGACATGGCATTATCGTTCACAAGTGCCCTCATCAATATCAATAAATGTGGAAATAACGTGCCCGCATCGTGCGTTAGATTACCGATTTGAGCGCAGACGGCCATGCCACTGGACGGAGATGCTGCGCGCTTAAGCACGCTATCTCGACCGTGGCGGCGCAAAGACGTTCCTTTTCCCGCCATACGTGCTGCTCAAATGTCATCCGGCAGCGGCCAATGCTGACCACTTTGGCAGTCACGTCAAGCGCATCGTCCAACCGCGCAGGCTTGGCATAATGACAGGACAAGCGATATACCACTAGCTGCGTGCCTGCGTCTAGCAGCGATTGTTGATCAAGTCCAAGAGATCTCAACCATTCGCTGCGGGCACGCTCCATAAACTTCAGATAGTTAACGTAGTAGACAATCCCACCGGCGTCTGTATCTTCCATGTAAATGCGAACCGGCAAGCAAACGGATTGACTCATGGTCGCTGTTCCCCTTGGGCTTCAATAGACGCCTCATGTGGGGCACGCTCAAAATGCAACCATGCTTGCCGGGTAACGACTCGTCCGCGTGGGGTGCGCATCATCAGTCCTTGCTGAATCAAGTAAGGTTCAATGACATCTTCAATGGTATCGCGTTCTTCGCCAATCGCCGCGGAGAGCGAATCGACGCCGACTGGTCCACCGTCAAATTTATCGATCATCGCCAGCAAAAGCCGCCGGTCCATATGATCTAAACCGTGGTGGTCGACATTGAGCATGTTGAGCGCTGCGTCTGCCAGCGTAGCATCAACCGTACCATTACCCTTCATTTCGGCGTAGTCGCGTACACGGCGCAATAGCCGGTTAGCAATTCGCGGCGTGCCCCGTGAACGGCGCGCCACCTCTACGGCACCATCATGATGAGTCTCTACGCCAAGCAGCTTTGCAGAGCGAGTGACGATCTCAGTGAGCTCTGTCAGGTTGTAAAACTCAAGTCGCTGAACGATACCAAAACGATCGCGTAAAGGTGAAGTAAGCAGCCCCGCTCGGGTAGTGGCGCCCACTAAAGTAAAGCGTGGCAAATCTAACTTAATCGAACGCGCAGCTGGCCCCTCTCCAATCATGATATCGAGTTGAAAATCTTCCATCGCCGGGTAAAGCACTTCTTCCACAACGGGAGATAAACGATGGATTTCATCGATAAACAAAACGTCACCGGGCTCTAAGTTAGTAAGCATCGCGGCCAAGTCACCCGCGCGCTCTAGTACCGGTCCTGAGGTAGACTTGAGCCCCACACCCATCTCAGCGGCGATAATGTTGGCCAAGGTGGTTTTACCCAAGCCTGGTGGGCCAAATACCAGCGTATGATCAAGGCTTTCTTCACGTAGGCGCGCGGCGCCAATAAATATTTCCAGCTGCTCGCGAACGCGGGGTTGGCCAATATAATCTTTAAGCCGTTTGGGGCGGATCGCATAATCGATGCGGCCTTCACCCTGCTCTGGCTCAGCGGCAATCAGTCGATCGTGCTCTAGCATAAGCGCTCTTTTTTACGTCCGTGGTTAAACCGCGATCAGCCTTTCATACGCTGCGTTAGTGCCGCTTTAATAAGCGCTTCGGTAGATTGGGAACCATCAAGATCCGCCAACATTCTTGAAGCCTCAGTTAGTTTATAGCCAAGGCTTACCAAAGCCGCCTCCGCGTCTGCCACGCTATTGCGGGCAGCCGCTTGCCCATTGGTCGCTTCAAGAGGTAGCGAGGCACCGCGTCCGCTTTCCCAATTAGGGAAACGGTCGCGCATTTCAATGATCAAGCGCTCAGCGGTTTTCTTACCCACGCCAGGGAGCTTGGTGAGTGCCTTGCTATCGTCATCTCTTACACAACGCATAAAGGCGTCTTCGTCCATGCCTGACAAAATAGCCAGAGCCAATTTTGGCCCCACGCCGTTAACTTTGATCAAGGCGCGAAACAGGGCGCGCTCATGCTCTCGACCAAACCCATAGAGCAGATGAGCGTCATCGCGGATGCTTAAGTGGGTATACAAAAAAACGCGCTCACCTACCATCGGCAGCGCGACTAGCGTCGTCATCGACGTTTCCAGCTCATACCCCACTCCCTGTACATCCACTACAATCCAGGGTGGTTGCTTGTCTATTAACTGGCCTTGAAGCCGTCCGATCATATTTACGCTCACGCTAAGCAAAATCAATCACTACTATAAAGCGACTCTGTACAAGTGACCAGTAGTTAGGGTCTGTTGTGACTTCAGCGCAACCATGAGCGAAACGTCAATAGACCCTAGCGCTTGATCATCAGAGTCGCCAGCGCCCCGCCGAACGTCGACGCCCTCCCCCTCGGGTTGATAGCGCCTGAGGAGCCTGACTGGCGTACGCATGGGTCAGCGCAATAGCCAAGGCGTCGGCAGCATCGGCTTGCGGCGAGGCCGCAAGGTGCAAAATTGCCGCCACCATATGCTGTACTTGCGTCTTATCAGCGCCACCTTGGCCGGTTACGGCCTGCTTGATCTGCCGGGCGGCGTACTCCTCAATCGCCAAGCCGTGGTTGGCCATACACACCAATGCCACCCCTCGCGCTTGTCCCAACTTCAGCGCTGAATCGGGATTTTTTGCCATAAAGACGCGCTCTATCGCCACTGCATTCGGCCGGTGCAATCCCACCACCTCGCCAAGCCCAGCGTATATTTGCGCTAAACGCTGCTCTAGAGCGCCTTCAGCAGTACGAATGCAACCGCTGGCAACATACTGGGGAATCAATCCCTCTAGCTCAATAACACCATAACCAGTAATACGTGAGCCAGGATCAATACCCAGAATGCGCACCGGCGAGGAGGCGGAGGGTGTCTGCATGTAACAGCACTCAGGTTATCCATACAAAAACACCGACGCCTAAGCGCCGGTGTATAAGGGCGACAGAACACTTATTCAGCGTTGGTTTCCGCTTTGGCTTTTTGGCGTAAACGAATATTCAGGTCTTTCAACTGATCTGAACTTACCTCGCCCGGCGCGTCGGTCATCAGACAGGCGGCGCTCTGGGTTTTCGGGAAAGCAATAACTTCACGGATGGTTTTGGCACCGGCCATCAACATCACTAAGCGGTCTAGACCAAAGGCCAGCCCACCGTGGGGTGGCGCGCCGTATTGAAGCGCATCGAGTAAGAAGCCAAATTTCTCCTGGGCCTCTTCCTGACCGATACCCAAAATATCAAATACCGTGCTTTGCATGGTTTGATCATGGATACGGATCGAACCGCCGCCGAGCTCCGTACCATTAAGCACCATATCATAGGCTCGGGATAGCGCGTTCGCCGGGTCTTTCTTGAGAGCTTCAGGTGAGCAGGATGGCGCGGTAAAGGGGTGGTGTAACGGGCTTAGTCGACCGTTAGCGTCCGCTTCGAACATTGGGAAGTCCACTACCCACAGAGGAGCCCAGGCTTGAGTATACAAGTTGAGGTCCGCGCCAAGTTTAACGCGTAGCGCACCGATGGCTTCGTTGACGATACGAGTTTTGTCAGCACCAAAGAAAATAATATCGCCGTCTTTAGCATCAACACGATCGAGCAACTCCTCGACCACGTTTTCCATGAACTTCACAATCGGTGATTGAAGCCCCTCAAGCCCTTTAGCGCGCTCGTTAACCTTGATCCAGGCGAGCCCCTTGGCGCCGTAAATACCGACAAATTTGGTGTATTCGTCGATTTCCTTGCGTGACAACGAAGCGCCGCCGGGTACTTTTAGCGCAGCAACTCGACCGTCGGAGGCGTTGGCTGGACCTGAGAACACCTTAAAGTCGACCTGCTGCATCAGGTCATCAACGTCGGTCAATTCAAGCGGGATGCGCAAATCTGGCTTGTCTGAACCAAAACGGTCCATAGCTTCCTGCCAGGTCATGCGCGGAAATGTGGCTAACTCGACATCAAGCACTTCCTGGAAGAGCTGGCGAATCATGGATTCGGTAATGTCCATGATGTCGCTTTCTTCGACGAATGAGGCCTCAATATCGATTTGCGTGAACTCAGGCTGACGATCGGCGCGTAGATCTTCATCACGGAAACATTTGGCAATCTGGTAGTAGCGGTCAAACCCCGCCACCATCAATAACTGCTTGAATAGCTGAGGTGACTGCGGCAGCGCAAAGAAACTACCTGCATGAGTGCGGCTTGGCACCAGGTAGTCACGGGCCCCTTCCGGCGTTGCACGCGTCAATACCGGCGTTTCAATATCCAAGAACCCTTGGTTTTCGAGATACGCACGGACATTGTGCGATATGCGAGAACGCAGACGCAGCTTGTCGATCATATCCGGACGGCGTAAATCGATGTAGCGATGCTTAAGACGCACCTCTTCACCGACTTTGCCATGCTCATCAAGCTGAAAAGGCGGTGTGACAGCGGTGTTAAGCACTTCGACGTCTTTTGCCAGTACTTCAATCATCCCTGTCGGCATGTTGGGGTTTTGCGTGCCTTCGGGGCGCAGTCGCACACGGCCCGTAATGCGCAGAACGAACTCATTACGAGCGCGGTCTGCATTGGCAAACGCCTCGGCGGTATCCGGATCCACCACGAACTGAGCGACGCCATCGCGATCGCGCATATCGAGGAAAATAACCCCACCGTGGTCACGGCGGCGATGTACCCATCCGCATACGGTGACCGTCTGGTCTACCAAGGTTTCGTTTAGCTGGCCGCAATAATGACTGCGCATGTCTCATCCTGTTGTGTTTCGTGGCAAAAGTGATCGTAGGCCTTACCGGCCCTGACAACGCCGGCTAAGCCGCCGTGTCTTTTTTCTTGGGCTCTGAACTGGCGCTTTTTTGGCCACCAGTCTCTGCTGTTGCGCTTTTCGCGTCAGCAGCTAAATTCTTTTTACTGCCGGTTTTGAAATCCGTCTCATACCAGCCGCCACCGGCTAATCGGAAGCCTGCAGCTGATACCAGACGCGATAAGCTAGCACTTTCACAGGCTGGGCAGTCCGTTAACGGATCCGCACTGATTTTTTGCAATTTATCCATGCGATGGCCGCAGGCCTTGCACTCATATTCATAGATGGGCATGTTGATGGCTCCTGAAAAGCTCAACTCCGACAAAAAACAGCAGTATAAATGCTGACAAGCTGCGATATGCGGCCAGTCGGGATAAATTCCAAGGCGATGATTATTTACGCCACGTTATTATACCCTTTTGTGCCCCCTGCCGAGCAAGGCTATACGTCTCCGGTGGGTTATGGAGGTCAGAAAATGCTTAATGCAGTGATGCTGGATGCCGATAGCCTTGGCCCACAAATTGATCTAACCGCTATCCGCAGCGTGGTATCTCACCTTGGGGTGTTTGGCCAAAGCTCCCCTCAGCAAGCTCGCGAACGCTTGGTTAATGCCGATATCGCGATTGTAAACAAAGTAGTCTTGGATGCGGAAACGCTACAACAATTACCGGATCTTAAATTGATCTGTGTGCTCGCCACGGGGCTGAACAACATCGACCTGGACGCCGCCAAACAACAGGGCATTGAGGTTAAAAATGTGACGGCCTACGGCACCGCCAGTGTATCGCAGCACACCTTGATGCTTATGCTAACGCTGGCAAACAGACTACCGCTGTATCAACGGGATGTGGCGGCAGGCGCATGGCAGAAAAGTGACTTCTTTTGCCTGCAGCATTATCCAACGTTGCAGCTGTCGGGCAAGCATCTGGTGATGGTAGGCCAAGGCGAACTTGGCTCAGAAGTTGCGCGTCTGGCTGAAGCGCTGGGAATGCGCGTTAGCTTTGCGGCCCGCCCGGGTAATGAGGCTAACGATACCCGGGCGTCGCTTGACGAATTACTGCCCGAGGCTGACGTTATCAGTCTGCACTGCCCACTTAATGAGTCGACAAGCCACTTGATCAATGCCGCGCGCCTTGCCAGGGCAAAATCGTCGCTCTTGCTGATCAACTGCGCCCGTGGGGGAATTATCGATGAAGAAGCTGCATTAGCGGCGCTAAAGAATCAACAAATCGGAGGCCTGGCTGTCGATGTGTTACCTCAAGAACCACCGCGGGAAGGCCATCCGCTATTGTCAGCGTTGGCCGAACCTCTCAATTTGATTGTCACGCCCCATAACGCTTGGGTTACCCCGGAGGCGAGGCAAAACATTGTCAGCTTAACCGCTGACAATATTCAGCAGTGGGAAGCAAAACGTTAATAATTCGCAAAATGATCCGGGGCGTGGCACTGATCCAGCACGTTAAATTCAACGTGGGTCACCTGCGCCCCCTCTGGGCCTCTCCACAACCACTCGCTAACCGTTTTCACATTTTCCGGACTGCCGCAAAGCAGTACTTCTACACGGCCATCGGGCAAGTTTTTTGCGTAGCCCGTCAAACGCTGCTGGAGCGCCTGCTGCTGAGTAGAACGGCGAAACCATACACCTTGCACTTTGCCTGTCACCAATGCACGTACACAACATTCGGCCATTGTTGCCTCCGGTTCCTAGCTGTCGACACTTTCTTGATATTTAATCACAACGGCGCTATTGCGTGGCACCAGTGGCCGACCTCTGCGCAGTAAAAGAGACCTTGTAAACGCAGCACCAAACAACAAAATAAGCGATGAATAGTAAACCCATAGCAATATCATCACCACCGATCCGGCCGCCCCGTAGGTCGAAGCAGTGGCTGTGTATGCTAAGTAAACGGCAATAACGCTGCGGCCAATTGTGAATAGTACGGCGGTCACAAGCGCCCCAATAAACACATCCTGCCAACTTAACACCACATCGGGCAAGACTTTAAAAATCGTCGCGAAAAGCAGTGCTACCACCATGAGCGAAATCAATGACTCGGCTAATTGGCTGAGAAAACCAACATATGGCAGCAATTGATCAGCTGCCCCTAGCGCGCCGCGAATCGCCACGCCCATTACCAACGACACCAGCAATATAAACCCGATGGAGAGCACCACCGTTAACGAGAGTATGCGATTTTTTATAAATACCAGCGCCCCATTAGCAGTCGGCTTTGCGGTCACCCCCCAGATCGTATTGAGCGAAAACTGCATTTGCGCAAATACCGTCGTCGCACCAACCATGAGCGCCGCGATCCCCAGCAACGTAGGCATAATGCCCGCTTCTTGAATACGCGATTGAGCAACGGCTTCTTCCACCACCGCCGCGGCGTCACTACCGATAGTGCCTTGCAGCTGAGCCACAATCTGCCCTTGAGCCGCCTCCTCTCCCAGCACAAGGCCAATGACGGTGACCGCAATAATAATGGTAGGCGCCAGTGAAAAGAGGGTGTAAAACGCCAGGGAGCCTGCATAGCTGAAGGCATTGCGCTTCAACCACAGTGACGCTGAATCCTTGATAACGTTGCCCCAAAAATAAGCACTGCGTTTGAGCATGACGACTCCCTAGTGATTGATATAGGGTCAGTTATCCATGACCTATTTTAATTAGCATACCCAATCAAACCGTTGGCTGCAGAGCTAGATTGCGCCACCTAGCCAAGCCCACCATAATGCTCAGCTAATCACTTGCAGACAAAGGACAGCCTCGCATGCCCACTGATGCCCCTCATCCGAGCAAGGCCTACGACTTTGACTGTCTCGTCTTCATTGGCCGTTTTCAGCCACCGCACATGGGCCACCTGGCGGTTATTCGTGAGGCACTCAAGCAAGCGCGTCAGGTAATTGTATTGGTGGGGTCATCCTGGCAAGCACGCTCGTTACGCAACCCATGGCGATTCGAAGAGCGCGAGGCAATGCTGCGTTCGGGATTTGACGAGGAGGATCACCAGCGATTGGAAATTACGCCGCTGCTCGATGCCCTTTATAACGACGATGTATGGGTTCGGGACGTCCAGCGTAAAGTGCGCGACCTGGCAGCGCCGGCAAACGCCCGGCTGCCACGGATCGGCCTGATTGGGGCTAGCCGTGGGCAATCAAGCTATTACCTATCGTTATTTCCCCAGTGGGAATCGGTAAGCGTCCCGTTGATCGAAGGCATTTCCGCCAATCATATCCGTGAACGCCTATTCCGCTCGCCCGGCTCTACAGACGATTATCTAAGCACAGGGGCTTACCACGATTTACCGCCTGGAGTGGTTGAGCGGGTACAAAATTTCTGCCGGGACAGCGACTACGAGCAACTGCTAGAGGAACAGCAGCTCTTGGACCAATATCGTCAAGCATGGCAACAAGCGCCCTACCCACCTATTTTTGTCACGGTTAATGCCGTAGTGGTCCAATCGGGCCATGTGCTGCTAGTACGACGCACCGCGGCGCCGGGTAAAGGCCTGTTTGCGTTACCTGGTGGGTTTATCAACCCTCATGAACGCCTACTGGATGCATGTCTGCGCGAGTTACGCGAACGCATTCGTTTAAAAGTACCTGAGCCAGTTCTAAAAGGTTCATTAAGAGGCCAACGCTTGTTTGATGAGCCTCACCGGAGCTGGCGAGGCCGTACGCTAGCCGAGGCGTTTTATTTTGCATTACGCCCCGATCAACAGCTGCCCCGCTTAAAACCCGTTAAGGGCGGCGATCATGCCCGCTGGGTTGCGTTGGCTGACCTGGAGCCCGACAGTCTATTTGAAGACCATTTTTTCATTATCCAAAACTTTCTAGGCTTGCCCGCGGACTTTAGTAGCGCGCTGTCGCATTAAGCCTAATGATTAGCCTTGCAGAAAATCCCGTGGCAGCTTCATCATTTGCCGCCACAGGCGTTCGACGCCGGGTTTATGCACCAACGAGCATCGGTATAGCCGTATTTCTAGTGGAATATCCCATTGAGCATCGGCGGCGCGCACCAAGCGACCGCTTTTTAGCTCCTCCCGGATACAGAAATCAGGAATCCACGCCATACCAACTCCTTGCAATACCATTCCCTTTAGCCCTTCTGCCATGGCAGTTTCATAGACCGTGCGCAGCTTCATGCGCAGGGGGTCGTTTTTGAGTAGCATGCGAACGCTGCGCCCCAGGAAGGCCCCTTGCGTATAGGCCAGATAAGGCACTGAGCTGTCGTGCTGGAGCGAGAACATTGGCCGACCCTTTGCATCAGGCAAGGACACCGGCAGCATATTGACATTGCCGATTGAAAAAGACGGAAACACTTCGGCGTCTAACTGCATGGTGGCAAAGGGATCATAATAGGCCAGCATAAGATCACAGTTTCCCTCTCGCAGAACGTGAATTGCCTCCCCAACGTTCATGGCAACCAATCGGGTTGGCAGCTCACCGAGACCTTTCTGCAAGCGAGATATCCAGGGCGGATAAAAGCTCAACGCTAATGAGTGGGCGGCGACTATATCCAACGCCTCATTGGCCATCGAAAGTCCGCGCAAATGGCCTAGCGATTCAGCGAGCTGCTCAACTAAGTTGCGTGCTGTGACCAGAAATAGTTGACCTTCTGATGTCAAACCCACCGGCGTCGTCGAGCGGTCCACCAACGTAACCCCTACTGCCTGCTCCAAGGCGCGAATCCGGCGGCTAAAGGCTGGCTGAGTGACGTGCCGCTGCCTTGCCGAGGCGGAAAAACTACGCGTATTGGCCAATGCAACGAAATCTTCTAGCCACTTTGTTTCAAGGTTCACCTACGACTCCTTGTCACCCTAAAGGTCTAAATTAATCTGACACCGAGCCGTTGAGCTACTGAATCGGGGCGGTTAAATAAGCGGCGCGCGAGACGACTTTTTTCCACCAGGGGCGTTGAGCAATTTCGTCCAGCCCGATACGTCGGCACTGCGCAAAGTCTTTTTCGAGCATCACCCGAACCTGGGCGGCCACAGCGGCACTAGGCATAAACGCTGTAATTTCAAAGTTTAAACGGAAAGAGCGATTGTCCATATTAACCGTGCCCACGGTAGCCGCCTTATTATCGACAAGCATCACCTTTTGATGCAAAAATCCAGGAAGATAACGGTATATTTTTACGCCTGCACGTAGCATATCGGGTAGAAACGAGAACGCCGAAAGAAATACCAATAAATGATCAGGGCGTTCGGGAATCATCACGCGAACATCTACGCCGCGCATCGCGGCTAAACGAAGAGCATCCTGTACTCCCTGATCAGGAACGAAGTAGGGGCTGGTGACCCAGAGCCTTTCTTCGGCACTTTGTATTACCTGCTGTATCAACAAGCTCGCAGTATCTTGCCGGTCCGCAGGGCCGGAAGGGACTACCACCACGTGATGGTTGCTGGCGAACGTTTCCTGTGGCTGCCAATCTAACGTAATGACCTCACCGGTGGCCCAATGCCAATCTTCCCAGAAGGCTTCCTGCAAACCCAAAACACTAGGTCCTTGCAGCTTTAGATGGGTATCTCGCCAGGCACCACGACTGGGGTCTTCCCCCAAATACTCCACGCCCACGTTGAATCCACCGAGCCAGCCTTCCTGGCCATCCACTACCATTACTTTACGGTGATTTCGAAAATTTAACTGAAAGGGGTGTTTTAGACCGCGGGAGGAGCGAAACGCACTCACTTCAATACCTGACTGAGTTAAGTCGTTTAAATAGCGCTCACTGAGTTTGCGACTTCCCATTTCATCATAAAGGAAATAGATATTGACGCCGCGACTAGCGGCTTGCTGAAGATATCCCATCAATCGACGCCCAAGGGCATCGTCTCGCACGATAAAAAACTGCAGCAAAATATAGCGCTGTGCGTGCTCGATGCCTGCAAATAGACTATCGAACGTCGCCTTACCATCGATCAATAAGGTTGCTTGGTTGCCATGCGTCATCGGCATCATGGCTAATTGCTCAACCGCCTGGACGTCGGCACTTTTAGACGGAACAGAATAAGGATCAACGTGGGTGCGATAGCGGACTAGCATACGGCGTAAGATATTATCTCGTACGCCCCGCGCGGTGACATAACCATAAAACCGCGGCCGACCAAACAGCCAATAGGCAGGCACCGCGACATAAGGAAACGTTAACAGTGAGATAATCCAGGCGACCGCCCCCTGGGAGGTTCGGCTTGACATCAAAGCCATCACCGCTGAAACGATGCCTAGCACGTAGATTAATAATATGCCGGTCCCTAGCAACCACGAGGTCATAGTGGTGTCCTCAATATGCGTGTTAATTCCGTGCGCTGTACCTGTCGGCATGGATAAAGGCCCCACCAATGGCGGGGCCTTTTAAGCCAAGGATATTTTACTCTACGCGTAGCTTACGCCGTTTGGGCGATGATTTCTTTCCACTTGGCAGGGCCAGTCTGGTGCACCGAAGTTCCTGCGCTATCCACGGCCACAGTTACGGGCATGTCTTCCACTTCAAATTCGTAAATGGCTTCCATACCTAGATCTTCAAAGCCAACCACACTAGACTTCTTAATCGCCTGAGCAACGAGATAGGCCGATCCACCTACCGCCATCAGATAAACTGCTTGGTTATCGCGAATAGCGTCGATCGCCGCCTGACCACGCTCGGCTTTACCCACCATTCCCAACAAACCGGTTTCCTCAAGCATGGTGCGGGTAAACTTATCCATGCGCGTTGCGGTCGTGGGTCCGGCGGGTCCTACCACTTCATCGCCAATGGGGTCGACGGGGCCGACGTAATAGATGAAACGGCCCTTCATATCCACGGGTAGCGGTTCGCCCTTGGCAAGCATATCCACCATGCGCTTGTGCGCGGCGTCGCGGCCGGTGAGCAGCTTACCATTGAGCAGCAGCGTGTCCCCGGGCTGCCAGGTTTTGACGTCTTCCGGGGTCACGGTATCGAGGTTGACGCGCTTGACGTTATCGCCAGCCTCGCGGGTGATTTCCGGCCAGTCTTCGAGCTTAGGCGCCGGCAGGGCCACGGGGCCCGAACCGTCCAGGGTAAAGTGCGCATGGCGGGTAGCGGCACAGTTGGGAATGATGGCGACCGGCTTGTTCGCCGCATGGGTCGGATAATCCTTGACCTTGATATCCAGCACGGTGGTTAAGCCGCCCAGCCCCTGAGCCCCAATGCCGCTTTTGTTGACCTTGTCGAACAGCTCAAGACGCAGTTCCTCGGCGCGGTTGCTCGCGCCACGTGCCTGAAGCTCCTGGATATCGATCGGCTCCAGCAGTGCTTCCTTGGCGATCTCCATGGCCTTTTCCGCCGTACCGCCAATGCCGATGCCCAGCATGCCCGGCGGACACCAGCCGGCCCCCATCTTGGGCAGCTGCTCCATCACCCAGTCCACGACGCTGTCAGACGGATTGAGCATGGCAAACTTGGATTTTGCTTCGCTACCACCGCCCTTCGCTGCCACGTGAATATCGACCTTGTCGCCCGGCACGAGCTTATGGTGGATAATCGCGGGCGTGTTGTCCTTGGTGTTTTGACGCTTGCCGTCGGGGTCTGCCAGCACCGAGGCGCGCAGGATATTGTCGGGAAGCTGATAGGCGCGGCGCACGCCCTCGTTGACCATGTCATCCAGGCTCATGTCGGCGTCCCAGGTCACCTGCATGCCTACGTGGACAAAGACCGTCACGATGCCGGTATCCTGGCAAATTGGCCGATGACCCGTGGCGCACATCCGCGAGTTGATCAGAATCTGCGCAATCGCGTCCTTGGCAGCGGGGTTTTCTTCGCGCTCATAAGCGGCCGCCATGGCGTCGATAAAGTCTTTGGGATGATAGTAGGAGATATACTGCAGGGCATCGGCAACGCTTTGAATCACGTCGTCCTGGCGAATCACGGTCATGGACAAACAGCTCCTTGGTTATCGTCTTATCGGCAAGCCTAAGCGATCTTTTGCCGCAAGGGCCTGCTCGGCTTTACGCATTATACCGTATTGGCCCCACCCCGGCAGCAACACCAACGTCATAGAAACGAACAGATATAGGCAGTTGCCAAATTTAAAACGATACAAGATAACGGTATAAATTATGGTGTATTAACCTGACAGCCCGGGCACCAATACAGCCGCCTGGACCCTACCATGGTGCGCTCGATGACCTCGCCGCAGCGGTGACAGGAAAGCCCGGCCCGCTCGAAGACGCTGAACCGCCATTGGCGACGCGGTTCGCCGGCGGTGATGGCCTGCTCAATCCAGGCTTTGGTATTAGTGACGCCCGCCTGTTCATACGCCTGACGCGTCACTTGGATAATACAGGTGGCCAGCTGATGGCGCTGAGACTCGGTCAAGTCAACCGGACGTTGCTTGGGGTGGCACTGGGCAAAGAACAGAATTTCTGAGCGCAGGTAATTACCCAACCCCGCGACAAGACCCTGGTCGAGTAACAGACCACCCAAGCGACGGCGTAGAAAGGCGCGTGAGGCAAGCCGCACCGCCACGTCATCAGCGGTCAGCGAGTGGCTGAGCAAATCCGGCCCCAGCCGAGATAAAAAGGGATGTTGCTTCAGATCTTGCGCATGCCAGAGCGAAATATCAGACGCACTGTAGAGACTCGCCGCCCTACCGTCGGCCACCAGACGAACGCGCAGCGAGCGCTTGGTGGAAGGAGGCTTGGCCGCGTCGTGGAGTTTCCACACGCCGTATAGCTGGTTGTGGGAATACAGCACCTGCTGGTTGGCAAAGCGCAGCAGCATGGCCTTCCCCCAGGTATCCACTGCGTCGACGCGAACCCCCTCCAGAACGTTTGCCTGCTCGGCAAGCTCAGGAAAGGCAAACCAGGCCTCGTCGACCACCCTGCCGCCAATCTGAAGCTGAATCTTGTCCGCCGCGCGACGGATTTCCGGGCCTTCAGGCATGCCCTACCCCAGCGCCAGTTGTTTTTCTTTCATTTGATGCAGCTGGTCGCGCAAACGGGCGGCTTCCTCGAACTCGAGATTTTGCGCAGCCTCGAACATCGCATCTTCCAACTTGCTGATCGCCGTGAGGAAATCGTGCTTGTTCATGTTGGCCGTATCGTATTCGGCGGCGGCTTCGGCAACCTTGCGATCACTGCCGCGTTTACGGCTGTTTTTCTTGCCGGGCGCCTGAGCGGCTTCCATGATGTCGGTTACCGAGCGGGTAATCGTGGTGGGGGTAATGCCATGGGCGTCATTGTGTGCCTTCTGCTTGTCACGCCGACGCTCGGTTTCGTCCATCGCCCGACGCATGGAATCGGTCACTCGATCGCCATAGAGAATGGCTTTGCCCTGGGCGTTGCGCGCGGCACGGCCGATGGTCTGGATCAAGGAACGCTCGTTACGCAGGAAGCCTTCTTTGTCGGCATCAAGGATAGCGACCAGCGACACCTCAGGGATATCCAGGCCCTCGCGGAGGAGGTTGATCCCCACCAGGACGTCGAACTTGCCCAGACGCAGATCGCGAATGATTTCCACCCGCTCGACGGTATCGATATCCGAGTGCAGATAACGCACGCGAATCCCGTGCTCGTCCAGGTATTCCGTCAGGTCTTCGGCCATTCGCTTGGTCAGCGTGGTTACCAGGACCCGCTCGCCCACCTCGGTGCGCAGGCCGATCTCTGACAACAGGTCGTCGACCTGGGTACTGGCCGGGCGCACCTCCAGTTCAGGGTCCAGCAGCCCCGTCGGCCGCACGACCTGCTCGACGATTTGCCCGGCATGCTCGGCTTCGTAGGGGCCGGGCGTTGCCGAGACAAAAATCGTTTGCGGCGAAATCGCCTCCCACTCTTCAAATTTCATAGGACGATTGTCCAACGCCGACGGCAAGCGAAACCCGTACTCGACAAGCGTTTCTTTGCGCGAGCGGTCGCCTTTGTACATGCCTCCCACCTGGGGCACGCTGACGTGGGATTCATCGATGAACAGCAGCGCATCGTCGGGCAGGTAGTCGAAGAACGTCGGCGGCGGCTCGCCGGGCGCGCGGCCCGATAAATAGCGCGAGTAGTTTTCGATGCCGTTGCAGTACCCAAGCTCGAGCATCATTTCGATATCGTACAGGGTGCGCTGTTCGAGGCGCTGTGCCTCGACAAGCCGCTCATGCTTGCGCAGCCAGTCGAGGCGCTCCTTGAGCTCGGCCTTGATATCATCGATGGCGCCGAGGATGGTCTCGCGGGGCGTCACATAGTGCGACTTGGGGTAGATCGTCATGCGCGGGACCTGGCCCCTTACGTCACCGGTCAGCGGATCAAACAGCCGGATCGAATCGATTTCATCATCGAACAGCTCGACGCGCACCGCCTCTTCTTCAGCGTCCGCCGGAAAAATATCGATCACGTCGCCACGTACCCGGTAAGTACCGCGGCGAAAATCCATATCGTTACGGGTGTACTGAAGTTCCGCGAGCCGGCGCAGAAACGCCCGCTGGTCGATCAGCTCGCCGCGGGTAAAGTGCAGGCGCATCTTCAGGTACTGATCAGGGTCACCCAAGCCGTATATCGCCGACACCGACACGACGATCAGGGCGTCGCGACGCTCCAGCAGCGCCTTGGTGGCGGAAAGGCGCATCTGCTCGATGTGATCGTTGATCGAGGCATCCTTTTCGATAAAGGTGTCCGATGACGGCACATAGGCTTCCGGCTGATAGTAATCGTAGTAGGAAACAAAGTACTCGACGGCGTTGTCGGGAAAAAACGCCTTGAATTCTCCGTACAGCTGGGCGGCCAACGTTTTATTGGGCGCCATGACGATCGTTGGGCGCTGCTGCTGCTCGACGATATTGGCCATGGTAAAGGTTTTGCCGGACCCCGTAACGCCGAGCAATGTTTGGTGGGCAAGCCCCGACTCAAGACCGCCGATCAAACCTTTTATAGCATTGGGCTGATCCCCTGCGGGCTTAAATTTTGACTGCAACCGGAATTCCTTGCTCATCATCGCTCCTGTCGGGGTAAGACGAGCTACTCGGTGCTCGTCGTAATATCCACGGTAGAATGGGTCATCAACCGCTGGATGGGGCAGCGGTGGCTGATATCTTCAAGCCTAGCGCGCTGCTCAGGATCATCAATGCCGTGGAACGTCAATATGACAGCCAACTTGTAGACGCCTTTCCTTTCCTGACTATCATCGCGCTGCACCCTGACGGTAATGCCTTCCAAAGGCCATTGCTTGCGTTTGGCGTACATTTGTACCGTGATCGCCTTGCACGTACCCAACGCAATATCGAAGTAGTCATGGGGGTCCGGGGCACTGCCTTCCCCCCCGACAACGGGCGGCACATCGGCATACATATCCTCCCAACCGTCTACTTCTACGCGCTGGCGGAAAATGCGGTTGCGTTCACTGATCACGGTAATGGGCTTGTGCATCATATTACCTTTATGCCGAGGTTGAGTTTTTCAACGGCCTTGATGAGCGCCTCGCGTTTTACCCGACCGTCTATTTCGGCGCCGTAGCGGCCAACTTCGGCACTGTCCACGCCATCAAGCATCATCAACGCAGTGGTAATCTGGTTGACTTGCTCGGCGGATTTAACACCGTGAAAGGTTAATGATTGCTGTGCCATCGCGCTGGGCTCCCTCATTACGACTGCAGTATATCGCCACAGGCCATCGCCAACCGAAGTGGCTCGCCAAGTGCGCTGGTTTCGCCCTATGCAAAACTGATACAGACAAATGAGTCTAGCATGCAGCATGTACCTTGCAATCGCTGCCTACTGCCCACACGTTAAACATTATTGATTTATATTCTTTATTAGGAGTTGTCATTGTGATCGTTCCCTCATTCGACACTCTCAACAGCGGTGTATGGCTTAACCACCTAGCCGCGTTAGACGTGAAAGGTGTCGACGCTGAGAAATTTCTACAGGGACAAACCAGCACTCAGGTTAGCCTCGCAGACGGCCGATTTGCTCCCCTCACCTGCTTCTGCACCCCGAAAGGGCGCATGCTGGCAAATGCTCAGCTGATGAAAATCGGTGACGCTCACTATCGCCTTTTGCTCAGCGCGTCGCTGCTGGAAACTCTGGCCAGTCACTTAAAAAAATTTGCTGCCTTCTATAAAGCTGAGTTAACCCCACTTCCTGAGCTCTCGCTGATTGGAGCAGGTGAAAATGCTCGCTCGATCGCGCAAGCGCTAGGTTTAACCCTGCCCACCGCGCCTGGGACTCACTTCACCAATGAGCACGCCAGCGTACTTTGTTACCCGGGCGACACGCCGCGCTGGCTATTCTGCCTGGAAGACAACGCCGACATCTCAGCGCTGGATGATGATGCAGGCCGGGCGGCCTGGCAGTTGGCTGACATACGAAGCGGCCTCGCGTGGCTGACCGATGCACAGCAAGACCACTTTTTGCCGCAGATGCTTAACTGGGAAGCACTGGGAGGTATCAGCTTTAAAAAAGGCTGTTACACCGGTCAGGAAGTCGTTGCCCGCGCCCACTTCCGTGGCCAGGTAAAAAAACGCCTGGTGCGCGCCGAGCTGACAAACGCGACTGCGCCAGCAACCGGGGAGACTATCGTCAACGAAACCGACAAGGGCGTTGGCGAAGTCGTCACCAGCGCTTTTAGCGAAACAGGCAATATTGAGCTTCTGACCGTCATGAACACCAAGGTAATGGACGAGGCAATGCCCGTTTATCTTGGGGAAGCACGCTTGACACTACTCGACCTTCCCTACCCTATTGAGCGGCTCGACCCTGAGCAGCTCGCCATGGGCCTGGCTAATTAACCGCAGGTAGGCAAGCGAAACATGCGGGCAGCATTAGCGCTACTAATCGCGGCGACATGCTCGCATGTTTGGCCGCGTAATCCGGCCACTACCTTGCACACGTCGCTCACTCGGCAAGGCTCATTGCGTTGGCCTTGATAGCCGCTCAATGGCATGTCCGGGCTATCCGTTTCCAACACAAAGCTGTCATCGGGCAATGCCTTGATAACGCGTTGCAGCCGTTTTGCCCGCCGATAGGTTGCCGCACCGCCAAGACCCAGCACATAACCGAGATCCACAAATTTTTTGGCCTGTTCGTAAGACCCGGCAAAGGCGTGGATCAGACCAGCTCTGGCAAGCGCGCGTTGGCGAAGCCGTTTGGCGACGGTATCGTTGGCTTTGACACAGTGCACGACGATGGGCAATCCATGTTGCTTGGCCAGCGTTAATTGGGCATCAAAATAATCCCACTGCGCGGCGAGCGTATCGTCAAAGCGACCATCGATTCCGCATTCGCCCACCGCGACGAGTTCGGGATGCTCACTCAATACGCTATCTAATTGGTTGATATCTTGCTCGCGGTGCTCCGCTATGAAGTAGGGATGAAGGCCAGCGCAGACGCTAATATCAGCCCGGCACTGGCCCAATGCCAGCACGCTTTGCCAGCGGGCTCGCGTGGTGCCTGGCACGATAAAATGCTTAACGCCCACGCCTCTTGCGGCTTCGATGACCGCATCGCGGTCTGGATCGAAAGCTGCAAAATCAAGATGGCAGTGGGCATCGATCAGCATGTTCGCCTCGTGATGGCAAGGCGAGCGATTAGTGTTCACGTGTCGGCTGGAAGCGGACCTCAGGCCAACGCTCTTGCGTCATCTGCAGGTTAACCCGGGTCGGCGCAATATAAGTTAAATAGCCACCACCATCGATGGCCAAATTGGCACTTGCCTTACGCTTGAATTCCTCAAGCATCTTGGCGTCCTCGCAATACACCCAGCGCGCCGTCTGAACATTGACGCCTTCATACAGGCAGTCAACCTTGTATTCTTCTTTTAAGCGATGTGCCACCACGTCAAACTGCAGGGTCCCTACCGCGCCAAGAATCAGGTCATTATTGTCAATCGGCATAAAGACCTGGGTGGCCCCCTCTTCCGAAAGTTGCTGCAACCCTTTTTGCAGAGCCTTCATCTTAAGCGGATCTTTTAAACGAACGCGTTTGAAAAGCTCGGGGGCGAAGTGAGGAATCCCAGTGAAGCGCATATCTTCACCGACAGTGAACGTGTCCCCAATCTGGATGGTGCCGTGGTTATGCAAGCCAATAATATCGCCGGGCCAAGCTTCCTCAACCTGGGAGCGGTCGGAGGCCATGAATGTCAGCGCGTCAGCAATTTTGACATCCTTACCGATACGCACATGGCGCATCTTCATGTTCTTATCGTATTTACCCGAGCACACCCGCAGAAACGCGATACGGTCACGGTGATTAGGGTCCATATTGGCCTGGATCTTGAACACAAAGCCGGTGAAGCGTGGATCATCGGCTGGTACATTCCGCACATTGGTTTCCCGGGCTTGAGGCGCTGGGGCATATTCAACAAAGCCATCCAGCATTTCACGTACGCCAAAATTGCCCATCGCGGTCCCAAAATAGACTGGCGTCAATTTACCGCTACGGTAAGCCTCCAGATCAAACTCATGGGAAGCCCCACGCACCAGTTCTACTTCCATACGGAGCTCTTCGGCCTGCTCTTCGCCCAGCACTTCGTCAACATCGGGATTATCCAGCCCCTCGATGCGCTTGTCCTCGGGAATGCGGCTGCCCTGGCCCTGGGTATAGAGATGAACCACATCGTTATAGAGGTGATAAACGCCTCGGAAATGCCGCCCCATGCCGATGGGCCATGTCATTGGCGCACACTGGATATTGAGAACCGTTTCGACTTCATCCATCACCTCGATAGGATCTCGGATATCGCGGTCCATCTTGTTGATAAACGTCAGAATCGGCGTGGTGCGTAGGCGGCATACGTCCATCAGTTTGATGGTCCGGTCCTCAACACCTTTCGCCCCGTCAATCACCATCAGGGCGGAATCCACCGCCGTCAATGTACGGTAGGTGTCTTCAGAGAAATCTTCGTGACCCGGCGTATCCAGCAGGTTGACGATACGCCCGCCATAGGGGAACTGCATCACCGAGGTCGTTACCGAGATGCCCCGCTCCTGCTCCATTTTCATCCAATCTGAGGTGGCATGCCGGTCGTTACGCTTGCTCTTCACCGAGCCGGCTAACTGAATGGCATTGCCAAACAGCAGCATTTTTTCAGTGATGGTCGTTTTCCCGGCATCGGGGTGCGAAATGATAGCAAAGGTTCTTCTAAGCCCGGCTTCTTGGGCTAATTGAGTATCTTTCATCGGGCCTCATCATTAGCGTGGACTCAGCCGAACATATAGATACCAAGTGACAACGGCTGAGCTAAATGGCAATGCCGGGATTGTACCCTTGCAGAGCGCATTGAGCCACAAGGGGCCAGGCAGGCTAACGGGTAGGTAACGAAGCGCAACCGGATACAATGGCATAAAAAAACACCGGGCGAACCGGCGTTTTTTTCAATCACAGCTTTATAACTGCTAGAACACAACCACTCAGGCGAAAGTATTAACCTGAGTGCCTACGCTCCCTTCCTGAGCCAAGTCTGGCTCAGCACCCATATCAGCTGAAGCCATAATTTCACTGACCTGCTGCTCTTGGGTATTAAGCGCATCTTTAAACACTTTCATTTGCGCTTGTTCAGCACTTTGTGCCTGATTCATGGATAGCGACGTGCTTACCGCATTACTAACCGCAACATCCATAGGTTCACCTCATTGTAGTGCGAATGTATGAGCAGCCTAGCAAAGAGTATGAAAACACGCAAAATCAGACCTATTAAAACCGCTCAGCCCTAAAGGGCGCCATATCGATGGCCGGTGTTTTGCCCTCCATCATATCGGCAAGCAAATAGCCCGTCGCCGGTCCCAATGTAAACCCTTGATGACCATGCCCAAAGGCCAACCACAGCCCTTTATGATGCGGGGCGGGCCCAATTACCGGCTTCATATCGGGAAGACATGGACGCGCGCCTTTCCAGGCCGCCTTGTCTCGCCGCTCACCTAACGGGAAGAGCGACCGAGCAACTTTTTCTGCGGCGCCTAATTGTTGCTCGTCCGAGGGCGACTCAAGACGATCCAACTCAGCACCGGTCGTGAGCCGTATGCCAGCATTCATCGGCGCCAGCAAATACCCCACTTCAGCGTCCATCAGCCAGTAACGCAGGCAGGCAGGCGACTGCGTCGAATAGTGCATGTGGTAGCCTCGCTTAACAAAGGTCGGAAAGCGGTAGCCTAATCCTTTCAACCACTCGCCTGCCCAAGGCCCGAGTGCCATTACGACGTCGTCTGCGGCTAGTTCCTCATCGGCGGTAGTAATACGCCATTGGGCTTCGAGCTGCGTTACCGACTGAATATCGCTTTGTACAATCCGACCGCCATTGGCAACAAATGACGCCGCATACGCGGCCACCAGAGCACCAGGATCTGCGACCGTCCAGGGGTCAAGCCAATGAATTGCCCCAATAATGTCATCACTAAGGTCGGCTTGTTTGTCTAGTAAGGCCGGGCGATCTAGCACTTGAAACTGAACATCATAACGTTCACGGGCTTCTTGCGCCTCTTGCGCACGCTTAGCAAGCTTTTCCGGCGTTCGGTAGATTTCCAGCCACCCATTTCGACGCACCAAATGCTCGACGCCGGCCGCTTCAATCATTGGTCCGTGGGTCTTAAGACATAGCTGAATCAGCGATGCATATTCCGGCACAATTTGCTGGTAGCGGCGCGATGATGAGTGATGCCAATAACTTAGTAAGGGCGATGCAGCCTTAAACATCCCACCGGTGCGGTAGCGAATATCGACCCGGCGATTGGGCAGTACGCTTAGGATGGTTTTCATATCGCGAGGAAACGGGTAAGGCTTTATCGCTTCCCGCTGGATAATACCAGCATTACCAAACGATGTTTCCTGCCCTGGCTGGCGTCGATCAACTAACGTGACCTGAATGCCACGCTGCTGTAAGTGCCATGCAATGCTGACACCTACCATGCCTGCTCCTAACACCACCGCGTGACGCGACATTAATAACGCCCTCCATCTGCTGATTACTCGACGCGCAGGCAAGGTCCATCGCGCGCCTCTCTATCTAAAAAAATAGCACTGATAAACAAGCATTAATACAGTGTAAAAAACTGTTTTTAATTGAGAAATCAGGAATTAATGTCGCCAAATCAGCAATAACGCCAACATCATGCATTGCGGCACAGCAATTGCTTAGCCTTATAACTACGCGGGCCATCGCAAAGCGATAAGAGGTTAATTCAGCACTACCTTAATCATCTTTACGTGGCACAGCGCACTAAAAAAGCACGTCAATCGCACCAAAATTTGATGTTAAGCATCGACTACGCGCAGTTTTTTATTAGGGCGCCCCGTCCCACTCACCCAAGCGACCGGTCGCCCAATCAAAGTAATGCCACGCTAGAGCAAGGCAAATAAAACTAAGTAAGTATAATGGGACAACAAACGAGGACAGAGTAAAGCGGAAATGAGCTGCATGAGGAGGTTAATGGGGTGGATGATGGGGATCGAACCCACGACCACCGGAGCCACAATCCGGGGCTCTACCACTGAGCTACACCCACCATAACCTAAAGAAGGGAAATACTACTGCTTGATTTTGCTGCGTTGTCGCTGGGGTGGATGATGGGGATCGAACCCACGACCACCGGAGCCACAATCCGGGGCTCTACCACTGAGCTACACCCACCATTGACAACTGCGGCTTAAAACACATTGAGGCTGATCGCCAGTGTTACAAATGGCGCGCCCAGCAGGATTCGAACCTGCAACCTACGGCTTAGAAGGCCGTTGCTCTATCCGGTTGAGCTATGAGCGCACATGTAATATCTGTAAGCAAAGACATTGATGAGCACTTGACCACAACCACCGCCTGGAAAAGCAAAACTACCTTTCACGTTAGACGTGGTCGGGGTGGAGGGATTCGAACCCCCGACATCCTGCTCCCAAAGCAGGCGCGCTACCAGACTGCGCTACACCCCGATTTTACTAGCCTAAACGCTGCCGCATGGCCCGTCTCAAGCGAGGCATATATTACTGTTTTTAATTTTAAAGTCAACCATCAAGCTAACAACTTACCCAGGCACTTTGCCTAACTGCCCCATCATGCGAAAATTAGCCATGGCTGGCCTTTGGTTAACCCTATTACTTTGTTCGCCTTCAACCTCACAGGGATTTCTTTACATGACCGCCCAACTCATCGATGGCAAAGCTATCGCCGCCAATGTCCGTCAACAGGTTGCTCTAAAGGTAACGGCTCGCCAACAAGCTGGCAAACGAGCACCCGGACTTGCGGTTGTGGTGGTAGGAAACGACCCTGCTTCGCATGTTTATGTAAACAATAAGCACCGTGCCTGTGAGCAGGCAGGCATCCTTTCCTTTCAGCACGCGCTGCCCAGCAACACTTCCCAGCAGGCACTTGAAACCCTGATTGACCAATTTAACGACGACCCCGCCGTAGACGGCATTCTCGTCCAACTGCCACTACCCGACCATCTCGACGCCGAGCCAATTTTAGAGCGTATCCGCCCTGACAAAGATGTGGATGGCTTTCACCCGTTTAACATTGGCCGACTCGCCCAACGCATGCCCGCCCTTCGCCCCTGCACACCAAAAGGCATTATGACGTTGTTTGAGCAGAGCGATATCAAAGTGCGTGGCCTGGATGCCACGGTAGTAGGCGCCTCCAACATTGTCGGACGTCCCATGGCGCTGGAGTTGATGCTCGCCGGCGCAACAACGACGGTATGCCACCGCTTCACACAAGACTTAGCGGCGCACGTTCGACGCGCCGACATTGTCGTGGTCGCCGTTGGCAAACCCGGCATCGTTAAGGGTGAATGGATTAAACCCGGCGCGGTGGTCATTGATGTAGGCATTAACCGCCAAGACGATGGCACATTGAGGGGGGACGTGGATTTTACCGCCGCCGCCGAACGCGCCAGCTTTATTACACCCGTTCCGGGGGGCGTGGGGCCAATGACCGTTGCCACGCTACTTGAAAACACCTTAGCTGCCGCTGAACAACACGATCAATCTGAAAGCTAACGACGGCTAATGGCCATCCCTTTAACGATAGGAAATTAACACAGTGAAGCGTATTGGCATTATCGGCGCCATGGCACAAGAGGTCAGCATCTTAGCGTCACAGCTGGACAATCCAGAGCGTTACGAGCACGCGGGCTTTATTTTCCATCGCGGCACGCGCCACGGCCTGGACATCACTATACTCCAGTCAGGCATCGGCAAGGTAAATGCGGCCGTTGGCACGGCGCTACTTTTAGAGCGACATCAGCCAGACGCGATAATCAACACTGGATCAGCCGGCGGGTTTGCCAGCGATCTGCGTATTGGCGACATCATTATTTCGGACGAAGTACGCCACCACGACGTGGACGCGGTGGTATTCGGCTACGAGATGGGCCAGGTTCCCGGCATGCCAGCGGCGTATCCAGCCGACGCGACATTGCGAGACATCGCCCGTGGAGCTATCAAAACACTGGGCGAGGTTAACGTGCGCGAAGGCTTAATTGCCACTGGCGATGCCTTTATGGCTGACCCTGCCCGAGTGGACGCAACGCGCGCGCTATTTCCCAGCATGTTAGCGGTAGAGATGGAAGCGGCTGCCATCGCCCAGACATGCTACTTGTACCAATGCCCCTTTGTAGTCATTCGCGCCCTATCCGACATTCCCGGCAGCGGTGATAACCACCTATCTTTCGAGCAGTTTCTCGATGTGGCTGCCGACCACTCATCGCGAATGGTCGATCAGATGCTACTTACGTTAAGTGCTAGCTAATTGACCAATCGAGTTTTTCCCCGGCCAGCAACGGGATAATTGCTTCGCCATCGGCATAGGGATAGCTGGCGGGGAGTGTTTGCGAACGCCTGGATAGGGTAATCGTGTCGCCATTAGGCGGCATACCGTAAAAATGCGGCCCATTCAGGCTGGCAAATTTTTCCAACGCAGAAAGCGCCCCCGCCTCTTCAAACGCCGTGGCATACAACTCAATGGCAGTTGATGCCGTGTAAGCACCCGCACAACCACAGCCAGACTCTTTCGCCGTTTGCGCATGCGGTGCGCTATCGGTGCCCAGGAAAAACTTCCCACTGCCGCTGGTCGCTGCTTTTAAAAGCGCCTGGCGGTGCTGTTCGCGTTTGAGAATGGGCAGGCAGTAATAATGTGGCCGTATGCCGCCCACCAGCATTTTATTGCGATTAAACAATAGGTGGTGCGCGGTGATTGTCGCGGCCACCGTATCCGGCGCTTGGGCGACAAACTCAGCGGCTTGCTGGGTAGTAATATGCTCAAACACCACTTTTAGCGTGGGATGACGCGCCAAAAGAGGTGTCAGCACGCGCTCTATAAAAACCGCTTCACGATCAAAAATATCAATATCACTATCGGTGACTTCGCCATGCATCAATAACGGCATGCCCGCCTCGGCAAGCGCCGCAATCGTGGCGTCGCAAAGCGCTAGATCGGTAACGCCTGAGGCGGAATTGGTTGTCGCGCCAGCAGGGTAAAGCTTGACGGCTTTAACAATGCCGCTTTTGACCGCCCGCTCGATTTCTTCCGGGGGAGTGGTATCGGTCAGATAAAGCGTCATGAGAGGCTCAAAGCGACTCCCAGCGGGCAGAGCCGCGAGAATACGCTGACGATAGGCCACGGCCTGTTCCGTCGTAGTGATTGGCGGCGTCAAGTTCGGCATAATGATAGCGCGCCCCATTTGGGCCGCCGTATGGCCCACGACCGCTTTAAGCGCCTCGCCATCACGCAGATGTAGGTGCCAATCGTCTGGCCGAGTCAAAGTAATAGCGTCCACGGAAAATCCTGTACGTAGTCAGTAACGTCGTATGATGCATAGCAAAGTAAAAAATGAGCCATGCAGTGCCCCAACTCCTCAGTATACCGGATACGCCACCAGGTTGAATCGACCAGAAGTCACCCACAGCTAACGTGATCTGGCGTATGATTAATTATCGTTGTTTGGTTAAAGGATACACTTTATGCAGAACGTTCGGCGCTATGCCGATATCATTGCCAGCGCCGAAGGCCTGATATGGCTGGGCCTTGCATGGTCGGTATCGTTTTCTGCGTATTACGGCAGTACAGAAGCGACCCTCGCCATGCTGCTTATCATTGCCACACTGGTATTTTTTAGCTGGGCGCACCGCCCGTTTCGCTGCCTGCTGCGACGCTACCACGTGCGTAAACGGCGTACCGATATGTGGATTCACCTGCTGGCTTTGCCGCTTCTTATCGCGATGTTTTTCCACATTATGATCGAAGGCCTGCTGGGCAGCGCTTGGCTGCCACCTAAAATGCTTATGGTCAATATTGTCGCCACGGCGGGATGGCTAACCTATGTGGTGACGCTATGCATTAAATTTTTAATCCACCGCTTTAAAACCACCGCCAAGTGAGCGACATGCCAACCGAGCTCCCACTGCCGCTATCAACCCCAAACCGAAACTTGGTTCGCTTGACCATTGTGCGAGGCATTACCTGGACGGGGTTTCTAATTGCCATCATTGTGGGCACGAAGTTTCTGGCATTTGAGCTACCCATTCCCGAGGTGTTGAGCGTTGTTCTAGCGATGGGACTGCTCAATATTGCCACATGGTGGCGACTGGGGCGCCCTCGTGCTGTCGAGCATCTAGAATATTTAATGCACTTACTCGCCGACTTGGTGGGTTTGACGCTGCTGTTTTATTTTTCCGGCGGCTCTACCAACCCTTTTATTACCTATTATCTCGTGCCGATTACCATAGCGGCAGCCACCTTACCCTGGCGCCATGCATGGATTATTGCAGGCTGCGCCATGGCGGCGTATAGCTTTCTGATGATTGATTACCATCCCATTCCCCAACTTGGCCATATCAATAGCAGCAGTCCCTTGAGCCTACACATTCTTGGTATGTGGGTGAATTTTGGTATGTCGGCGGGGCTAGTCACTTTTTTCATTTATAAAATGGCCCATGCCCTAAGACGCCGGGACCAAGCGCTTTCTCGCACTCGAGAGGCAGCATTACGCAATGAGCAAGTACTGGCTGTCGCGACTCAAGCCGCAGGTACAGCACATGAATTGGGCACGCCTTTATCGACGATGGCGGTCCTGCTTAAAGACATGCAGGAAGAAGCCAAAGACAACCCGGAACATCAAGAAGATATCGCCTTGCTGCGCCAGCAAGTCGATATTTGTAAATCACGCTTACAGCATCTCGTCAGCCAAGCGGACAGGCGGCGCATGGCGGAGCCAGAAATGCTTGACGCTGAAACGTGGCTCACCGGTGTTGTGCAACGTTGGCTAGTACTCCGACCCGATGTAAGCCATCGACTTGAAATTGCAGAACGTCGTGGGCGGCCCTGGCTGGCGGTCGACGCTACGCTCGACCAAGCACTCACCAACCTGCTCAATAACGCCGCAGATGCCAATCCCGAGGGCGTTGCCATCGGTTTGGA